>CAIQHG010000018.1 GCA_903871545.1 uncultured Burkholderiales bacterium | reverse complement strand
TTAATTCAATTGTTAGATCTCAAAACAGAGAAAGATAAATTCTAGTCTTATTTGCTCTGCTTTTACATTTTTATCAACTGAAAAACAGATAGAAATAGAAAAGATTATTTAAAAAAATCAAAATTAGGCTTTATTTAGTAGTTCCGCGATTGACTTACCCATATCGCTGGTGCTTGCTTTTCCTCCAATATCGGGCGTTCGGGGTAGGCCATGTACCGGATCCAGCGCTTTTTCGATCGCATTCAATATCGCGTAGTGGGCATTTTTATAGCCCAAGAATTCCAGCATCATTGCACCGCACCATATTTGTCCAATTGGGTTGGCGATTGCTTTGCCAGCAATATCAGGCGCAGAGCCGTGTACTGGCTCAAATAAAGATGGGAACTGACGGGTCGGGTTCAAATTAGCACTCGGTGCGATTCCAATAGTGCCAGTACAAGCGGGTCCTAAATCACTCAAAATGTCCCCAAATAAATTACTGGCCACAACTACATCAAAGAAGTCGGGTCGCTGAACAAAGTGGGCCGTTAAGATATCAATATGAAACTTGTCTAATTGCACTCCTGGATACTGTTTGGCCATCTCAGCCACCCGCTCGTCCCAGTAAGGCATTGTGATTGCGATACCATTTGATTTGGTAGCGCTTGTCAGGTGCTTTTTAGGACGTGACTGGGCCAATTCAAATGCAAACTTCAAAACTCTGTCCACTCCGATCCTAGACATCACAGTTTCTTGCATCACAATCTCGCGCTCCGTACCAGGATACATACGTCCCCCGATACTGGAGTATTCCCCCTCTGTATTTTCTCGCACGATGTACATATCTATCTCGCCGGGCAAGCGTGGGGACCCGTCTCGCCTAACCACAGGAGCAATAATTCCAGGCATCAGCCGGGCGGGACGCAGATTAACGTACTGATCAAACTCCCGACGAAATAAAAGTAAAGACCCCCACAGTGAAACGTGGTCCGCTATCTTATCGGGCCAGCCCACAGCGCCAAAATAAATAGCGTCATGCGAGCCTACCAAGTCTTTCCAATTGTCAGGCATCATCTTGCCGTGACGCTCAAAGTAGTCCCAGCTCGAAAAATCAAAATGATCAAACTGCAAATCAATACCGAATTTTTGAGCAGCAACCTCTAAAACTCTAATCCCCTCCGGCATGACCTCTTTGCCGATCCCGTCGCCTGGGATGACTGCGATTCGTTTCTTACTCATTTTCTTAGCCCTGTTGGTTATGTAGTTTGTATCGACTCAATTTTAAAATTTTTCTCGGCAGTTTCTGGCAATGACGTGGTTTTTTTATTTCGCTGCCTTAACAACGAGCCACACACCCATAACTGTAAACGCCACCCCAAATAAAGAGGTTAGCGTAATAGCCTCTCCAAACAAAATCCAAGCCATCACCGCTGTCGTAGGGGGCACTAAATAAAGCAAACTCGTCACCTGAGAAGCTGCGCCCCTTTGAATTAAGACATAAAACAATGAGCCTGCGCCTAGGGTAAGTCCCAAAACCGACCAAGCTAGAGAATAGAAGAACTGTGCGCCCCACTGTATTTGCTCTAACTCCAAACCTGCGAGTGGCAAAGTTACCATAGCAGAGGCCATTAATTGAACAGTGTTTGCTGTCCTCACGTCGCAAGACTTAACAAATTGTTTTTGGTACAAAGTCCCCGCCGTAATGCTCAGTAAAGCAACAAGCTCCGCCATAACTCCAGGCACATTAACCTCAATGCCATCGCTGAACTTATGAAATAAGACGAGTATCACACCACTTAACCCCAACCATAATCCAAGCCACTGGCGCCTCGTGATCAAGTGTTGTCTGGAGGAAAGCCAAAAGGCTGTCAATATGGGTTGAAGGCCCATGATTAATGCAGTCAACCCTGAACCAATGCCAGACTTAACGCCGAACCAAACACCGCCCAAATAGCCGGCTTGAATGAGGATACCCGTCACACCCAAATGCAGCCACTGTTTTCCCTCAGTTGGCCAGGGCACTTTAGACAGATAAATCCAGGGCAAGAAACACAAAATTGAGCACAAAAAGCGAAGCTCTAAAAACTTAAAAGGAGGGGACAGGGGCATGCCGTAGCGAGCGACGATGAAGCCAGTACTCCACAATAAAACGAATAAAAAAGGCATCACCTCAATCCAGGTGAAAGTCAATCTGGGCTTGATCATTCAGCTTTTTCGCGAATGTGAGGGATAGCCTTTTGTAAGTAATAAACCATCGACCAGACCGTCAACACTGCAGCAATCCAAATAAGGTACTGCCCCAAATAGCCCGTGTTCACACCCCCCAATATACTGCCGTCGTAGAGTAAAAACGGTATTGCAATCATTTGAGCAGTTGTTTTTACTTTGCCAAGCATATGCACTGCTACACTTTTTAAGGCACCAATTTGTGCCATCCACTCTCTTAGCGCAGAAATTGCAATCTCACGACCAATGATGATTAAAGCAACAAACACATCTGCACGTCCAAGGTGCACGAGCACCAATAAACTGGAGCAAATCAAAAATTTATCAGCCACGGGATCTAAAAAGGCCCCAAAGGAAGAGGTTTGGTTTAGCTTTCTAGCCAAATAACCATCTAACCAATCCGTTAAAGCAAAAACAATAAACATCACTGTTGCCAGTGCGTTACAAGTTTGAATGTCTAAGGGCAAGTAAAAAACAGCCGCCAATAACGGGATGGCAATAATCCGAGTCCAGGTAAGAAGAGTAGGTATGGTGTAAAACATATGGTTCAATCGTAAATTACTTTAGCCTGCCCCATATAGGCTTGATGGGTCCAACCCGCGATAGCCGCGTCGCTTGGGTAAAAGCGGGCACTATTACCAAGTTCTATTTCAGCTTGAATATCGTCTCTGAGTAAATGCATCCGCACATTTAATCCTTTGACGAGTTCGCCGTGCTCATTTTGCTCTTTTTTCGGGGGGAACTCTTTGATTAAACCCGCTACATCTGGGATTGCACCGTTTACAGTTAGCTTTAAATATTTTCCAAACCTACACCTTGCCTGCGCCAAATCCCAAACCTGTTGGATGTTAACCCTCAGTGCACCCCCCCCGGAGAAACGGTCTACCTGAACCCGTGCCATAACGATGATGAGCTCATCTTCCTTAAGTGTATTTTTATGCGTATTCATCAGCGCCTCGTCCATAGAGGCATCTAAACTGGCGGTTTTGTCATCCAATTTAAAGAGGGCTAATTTCCCCCTTTGGCCGGTTATGACCCTAAATTCGCTGATGATCCCCGCCAACAATTGGGGCTCTTTGGACTCGGTGATATCTTTCAATGAGCGTTTTGCAAAACGTCTGACTTCGGCGTGAACTTCGTCAAACAAATGACCCGACAAATAAAATCCTAGAGCCGCCTTTTCTTGAGAAAGTTGTTCGCGAACTCCCCAAGGTTTTTGTGTTAACAACTCGGGCTCCTCATTCATGGAGCCTACACCGTCGTCATGACTATCAAACAATCCCCCCTGATTAGCGCTTGATTCAATTGCCGCAGCGTATTCAAACGCTTTCTCCGCGCTTGCCAACAATGTTGCCCGGTCTCTGTTTAAACAATCAAAGGCTCCAGCCTTAATGAGTGCCTCCACCGATCTCTTATTAACCTTGGATCGATCTATGCGCTTGCAAAAGTCAAAGAGACTTTTGAAAGGGCCGTTTTCAAGCCTTTCATTAACAATTGAGTCCACTGCTTGTTGTCCGCTACCTTTAACTGCGCCTAGTCCGTAACAAACGATTGCATTTGAGACGGGCCAAAAGTGATACTGTCCACGGTTGATATTTGGTGCCTCAAACTCAATGCCAAAGCGTTTGGCATCCTCAAAGAGAATGCGCAGCTTGTCCGTGTTGTCCATCTCAATGGTCATGTTTGCGCAAAAAAACTCGGCGGTAAAATGCACCTTCACCCACGCAGTGTGATAAGCCAAGAGTGAGTAGGCTGCAGCGTGCGATTTATTAAACCCGTACCCGGCAAATCTCTCCATCAAATCAAAAATCTCATCAGCAGCTTCAACGCTGATACTGTTTTTGACAGCCCCGTCCCTGAAGATTTGACGGTGCAAAGCCATTTCCTCTACTTTTTTCTTTCCCATGGCTCGTCTGAGCAAATCCGCACCGCCTAAGGTATACCCACCTAAGACCTGAGCTGTTTGCATCACCTGCTCTTGATAGACCATGATTCCGTATGTTTCTGAGAGAACTTTTTCAACCAATGGGTGGGGGTACACAACCTCTTCTCTGCCGTGTTTTCTTGCTACAAAACTAGGAATTAAATCCATAGGTCCGGGCCTGTACAGAGCGTTAAGCGCAATCAGATCCTCCAAGCGAGTAGGCTTAGCATCCCTGAGCATACCTTGCATACCTCTGCTTTCAAACTGAAATACGGCCTCTGTTTTACCCTCAGTAAAGAGTTGGTAGGTCTGCGCATCGTCCAGTGCAATGTCTTCAAAAGCGAAGCCTTCTTGTCCCGGGTGTCTGGAGCGGATCATTTCTTTGGCGCGCTCTAAGATGGTGAGCGTGGCGAGGCCAAGAAAGTCAAACTTTACCAGTCCCGCAGCTTCGACATCGTCTTTGTCAAATTGGCTAACCGCTGAATCGCTTCCGGGTTGTTGGTAGAGAGGACAAAAATCCGTCAACTGGCCCGGGGCAATTAATACGCCTCCTGCGTGCATGCCTATGTTTCGTGTCAGACCCTCTAAATTTTGGGCAAGAGAAAAAAGTATCCTCGTCTCCTCCTCTTTGGCAACTCGGTCTGAGAGTAAGGGCTCTGCTTCCAACGCCTTTTCAAGCGTCATGTGAACGCCTGGTTTATTGGGTATGAGTTTGGCAATTCCATCGCAAAAAGAATAATTTAAATCAAGCACGCGCCCCACGTCTCGAATAGCAGCCCGAGCAGCCATGGTACCAAAAGTGACGATTTGAGAGACCGCATTTCGCCCATATTTTTGCTTTACATACTCAATCACCCTATCTCTGTTTGCTTGGCAAAAATCGATATCAAAATCAGGCATCGAAACGCGCTCTGGGTTGAGAAACCTCTCAAACAGCAAGTTGTACTGAAGGGGATCGAGGTCCGTGATTTTTAAAGCATAAGCGACAAGCGAGCCAGCGCCCGAGCCTCTGCCTGGGCCAACTGGGCAGCCGTTTTTCTTTGCCCAATTGATAAAGTCACTGACAATCAAAAAATAGCCTGGAAATCCCATTTTGAGGATGGTATTTATTTCAAAATCTAGTCGTTCAACATATTGATCGAGCTTAGATTCCCGTACGCTTTGGACTGGGTAAAGATGCTCCATTCGATCCCGAAGTCCTGCGTGAGATTCTTGCCTGAAAAAATCCTCTATCTCCATCGGTTTGTTATCAATCAGGGGGGTTGGATAGTTGGGGAGCTGAGGTTTGCCAAGTGACAGTGAGAGGCTGCAACGCTTTGCGATTTCCAAGCTATTTGTAATGGCCGAGGGGATATCCGCAAACAAAGCCTGCATCTCAGAGCTTGATTTAAAGTATTGATCCTTGTTGAATTTTCTTACCCGTCTTGAATTACCAAGAATTTCGCCGTCCGCTATGCATACCCTCGCCTCGTGCGCCTCATAGTCGGATTCATTCAAAAATTGGATCGGATGGGTCGCTACAACTGGTAAATTCAGCTTAGAGGCTAAATTCACACTTGAATTGACGAGCTTTTCATCCTCAGCTCTGCCAGCCCTTTGAATTTCTATATAAAAACGGTGCGGAAAAATACCAGCCAAGTCCAAGGCAATTTCACTGGCTTTTGAGCTGTCTTGGTTTAACAGGGCCTGACCTAAGGCCCCAGTATGCGCCCCAGATAAGGCGATTAATCCATCTGAGCGCTCTTTAAGCCAGTCAAGTTTGATTAAACTTTGTGTTCTATGTACATTCTCAGTCCAACCCTTGGTTAGCAATTGACACAAATTTAAATAGCCACGGTGATTTTGCACAAGTATCAATAACCGGGTACTCAGGTCCTGCCTTAGAGGATCGTGTTGGACATGAATATCTGCTCCAATCAGGGGCTTTATGCCTGAGCTTCTGCATTCTTTATAAAACTTAATTGCTCCAAAAATATTATTCAAGTCAGTTATGGCAATTGCAGGCTGTTGATCCTGATGAGCAACTTTTACCAACTGGTCAATTCGAATCGACCCATCAATAATTGAATACTCAGAGTGCAAGCGTAGGTGGGCAAACATATCTATATAGCAAAAACTAAACTAATAAAATCTGTGGAGAGAATCGGGCTTCAGCGCTGTGAGGGTTGGAGGGATGGTTATTTTTTAAACATCTTTAAACCCACTTCGCGGCTAAGAATAGATCGAATAAAGTTGGGATTAACCGATTCCTTGAGAATGAGTCATCGCGTTTACCAGTGTCTCGGGCCCCTGAGCGCCTGAGACGGCGACTTTTTCATTGAAAACAAAAAAAGGAACGCCTTGTACACCAATGCTTCTTGCGTATTGATCCGCTTTCTCAACGGCCTTGATAGACTCTTCTGAATGCAATGCTTTTTCAATTAAGGTCTGATCTAATCCGGCCTCCAATGCAATCGCGCTCAATACATTATCATCTGTTAGATCCTTTGAAAGTATGAAATAGGCATCAAAAAAAAGCTGAACCATTTTTTCTTGTAATGCTGGCTCCGCACATGCCGCTATTAAGCTGTGTGCTTTTCGGGTGTTGGGCTGCCTTTGGATTTTGTCAAAAGCAAATTCAATCCCCACTTCTAACCCTACGTTTGTGACCCGGTCATACACAGTAGAGGCTCTATTTCCAAACTTATTCAAGACATACTCGGCTCTGTCCATACCGGACTCATCCAAATCGGGGTTGAGTTGAAAGGCGTGCCACCTTACTTGAGGGATTTCAGCATCGGGGTTTTGAGATGCATAAATATCTATTGCAGTTTGCAGTTTTTTCTTCCCTATGTAGCACCAAGGACACACAATATCCGATATGACATCGATGGTTAAAGACATAGTAGAAAAACTCCCCTAAAGAGAAAAAAACTTGGGCCAGGAATTAAATATGGACTACCTAGACGCGCTGACTATTCAAAAGAGTGTAGTACACCTTAGAGACCCTGCGCGGATAGTTTTCAGTAACTTTCTGTCACAATATACTTTTGATTCTATCTGGTTGCCCCTAAAAGCAACCCTGAAAGCAGTTTTGCAACACCTGACTGAACTAAGTATTAAAATTCTTAAAATCCCCCCAATGACACAAGGAAAGACTATGGCAAGTGAACTTATCAAACACATCTCAGACGACACTTTTGAAAAAGAGGTTCTCCAGTCGAGCTCTCCTGTATTGGTTGACTATTGGGCAGAGTGGTGCGGTCCGTGCAAAATGATTGCACCTATTTTGGACGAAATAGCAGGAACTTATGAGGGCAAGTTGCAGGTTACTAAAATGAACGTGGATGATAACCGCGAGATTCCTGGTAAATTTGGTATTCGAGGCATCCCCACACTCATGCTTTTTAAAAACGGACAACTTGCCGCGACGAAAGTAGGCGCTCTCTCTAAATCACAATTAACCGAGTTCATTGACCAACAACTTGCCTAAGCTAGATTTTTCGGTTTAAGTTCTGAGACCTTGTTAAGGTTAAAATTCGTCCTTTTGGACGCTCAAAACCAGGCCTAAAAAATCCTTGCGCTGCGAATACTCCTTTGGCTAGTTTGGGGCTCCCGGGCTTGGAAAAGCTCGGGGTGCCCAAAATAAGGAAATTCCAAAGATTACGAGTTTGACAGTTTGCGGACTTTTTTCCTGTCATAATGCTGATTCGGTAACAAAATCTTTAATAGCTTTTGAAATAACTTGACCGCAATAGTGACAGATTTTGGGTTACGCGCCCAAAGCAATCCAACTAATCTCCCCTCCTCTCTTATATTTTGAACTCCCCCATAGGGATACATACATGCACCTTAATGAACTCAAGGCACTTCACGTGTCTGAAGTACTCAAACAAGCAGACGACCTTGAAATAGAAAATACGGGTCGTATGCGCAAACAAGAATTGATGTTTGCGATCATCAAAAAAAGGGCCCGTGCAGGCGAACAAGTGTTTGCAGACGGGGTTCTTGAAATACTACCCGATGGCTTTGGCTTTCTAAGAAGCCCTGACACTAGCTACACTGCCAGTACAGATGACATCTATATCAGCCCTAGCCAGGTTCGCAGGTTCAATCTTCATACAGGCGACATGGTTGAAGGCGAGGTCCGCATTCCAAAAGAAGGCGAGCGTTATTTTGCATTGACTAAGCTTGACAAAGTAAACGGCGACTTACCCGAAAACAACAAACATAAGGTGATGTTTGAGAACTTAACACCTTTATTTCCTAAAGAGCACATGCGCCTTGAAAGAGATATCAAGGGGGAAGAAAACATCACCGGCAGAATTATTGACATCATTGCCCCGATTGGTAAAGGGCAACGCGCTTTATTGGTTGCTCCCCCAAAGAGCGGTAAAACCGTGATGATGCAACACATTGCTCACGCCATCACCGCAAATTACCCTGATTCTCACATGATGGTGCTTTTGGTGGATGAGCGACCTGAGGAGGTCACTGAGATGCAGCGCAGCGTGAAAGGTGAGGTGATTGCTTCAACTTTCGATGAAGCCGCAGCCAGGCACGTCCACGTAGCTGAAATGGTCATAGAGCGTGCAAAGCGTTTGGTAGAACTGAAAAAAGATGTTGTTATTTTGCTTGATTCGATTACACGTCTTGCCCGGGCATACAACAATGTAGTTCCAAGTTCGGGTAAGGTCCTGACGGGAGGTGTTGATGCAAATGCATTGCAACGGCCTAAGAGATTCTTTGGAGCTGCGCGTAAAGTTGAGGAAGGCGGATCGCTCACCATTATTGCAACTGCGTTGGTTGAAACCGGCAGCCGCATGGACGAAGTTATTTTTGAAGAGTTCAAAGGCACTGGTAACTGCGAGATTCATTTAGACAGACGTCTTTACGAAAAGCGTGTTTTTCCCGCTATTCAACTCAACCGCAGTGGCACTAGACGCGAGGAGCTTCTTTTTGCTCCCGAGATTTTGCAAAAAACTCGTATTCTTAGACAACTCATTTACAACATGGACGAGATTGAATCCATGGAACTCATGCTCAAGAACATGAAGTCAACAAAAACCAACGTTGATTTCTTTGATTTAATGAGGCGCGGCGGTTAATTAATCCTTTTGATTTACACATGTGTAAGTTAATGTGGCATAATTGACTGTTAAGCGAAAAGTGCAGTGAAATGGTTCTCTGTGGCTACCGCAATTGAAATACAAGGAATAAAAATGAAAGACGGAATCCACCCTGAGTACCGCGAAGTTTGTTTCGTGGACCTATCAAATGGCTTCAAGTTTGTGACTCGTTCTTGCTTGAACTCAAGAGAAACAACAAAGATGGAAGATGGGCGTGAGTTGCCATTGTTCAAACTTGACACTTCAAGTGAATCACATCCCTTTTACACTGGTACACAAAAATCAGTGGACACAATGGGCGGACGGGTTGAGCGCTTTCGTAACAAGTACGGCAAAACTGCTGCTAAATAACCTCTCATTTCTCAAAAAGGCAGCACGGGAAACCGTAGCTGCTTTTTTTATTCCCCATCTGTAACAAACCTCTAAATCCGGTTATCTTGAACAAGAATTAGCGCCACAAAGTAACCCAGTGAACTCACCCAACCCCTCGATAGTTCCCCAACACGCGGTCAGAAGATTTCCGCTTTGGGCGTTGTGTTCTTTATGTTTGATTTATGTAGTGGCTGGGTTTGTGGGTAGAGCTCCTTGGAAGGCGGCAGACATCACCGCCTTTGGCTATATGTTAGAGCTCACTCGCTCTGAGTTAAACCCATTAGTTTGGCCACTTTTAACGCCAACCATCATGGGGCTGCCTCCTGAGATAGACGGCTCATTGGTCTATAGCTTAGGCGCATGGTCTATTGAATTGTTGGCCAACCAATTGCACGTCCTGAGCATTGGGTTAGCCTCTCGCATTCCGTTTATCGGGCTAATGAGTCTGACTTTATTTTGCACCTGGAAAAGCGTTTACTTTCTTGCCCTTAGCCCTCAAGCTAAACCGGTTGAATTCGCCTTTGGTGGCCAAGCTGATCCAAGGGACTACGCACTCGCACTCGCAGATGCAAGCACCTTGGCGCTTATTGCAACTCTAGGTCTAGCCCAGTTGGGCCACGAGAGCACGCCTACAGTAGGTCAATTGTCAATGGTCAGCATGATCATGCTTGGTTTCTCGATGATGGCCTACAAACCTTACCAGGCACAAGTGGTTTTAGGAATTGGTTTATACGGACTAACTTTAATGGGAGCGCCCAGCTTAGGAATAATTTTGGGCCTAATCGGAGCAGGCGTTTGCGTCTTTGACAAAGACTCTAACAGCAGCAAACAGCACAGCTTTATGATGCTCATTCTATGTTTGGGTTTGGGCATCACCGCTCAGGTGTTGCATCTTTGGCAGTGGAGGATCTCTCCTTTTGAGAAAACGTGGGATGAGCTCCCAAGTCTTGGAAAACTATGGATATGGTTTTGTTGGCCCGTATGGCCTCTTGTGCTTTGGACCCTGTGGCGTTGGCGCAATCAATGGGCGAGTGCACACTGGAGCCGTCATCTGATCATTCCCCTGCTTTTTAGCTTGACGATCACTTTTGGAGCTTTTATCAGTTACTCCCAAGAGAGAACACTCTTGCTAGCCCTGCCCTCTATGGCCGCTTTGGCAGCGTTTTCTCTGCCTACTCTCAAAAGAGGTGTTAAGGCCCTGATTGATTGGTTTACCCTGCTGCTTTTTAGTGGATGCGCTTTTGTGATATGGGTTATTTGGATTGCCTATCAAACTGGCTGGCCCACCCAACCTGCAAAGAATGTGGCTAAACTCATTCCCGGCTTTGTTTCACACTTCTCGTTTTCATCGTTCGTGCTCGCAATAATCGCCACCCTCAGTTGGGGGTTTATTGTGTTCTGGCGAGTTGGACGCAACCCAGCTGCACTTTGGAAGACCCTCATCCTTCCGGCGGGAGGGGCGGCGCTGTGCTGGCTATTGGTGATGAGTTTATGGCTACCACCCGTGGACTACGCGCGCAGCTACGCAGCCTTTGCGCGCCTCATACATGCGAGCACAGGCGAGACTTCTTGTGTCTACGCATGGAAACTCAATAGGGCTGAAATGATAGCGCTTGAGTATCATGAGCACATCAAGCTAGTTGATTTCCAAAAAAGCGATCAAATCCTTAACTCTTTGTTAGACCAAATCCGAGAACACCCAAGCAACTCAAATCCGCAGTGCAATTGGGTTTTAAGCAACGGTGAGCACAAAGAGGAAATCCTAAAGATCATCAACAAACACCAAGCAGGCAATTGGCAACTCTATAAAACAATTAGGAAGCCCTCTGACCCTGATGAGGATGTTGTGATCTTTAGGCATACGCTATGAGCCCCGCGGCGCTACCAGAGCACGAACCAAGCACAGTCGAAGTGAACAAGAGCTCAACTTCTGAGAGAAAGTTGATATTTAGTCACGCCCTCACAGTCTGGGTAGGGCAACTTGCGGTCATGAGTTTTGGCATCACAGATACGGTGGTTGCAGGGCGTTTTAGCGAACACGCGTTGGCAACCCTCTCTATTGGGTCAGCCTTTTATATTACGGTGTACGTTGCATTAATGGGGCTTTTACAAGCTCTTTTACCCGTATTGTCTGAGCTGCGTGGATCGGGCAAAGCTCACGCATTAGGGGCCACTTTTAGACAATCCATTTATCTTCTTTTATTCGCAAGCTTGCTGGGCGTCCTTGCCCTCTTGTCCCCACATTTCATTTTCGAGCGAACGCAAGTGCCGCTAACTCTTCGCTTGGAGGCGCAAAATTATTTAATGATTCTTGCTGCAGCCCTCCCGCCTGCGCTTTTTTTTAGAATGTTCAGCACACTTAACCAAAGTTTAGGCAAACCTCAACTAATTATGTGGGTGCAAATTGCTGCCCTTTGCGTAAAAATTCCGTTATCTCTATTGCTCACCCTTGGAGTGGGCAGCTTTGAGGGCTTCGGTTTAAGCGGATGTGCGTTTGCAACCTTGATCGTCAATTATTTGATGATGGCGCTTGCAGTTGTCTTACTTAAAACTCAAAGTCTTTACGTTCCCTACAGAATTTGGGCGCCTATGGAGGCCATCCATTGGGGCGAAATCTTGGCATTAGCCAGGCTTGGGGTACCAAACGCTTTGAGCATTACGGTTGAAGTAACTTCCTTTACGTTGATGGCATTTTTTATTGCAAGACTGGGCACACTCGCCTCAGCAAGCCACCAAATAGTGGCCAACTTTGCAGCGCTCATGTACATGGTCCCTTTATCACTCTCCATTGCAACCAGCGCGCGGGTTAGTTACTGGATTGGCGCAGGAAAAAGAAATCTTTGTACTCAAGCCGTCAAAATTGGATTTCAAAATGTCATCTGCATGGCCCTTATCAACATTAGCTTACTGGCCTTGTTTAGACACCAAATAGCCGCTCTTTACGCGCCCAACCCACAGGTGGCTGAACTGGCTGGGAGAATGCTTGGATGGCTTTGTCTTTTTCATATTGGCGATTCATTACAGGTACTTTGCTTTTTCATATTGAGGTGTTTCAAAATTACTTTAAAGCCCCTGTTAATTTATAGCGTAATGCTGTGGGGAGTTGGTCTTTATGGAGGCTATGTACTCGCTTATCAAGGGCCGGGCTCAATACTTCCTCTTTTGAATCCAGTTGCGTTTTGGATTACGGCCAGTTGCGCGCTCTTAATTAGTGCTTTTATGCTGATTACGCTATTGGTTTTAGCAGATAAAAGTTACAAATTAAAATCTTTATCAATATAGTCAAAAAACAAAACCTACACTAACCCTGCTGGTTCGGTGGTGCTTTTTCTCAATCTCTCCGAGGGTATACGAATGCTAAAGGTGGAACCCTTTCCTAGTTGACTAGATATGCTGAGTAAGGAGTCATGCCTTTGGGCAACGTGTTTCACAATCGCCAGTCCAAGACCGGTTCCACCACTGTCGCGCGATCTGCTTCGGTCGATTCGGTAAAAACGCTCTGTCAAACGGGGAATGTGCTCGGGTGCGATACCTGGTCCTGAGTCATTTACGGTGAACTCAATATCACCCGTAAGGAGTTGAGTCAAGGATACGTTTATTGTGCCTCCCTCAGGGGTATAACGTACAGCGTTACTCACCAAATTCGTCATTGCGCTAAAGAGTTCGTTGCGAGAGCCTGCTACTTCACATTTTTCGTCCTCCAATAACCATTCAAACTTAATTTGTTGGCTTGGATGGAGGGACAAAAGTTGAGAAAGTGAAAGAGCCTCTTGGTTGCATTGGCGCCAAAGCACCATGACAGGAGTCCACTCAGTTTTGCTTGGCACGGGGGAGCCTTCAAGCTTTGAGAGTGTCAACAAATCATTGACCAATGTTTGCATGCGAGTGGCCTGCGTAGACATCAACTCCAAATAGCGCTGTCTCTCCTCATCGCTGACGGGCAAGGTGAGAAGCGTCTCAACAAAACCGGCCAAAACTGTGAGTGGTGTTCTAATCTCATGAGACACGTTTGCGACAAAATCCCTGCGCATCACCTCTGCCTGCTCAAACTGCGTTATGTCTCTAGACAGTAACAAACGGCGTCCCTCACCGTAGGGGAAGAGTTGCAAGGAAATCATTCTGGGAATCTCGGGCCTGCTGTCGCGGGACTGGATTACGATTTCTTTTTGCGTCTCATAATGCTTCAAGTAATTACTAAAAATAGGGTCACGCACTAAGTTCGCAATCAGCTGCATAACGTCCTTTTTCATATCAATGCCAAGCTGATATGCGGCTGTTTGGTTACACCATTCAATCCGCGACTCTGAGTCTAGAAGCAATACTCCGTTTGGCGAGACTTGGATTGCGGATAAAAAATCATTTAGACGCAACACGTTGTCAGCATTTATTCTCTTCAAAGCACGCTGCAAACGTACGACACGGTCAATAATTTTTATATATCCCCCAACGCCTTTAGCAACAATCTCTCGATTAGGTTCAAGCTCGGTGTCTCTGAGCCATTTAAGAACATTTTTTATTTTGTACTGATCAAACAAACACCAAGAAATGCAGACCAAGAACATCCCCGCGCAGGGGCCAAGGGGATCACTTTGTAAAAGTTGATGCCCTGCAAAAGCACCTAGTAAAAGTAAAAGTATGAGACTTAAAAGTTGTCCCAGCATTGCTAAATAATTTGAGAGCTAACGGTCAACCTATATCCTGCGCCCCTGACTGTCTCAATCATGGTGCCCGCCTCTCCAAGTGCCTCTCGCAGGCGTTTAACGTGCACATCGACAGTACGCTCCTCGATAAAGACATGGTCTCCCCAAACTTTATCTAAAAGTTGAGAACGCGAATGGACTCGCTCAGTGTGGTGCATAAAGAAGCTGAGGAGTTTAAACTCAGTTGGCCCCATTTTAAGCGACTGTCCAGCGTACGTAACTCGGTAAGAGGACCCGTCCAAACTAAGCGCCCCTACTGCTACGCTCTCCGCAACTTGCTCGGGTGCTCTGCGTCTTAAAACCGCGCGAATGCGGGCCAACAACTCTTGGATTGAGAAGGGCTTAGTGATGTAATCATCAGCACCTGCGTCTAAACCCATCACTTTGTCATTCTCATCCCCTCTTGCAGTCAACATTAATATTGGAACTGCTTTTATTCTCGGATCTGCACGCCATTTCTTAGCAAGTGTGACTCCACTTTGACCGGGCAGCATCCAGTCAAGCAAGATCACGTCTGGTAAAACAGAGTCAATTTCTCGTTGGGCAGTATCCCCATCCTCAGACCAAATCGGAGTAAATCCGTTATGACGTAAATTAACAGATATCAACTCTGCAATCGATTTCTCATCCTCAACAATGAGAACTCTGGGTAAATGTGAACGCATATTTTTCTATTCAAATTGTTAAATACAGAGGGGATCCTTCTTACAAAACTGAAGACTCTATCTCTGCTATTGAAGTGTGTCTGATGTCAGCACCCTTCACGATGTAGATGATGCACTCTGCAATGTTCTTTGCATGATCCCCAATTCGCTCGATCGCTTTAGCAATGAATAGCAAATCAAGGCTTGCAGAGATGGTTCTGGGATCTTCCATCATGTAGGTGATGAGTTTTCTAACGAAACCGTCAAACTCTTGATCGATCAGATCATCCTCTTTTAAAATTAAAACTGCTGACTGAGTATCCAACCTGGCAAACCCGTCAAGTGCCTTTCTAAGTTGACTGCTTGCCATCTCGGTTGCAAGTCTAAGCTCAGATGCGGGCAACTTGCGCGGTGCACCGCCTTGGATAATGGATTTAACCATTTTGGCAATCTTTTGCGCTTCATCCCCCGCGCGCTCTAAATTGGCAGTGATTTTAGAAATAGCCATGAGTAAGCGCAAATCTTTGGCGGTGGGTTGACGTCTACCGATAATGGATGTGAGTTCCCGGTCTATCTCAACCTCCATTGCGTTGACCTTATTCTCAGCTTCAGCGACTTGGTCAGTGACTTCGGTACTGAGTTGAGACAAAGAGTAAACAGATTGTCTGATCTGGGACTCAACTAGCCCTCCCATTTCCATCACTCTTGAGCATACGTCGTTAATCTCGCTGTCGAACTGTGTCGATAAATGTTTATCTGGCATAGGAAATCCTTATAAATCTTTACTTTTACTTGTGGTGGGAATTAAAAAATATCACCCAAAACGTCCTGTGATGTAATCCTCTGTTTCTTTGCGTTGGGGCTTGAAGAAGAGTTGCTCAGTGGGACCAAATTCAACCAAATCGCCCAAATACATATAGGCCGTGAAATCGCTGCAGCGAGCTGCCTGTTGCATATTATGTGTCACGATCACGACGGTGTAGTCTCGCTTGAGCTCAATGATCAATTCCTCAACCTTTGCAGTTGAGATAGGGTCTAAGGCTGAGCAGGGTTCATCTAACAACAGTACCTCAGGCTTGATGGCAATCCCCCTGGCTATACACAATCTTTGTTGTTGTCCGCCAGATAAACCGCTACCACTTTGGTTTAGTTTGTCTTTGACCTCTGTCCATAGAGCAGCCTTTTTGAGGGCCCACTCTACTCGGTCATCCATGTCATTTTGGTTGAGATTTTCAAACAAACGGACCCCAAAGGCGATGTTGTCATAGATTGACATGGGAAAAGGAGTTGGTTTTTGAAAAACCATACCTACTTTTGCACGAATCAGTGAAATATCCAATTGAGAGGTCAACAAGTTCTCCCCGTCTAGCTCAATCACGCCCTCTGCGCGTTGCTCTGGATCGAGCTCAAACATACGGTTAAAAGTGCGCAGGAGAGTGGATTTACCGCAACCAGAGGGTCCAATGAAGGCGGTAACCTGGTTTTCAGGTATTTCAAGATTAATATTTTTTAAAGCATGAAACTTACCATAATAAAAATTTAGATCTTTTACGGTAAGTTTTGATTTGTTTGCGACTGCTACTTCCATGACTAATTTCCTTTAATAATTTCGGCTTTTATTTTTAACTTTTTTGACCGGTGATTGAACGCGCCAAAATGTTTAAACCCAACACGGCAACGGTGATTAAAAAGACGCCTGCCCACGCAAGTTGCTGCCAATTTTCATGGGGACTCATCGCAAATTTGAAAATAGTGACGGGTAAACTGGCCATGGGTGAGCTGAGATCGGTTGACCAAAATTGATTGCTCAAAGCTGTCAACAACAAAGGCGCTGTCTCACCAGAGATACGAGCGACTGCGAGCAAGACGCCGGTTACGACACCTGCCTGCGCCGAGCGAAGTGTAATGCTGATGATCACCTTCCACTTGGGCGTTCCAAGGGCGTATGCAGCCTCCCTTAAACCCGGTGGCACCAAGGACAACATATTCTCGGTTGTTCTGATCACAACAGGGATCACAATCAATGCAAGAGCAATCGAGCCGGCCCAGCCTGAGAAGGCTTTGAAGTGCGCAAATAAGAGCATGTTATAAACAAATAGACCAATCACAATTGAGGGCGCTGATAACAAAATATCATTTACAAAGCGTGTAACAACAGACAAGACCCCTTTAGGGTTGTACTCGGCCAAATAGATGCCTGCCATAATACCGATCGGAGTGCCAATGATCGTGGCAATTGATACCATCAAAAAAGAACCAAAGATTGCATTTGCCAGTCCCCCGCCTTCCTCTCCTGGGTTGGGCGTATCTTGAGTGAGTGTTGCAAAACTTAGCCCGCCTATGCCCAGCACCAGTGTTTCGTACAAAATCCAAACCAACCACAACAAGCCAAAACCCATTGCTAGGACTGATAAGACCAACGCAACCTTGTTGACTCTGTTGCGGGCTAGAAATTTTTGATACTTTGGATCTTTTAACATATCTTTGTGGGTCATGATTTTGTGCCCTCACTTTTACGAAGCTGTGCCAACATCACTTTTGATAGTGAGAGTACAACAAAGGTGATGAAGAATAAAACGAGTCCCAAATAAATCAATGAGGCCTTGTGCAAGCCCTCGGAAGCTTCAGCAAATTCACTTGCCAAAACGGAGGTAATGCTATTTGCCGCAGAAAAAAGACTCATTGAGCTCAGCTGATTGATGTTACCGATCACAAAAGTAACTGCCATCGTCTCACCAAGCGCCCGCCCTAAACCAAGCATCACCCCGCCCACAACACCTGCCTTTGTGTAGGGCAACACAACCTTACTGATGACTTCCCATGTCGTTGCACCCAAACCGTATGCAGACTCCTTCAAAAGAGGCGGCGTTACTTCAAACACATCTCTCATTACTGAAGAAATGAAAGGGATAATCATGATGGCGAGAATAATTCCAGCAGACAAAATACCGATACCCACTGGGGGCCCACTCACCAATGGTCCAAGCAAAGGGATGCCCTTTAATAATTTTTGCATCGGCAACTGAACATATGTAGCCAACAGAGGGCTAAAAACAAGCAAGCCCCACATACCGTAAACAATAGAGGGAATAGCAGCCAAAAGTTCTATGGCAGTTCCAAGAGGACGTTTAAGCCAGCTTGGGGACAGCTCAGTTAGAAAAATCGCTATTCCAAAACTCACGGGCACCGCGACTCCTAAGGCAATGATTGAAGTTGCAATAGTGCCGTAAATCATTACGAGGCCACCAAATTCCTGCTTAACGGGATCCCAAAGCGTGCTGGTTAAAAAACCCAGGCCAAAGTGATCAATTGCTGGCCAAGCGCCGACTACAAGGGAGAAAAGAATTCCGAAAAGAACAAGCAATGTGAAGCAAACCGACAGCAGTGCTAGAAAACCAAATACCTGGTCTACTAAGCTTGCGTACCTGGTGCCTCTTGGTGATGGTGGAACGTCCATGGTGCGATCTTTAGATTGAGAGTAATTCGCCGAGTCAGAAGAGTTCTTTTGCGCAGCAAGAGATGAAATAGACAAAAGATGGACTCCCCTGATTAAAGCTACTTTAATTGAGGCTTATGGGTATAAGCCTCCTTGGATGATGACCGAAATGGTCAACAAATGATAAGTTTTTTATTTAAAAGAGATGGGCTTGCCTGATTCATCTTTGATCTGACCCCATGCATGACGAATTTCGTCCTTCACGGCATTCGGCATCACAACAAAGTCGAGTGAATCTGCGCTTTTATCACCTGTTTTGTAAGCCCAGTCAAAGAATTTTAAGACCTGAGAAGCAACTTCTGGCTTTTCTTGAGTTTTGTGCATGATGATGAATGTTGCACCTGTAATTGGCCACGCTTCTTTTTCATTTTGATTGGTCAAAATTTGATAGAAAGACTTAGCCCAGTTTGCACCCGATGCGGCAGACTTAAAGGCAGCCTCGCTGGGCTCGATAAAGTTACCGGCTGCGTTTTTAAGGCTAGCGTAATTCATCTTGTTTTTCTTAACGTACACGTACTCTACGTAACCAATTGAGTTGGGTAGGCTGTTCACGTATTTGGCTACACCGTCGTTGCCCTTACCGGCAGCGGCGTTTGCAATGTTAGGCCAGTTAACGGCTGTACTTGCACCCACTTTTTCTTTCCACTCAGCGCTAACCTTGCTTAGATAATCAGTAAAAAGGAAAGACGTTCCAGAGCCGTCTGAACGACGAATTGAAGTGATCTCTGCGTCTGGCAAGTTGAGTGTTGGATTTAAAGCTTTAATTGCTGGGTCATTCCACTTTCCTACTTTACCCAAATAGATATTAGCAAGCACTTCGCCGGATAAGCGCAACTGGCCTGGACTTACACCAGCAACGTTGATAACGGGCACAACGCCGCCAATGACGGTTGGGAACTGTATTTGACCTTTCTTAGCTAGGTCTTCGTCTGTACGGGGCATGTCAGACGCACCAAAATCAATGGTTTTAGCATCAATTTGGTTCAAACCAGCGCCAGAGCCAATGGATTGATAGTTGATTTTTACACCAGTTTCTTTGTTGTAATCGCTGGCCCATTTAAAGTAGATGTCGGCTGGAAAACTTGCTCCAGCGCCCGTTACTTGTTGAGCAAAAGCACAAACAGATAAGCTCATGGCTGCGGCTGCAACTATTTTTAATGCGAAACGATTTATCATGAAATAGGTCCTTAGTTGAATTGGGATGCTGTTTGGAAGTTTTATCCAAGTATTGGTAAACTCCTACAAGGCTCTTACTGTAAATCCATAAAATGACAATTTCGTGACCTTCAAATAATTGACATTATTTTGTCATATTTTAAAAAATTTCACCGTTTTGTCATAAACAACACTTAAGATTTCATTCCTATGCAAAATGGCACTCAATTAGCCGGAATCGATCTGGGCAGCAATAGTTTTAGGCTTGAAATCGGTCTTTTTGACCATGGTCAGATCACCCGAAACGAGTATATAAAAGAGACCGTTCGACAGGGTAATGGCCTGGATGAGGACCGAAATTTAACGATGGAGGCCATGCAAAAGGGCTGGGATTGCTTGGGGAGGTTTGCAGAAAGACTCTCTGGGTTCAAAAAAACACAAGTTCGAGCCGTTGCAACACAAACTCTTAGAGAGGCGAGAAATAGGGAATTTTTTTTAGAAACGGCTCAAAAAGTTTTTGGTTTCCCAATTGAAGTTATTTCTGGGCGCGAGGAGGCTCGCCTTATTTACCTTGGCGTGTCCCACTTACTGCCCAATAACGCTGACAGACGACTTGTGATTGATATTGGCGGGCGCTCGACTGAGCTGATCATCGGTACAGGCCTGGATGCAAAGATCTTAGAGTCCTACCGAGTAGGTAGCGTAGCCTGGAGCATCAAGTATTTTCCTGAGGGTGAGTACTCCACCCAGGCCTTTAAAACTGCAGAAGTTGCTGCAAAAGCAATCTTAGACGAGGCTCTTTCCAGGTACCCCCGCCATGAATGGGACGTTGCTTATGGTTCCTCAGGAACTGTGGGGGCTGTGGCGGATATTTTAGGCCATGCGGGCTGGTCTGCCTCCGTGATCAATAGAGATAGCCTCAACTGGCTTAAGCGCTCAATGATAAGAGCCCAATTTAGTGAGAAACTTAAGCTTGATGGGCTCAAAGAGGACAGGAAAGTCGTCATTGGCGGCGGTATCAGTGTGCTTAGCGCACTCTTTGATTTACTTGAAATAGATGAGCTCCACCTGGCCCAAGGAGCGCTTCGACACGGGGTGATGTATGACATGCTTGACCGAGCCGACTTTGCCACTGATATACGCGGATCAACTGTCTCAAGGCTCAGCAGTGTTGCTGACTTAGACACCGCTCAAGCCTCTAGGGTCAATAAGGTGGCGCAGTTTTTTGTAAACCAATTGATTGATGACTCAAAGTCTGGAGACGCCAACAAACTCAAACAAAAACTAGAATGGGCAAGTAGCTTGCACGAGATCGGAACGCTTATATCCCATAGCGATTACCACAAACACGGCGCTTACTTTTTAGACAATACGGATGCCCCCGGGTTCGCAGCCTCTGAGCTGCACAGACTGTCTTTACTTATATTGGGTCACAGAGGTAAACTGCGTAAATTAGAGGCTGACTTTAACAACACAGGCCTTATCAAACAGTTGCTGTCGCTGCGCTTAGCAGTGATTTTGTGCCATGCCAAAAGAGACCCTCTTTTTGAATCTCTCAAACTTAGCTTGGTCAGTGAGATCAACCGGATTTTTAAACTCTCAATCAATAAAGATTGGAGCGAAAAATACCCTCAATCAACGCACCTACTTAAAGAGGAAATCACGGCTTGGCAAAAGACCACTTGGACTTTTGAGCTTGAAATTACCTCTTGAGTTGGAGCCGGCTTGTTTTTCAAAGCATCTCTGCCGCTTGCACAGAGATAAGTACCGTTTGAAGTTCCTCATCTTTTTGTCGCGCCCTGAGCCACCAGACTGCACCTTTGCGAACGGAGCACTCTCCTGCGGGGAGCCCCAGTAACCTTGCAATGGTTTGACCTAAAAAAGGTTGATGTCCAACAATCAAAACTGAATTCTTATTGTTGGGCCACTGAGCCAGCTCGAGCACTTGATCTGGCTGACTTTGAGGGGAGAGTTCGTCTCTAATTTTGTACTTTCTACCCAATGCGGTTACGGTTTGCTCTGCCCTTTTTGCTGGACTACACAAAATCCTCACTCCCTCTGGGAGTTGACGGTCCAACCAGTGGGCCATTCTCGTGGCTTGCCGCTCCCCCCGAGGCGTCAAAGAACGGGTCATATCGTCTTCGCCCCCCTCGGCTTCAAAGGCTTCAGCGTGTCTCCATAAAATAAGATCCATCTAGATGCTCCTCGCAGCGTAGCGCCCCATTAAGGCTTGTTGAGCGCTTAATGCGGGTTCTGTTGCCTTCGCAATCACTTGGGTGTACTCACCATTTGCTCCTAACTCCCAGGCATCTTTGGTGTCTAACAAATAGGCGACCAAACACTCATCTATCACCCGGCGCTTGAGTTTCTCGTCCTTGACGGGCCACACCAACTCGATGCGCCTGAGCATATTGCGGTTCATCCAATCGGCGCTGGATAAGAAAAGACTTTCCTCCTCACCGGTTCTAAAATAAAAGACTCTGGTATGCTCAAGAAAGCGCCCCACAATGGAACGAACTTTAATCCGCTCGGAAACACCCGGAACTTGGGCGGGCAAAATACAGGCCCCTCGAACGATAAGGTCAATTCGCACCCCCCACCTAGCCGCTTGTATTAAAGCGTAGGCCAGGCGCTCATCCGTTAGAGAGTTCATTTTAAGTACGATCCTGCCCTCAACCCCTGCCTTGACACCTTTGGCAACCCGGTCAATGATCGCAATTAGTTTATTTTGTAACTCAAAAGGTGCAAGCCAAATCGTTTTAAGCTTTGGCAAAGTGCTTTGACTTGCGAGGTGAATAAAGATGTTCTCCACATCTGCGGTAATTGCTGGATCTTTGGTTAAGAAACTGATATCTGTATAAAGCTTTGCAGTCATTGGGTTGTAATTACCAGTAGACAGGTGTGCGTAATGCCTGAGATATTTACCCTCTCTTCGGGTGATCAGAAGCATCTTACCGTGGGTCTTAAGTCCAACCACACCGTAAACCACCTGAGCACCGATCTGCTCCAAACGGTCGGCCCAGTTTATATTGGCCTCTTCGTCAAACCGGGCCTTGAGTTCAACCACAGCGGTGACTTCCTTACCTTTGATAACCGCTTGTCTGAGCAAATCCATCAACTCAGAGTTAGATCCAGTTCTGTAAATTGTTTGTTTGATAGCGAGCACGTTGGGATCGTTTACAGCCTCCCTCAAAAAAGCCAACACCCCGTCAAAGCTCTCAAAGGGTTGATGAAATAGGACATCCCCTTTTGAGACTTGATCAAAAATGGATGCGCTTGGGTTGAGTTGCAAAGGAAATGAAGCTGAGTAGGGCTTAAAGAGCAATGCAGGGTTAGCAACTAAGTCAATCGCTTGGTTTAGCCTGACTAAATTAACGGGGCCGGAAACTGGGTACAAAGCTTCCCTGGGGAGATCAAACTCCCGTAAAAGAAAATCAGACAAATACTCGGTACATCCGGCAGAGACCTCAAGGCGCACGGCTTCCCCGTAGTGCCGGTGTTCCAGGCTTTGTCTGAGTGCGGTGCGAAGATTCCTCACATCCTCCTCGTCCACAGAGAGGTCCGAATTTCTAGTGACCCTGAACTGAGAGAAGTGAACCACTTCGCGACCTTCAAAGAGGTCTTTAAGGTGAGCTCGAATGATGCTGGACAAGGAGATCAGCAATGTCTGATTCTTGGAAACTTTGGGGGGCAACTTGACCAAACGAGGCAAAACTCGAGGTACTTTAACGATGGCAATTTCATTTTGCCGTCCAAGTGCGTCCTTGCCCTTTAAACGAACAATAAAGTTTAAGGATTTATTAGCCACTTGAGGAAAAGGATGGGCGGGGTCAAGTCCCACTGGAATTAATAACGGACGCACTTCTTGATCAAAGTAACGTTTTACCCAAGCGGTTTGCTCGGCGTCTCGCTCGTTATAACCCAATATGTGTATTCCCTTTTTAGCAAATGCTGGGATCAAGTTTTCGTTGTAGATTCGGTATTGATCTGCAACTAGCTCGTGTGCAGCAAGGCTAAGATTGATATAACTTTCGCTTGAATATTGAAAGTTTTGAACATCGCTTTTGGACGCACTCAAATGCAAAGACGCTCGCACCTCAAAGAACTCATCCAAGTTAGACGACACAATGCATAAATAGCGCAGTCGTTCAAGCAAAGGAATTGAGCTTTGCTGCGACAAAGATAGCACCCGTCTGTTAAAAGCTAAGAAACTAAGGTCCCGATCAATTAACTCAATTGTGCGCTCTGCGGTTAAAGATAAGTCATTGGGCATGTGCGTTAGTCTGGAGATCCTAATATGCTAGTATGCACCAAAACAGTCAATAAGTGTTTGTATTTCTTCCATCACAAATAAGAATTTAGTGATGTGGCTTATGGTTTTTCGGTGGAATATTAAGAGTTTGAAAAATCAATTAATTCGATTAGCTCTTAGATTGCGTCCAGCCAGGTAAATAACTGGCCTGCGGAGTTTTTGCACACAAAAGAGCCTTTTCTATCGCCAGGTCCCATTTTTTGAGAAGCTTCTTTTGTATTCTTGTTCTAAAAAAATCAGCCCACAAAAATTCACTGTAGGGGGTTAGATCTTTGGCAAAAGCGCCGTGATCTCTAGCAAGTCCTGCCAAGCTGCGGTAAGGATCATCTCGAAGTTGAGAAACGTTGACTGGTATTTTTGAAAAAGGGACTCTATTTCCACTCTCATCATAGGGGTGTACCCATTGATGAAACTCCATGACCCGCCAAAAAGTTTCACTGTTAAGCATTGAAAAATCTTTTAGAACAGTCAATTTAACAGTGCTTTGTTCCTCCAAATGCAAAGCCAGACCCAGATGGTGGTGGTCTACGATGAAGTGCTCCCCCTTTGGGCCAATAATGCTTGGAAACCAATGGCTGCTCAGTAAGGCTTTTCTATCTTTTTTAGATAACTTACGCCATTCTGATCTTTTTTTAATCACCTCCTCATATCCAATGGATACTTGGGTGGGCCTTATTTTAGCCAAATCGACACTAATCACGTGGTAGTGGACTGGATGCATTTAAAGATTCCTTTCAAAATCAGATTGGCGTGTCGCCGCTACGCGAGGATTGTTATAAAAGATTTAACCAGGAAGGCTCTGTACGTTCAAAGATTTGACGCGCGCGCGCTTGAAGTAGTCATTCCAAAAGTCCAAAAAGGCAGGGCTTTGATTTTTAATATTATTGTTCAGCAAAATGACATTTACATCGACACCTTCTAAATCAACCCACAGTTTCTTGGCGGCGTAAGTGGTTTCGTATCGCTGAAAGTTAGGAGTCGATTTGTACATGTCTAGTGCTGGGCTAAACTGCATTAAATCCGATAATATAAAAAGAGTAACAGGACCAGCCTTTGTACGGGATTGGATAGAGTTTAGGTAAACAAGCTGAATCATCTCTAAGATGGGGGACTCTTTGGCGGCGTCTGCATTCAGCAAATCTGTTGTCACTTTCTCAAGCGGCTGAATAAAACCATTTGTGTACTGATTCTTAAGAATTTTTATATTTTGGGTTAATTCACTTTTATCTCGTCCATCACCTGGGTTACAAAGCTCAATAAGGGGTTTTGTTTCGGATTTGAAATCGTGCCCCAAAACGAAAACAGACAACATGTAGCCTACGGGTAGGTTCTCAACCAACTCTTTGGCTAAGTTATCAAACGCAGCTTTTTGAGCTAAATTAAACGAGTCAGTCCGATCCACTAATAAGACTTGATGCCCAAGGGGGCCCTCAGCGGGGCACAACGTGGTTGCATTTAAAGGTTTGGGGCGTGTACCTTGCCACCATATCACAGCACCAATCACCGCGGCCAATGCCAAAATAAACATTCCTCCTAGTAAGGTGTGTGTGAGCGCTCTTTTTTGAGCTATCTTACTTTTGCGTCTCATACTCGTTTTAGTAGTACCTTAGATGGTTTAGTTGTGATACAAATTTCTCAAAAATTTGGTAAACCTCTTCCCTTTGAGCAGAGATCGTTACTTCATGATTTTTAATTAACTCGCTTAGCTTAGCGATTAAAGTTACGCCACGGACTTGCTCGATTTTCGGCAACGCTATGGGGTTTAAAGAAGGCATCGTATTAAAGTAGGCAGGGATTAAACCGTCCTCTCTCACGATTTCATTTTCAAATCTAAATTTTCTAATAGTTGCGTAAAGTACCACCTCGGTGTCGTTAAGTCTGTCTTGATATTTTTTAACAATGGATAGTTTTAAATCCATTAATTTTTGTACTGAGAACAACAGCTCATTACAAGTGATGACTTGTTGATCCACAAAATCTAATTTTTCTTGTTTTAACGCCTCAAGCTCGATACGTATGTCCTCATACTCGGATTCAAACTCCTCTTTTGCAGACTCAGTACGCCTAAATATATTACCGTAGCCAGGGTAAATGTCGTCAATATACACGCCGTCTACTAAAGCTGCAATTCCAAAACCAAGTGTGAGGATGATTAAAAACCAGGAAGTTATATCTTTGAAGTTCCATAAGCCACTTTGCATCATCTCCCAAGCAACTCGGGTTGGGCTCTCAATCCCAAGCGCCATTGCCTCCCTTATATGTGCAATAGATAGAGCCATGCCACTCAAAAATAAAATCGCAACAAATAAACTAAAAAATCCAATCGTCTTCCCATAAGACTTCCTATGGTTTATCCAACGCAATCCTACTTTTCCCAGAAAAAAACAACTCGCTATGTTGATCAAAGCCAGTGAGGCGGCAAATACAAAGCCGCCTATTAGTCCCGTGCTTAATCCCTCAGAGAAAAAACTGGAGTTCAAAGCACCCTCAATAACAATTAGTACAAGGAGAAGGGAGTATTGAAAAAATATTTGAGCTTTCTCAGGGTAATTGGCTTGTCTTTTTAGATCGTTTTCTTCTCTAAAAATCTCAAGCTCTTTTATATTGGAGATTGCATTAGAAGCTAATTTTTTTAGCCAAGCTCCTTGGCTATCCATAATTTGTCTGGCCTTGCGCTCAAACTCAGCGCTCAAACTTTGAGTGACATAGCTTTGGTATTCATATTCTTTCTCTGTTAATTCCCGGTCCAGCTCGGCTATTTCGTTTTGGGCATTAATTAAGATTTGATCACGCTCTACGTTTAAATGCCGTACCAATTGAGACTCAACACTTGTGAGGTCTTTTGCATGAAAGGCAGGCAATCCCATCGCACCCAAACGTTTTGCTTCATCAGTGATTTTGAACTTGCGGGACAGCTCCTCAATTTCAAAAGACATTAAATTGGCAGCTTTCTGCGGAGTGCTAAAAAATCCTCGCATCCAACCAATAACGCCAGGTCCGCCGCTTATCTTGTTTCGTTGTTTCTTGCCGGGTAAAGCCATGATGTTGATTAAAGTTTCGTAATGACTGAGCAAAAACGATCTAAATTGCGAACTTAGTATCTCACTTTAACATCATTTAGTAGCGGCTTTTAAAGAGCAAATCTCACAGGAATAGAACTTTTGTATTATAAAGTTTAAATTAGTAATCCTAAAAAGTAGCACCCGTATCAAAAAGCAGTTCTGATACGGGGCAATAAAACTAAAATTTTAGATTTGAAATCTATAGATACTAGCGGCGACGTCCACAACATCCGCCGTAATAGCCAAAACCAATTGCAACGGGGGGGTAAACATAGCCGTATCCATATCCATAGCCGTAAGGATAGGCACTTGGATACCGATAGGTTGAAACAGTGTAGGCAGGTGCGGGTGTAACGATGGTGGTTGCTAGAGTTGGAGCTCCAGAGGCGTAACTAACAGATGGAGCTGATCCTGGGGGAGGCGCGGTTCCAGATGGTTGTAATTGGCCTTGTGCAACTGGGTTAAGTTGAAGAGTGACGAACTTGCCGGGGTCTGATTGCATCTCAATGTTGTATTGTTTGCCTGCATATTCGTAAACAACCTGGTAAATAGTGGCGCTTTGTAACGTATTTTGTGTTGAACAGGTCGCAACGTTTTGTAAATCCACGTTAGGGGCTTCTAAGTTATTACCCACTATTGCACCCGATATTGCACCTATAGCGGTTGCCGCAGCCTGCCCAGCACCCGAGCCTAGCGTATTTCCAATTAATCCACCAGCCACGGCACCCACAACGACTCCTGCCCCTGTTTTGGGCTCAGCGACCGCGACTTGCGAAGTGCCGCATACTTGCTGGGGAACGTAGAACTGTTTTACGACCGGAGTGCTTGAAAGTACGCGCGCCTGATCTTGAGCATTCGCAGACCCTAAGGATCCAAAGCAGATCAATGTAATCGCTAATTGGGAGATAGACTTTTGATTTGATTTCACTTTATTCACCGTTTAAAGAAAATTGGTTTTGAACCTTAAGAGGCCCATGATAAATTTAGGCTTCATACGCCCTGATTCCAATGAACCCATATTGTTATGTTTAATTAAGATTATGTACTTAATTTAAACGTTTTTAAAGTCTTTTTGGTTGACCGTTGAGCAAAATTCAAAAAGATTAAAAAGTTTAAAAATCTTAAATTGAACACAAGAATTGAATTTGCTTATTTTCTGTCATTTCCCCCGAGGGCAAGCGGGGGATCGCAAAAGACCTACAGACCTACAGACCTAGATATCAAAAGCTTCGGCTAAATATTGAGCCATGGGTTTGACATCAATTCCTTGTTTAGCCTCCACCATAATGCGCAGCAATGGCTCAGTTCCACTGGCGCGGATGAGTAGTCGGCCCTGACCGCTGAGTTGCTGAGTGACCTCAGCAGTGCGGCGCTTGAATTCAGCATTTTTTTGCCAATCCTCATCGGGTTTGATGGGTAAGTTCAATAATATTTGAGGAAATAGCTTGACCTCTTTTAACATCTGGGCAGGGGTCGACTTACTTCTCACGCAGGCCTGCAAGACTTGCAAGGCGCTGATGATGCCGTCACCCGTTGTGTGTTTATCAAGAGCCAGTAAATGGCCAGAGCCCTCTCCGCCCAAGTTCCAACCCCTGCGCTCGAGTTCCTCCAAAACGTACCTGTCGCCAACCTTAGCTCGAACCATAGTCACTCCCCGCCCCTTTAAAGCGAGTTCAACGGCCATATTGGTCATTAATGTCCCAACAACGCCCTCGACTTTTTGACCGCTCGTAATTCGCTCATCCACCATTAAATAAAGTATTTCATCCCCATTAAATAGTCGTCCTGTTTTGTCAGCAAACTGAAGACGGTCCGCATCTCCGTCAAGAGCAATGCCAAAATCCGCCTGATTTTCTAAAACCGCATTTAAAAGTGCCTGCGGGTGAGTCGCGCCAACTTCCCTGTTGATATTAAATCCATCCGGTGAACAACCAATAGAGATCACCTCAGCACCCAACTCATGGAACACTTTAGGGGCAATTTGATAGGCAGCCCCATTAGCTGCATCAACTACTATTTTTAGGCCCTTTAAAGTCAAGTTATTTGCAAATGTGCTTTTGCAAAACTCTATGTACCTTCCGGCTGCGTCGTCAAGTCGTTTGGATCGTCCAAGCACACTAGACTCAACCCACTCAGGAGGCCTTAGAAGTGCTTGCTCCACTTTTAACTCCCATGCATCATCCAACTTAGTTCCATTAGAGCTAAAGAATTTGATGCCATTATCTGCGTAAGGGTTGTGACTTGCGCTGATTACAACGCCCAAAGATGCTCTTTGTGCACGGGTCAGATAGGCAACCCCTGGAGTGGGCAGCGGTCCAAGCAAAATAACATCTACGCCAGCCGAATTAAATCCTGACTCAAGTGCAGACTCCAGCATGTAGCCCGATATGCGGGTATCTTTTCCGATCAAGACTGTGGGACGCGGCTCCGCTTGCCTAAGAACATGGCCAACTGAGTGTGCTAGCTTTAAAACAAAGTCAGGCGTAATTGGCGCTTTACCAACAGTACCGCGAATGCCGTCGGTACCAAAGTATTGTCTTGTCATTTTATTTATTAAATTGCAAAAGATCAAAAAGATTATATTTTCTCATACTTAACACGAGGCTATTGACTGCACTGCACTGCACTCCAAACCTTGAGGGCTTGAGCGCTTTCCTTAACGTCGTGCACTCTTAGTATATTGGCGCCCCTGTCTAAAGCCATGATGAGTGCAGCAATGCTAGGGGTCAAGCGCTCATCTACGGCGCACTCGGTGACCTCGCCCAGGGTTGATTTACGCGACCAACCCATAAGCGTTGGATAACCTAAATCCATGAGTTCAGTTTGATTCTTTAAAAGAAACAAATTTTGAGGCACTGTTTTACCGAAACCTATTCCCGGATCCAAAACTATTCTCTCTTTAGCGAAACCAGCTGCCCTAAGTGAATTTGCTCTTTGAGCCAAAAATTTCTTTACGCGCGCGAAGCCCTCAGATCCTGTGCCAATCATGGGTGAACGCTGCATAGTAAGAGGCTCACCGTTCATATGCATCAGGCACACGCCACATCTGTAATTTAGCAACCTCTCAACAGCTCCGCTATGTTGTAAGGCCCAAATGTCATTAATGATGTCTACACCCTTATCTAAAGCTCTAAGCTGAGTTTCCAATCGATAAGAGTCAAGGGACAGCGGAACCCCCCAGCGAACCAATTCGTCAATAACTGCTCCAATTCTTTGCCACTCTTGCTGAGCGTTAATAGGGGTTGCTCCAGGGCGAGAGGACTCACCACCAATATCTAAAATATCAGCACCCTCTTTTACTAACTTAGCAGCATGCAGTATGGCAAGTTCGTTATTTAAATATTTGCCATTATCGGAGAATGAGTCTGGAGTGACGTTTACGATTCCCATCAAAAGAGGCTTATGCAGGGAAAGATTAAACCGCGAAGTGGACCAAAAAAAATCAAGGGGCCGAAGCCCCGAGAATCCAGTATTTTCAACCATTTAGTTGACTCAAAATTAACTCATCATTTGGTATCGAACAAATATGCAGATACCTTAGTTGGGATTTGTATTTACAACGGATGATTGAGCAGGCTCAAGCCGCGTTATGGGCTGGAGCTACGGGCACAGATTGACCACTACCTCCGCTACCGTCCCCTGAGGGAGGGGTGCGCGGTGACCAATCCTTTGGAGGACGGGGAGCACGTCCAGCCATGATGTCGTCCAATTGCTCGATATCAATTGTTTCCCACTCAAGCAACGCATGGGCCATTGCGTGCATTTTGTCTTGATTTTCCTCAATCAAACGTCTGGCCGAGTTGTACTGAGTATCAATGATGGAGCGAACTTCATCGTCCACTTTTTTCATCGTTGACTCGCTCATGTGGGTGGTCTTAGTAACGGATCTGCCCAAAAAGACTTCCCCCTCATTTTCAGCATAAACCATAGGTCCAAGAGCTTGTGACATTCCGTATCGCATCACCATATCTCGCGCAATTTGCGTGGCGCGCTCGAAGTCATTAGACGCACCAGTTGTCATCTGATTCATAAAGACTTCTTCTGCAATACGTCCTCCAAACAGCATGCTAATTTGATTCAGCATGTATTCACGGTCATAACTATACCTATCTTTTTCCGGCAAACTCATTGTGACACCTAACGCTCGGCCTCTAGGAATAATAGTGACTTTATGAATCGGATCGCACTTGGGTAATAAACGTCCGATCAAAGCATGTCCTGACTCGTGGTAGGCGGTGTTGACTCGCTCCTCTTCTGGCATAACCATGCTCTTTCTCTCCGGACCCATTAAGATTTTGTCTTTCGCTTTCTCAAAATCTTGCATCTCAACCACACGAGCGTTGCGACGGGCTGCCATCAAGGCAGCTTCATTGCAAAGATTGGCTAAATCTGCGCCACTCATCCCCGGTGTTCCGCGGGCGATTACGGAGGCATTAACGTCTTGCCCAATTGGCACTTTGCGCATGTGGACATTTAAAATTTGCTCACGTCCACGAATGTCTGGCAACTGAACGTAAACCTGACGATCAAATCGGCCTGGTCTGAGTAAAGCGGAGTCCAATATATCTGGCCGGTTTGTGGCTGCTACAACGATAACGCCTAAATTAGTTTCAAAGCCGTCCATCTCAACCAACATTTGGTTAAGCGTTTGTTCGCGCTCGTCATTGCCGCCCCCAAGGCCGGCACCGCGCTGACGTCCTACTGCATCAATCTCATCAATGAATATGATGCATGGGGCATTTTTCTTGGCGTTCTCGAACATGTCTCGGACGCGGGCGGCACCCACACCAACAAACATCTCAACGAAATCTGAGCCTGAGATGCTGAAAAAAGGAACTTTGGCTTCGCCAGCGATACCTTTGGCAAGTAAGGTCTTTCCAGTGCCGGGGGGACCAACGAGTAGCAAACCTCTTGGTATACGCCCGCCTAACTTTTGAAATTTTTGAGGATCTTTCAAGAATTCAACTACTTCCTTAACCTCTTCTTTGGCCTCATCGCAACCCGCAACGTCAGCAAAGGTTACTTGGTTGTTGGAATCGTCTAGCATACGCGCACGACTTTTTCCAAAGCTAAATGCGCCGCCCTTACCGCCACCTTGCATTTGTCGCATAAAGTAAACCCACACGCCAATCAAAAGTAGCATTGGGCCCCAGCTCACTAAAAGTGTCATCAACAAAGAGCTCTCTTCGCGAGGCTTAACGTCAAATTTCACGTTATTGGAGATTAGGTCGCCCACTAAACCGCGATCCAAATAAGTGGCGTTGGTATGGATCTTTCTGTCATCCGTAGTGATGGCTAAAATCTCTGACCCGCCTTGGCCTTCTTGGATCACAGCAGATTTAATCCTCTTACTGTGAACTTCGTCTAAAAAGTCAGAATAAGCCAGATACCCGGTGTTACCCTGAGTGTGTGAATCAAATTGCTTAAATACTGTAAAAAGCACCAAAGCAATGACTAGCCATACGGCCACTTTAGAAAACCATTGATTATTCAACGCAAGCTCCAGATAGATTAAATTCTTAACGACTTGGTAAAGAATTCTTGAGAATGTCCATTTTAGTCTTTTCAAGAGTGCCGGGGGACTCTTTTTATACTTTCACCCCTAATACCCTTAAGGTTTTGCTGATTTTGCAACCAAGACCTTTAAAAAATGTAACTAAAGGCCTTTAGTACCCCGTAAAACCTAGATCCCTCCCTCCTTTAATCCTATACCGACAATGAAGTTTTCAGCAGAATTTGAGCGGCTGGCTTTGGGTTTCATAGGCTTCACAATTTTGAAGGTATTTTTAAAAAGTTTCACTAACTGGCTATAGCCACTTCCGTGAAAAACCTTCACCACCAAGGAGCCCTCTTTTTTCATATGATTTTGGGAAAATTCCAATGCCAACTCTACTAAATGTGAGATACGCGCAGCATCGGCAGATTCAATGCCGGACAAATTAGGGGCCATATCTGATACAACCACATCCACGACCCGTCCCCTTAAGAGTTGTGACATCTGCTCGCCTACACTTGGTTCGCGAAAGTCCCCCATTATGAATTCAACCCCTTCAATTGGCTCCATTGGCAATAGATCAAGTGCAATGATGGAGCCGTCGAGTTCTCCTATAGCGGCGCCCTCAGGCGCTAGTTTGCGCCTCACATACTGACTCCAAGCGCCAGGTGCAGAGCCTAAATCGACCACGATGCTTCCAGGTTTGATGAGTTTTAATTCCTCATCAATTTCTTTCAGCTTGTAGGCGGCCCGCGCTCGGTAGCCCTCTTTTTTAGCCAACTTGACGTAAGGGTCATTAACATGGTCATTTAACCACGCCTTATTAACTTTTTTGCTTTGAGTTTTGACTTTCAATGGAGTTCCCGTTTTGAGAGAGGATAATACAACGATGTCTGCAATTATCCTAACTCCAAGCCAGCGCAAAGTTCACCGCGCCAATGCTCACCACCTCACCCCCGTCGTAATGATTGGGCAAGAGGGCCTGAGCGCCTCTGTTACAAAAGAAATCAAAGCCGCCCTTGATGCCCACGGATTGATCAAAATCCGAGTTCATGGGGACGACAGAGCAGCTCGTGAGGAGATATTTCTGTCCCTTGCAGAGCACTTAAATGCCGCACCCATTCAGCACATCGGCAAACTTTTGGTTCTTTGGCGGCCCATTGAAGAAAAAGAAAAACCAATTAGTGAGGACCGCAAACCAGGTCCACGGGAATTTAAAGTTCTCAAATACTCAAAACGCGGTGGTCAACGTCCTGAGGTTAAAACAGTTAAAGTCCTTGGCAATCAACGACTTAGTGCTGGTGGACAAGTCAAAAGAGCTAAGCCCAAGCAGAAATCGATCAAAAAACAAAATTTAGACAATTAGTCTGAACAATCGTTCTTCCAGCTTAAGCCTAGTGGGGGAAATTTTTGGCGGCGCCAACTTAACGCGGCCTGGTTATTTTAGAGTAATACCGCCACATATATCCAGTAGCACAAATCCACTGAGCAACGTAAAGGCCGCTTCCAACAGCATGCCAAAGCGCTAAATTCTCTCGCATCATAATGCGCGGAGAAACCGCAAACTCCAATACAACTGCGCAAAGCATACCCGTAACTACCCACCCGGAGGGAGATATTTTTATATTCTCCCTATTGAAAAGGGAGTCGTCCTGGGTTTGCCTTCGCGATGCAACGATCAAGCTTAGCCCGCAAATTAAGCAGACCCAGGTTTGGGCCGTAAATAAAAAACTAGCCATTTGACCTGCCATGGATGGGGTTTCCAAATGTATAAAAAGCAAAGGTACCACCATAAACCCCACTGCACTTAAACTTCCCCACCAAAAGGCAGCTAGAAAAAGTTTAATTCGCCCCATTTGGGTTGACTGGGCCGTTACTTGTAGGAAACGGCTACGATTTCGTAGCGCTTTTCGCCCCCAGGGGCCTGAACCACGGCTGCGTCGCCCTCCTCTTTACCAATCAGCGCGCGCGCAATTGGGCTGCTGATATTAATCAAACCAAGCTTTAAGTCGGCCTCATCCTCGCCCACAATTTGGTAAGTAACTTTATCTCCGCTCGCCTCGTCTTCTAACTCTACTGTAGAGCCAAAGACAACTAGGCCGTCAGCATTCAAAGAGGCAGGATCAATAATTTGGGCAATCGAGAGTTTGCTCTCAATTTCTTGAATTCTTCCCTCAATGAAGCCTTGACGATCTTTAGCTGCATCGTATTCCGCATTTTCAGATAAATCGCCCTGTGCACGGGCCTCTGAGATGGCGTTTATAACCCATGGTCGATCCACCGTTTTAAGACGGTGAAGTTCGTCCTTTAGTTTTTCTGACCCACGCTTTGTAATAGGAATAGTCGCCATAAGTTCAATCCAAAAGTTCCATCGTTCAACATTTTAAGATTGGGTGATGGTCTCATATCCACCCAATTTCACCCAATTTCAAACCAATTGTGCGTGCAATTCTTGCACTGAGTACACCTCTAATGTGTCCATGTGTTTCATGCCCTCAACCGCAGCCTCGGCTCCAGCCATTGTAGTGATGGTTGTGACGCGCGCCGTGAGAGAGGAAGTTCTGATTTGACGTGAATCAGCAATTGCGTTGCGTCGCTCTTCTACGGTATTTATAACCATGGCGATTTCATTGTTTTTAATCATATCGACCACGTGTGGGCGTCCCTCTGCCACTTTGTTAACTGCAGCGACCCTAAGACCAGCCCCAGAGATAGCCAATGCTGTACCCCGCGTGGCCACTATCTCAAAGCCCATCTCCAAAAGAGTCCTAGCCAACTCTACCGCCCTTGGTTTGTCATTGTTTTTGACTGTTAAAAATATTTTTTTAACTGGATCAGTTGGCCTTGGAAAACGGGTGCCTGCACCTATTTGACTCTTTACAAATGCCTCCCCAAAAGTTTTTCCAACACCCATAACCTCGCCGGTAGATTTCATCTCTGGACCAAGTATTGTGTCGACTCCTGGAAACTTGACGAAAGGAAATACTGCCTCCTTAACGCTAAAGTAGGGAGGATTTACCTCTTGAGTGACGCCTTGGGACACCAAAGACTGACCAACCATGCAACGGGCAGCAACTTTAGCAAGTTGGATACCTGTAGCCTTGCTAACGTAGGGTACTGTTCTGCTAGCCCTTGGGTTAACTTCCAAAACATAAATAACATCCACCCCATTTTGCTTTTGTATTGCAAATTGAACATTCATCAGACCCACTACATTGAGACCTTTAGCCATCGCGGCGGTCTGGAGCTTCAGGGTTTTAATGGTCTGGGCTGATAAAGAGTAGGGAGGTAAAGAGCAAGCGGAGTCACCGCTGTGAACGCCGGCCTGCTCAATGTGCTCCATCACGCCGCCAATAAACACATCTACACCATCTGACAAGGCGTCCACATCGCATTCAATCGCGTCGTTTAAGAAACGGTCTAGCAAGACTGGAGAGTCGTGACTGACCTTAACTGCCTCGCGCATGTATCTTTCTAGGTCTTTTTGCTCATGAACAATCTCCATAGCTCGTCCCCCAAGGACGTAGCTTGGGCGAACAACCAGTGGATAACCAAGAGCTTGGGCTTTTAAAAGAGCTTCAGGCTCAGTTCTGGCAGTTGCATTTGGTGGCTGCAGCAATTTGAGTTCGTGCAGCAACTTTTGAAACCGTTCACGGTCCTCTGCTGCATCGATCATATCTGGGCTTGTCCCAATAATGGGCACGCCAGCGGCCTCTAATCCGAGCGCAAGTTTCAGCGGGGTTTGACCACCGTACTGAACGATTACACCCAGTGGCTTTTCTTTTTCAACGATCTCTAAAACATCTTCAAGGGTCAGTGGCTCAAAGTAAAGTCGGTCGCTAATGTCAAAATCTGTTGAAACAGTTTCAGGGTTGCAGTTGACCATAATCGTCTCATAGCCGTCCTCTCGCAGTGCAAGAGCCGCGTGCACGCAGCAGTAATCAAATTCGATTCCTTGGCCAATCCGGTTAGGTCCTCCGCCTAAGACCATTATTTTCTTTTTATCCGTAGGCTCGGACTCGCACTCTTCCTCATAGGTTGAGTACATGTAAGCAGTGCGTGTTTCAAATTCTGCAGCGCAGGTATCTACCCGTTTATAGACTGGTCTTATGCCCAATGCATGACGACGCGAACGAAAAGATTGCTCTGTTGTATGAAGCAACTTAGCTAGTCGTCTATCGGAGAAGCCCTTTTGCTTTAACTTTCTCAAAGTTTGAGCATCAATAGACTCAAGAGCTAAGGCGCCTTTGGTTTCTGCTAATTTATCGATGTCAAGCTCTATTTTGATTATTTCTTCAATTTGTACCAAGAACCAAGGGTCGATTTTAGTAATCGCATGAACTTCATCAACGCTCATTCCAAGACCAAAGGCGTCCCCAACGTACCAAATTCTTTCTGGACCGGGCTCGCCTAGTTCCTTCTCTAAAACCTCCCGGTCGACTGTCTTTTGGTTCATGCCGTCCACCCCCACTTCCAACCCTCTCAACGCTTTTTGAAAGGACTCTTGAAAGGTTCTGCCCATCGCCATTACTTCGCCCACTGACTTCATTTGGGTTGTAAGTCTTGAGTCAGCTTGGGGGAATTTCTCAAATGCAAAGCGCGGTATCTTAGTGACAACATAGTCAATACTGGGCTCAAAGCTTGCCGGAGTGGCTCCACCAGTGATCTCATTTCTTAACTCATCCAATGTGTAACCAACCGCCAATTTGGCTGCTACTTTGGCGATCGGAAAACCAGTTGCTTTTGAGGCGAGCGCAGACGACCTTGAGACCCGCGGATTCATCTCAATTACGATCATACGACCGTCAACAGGGTTTATCGCAAACTGCACGTTCGAGCCTCCCGTATCCACACCTATTTCTCTAAGCACAGCAAGAGACGCGTTGCGCATTATTTGATACTCTTTATCAGTGAGCGTCTGGGCTGGAGCAACTGTTATGGAGTCTCCCGTATGAACCCCCATAGGGTCCAAATTTTCGATAGAACAAACAATAATGCAGTTATCTGCCTTGTCCCTTACCACCTCCATCTCATACTCTTTCCACCCCAGTAGTGACTCCTCAATGAGCAATTCATTGGTGGGAGAGGCCTCAAGTCCACGCTTGCAAATGGTTTCGAATTCTTCTGAGTTGTAAGCAATGCCGCCCCCGGTTCCGCCGAGCGTGAAACTAGGACGAATGACGGTTGGGAAACCCAAAGTCTTTTGAACTGTCCAGGCCTCGTCCATGCTGTGAGCTATACCTGATCTTGCAGAGCCTAGACCGATTTTCGTCATTGCCTCCTTGAACTTGAGACGGTCCTCAGCTTTGTCTATGGCCTGTGGGCTAGCGCCAATCAACTCTACATTGTATTTTTTGAGTATCCCTTGATGCCACAAGTCGAGTGCGCAGTTCAAAGCAGTTTGCCCCCCCATGGTCGGCAAAATCGCATCAGGCCTTTCTTTAAGGATGATTTTCTCAACCGTTTGCCAAGTAATCGGCTCAATGTAGGTGACATCCGCAGTTGAGGGATCTGTCATTATCGTGGCCGGATTACTGTTGATCAAAATAACTTTGAAGCCCTCCTCTCGTAAAGCCTTGCAGGCCTGAACACCTGAATAATCAAACTCACAAGCTTGACCAATAATAATGGGGCCTGCGCCAATGATCAAAATACTTTTTATATCGGTGCGCTTTGGCATTTAACTCTTCTCCATGAGCGCTGTAAAGCGGTCAAACAAATAATCTATATCGTGTGGTCCGGGTGATGCTTCGGGGTGTCCTTGAAAACAAAATGCGGGCCGATCGGTGCGCATTAGCCCTTGAATCGTGCCATCAAAAAGAGAGACGTGAGTTGGCTTTAAATTAGCAGGCAAAGTTTCACCGTCAACTGCGAAGCCGTGATTTTGACTTGTAATGGAAACTCTTTTAGAGGATATCTCTTGCACAGGATGATTGGCACCGTGATGTCCAAATTTCATTTTGAATGTTTTTGCGCCACTGGCAAGTGCCATGATTTGGTGGCCCAAACAAATACCAAAAGTTGGAAGACCCGATTCAATCAAAGTAGTTACCGCGTGGATGGCGTAATCACAAGGTTGTGGGTCGCCTGGGCCATTGGACAAGAAGACTCCACTGGGCTTAAGAGATAAAACTTGTTCAGCAGTTGTCTTTGCAGGAACCACAGTTATTTTGCATCCTCTTTGACTCAGCATACGAAGAATATTTCGTTTCACACCAAAGTCATAGGCAACCACGTGATACTTAAGATCTTTGGGCGTGCCGTAACCTTTGCCTAAAACCCACTGCGACTCAGTCCATTCAAAAGATTTAGTAACGGATACCTTTTGAGCAAGGTCTAGTCCGCTCATGGAGGGCGCAGAGCGTGCCGCAGCCAAAGCTTTTTCAGATGCCGACTTAAGGGTTGCCGCGTCAAGCCCTTGACCTACAGGTAAGCAAAGAATAGCTCCATTTTGAGCACCATGGGTTCTCAGTCTTCTGGTTAAACTTCTGGTGTCAATACCCGCAATGGCAACCGTACCTTGACGAGTTAAATAAGCAGTGAGATCCTCAGTGCTTCTAAAGTTAGATGCTCTCAGGGCAAGATCTTTGATGATTAAACCGGCCGCGTAAACGCGGTCCGATTCAACGTCCTCTCGACTAATGCCGTAGTTCCCGATGTGAGGGTAAGTTAAGGTCACCAACTGCTGACAGTAACTGGGATCGGTAAGGATTTCTTGATAACCGGTCAAAGCTGTGTTGAAGACAACCTCTCCAACGCTTAGGCCCGCAGCCCCAATTGAATGACCCACATAGACGGTGCCGTCGTTTAACGCCAAAATGGCTAGAGGAAATTTTCCCTGAAGAGACAAAAGCAATGGGTTCTCCGTTTAAATTTCGGTGACGCCCATCGCACCTTTAAGAGTTAACTCTTCGAGGGTGTGTTCGATTGAGGGATTGGTCTTTAAATAAAGCGTGGGCGTGTGATTAAAAGGTGCTAAAAAGCTCTTCATTATAACCGAGGCTTAACTTAAAAACCCCCTAACCCTTAGATCAACACGCTTTAAAAATAATGAATAGACAATAAGTTTAAGATTCAAATCTTTTTTGTCAAACTTTAAGCCCTATTTTTGCGATGAGTTTTTTAAACATCTCGCTGTCTTTTTGCATAATTTGCTTAAAGACATCCGCATCATTATAGGCAAACCCAAGATTTAGCTTATCCAAAGAATCTTTAAACATGGACTCAGAGGCAGCCCCTTTTGCGGCCGCTCTCAATGTGGCAACGACATTAGCCGGGGTTCCTTTTGGTGTAGCAAGCCCTCTCCAAGCGCCTATAGATAGATCAATCTTACGCTCTTTAAGCGTTGGAACTTTGTCAAAACCTTTGACTCTTTGGTCCGACATGACGGCTAGTGTGCGCAGTTTTCCAGCTGCAACTTGGGCTGAGACCTCGCCCGGACTCACGGACACAGCATCAATATGCCCTCCCAGCAAAGCGACGACCGCGGGAGCAGCGCCTTGAAAGGGAATTGGATTGAATTTCACCCCGACTTTATCCTCAAGAGAAGCATGTGCCAAATGCCATATAGACCCGTTTCCGGAGTTGCCCATCTTAATGCTATCAGGGGATTTTTGGGCATCGCTTAGAAATTCTTCAATCGTATTCCAAGGCGAATCTGCCTTCACAGTTATCGCGGCAGGATCTGCATTTAGCTGGGCGATAGGAATGAAATCCTCATAGGTATATTTGGTCAAACCCAAAGAAGGCAAGATAGTAATTTCAACAATCACCATACACAACTTATAGCCATCTGGTTTAGCATTGATCATGTCACCCATTCCTATAGCCCCAGAGGCTCCAGGTTTGTTATTTATAGTTACGGGCTGGCTTAAGTATTTTTTTGCTGCTTCAGAAAAAGCACGTGAAACTGCATCTGTCCCGCCCCCTGCAGAGGCTGGGACCACAATCTCTATTGGTTTATTGGGAAAATCAGGGTCATCGGCGCAAAGCCCAGACAAAGGTATAGCAAGTGCACCTAGACCTGAGACGATTTCTCTTCTATTGAACATTCTGTTCGTTGGCATAAATTTTTGAACCCTAAAAAAAGTTTCGCACCACGCGAATTTAAAACTGATGCCAAATAATAGGTCAATTGCTTCAAAGTAAAATTAGGGTTTACGGTAATTGGGCTGCTAAAAAGAAGCCTCAATAAGTTCAAGTTTCAAGCAGGCAGTGTATTTTTTGAATCATGGATTCAAATCAATGGTCTCGCTAGAGTGTGTGCCTATTTAATCCCATACGTATAAGCTTCAGCTCGATTGCTCAGAGCGACTGGATTGATTGCGACGCTCCAAGAACTTGCCAATAGCAAAAACTAATGCAGCTCCCGCTAAAGGGAAAATAAAATTAGCCATTGGAATATTGGTAGCTATATAGCTAGATATTGCAGGATCGCCTATCAGCATTTCGCCTGCCACATAACCCAACAAAGCAGCTCCGAGGGGGATGACCAAAGGGAAACGGTCCATCAGTCTCATTATGAGGGCGCTGCCAAATAGGATGAGCGGCACAGTTATAACCATTCCAAGAATAAGCATCCAAGTGTGTCCTTTTGCAACTGCTGCCACACCTAAGACATTGTCAAGGCTCATGACAATATCGGCGATGATAATAATTCTCACAGCCTCCCAAAAATGGGAGCCTCCCTCTAGGTCCTGATCATCCTCATCACTAGCAAATAGCTTGACCGCAATCCAGACCAAGAGAACACTACCCACAATTGAGACAAAGGGGATATCAAGCAAAAGGGACGCGACGGCCGTTAATCCTACCCTCAGAACTATGATACCAACTGCACCTATCATAAAAGCCGTTTTAGCTTGCTTGGGAGGCAAAGAGCGGCAAGCCAAAGCAATTACAACCGCATTGTCCCCACTCAACACAATGTTGATAATACAAATTTGTAACAGTGCCAACCAAGTATCTGGATTGGTAAATAAATCTAACATATGGTGGTCCTATTTACTCGGGAGGGGGGGGGGTGATAAATTCATTAACTAATACTTTGCAGTATTCTATGAGAAAAAACTAACCAACATTGTTAAATTAATGCCTGTTTCTTAAACTCCTAGCTATTGTGAGTTTGTCAAAATGCGCACGTAATGAATAATCAAGATTTACTTTGTGCCGAACTGGGCCCCTCTGCGGTCCATTCTGTCAGAGCAATATAGCCGTCCAGCGCAGCAACCACTACATTGGAGCCAAATGCATGAATTACGTGCCCTGGGATATTTTCATGGTTTTCGACCCAGCCCAGGGCGCGTTTTACACGAACTTTAAAACCATTAACATGTGCGATCACCTCATGGATTCCAAAAGCATCAATCTGGGTCAGAATATCTCCAACTTTAGAGTTGAAATTAATGGTTTTGTCCCCTTCTCTCCAAAGCCGCCAAAACTCACTGGGACTTTGCGGCTGGGATTGGCCCCAAAGCGATTGAAAGTCGTTGACAACACGTTTGGCGAGTCTTTTATTAGCCATTTGAATTTTTAGGTCTAATATGTCGTGATTATCCGTTGCTGATAAAGGAAACTCCTCTATCGCTAAAATGTCCCCAGAGTCAAAGGCTGGTGCTAACTTATGACAGGCGACTCCCCAACTTGGCAGCCTTTGTTGTATGGCGCGAATCATTGGGTAAGGGCCTCGACCCACTGGCAGTGGAGAGGGATGAAAATTTATTGCATATTTAAGGTAAGGCGTCCAGTCGGGGATCTTGAAACTATAACTGGCAACAATTAATACCTCACAGCCCTTTTCAGCCAAAGTCTTCAGATCCTCCTCTTGAATCGGTGAGAGCTGTATGGGCAAACCCCTTTGAGCCGCGAAATTAAGGGTTGCTGTTACTGGAAAGACTCGGTTATCGTCTGTTGGAAGCGTAAACAGTTTGACTGGCGTCCAACCAGCTTCCACAAAAGTCTCAACAATCCCTAGATATCTATCGGAGGCGGTGAAAGCAAAACGCATTAATATCCCATCATTCCATGTGAGTTTGACTTAATTAGCACAAACTAAAAACTTTTCGTGTATTCAGCTTTGTATACTATTTGTGAGCTAAAAATAAAAACCTTAAACTAACTAGCTGATTGTAAACTGAGTCTTTTTCGCCTTCTTTACACAGAATCCGAAGATCCTAATTAATAGAGTGATCCATTAAATGAATCTTAAATTAGCAATCGATCGAGCTCTTAGCTTTCATGAAAAAAAGGACTTGGCCAAAGCCTTGGAACTATATCTCTGCATTTTAAAAGAAGAGCCTAATCACTTTCAAACGCTTAATTTAGTGGGTCTTTTATACCAAGAGCAGGGTCAAGATCGATTGGCTTTAGAGAAATTTAAAAATGCTTTGATGTTTGAACGAAATTATTTCCTAACCTATTACAGCGCTGCCACTTCGTGTCTAAAGCTTGCAGAGCACCAACTAGCAGTTCATTACTTGAATGCATCTATTGTGCTGAATCCTCAAGAGCACCAAGCATACATAAACAAAGGTACCGCACTTCATAAACTTGGGGACCTTCAGGGCTCTCTTTTGAGCTATAAAAGAAGTATCTGCATAAAAGGAGATTTTGCTCCAGCGCATTTTAATTTGGCATGTTTGCTCAGAGACATGAAAGATGAAAAATCTCAATCAAAATGTCTAAAAGCCTTTGAAAAATCTATCGAGTTGAGCCCCCAACATTACCCCGCGTATATTAATCTTGCAAACGAACTGAGCGCAAAAAAAGACTACGAGGAGGCTATCCTACTACTAAGCCGCTCAATTTCAATAGAGCCTGCACTCTCAGATGCCTACTTTAATAAAGGTACAGTCCAATTTTTAGGCGCCATGTACGAACTGTCTAAGGAGTCATTAACTTGTGCCGTTCTCCTCAACCCGGGTTCTTATGGGGGCTGGAACAATTTGGGAAATGCGTGTAAAGAACTATCACAATTTAACAGCGCAAATAAGTCTTATAAATACGCATTAGAGCTGGCCAATAATTCCGAACGGCTAGAGACACTTTACAACCTAGGGGTCGTACAACACCAGCTTGGGTTTTATGAGGACGCAAAACAAAACTACGACCAGGCACTGGAAATTGATGCTAGTTTCATTAAGGCATTAAATGGTCGAGCACTCACACTTAGGCAGCTAAAACACTACAAACTAGCCATAGAAGACTTTAAACACCTGATATCTATTGACCCTAATTATGAATATGCGTTGGGTAATCTCATTCACACTCAAATGCACGCTGGCGATTGGTCCAGTTGGTCAGATGAGTCAGATCATTCGAATGGGTCGAATGCGTCGAAGGCGTCGAGTTTGAATGACTTAACAAAAATAAACTCAAAGAGATACCTTTTCGAAAATGAGCCTTTTAAAAAAACAGGGTTTTTAGTGGATCAAATGATTGCATTAATTGAACAATCTAAAAATATCAGTCACCCCTTTCCTGTTCTCGCATTAATTGATTCCCCTTTACTCCATCTTAAAAGCTCTGTGCTTTGGGTTCAAGATAAACACCCTAAACCAATCGGCGTAGAGGAATGCAGTAAACCCCTTCTAAACCCACGCATAGGCCCGCTCATAACCGAGGATTTAAATAAAAGGATCCGAATTGCTTATTTGTCAGCCGATTTTCATAATCACGCCACGGCCTTTTTGATAGCAGAGCTCTTTGAATTGCATGCAAAAGATAAATTTGAAGTGTTTGCAATTTCCTTTGGCCCACATACTGAAGACGATATGCAAAAGAGGATCAAAAGCGCAGTCGAACACTTTATAGATGTCAAGGACATAGGCGATAAAGAAATAGCTGATCTTTGCAAAGCAAAAGGTATTGATATTGCTATTGATTTAAAAGGTTTTACGCTAGACAGCAAATTTAACATCTTTGTGCACCGCTGTGCCCCCATTCAAGTATCCTACCTTGGGTACCCAGGCACAAGCGGCTCAGAATGCATGGACTATTTGATTGCAGATAAAGTCTGCATCCCCCCTGAGTATGAAGCTTGTTACAGCGAGAAAATTATCTACTTACCTGATTCCTATCAAATCAACGATACGAAGCGCTTAATTAAGCCCTGCAAAAAAACTAAACTAGACCACGGACTGCCCATGCATAGTTTTGTATTTTGTTGCTTTAATAGTACTTATAAAATCACTCCCTCTGTTTTTACAATTTGGATGGATTTATTGAAAAAAGTTGGGTCAAGTGTCCTCTGGCTTTTAGAGGACGATTTACAAATTGCCGAGAATCTTAAATTAGAAGCACTTAAAAGAGGTGTTGATCCACAACGGCTTATATTTGCAAATAGACTGCCGCTTTCTGAGCATTTAGGCCGGCATATTCACGCCGATCTATTTTTAGACACGCTGCCCTATAACGCCCACACCACAGCTAGTGATGCCCTTTGGGCTGGCTTGCCGGTTTTGACACAAATTGGAAAAGGATTTGCCGCCAGAGTTTGTGCCAGTTTGCTGAGCGCCCTAGGGCTTGCGGAGATGATTACCCAAAATGATGAAGACTACATGCAGTTGGCGATACACCTTGCAACTCATAGGGATGAGTTGGACGCTATTAGACATAAACTGAACTTAGCTAAAGCCAAAGCTCCGTTATTCAAAAGCGCTGAATTTACCAAGTATTTGGAGAAGGCGTTTGAGGAAATATTTAAACGACATAAATTGGCTTTGCCCAAAGAGAGTATTCACATCCAATTCTGCTCTTAGTCGATTGCTCTGCTTTCCCCACACCTCACTGGGTTCAATTAAGTGGTTAATTGAGTTTCAAGAGAGATCTCTTTTTCAATTATTCTTCGCGAGTGAACTCCGCCGGCGTCAATATTTAACTTCATAAGTCTACGTTGTGGCCAGTGCAACAAGTTGCTTTGTTGGCGCTCAAGCATTTGTAAGTCCTCTCCAAAAATACCGCCCTGTCCCTGCCTAATTTGATCGGTAACTGCAGGATCCTGAGTTTTGAATTGTCTAGCCATACCCCAAAAATACCACATCGATGTCTCACTCTCAGGCGTAATGAAATCTACAACAGTGCTAGCGGCCTTGTATTGGTTCGGTGCGTCATAACCGCCTTTACCCGCCACCGCCACACCCACATCAATCATCACATGAGTGGGAAGTGAGAATTTGCAGACTTGCCACCGGTCCACTGCTTCATTAGCAGGCAAACCCTGGGCTAATAAAGCTTGTTGCCAAAAGGGGGGGGCCTTAATACCGGACATATGACGGCTTGTACAGACCGTCTTTTCATCAAAGGTTGTTTTAACTGGTTCTTGCTCAATCTCGGATTGTCCAATACTTGAGGCGTGCACGTAAGTTTCGTGGGTTAAGTCCATCAGGTTATCAATCATGAGCAGATAGTTGCAATTGATGTGGTACATCCCTCCCCCGTACGCCCAGTCAGGGTTGTTATACCAGTGCATGACTGGAATTAGCGATTCATTGGCCAACTCTGCGTTGCCTGGCCATACCCAAATAAAGCCGTAGCGTTCGACGGCAGGAAAACTTTTTACTTTAGGAAATTGGGAGGTATTTTGACCCGTCATCGCAGCAGCGTGGCCGCTACAGTCAACGGCCAAGCCATGGTATCCGCAAACAATATTTCCACCACTGGTGAAACCAAGAGACAAGGGAGCGCCTCTGTGGGGACAGAAATCCTCTAAAGCAGCAACTTCATTATCCAAGTTGCGAAAGAAAACCATTCGATGATTGCAAATCATGCGACCTAATGGCTTGTCTTTAATATCCTCACTTGAAGCGGCAACATACCAGGTATTTTGAATAAACATAAGTTAGAAAAATAGGAAAAGGGGGGAAACGAAACCAAATTTTGTAAGCACTGAATTTAGTCTATTTTAGACGCTTTAATTATTACTAGCTTTACATTACAGGCAAAAAACAAAGAATGACCTTTGAAAGGGTATTTAGCTAAAACATTTAGGGGCAGTCTTAAAGGCTCGATTTTTGAATTAGCATTTGAGTGGCTGCATGTTTGGCGGCAAGGATTGCCCCTCGTCTGTAGTCCCATATTGACTCGACAGGGGGTAGCGCCATAACCATTGTGGAATTAGCCTCAAAAAACAATACCTCTCCAGTATCACTCAACCCAAAATCAATTCCTGCATAGTCTAATCCGACTAATTCTGAAATTGTCTTCAAAGCTTCAAACGCAGAGCGTCCAATCGATTGGTTCATGTGTTCTAAGAAATGTTGCTCCTCGACTCTGTTCTCGGGTGAGTCTTTCATAGCTGCACTAAAGTAGTGGACTTTCCAATGCTTTGAGAGTGCAAGGTGCAGTGGAAACAACTCACCGTTAATGCTCATCACACGGTATTTTCTAAAAAATCCTTTCTTGTCACATGCGTTTAAAAACTCCATCAATAACAATTGGTCACCGGGAAGAGTTCTGGCAAACTTGATCAAATCCTGGAAATCAGCAACGTATTCAAAATGTTGACCCGTTTGAAAACCAAGACTTCTCACAACTAAAGGAAACTCGAGGGTTTGCGCTAAAGTTTGTTCCAAAAGCGCTAAATGATCTAGTTCTCCTCTTTTGAGCAAATAAGTTTTAGGAGTGCGTACACCCTCAAGAAACCCAAATCTTCTTGCATTGTTAAGGCGACCAGTTTTTAAAACAGCAATCGGATCGTTAATTAAAGGCCTAGGCGGATCGTTCCCACAAGAGTCTATTAAATCAATCGCTTTATTTAGAGACTCAGCACTGGAGTCTGCGTCTCCTATTGCATTGAAAATCAAATCGTGCATTGGAAGCGAGTTGACTCCATTGCTCATACTTTTGAAATAATCGACCGCTATCGTATGCACCTTAAAGTAGGCTGAATCAACCACGGAGCGCCAGGGCACATCTCCGCCTCTTCCCGCGATAAATACCAATAAAGATTTGGGACTTGCATTACCTTGATTTTGAAACACACGAACTGTCTCCAGCGCATAACCTTGAGCGTGGTGATAAGCTGCTAGCTCATGATTACCCTCCTCAAAATAAACAAGCGCAAGGCCTTGATGTGCGTGTGCCGTGTTTCTTTGATGCTCTGCGTCTATTGGGTGCTTATTAAGATCAACACCTAGGACAAATTTATAGTGAATTTTTGCTTTTTCAAACTCTCTTTCCATGAAATACAAATTAGCCAGATTTATATTAGCTAACCTATTATTAGGGTGATGATTAAGTGCTTGAAGGTATGCTGTTTTTGCAGCACTGGTATAGCCAGCGTCCACTAATAGAACAGCAAAATTAATCAACGTTTCAAGATGAGTGGGCTCAGTTCTCAGTATCTGAAGATACTGCTCGCGCGCAAGCTCGAATTGGCCCATAGCCGCATTTCTTGACGCAAGATCAAAAAGTACCTCTATATTGTCTTTATTTGAAGTCGGATTGACTAATTTATTCATGGGTCATATCGAGGCTGATATCGTTGAATGTAAAGAGTAGCCGGTAGTTTTATGTCATTGAGCTGACTCAACTCCAACAATCGAATTTAGGCATTTCTCATAATGAAGTATAAATCTGTGAGTATCAAATAAGGGCATGCTTGAGGATTCTTTTCTAGTTAAGAGTTGCGCTTTTATCAAACTCAACCGTTCAGGCTCCTTAAGAAGCTCAAGCACTTTATTCTTATAGCCCTGTAAACTGTAAGTCACTAACTCATTGAGTCCTAAAGAAGCTAACAAACTTGCTGCAACCCTTGAGGCAAATGAACCTCCGCACATTGTTACCAACGGTAATCCGGACCCTAGGGCGTCGCTTGCTGATGTATGGGCGTTGCAGGGAAATGTATCCAAAAATAAGTCCGCATGCTTGAGTCTTTCTAGATGAAGATCATGAGATACCCTTTTGGCAAATACCAAACGCTTTGGGTTAACACCTCTTTGCAGCGCAAATTCTCGAAGATTATTCACTACAGAATCTGTATCCTCGAGTAACCAAATAATCGCCTGCTCTTGTTCAAGAAGAATTGATACCCAGATACTGAACATATCGGGTGTGATTTTATAGCTACTATTTAGCGCGCATAAAACAGCACCTTCTAGGGGCAAACCGTGCTCAGTCTTTGCTGTAAGACGTGGTTTAGCTAGTTGTTTGTAATCATTTACCTGGTATGAGGGAGGCAAAAATATTAATTTTTCATGCATAAACGAACTGTGCTCTGGTGGAACAACAACGTGATCCACCACGCAGTAATCCATGAAATCAGCCCCCAAAGATCCCGGATACCCCAGGTAACTAAGTTGGATTGGAGCTACTCTTAGAGCAAAAATTGAAGTTCTTGCCCCTTGGGTATAGCCTTTAAGATCTACAGCGATTGCTAAATTATGGCTGCGAGCAAGTTGAGCTAATTCAATATCGGTGAGATTTTGTACTTCATACCAATAATCAAAGGAAGCCTGTAACCGGCTGCGAATCAGACTTTCGTCGTTAACGCTCCAAGAATAGGCTAGAACTTCAAAATCTTCCCTGTTATGCAACTCAAACAGTGAAGCAATGAGGTAGGCGGTTGCATGCTCTTTAAAATCAGAAGAAAAATAACCTATTCGAATCTTTGCCTTGCGTTGCTTGAGTTGAGAATTTGTTTGAATTTCACATACACCGGCCTCAACCATCCCCTGATTTACTTTTAGCACACCAAGTTGGCTCGCGTGTTGATTGAATTCTTTTTTAAAGAAACTCACCTCTTTGACTATACTGTTTGCCCAAGTGATTGAAGCTTGAAGATGTATCGGAGCATTGTCCGTTATAGATAGCAGTGTGAAGGGATGAACCAATATCTCTTTTTTTTGAACCCACTTGAGCAAAATACGAATAAGCTCGTTTAAGTCAAACCTACTGAATTGGGTTTTTGATGGGTATGCAATTTTAGTTCGTGTGTACCAGTCGCACAGCTTCATTCTCAAATGCACGTAAGCCCCCAAAAGCTGCGGATACCGGGGATCTAGCAAAAGGGCTCTTTCAAAGTAGGCTCTAGCTTCTTCGTCCTTGAATTGCAAAACCAATGCGGCACCAGCATTAAAAAACAATTGCGGCGCACAAAGCTTTGGGTTAGTGGCTTCAATTGATAAGACTTCTAAAAACTCAATACATCTTTTAAAGTGGTATGAAGCACGTTCTCCATCATCAAGCGCCTGATAAGCTACGGCAATATTATTGTGCGACTCTATATGATTGGGGCGGAGTTGTAACGCCACATTAAAGGTATTTACCGCTTTTTGCCACTGCTTAAGTGTGGATAAAAGATTTGCCAGAAAATAATGATTTTCAGCCCTTGAGGGGTCAATTGAAATAGCCCTTTCATAACACTCAATACTTCTTCTCAAAGAACACTTATCGCAAGGATCGGTTGCCCTTTTTTGATCACTGATCAACCCTTTATAAGTATAAATTAAACCTTCACAAGGAAAGAGCACTAAAGTGTCATCGATAAAATCTAACGCCTGATCTTCAAGATTTAATGTGCAGTAAATATCAATTGTTTTTTTAAAAATACTTAAGATGTTACGAAGATCATCTAAATTTGAATTTCGTAAATCACGACTTATAAGATCAATCGTTTTTTTGTTGGCTTGCAGGGCAAGTGTCCAATCGTTTAAATTTTCTGCGCACAGCGCTAAGCCTCTGTAAGCATCAAGAGAGTTTGGATCTAATTGAGAAGCCTGTCGAAAATGCTCTAAGGCTCCTGGCATTAAGTTTAATTGCCCTTTAACAAACCCAGCACACAAATTAAGCTCTAAACTCTCAGGATGAATAATTAGACCGCTTATATATATTTCTAATGCGCTTGATAGGTCTCCCAATGCTAAGAAATGGTCAGCTTTGGTTTTATGGTCTTGTATGCTTAAAAGTATTAAAGACATATAAATAACTGCGCTAACCTTTTACGTGTGGATTTTTACTCCACCCCTGAATTAGTTTTGCACCAAATGTATTCAATAGCATCGCAAAAATGACTATTAAAGCAGCACCACTTTTCCACATCGGTATTGATTCGTCTAGAAAAAAAGCAGATGCCCCCATCCCAAATACCGGGATAAGCAATGCAAATGGAGAGACTGTTGCCGCCGTATACCTTGCAAGCAGCCACCCCCAAACAGCGTAACAAAGGATAGTGCTAAACCAGCCTTGCCAAATAACTCCTGCCCATGTTTGCCAACTTATAACTTGAATGACTTGAAAGAAATGATCTACACCCTCAAAGTAAAAAGATAGACAAAGCAATGCTGGACAGGAAAATGCAGCGGACCAAACCACATAACTCAGCATATCGACGTCTACTGCCCTCTTTGAAAATAAATTGCCGATAGCCCATCCTAGCGCCGCAACGAAAGTCAATCCTAAACCAAGTGGTGTCGTATTGGAATCTGTATTGGAGGCGATAATTAGCAGACCAACTACAGCAATCACCAAAGCGATGAGTTGGTGGGGCCTCACACTCTCCTTATTTAAGTAAGCCGATAAAGCAATCGTAAAAAGTACTTGGGTCTGGACTACCAAAGAGGCAAGTCCAGGGGTAATGCGTCCGTTCACAGCAACATACAAAAATCCAAATTGCAATACACCAATTGATAAACCGTAGCCTGCCAAATTAGCTAAATCCGCTTTAGGTCTTTTTACAAAGAATACTGTCGGTATAAGGGTGAAAAAAAACCTCAAAGTAGCTAGCATCAGGGGTGGAATAACATCAACGGTATATTTCATAACCACAAAGTTAGTGCCCCAAATAGCTACGATCAATAAAAGCAATACTGCATGTAACAATGAAAGTGAACTCTTTAGGCTAGTGAAAGAGATATTTACTGTAACGCCAGTTGTAAATTCTGATGTGCCATCTTTAATCATGTTTTTCTAGTTCGGCACAAAGCGAACTCAAAACGCTTGCCCAATCTGAAATTGCTTTTTGTCTAAAAAGTTTAAAAGAGGGATACCATGGGGAGTCGTCCCTATCAAGCATCCACCGCCAATCTGGAGCGAACGCAAGCAAAAGCCATGTAGGTCGGCCCAAAGATCCAGATAGGTGAGCAACACTCGTGTCAACTGTTATTACGATATCCATCAAAGCGCATAAAGCTGCTGTGTCCTCGAAGCTCGCAATCGATTCAGACAGATTAAGCATACAGGGTAAATCGTTCAAAATCTCCGACTCTCCCTGCCTTAGATCTTTTTGCAAACTAAATTGCTCAAAATCATTGTCAAGTAGTTCAATAAAGGGCTTTAAAGTTTGCAAAGGCAAGCTTCTGTGGCCATCGTTATGGTGGAATTGATTGCCACTCCATACCCAGCCTATCCTCTTTTTCCTTTGGTTACCCAATCTTTGAGACCAAGCCATTTTTATGGCGTCATTTGGTTTTAGATAGTGTTCATGTGCTGGTATTTCAGGGTGAAAGGCAAAAACTGCAAAGGGCAAACTGATCATCGGGCAATGAAAATCGAATTCCGGCAAAGGATCTCCTTGCCTGATTAAATAATCAGGTGAGACAAGCTGTGCGATCAAACTGTATAAAGAGTCTTGCACCTCCACAAAAACCTCCGCACCGGTTTTATGTACAAGCGGCAAATACCTACAAAACTGAAGCGTATCACCAATACCTTGCTCGCAGTGGACGAGAATCTTTTTTCCTTTCAATCCTCCACTAAAACCAAATTGACCCGTCCATTGAGGCTTGGTGAAATTACGTTGCGCTGAGGTGAATTCAACCATCCTCCAGCGCCACTCATGTTCTCTCCAACCCTCTTCAAAGTCCCCTTTGAGCAAAAGCGCTAGTGATTTATTGGTATGAGCTGGAGCATAGCCGGGTTGAAGCTCAATACTTTTGTTAAAGCTATCGATAGCCTCTTCAACGCGGTTTAAGAACTGTAGCAATAGGCCTCGGTTGTTATAGGCCTCGAAGTAATCGACCCGAGCCTGGATAGCTCTGTTATAAAAAGCTAAGGACAAGTCCCACATCTCAAGGGATTTGTACACTTCGGCCGCATTGTAAAGAGCCTGTGGATAGTCTGGTAAATAACAAACTGCGTTGAGGAAATGAGTCAACGCATGGGCCAAGTCGCCCATAACTTTTAAAGAATTGCCTTTGTTATTGTGAGCCGCAGCGAGGGCAGGATCCAAACTGAGTGCTTTGTCGTAACACAAAATAGATCCAGCCAGATCACCCATATCTTGAAGAACTAACCCCAAGTTGCAGTGAGCAGGTGCATATCGGGGATTTATCGAAAGAACTTTTCTAAAAAGTTTTTGTGACTCTGCATAGTTTTTATTTTGATATTCAAAGATACCCAAAATATGCCAGCACTCAAAATTAGCTGGCTGTAACTTAACAACTTGCTGGTACAAAGACTTTGCCTCTTGCATTTGCCCCTTGTTTTGGGCATCTACCGCCTGAGTAAGCAACTGCGTCAAACGTATGATTAGTGCCTTGTTAAGCTTTTGGGGCTGAGGCTGAAAAGGGGGACGCATGAAGTTACCTGTATCAATCTTTTAACTTGCCAAAAAGATTAAATTTAAAGCCTATTAGTTTATCTTGCCACAATACGCCCACCAACAATCCCGTCACAAATACCTCAGCATCATTGATAAAGCCTTGAAGCGCCGTCAAACTTACAGGATCGGGACGCAAATATATAAAAAACTCAAGCAACAGTAGAGTTATCGAAAAAATCCATCTTAAAAGTCTAATGCGGTCAAAAAAATCAGCTCCTAAATTTTGAAATGCTTGCCCAAGCTTAAAAAGAGCGCCTACATTGATAATCAAAGTAATATACAAAGCCGGGGACATTGAAAATGGGGCTGTATAAAAATATAAAATAGCCAACAGAGCTTGTAAAACCATTAACAAGATCATGGTAAATGGATCATTTTTTTAAGCCTAAACACTCATTTTAACCCTACAACTTAATAAAACTGCACGTAACTGCGAACAAGCATTGAAAGCAATTTAGTTTAACTGAGTCTAAAATCAACGGGTTACCCAGACTTTCGCCCACTCCACATTTCTAATTATGAAGCCGAAAATCTCCCCTAAAGTGTTTCAAGAACGTTTAAATCAGGCTATTGGTCTTCAAACTGGTGGAGATTTGGACAAAGCGCGTGACTTATTTCTAGAGCTTTTAAAAGCCGAACCCAAGAGCTCTGCGGTGCTTTACTCCTTGGGGGCAGTTGAGTCTACAGCTAAGAATTTTGAAATAGCGCATGAGTACTTAAAGAAATTACTTCTTTTAAGTCCCAAATTTGCATTGGGTCACTTGGCTATGTCGATCGTTTATTCAAATACGGGGAAATTTGAGGAGTCAATCAACTCTGCTAAGCAAGCTCTCTTGTTAGACGCCAAACTTGCTCCGGCCAAGGCACATCTTGAAATGGTGGAGGTTCTTCTTAAAACCAAACCCGCTAATGGCAGTGAAACCTCCCCCGAAGTCATCTCTCTCACCTCAAAGGGAGTAGGTCTGCAAAATAGTGGTGATAACGCCGGGGCTGAAAAACTTCTTCTAAGAGCGCTTGAGTTAGATCCTAAAAATTTTACAGCTCTATACACCCTTGGAATAGTTAATATTGCTTTTGGTGAAAATGACAAAGCCCTATCGCTTTTCTCAAGTGCCATTGAATTTTATCCAACTGTTGCGCCAAGCTATCACGCCAAAGGAAAACTCCTCACTGATTTAGGACGTTACCCAGAGGCCATAGACTGTTATCGCCAAGGGATAAGCGTAGACCCCAAACACACGGGTATGTATCTTAATATTGCTGCCTTACTACAGTTTTTGAATAGACATAAAGAAGCTTTACTTATTTTGGTTGAGGGGTGCGAGCAAGTGCCCAATAACATTCCCCTCTTAGAGAGCCAAGGAGTTATGCTGACCCAATTTAAAGAGTTTAAATTAGCCGGTAATATTTTTAAACGCATCATAGAAATAGACCCAAATTCACCAAAAGCCAACTCACAACTTATGCTGTGTATGGTCCATAACTGTGAGTGGGAGGACTTTGATTTAATTCAGCAAAGAATTATCAAAGGCGTAGAGACTGGCTCTTTGGTCTGCGCGCCACTGACCTTTACAGGTATATCAGGGGACGTGCGTTTGGTAAAAAAAGCAACTCAGGGGTACGTAGCAGAAAAAATCAAATCATCAAATCCAGCGCTCTGGACAGGAGAGGTTTACAAGCACCCTAGGAAACGAGTTGCTTTTTTGTCCGCTGATTACAGGATTCACCCAGTGGGCTACTTATTCATATCAATGGTTGAGAAAGCCAACAAAAATGATTTTGAATTAATTGGCTTGTCTGTCGGAATAAACGATCAAAGCGAGCTTTGGAGGAGGTATAGATGTGCTTTTGAGCACTACTTAGACTGCCAAACTAAAACAAGCATTGAAATAGCAAAAATCCTTAGGGCCCTAGAAGTCGATATTGTGATTGATCTGTCTGGTCACACTGAGGGAGAACGACTTGACGTTTTATCACACAGACCCTGCCCCGTTCAGATGACTTACCTTGGGTTTCCCGGAACTCTTTGTTTGCCCTATGTGGACTATCTGATTGTCGACCCTGTCACTGTTCCCCCTGAGTTTAGAGACTCCTTTTCAGAGAAAATTCTAGAGCTAAAGCACTGTTATTTGCCTAGAGATAATTCGGTTAAGCCTAGTGCAAAGCCCCTAGCAAAAAACGAATACGGCTTGCCCCCAGATGCATTTGTTTTTTGTAGCTTTAATCACAACTTCAAAGTAACCCCCTCTATTTTTGCATGCTGGATGCGACTTTTAAAGGAAGTTCCAAACAGCGTTCTATGGCTCATGAAACTTACCCAGGACACGCAGATTAACCTACTCAAAACAGCCACCGCTTCAGGAATTAATTCCGAGAGAATTATCTTTGCCTCTAGGGTCCCCAACCTAGAGGATCACCTTGCACGGTACAAACATGCTGATTTGTTTTTAGACACATACCCGTACAATGGACACACCACTGTTGGGGATTCCCTTTTGTGCGGCGTGCCGGTTGTCACTTTGAGAGGCTCAAGCTTTGCGTCTCGAGTTGCATCAAGTCTACTAAACGACGTTGACATGATGGAAAATGTGTGTGAGACAGAGAGCGAATATTACCAGCGCGCTTTACAGTTGGCGCTTGACTCGCAGCAACTTTTAATTAGCAAACAAAAATTATCCCATGCATTAAAAGAATTTTGGCCTAGATCGGATCAAGACCAATCAAACGAATTTTTTGAAACCCTTAAAAAAATCTGACCTACGCCAAGCCTAATTATTTTTGGTAGGCTGTATCAATTTAATATAAATTCCACATGGATACTTCGGTACTCACCTTTTTGTTGAACGCTTGTTTAGCCGTTTTACTGATAGGCATAGAGCGTATTTGGCCCAACCAGTCTTATGAATGGGACTGGTCTTGGACCATACGCGCCGTATTACTTGCAGGTGCGGGTATTTCGCTTACATTGGTCTTGGGTAGTTTTATCCAGGCCAACCTCAATGATACAAATAGTCATTTCAATTTGTTATTTAGGGCAAATTGGTTAACAACCCACCTGAACGAATTTGTCCAAGGAATAGTAGGATATTACTGTGTCACTTTTTTTGTCTACTGGTGGCACCGTTTGAGGCACTACAGCGACACTGTTTGGAGGTGGTTTCACCAGATTCACCACAGCACTTACCGACTTGAGACTGTGACCGCTTTTTATGCCCACCCAAGCGATTTTCTATCTAACGCTTTGATAGTTAATGCCGTCTCTTACTTTTTGCTGGGGTATAACTTAGAGGCAGCCCTTTGGACTACTTTTTGGGTAGGGGTTTTTGAACTGTGGGAGCACACAAATATAAAAACGCCCAAATGGATAGGTTACTTCATCGTAAGACCTGAAATGCACCGAGTTCATCATGAGAAGAATAAACACTCTAACAACTATGGAATACCCCTTTGGGATATTATTTTTGGTACCTATGAAAACTCTATGCGCAGAGTAGAGTGCGGCTTTGAAAGGATTAATGAGAAAAAGATTTGGAGCATGCTGTTTTTCAGAAGTGTGGAATAAAATATATGCACCATATTGGTGCGTGTGTGAGAATTTGATACCCTTCAAATGTGACCTAGGGTTTTCCTGTGGCATGATACGAGGCTTAGACGTGAAACCGTCCAAACGCTGCGCTCTGAGCTCCAAATTTATGAAGTCAAAAAATCCCAACCGTCTACTTGACCCACCTCATAGGTCCCCACAAATGAAAAAACACAGTCATATCTTAGGCTGTTTTATTTTCTTATCACTCTTAGTGGGATGCGCAGTCGGACCCGATTTTGTACCCCCCAAGCTAGCACAGACCTCTTTGCAGGCCTCCTCCTATACACAACCCCCCCTACAGGACCAATTAGACCCAGGCACGGGCTCTCCAAAAAAACAAAAGTTTATCCCAGGTGGACAAATCCCAGCCGAGTGGTGGCAACTGTTTCACAATGAGCCCTTAAACCGACTCATTGTTAAATCACTTCAAAATAATCCTAATCTTTTAGCTGCGCAATCATCCCTAAAGTCTGCTTTTGAAATATACAACTATCAATATGCAAGTCTGATGACTCCTAACGTCTCGGGGAGCTTTAGCTCCCAGCGAGAAAAACTCAATCAACTTCAATCCCAGCAGGCAGGTCTTCCTAATGGGCAAGGGACAGTTTTCGGCTTAGTTAATGCATCTGTCAATGTGAGCTATACATTTGACCTCTTTGGCGCAAATCGCAGACTGATAGAGAGCCAAAAAGCTTTAATGGAGTATCAAAACTATCAGCTTGAAGCGACTTACCTCACACTTACAGCAAATGTTGTTACGACCTCCATTAAGGAGGCCTCATTGCGAGAGCAAATTAAAGCAACCAAAGAGCTAATAAAAGCCCAAACTACTCAGCTAGAAGTAATACAAAAACAATTTAATGCAGGCGCTATTAGTAAAGCACCTGTACTACAGCAGATTAACATTGTTGCTCAAACTAGCTCTACTTTGCCGGCCCTGGAGAAGTCCTTATCTCAAACGCGTCACCAACTCTCCGTCTACGCGGGTCTCCCCCCTAATGAGCCAGTAGAGACACAATTTGACTTAGATTCATTAGACCTGCCACAGGACCTCCCTGTTTCCCTGGCATCGGACTTGGTCAAGCAAAGGCCAGATATAAAAGCAAGTGAGGCCTTGCTTCACCAAGCAAGCGCTTTAGTGGGCGTAGCTACTGCTAATCAATACCCGCAGTTCAATATATCTGCAAGTTACGGATCGTCCGCAGGCAATCAGGGCGGACTTTTCAACGGTCCATCCATGTTTTGGAACTTGGCGGGTGGAGTTACTGCACCGATTTTCAATGGAGGGGCTCTGAGTGCAAAATTAAAGGCCTCCAAGGCCACCTACGAGCAGGCAACACAACAATACAGAGCCACCGTTTTAAGTGCCTTTCAAAATGTTGCAGACTCTTTGAAAGCGTTAGAGGCTGACACTCAAACTTTAAAAGATCAAGCCCAGGTGGAATCTATTTCAAAAGAAGCGCTAGAGCTGAGTACGAAGCAATATCAATTAGGGGCCACTAGCTATTTGGCATTATTGGACTCACAAAGAACTTATCAACAAGCATTAATTGGTCTAATCAACGCTAAAGCCGCTAGGTATGCGGATACGGCAGCTCTCTTTCAGTCCCTAGGTGGTGGTTGGTTAAATAAACCGACAAACACATCCGATAACTCCGCAGATAAGGAATTAAGGGAATTAAGACAATCCATCTCGTCGGCTCAGCCCAATGCTTTGTCAAAGGCAAATTGATCCACATATCCTCCTATCTTCAACATTAACTTATTTTGAGAGTTTTACTATCATGACAAAACGCATGCTTATCATGCTCGGCGCAGTGCTCTTGTTAATTGCTGGCCTGGGGTTTGGTTTTTATTTAAATATTCAAAAACTTATAGCCAGTGTCCCTAAGCCAGGTCCTCAAACCGTAAGCACCATTAAAGCGGAAATGATTGAGTGGCAACCGCAAATCTCCGCCATAGGCTCGTTGTCACCAACTCGCGGCGTAGATGTGTCAAGCGAAATTGCAGGTTTGGTGCGTACCGTTAATTTCCGATCCGGTGAGGAGGTACAGATGGGTCAACTGCTGATTCAATTGAACGCTGATACGGACAATGCTTCTTGGCGCGCCGCCAGCGCTGCCGCAGAGCTTGCAGAAGTTGTGCTAAAGCGCGATCAGGCTCAGTTAGCGGCTCAAGCAGTCTCTCAGGCGCAGGTGGATAACGATCTTGCCGATTTAAAAAGCAAAAAAGCAATCGCAGATCAACAACTTGCCACTTTAGAGAAAAAGTCAATACGAGCTCCATTTGCTGGGAAACTTGGTATCACAACCATTATTCCAGGCCAATACCTTAACCCGGGTGACAAAATTGTTCCCATTCAAAACATCAACTCTTTATATGCTGATTTTTATTTACCTGAGCAAAAACTCTCCCAAATCTCCAAAGGTCAAACTGTAAACCTAACAAGCGACTCTTACCCAGGAAAAACTTTTGTGGCTCACATTACTGCAATCAATCCTAAAGTTGACACAGCCATGCGAAATATTCAGGTTCAAGCTACCCTGGACAATTCAAACCACTTACTTTTACCGGGCATGTTCGCAAATGTCAACGTTCTGATAGGTGCAAAAAAGAAATACCTGACCATTCCACAAACAGCAATAACGTACAACCCCTACGGGTCGACTGTCTTTATTGCCAAGATATCTGAAAAAGCAGATGCAAGCGGCAAAAAACCATTAGTGGCTCAGCAAGTCTTTGTTACTACAGGGGACACTAGAGGAGACCAAGTTGCGATATTAAAAGGAATTGAGCCCGGGCAAGACGTTGTTACTAGCGGGATGATCAAATTAAAGAACGACACCCCTTTAGTAATAGACAACACGGTCTTGCCCGCCAATAGTGCGAGTCCCACTCCGCAAGAGAAGTGAGCGAAATAACCAAAGTGGGATTTTAAAAAATGAACTTTACAGATATCTTCATCCGCAGACCCGTACTGTCCTCTGTCGTTTCACTCTTTATAGTTGTGTTGGGACTCAAAGCGGTATTTAGTCTACCGGTGAATCAGTATCCAAAAACTCAAAATGCAGTGGTCACCATCAGCACCACTTACTTTGGTGCCGACGCCCAGTCCATTGCTGGGTTTATCACTCAGCCCCTTGAATCTGCGATCGCTCAGGCTCAGGGCATCGATTACCTCTCCTCTAGCAGTACAAGCGGCGTCTCAACGATCACAGCAACCCTTCGCTTAAACTACGACGCTAATCGCGCTTTAACTGAAATCAACACTCAAGTCGCCAGTGTTCGAAACCAGCTTCCCGCTCAGGCTCAGCAACCCGTTTTAACTGTTCAAATGGGTCAAACAACGGATGCGATGTATTTAGGTTTCTACAGCGATGTGCTGCCAACCAATAACGTCACTGACTATCTGATTAGAGTTGTTAAACCAAAACTCGATTCCATAGAGGGCGTGCAAACCGCAGAATTATTGGGAGGTAGGCTTTTTGCCCTCCGAGCCTGGCTCGACTCCTCCAAGATGGCCGCTCATAACGTCACAGCCGCCGAGGTCAGCAGGGCACTAGGGAACAATAACTTTCTGGCCACACTTGGAGCCTCTAAGGGACAGATGGTGACGATTCCTTTAACCGCTGGCACAGATCTTCATTCTGTTGATGAGTTTAAACTATTAGCAATTAAACAAACTGGCAATTCAATAGTCAGGCTAGAGGATGTTGCAACCATCAGCCTAGGGTCAGAGAATTATGACTTTAATGTAGCGTTTAGCGGTGTACGCTCAGTTTTTTTGGGCATCAAAGTAGCTCCTGAGGCTAATATATTAGAGGTTGCACAAAGGGTAAGAAACGTATTTCCTGGTATTCGAAATGCACTCCCCAGTGGGTTAACAGGAGAGATTGTTTATGACTCTACCTCCTTTATCAATACCTCAATCATAGAGGTTATGAAAACTTTGGGAGAAGCGCTTTTAATCGTCACGGTTGTTATTTTTCTTTTCTTAGGCAATTTAAGAGCCGTCATTATTCCAGTGATTGCAATGCCTTTGTCTCTCATCGGCACTTTTTTAGGGATGCTGGTGCTTGGATACTCCATTAATTTACTCACATTATTGGCTCTTGTTCTCGCAATTGGTTTGGTCGTCGATGACGCCATTATTGTGGTTGAGAATGTAGACAGACACATGAAAGAGGAAGGTAAAAGCGCCTTTGAATCAGCCCTCCTCGCCGCCCGGGAGTTAGGAAGCCCTATTATCGCAATGACCCTGGTTCTCATTGCCGTTTATATTCCTATCGGATTTCAAGGCGGTTTAACAGGGGCTTTGTTTACTGAGTTTGCCTTTACATTGGCCGGCTCTGTGACGATCTCTGGTGTTGTTGCCTTGACCCTATCCCCTATGATGTGCTCCAGATTTTTGAAGCCCGAGGATACGAACAATACATTTGTTCAAAAAATTGACAAAACTTTTGAGCGCGTACATTCCCGTTATCTAAAAATCCTACACAGCATTCTTCACACTTGGCCTGTTTTAATCGTTATGGGCGCGCTGCTGTTGGCCTTGTTGGTCGTCATGTTTAAGATGTCCCGCTCCGAGTTGGCTCCTGATGAGGACCAAGGAATAGTGATCTCATTGGTCACCGGACCGCCCACTTCAACATCTGATCAAATGCTCACGTACGCTGACCAGATTTATAAAGTCGCCAAATCAATACCTGAATACCAGCAAATGTTCCAGATCACGGGTGTACCTACGATCAATTCTGGCATAGGGGGCGTTTTGCTTAAAAATTGGGACGAGAGAACAAGAAGTGCGAAACAGATTCAAATTGATTTACAACAAAAATGGAATCAAATTGCAGGCACTAGAGTTGCAGCTTTTTTATTCCCTGCACTGCCCGGATCATCAGGTCTACCAGTTCAATTTGTATTATCCACCACCGAGCCTTACCAAAATTTAAACCTTGTTGCCCAACAAGTCATGGACAAGGCGAGAGCGTCTGGGAAATTTTATTTCGTCGATGTGGACCTAAAAGTGGATAAGCCCCAAGCTACTTTGGTTGTAGATAGGGACAAAATTGCAGCTCTAGGCCTAACCGAGGCAGATGTAGGTAACTCCATGAGCTCTGCTTTAGGGGGCGGATACGTAAATTACTTCACTATTGCTGGTAGGTCCTACAAAGTCATCCCTCAAGTGCAGCAAGTTGACCGATTAAACCCATCCGACGTATTGGACTTCACGATCAAATTACCCACCGGCCAACTTATTCAAGCTAGCACGGTTGCCCGGATCGAATACAGTGTTGTACCTGAATCAATCAACCGTTTTCAGCAACTAAACTCCGCAACCATCATAGGGGTGTCTGGAGCATCTCAAGGAGAAGTACTTGAGTTCTTAAGAAATACAGTAACAGAAGTAGCCCCCTCAGGCTATAGCGTTGACTATGCGGGTCAATCCAGGCAATTCATGAAAGAGTCCGGAGGATTCGTTACTACCCTTTTATTTGCAATCATTATTGTCTTTTTGGCGCTCGCCGCACAGTTTGAGAGTTTTAGGGATCCCATCGTTATTTTGGTATCTGTCCCTTTGGCGTTATTTGGTGCAATGATGTTTATTTTCCTGGGCTTTACATCTATTAATATATATACGGAAGTAGGCCTGGTAACCCTCATGGGTTTGATTAGTAAACACGGAATATTAATTGTCGAAGTGGCCAACCAACTTCAAAAGAAGGGGGTCGAAAAAAGAGCGGCAATAGAGCAGGCTGCTGGCATCCGTTTAAGGCCGATCTTAATGACAACATCGGCGATGGTGTTTGGTGTGATACCCCTTGTTGTAGCCTCCGGAGCAGGGGCTGCGGGTCGATTCTCAATGGGTTTAGTAATATTCACAGGTCTTTCGATTGGGACGTTATTTACCCTTTTTGTAGTTCCTGCAATGTACTTGTTTATTGCAACGGATCACTCTAAAATCAAATGATCAAATTGCTGACGCATAAAATTCCCTTATGAAGAATTTCCGCTCTTTATCCAAACTCAGTTGCAAGTGTATTTTTTCCGCGCTCCTAGTCTCTGGGATATTCACCCACGAATGCCTTGCCTTTTGGATGAAAGTCACTGAAAACGCGGACGTCAGTGTCTACGCAGATACGGGTACTATTGTTCGAATAGGTCGAAATAAAAGAATGGATGTTCTCTACGACTTGCGACGTACAGATGCCTCTGGTCAAAGATCGATAAAATCATTCGAAGAATTTAACTGTGACACAGCCAGTGCTAAATCCATTAATGCGGTTGGGTTTGCCGATCGGATGGGTACTGGCAAAGTTGTAAGAACAATGGATTATCAGTCTGAATGGATCCCATCTGGAAAAAATAAAAACGAACAACAGTTGCTTTACTTTGTGTGTGCCTGGTAGGTAATCTTGGTACTGACAAGACTGTTTTCCTCATATCGGCTTCGTTTAACGAAAGTTTGATTAAAAATTCAAGTTTTTTAGTTTTGTGCCGATTATGTAGATTAACACACCATAGCGTTTCTACATCAAAGAGGTCAATTTATGAATTTTTCAGATCTATTTAAAAAATTCAATTTAGAAAATATCATGCTTTATTTTGCTGCGATTGTATTTTTTCCTATTCTCATTGGATTGGTGTTTGTTAAAATTTTAGGAGGAACAGCAGGAAGCATGTCTCAAGGTTACACCTTAGGCGCTAAAAAAAGAGTCATCACAAAGTCATTGGCTCAGGGCAGAAGGCCTCCAGTTGGATTTTAATTCGCCCATTCGTCAAAAGTCATAAAACTTAATTGATCGAAGCGCCCTCTTGGAACAACTACCATAAGGGATCCGATTTGTACGTGAGTGATTGACATGATCGTGTTTTGTAAGCTTTGCCTAATCTTTTGATCGGGGCATACCCAAATCACCCGCTCAAACTCTCCCCTTTTTAGAGCCAGTAAATAATCACACAGTATTTGGCTATAACGGATCTTTGATTTCATCGTGCGTTCGCATTCTACGCAGACCCTTTGTTTTTGAGGGTCTGTACACCAGGCGTCAGGTCTAAAAGCTCTTTCTGCCAGAGACCCGCCTAGCTTGAGGGGGTTACGCTCTCGAACACATACAGACCTGCCCAAGTCAGCGCTTACCCAATCAGTCCAACCCGCCCTCTCTGCTTTGATCCGCAGCATTTGAATATCAAGTCTGTGAGGCACGAATGTAGGCGAGATTCGTTCAGTGAGTAAACTGGGCGTAGATTGCATTTTATTTGCAATTACATCATTGGAATGCAGGGTTGATAGTCTCAATTGGTCAAATCTTTTACAGCCAGAGTGGGTGATGCCGTAGAGTTGAGTCTTACCTCCCATAATTTCTTGTAAAACTCGTTTAACTAGTTTTTCTTCTATCAATGGATTTAAAATAATTTTCAATTGTTTGGTATTTATTTCCAATAATTCACACAGATTTTTATCATTTGTCCATGACTCTAACTTCAAAAAATTAAGTATCAAAAGTTGAGACTGAGCCTTTGGTGTTGAGATCAATCTAAGTTGCATGTTGCATATTTGGGTTATTTTGTCTAACTTAAATCTTAGATTTAAATTAAGTCCTCAAGACTAGCCACATTAATTTGCGTTTGAATAGGTGCTCTTAGCGGAGGGTCAAGTGAGCCGCTCACCATAACGGGGGACAAGGAAAATAATTTTGCTAGACCTAATCCAAATAAGACGCCTGCTGTATAGGGGGATTTTGATTCACTGGGTCGGTGAAGATGCAAAAACATATCCTGGCTAATTCGGGTGTGTTGAGCTTCTGCCCAGCTTTTGTCGTACTCAATAGAGCTTTGGGCAGGCTTTATAGTTTCTTTATAGACTTTTTGCTGCCCTGATTTATTTGCAAACCCCTTTGCCGCTTGCTCATCCCCAATTCTAAAGACAAGTTTTAAAGTTGCATTGTCCACAACAACAGGCTCGACATCCTTTCTATCAAGTCCAGGACAAGCCGCCAAATCAGCTAAGGATTGGTGAGCCAAGAGCGCGTGACATCCCATCTCTCTCACGACGCCCAACATATCGAGCGCGACTGGTGACAACAGGTGCTTGAATTCATCCAGTACCATGCAAACAGATCTCTTTATTTGGCTCTTAGAGTCCTCAAGATAGCGAGACTTGACGATTTGTAATATTCGAATTAAGAGCATTGTTTGCAGCATTTTGACTCGGTGGTTATCAGTGCTCCCTCTTATGTAGATTACATGACCTTTTTTTATATGTTCAGAAATATTGATGCCGTGAGTGGTTTGTATGGCTTTAAGATCACAGACTTGCCTGAGCCGCCTTACAAAATTATCAGCCTTACTTAGATGCTTATTAGTTTGAGCAATTTTCAACAACTCAGGCAAGGCAATTGTTTTTGTGAGTTGTGAGGCTTTAGCAATTTTGGAGACCTGCTCTGCTGCGTCTTGATCGATCCCTCTATAGTAGTTCCCATCTCCACTGGAGGGCTGCAGTCCGAGACCAGCCACCAATAACTCCTCAATTTCAATGGCACTGGCACTCTCTAAGATATTAAACTGAGGAAAGGCTTCAGCTTGTAGGTCAAGGTGAACGAGTTCGGATCCGATTTTGCTCGCCGCTAAAGTCAAAACCAGCGGCAACCTTGCATCGCCCTTAGGATCAAACACGATCAGCGCCTCCTTATTTAAAATAAACTGATAACTCAAAACGCCTAAAGATATTCCCTTGCCGCTACCAGTTGACCCCAGTATTTGTGCATGGGTTTCTCTAAATAGCGGCCAAGGCACGTAAATTGGATTAGATTTACCACTTGTATTTGATATTTCTCCGTCTAAGACCTGCTCAAGTCCCACAAAAACTCCTTTATTTATGTCGATATATTCAATCGGGTCATATGCTTTCATGTCCTTAAACCAATGGTCGACCTCTCTTATATCTCTTAAACCAGAGTTAGTTTTTGCTCTATCCTTAACCCTATAGGCTATCAATTTACCCAATACCCCGCCCATCAATCCAAACAGACAGCTCATGCTCAAATACATCAAAATACCTAAACTTGATAAATCGGATAGCACTGTCAACTTAAGAGATATTGCAACAAACAAAAGCAACCCAACAAACTGAATTATTCGCATTGCCCAGAGCTTGGAGAGATCGTTTAGAGAGGAATGGCTATTAGATATCTGACTTAGACTTTTTCCCATTGCCCAACAAATACCCGCGAAAGCAGATAACGAGCCCAATCCGACCCAAATCCAGTGTGGATTGGCTTGAAAATTTATATCGTAGGGTGAAAAATTTTTCGGATAATAAATTGCCGTAATTTTCTCGCTTACTGAAAAAAAAGAATCTACTAAATAAGGCGAACCATGATTTACTTTAATTTTTATCAGAGGACACTTTCTAAATTCAAGATGAGCCGAATCAATAGTCACTTCGGACAAACTATAGAAATCTGATCTTAAAGATATTTCTTGCGAGCGAGCTATTTATCTAAAGATAGTTTGCTTTTGAGCATTGATTAAGATCAAAGATTTGCTCTTTAATGGCGACCGTCTTTGCCGTCTCCAAAATAATCGCTTAAGCAATGTTTTAGAACTTGGCCTTTTCGCCGAGCCCACAAATTCGAAAAAACTAGAGAATAACAAAAAGACCTGACACATCAAGGAACTGTGACAGGTCTTAGATTTTAAAAAAATAGTTTAATTAAAAATCTTTCTTGAAGCTTAATATTGGCTTACCCTCGTTGATCTGTTGACAATTAATCGTAACGTTCGTCCAGTTATCTAGATGCAGCAATCTTTCATCACGCACAAGCGCTAATGCTTTCAAGGTGGTTTCTTTTACCAAAGAACCGCTTACCAAATATTCCTTGACGACGGCGCCGATGGACATTTCAGGTTCCCAATTAATTTTGCTATAAACTGGGTTTACTTTCACAGACTGTATGGCCGCAGTCAAGCATGAGCTTATCTCGGGCCGCTCCCCCTCAACGATGAGCTCTTTAAATATTTTTACACTTTTATTAGCAACAGAAGAACCCGCGCAGTAAGCTTGTTGCGTAAAGATTAGCGCAATTAAAGCTACACAAAGTCTAATTGGGCTAATGGACTTCATGGGGCAACCTTTAAAGGCTCGAACGTTTGTATCACAGTACCCTTTACATTAACAACTTCACTGAATTTTTTACGAATGCTCGCCAAGAGAGCACCGCTTTGTGGGGTGATCATATGCAGCTCTTGGAAAACAGAATTTTTATGGGTAAGTATCCAATCAAAGAAAAGTAGTGTGTCTCTGGCATCTTGATCATCTACGCATACTCGTCTTATTAATGAGTAGGTTACAGCAAGCATAGGCCAATGTGACTCGGGCAAACCCTCCTCTACCGTTAAGGGGTAGTAACTGCTGGTACCGAAGCGAAGCGTGGCGCTAATTTGTTTAAGCGAATCAAAGCTTGGGTTTGCAAAAGTGTCCCCCACCTTTAATTGAACAATAGATGCTTTATTACGAAGTGCGTCTCCGTATTCGACATAGCCAATGGCGCCAGGAATTTGATTGACCGCTTTTATAACCCCCTCTGCCCCTCTTACGCTTTGGCCAGTTGGCCATTTAAGTTTTGAACCAATACCTAAAGAATTAGCCCACTCTTTGCTTTCTTTGCTTAAATAGCCCGTAAAAACATAACTTGACCCCGATGCATCAGAACGTGTAACAACTAAGATCGCCAGGTTAGGAAGAGTTAAATCAGGATTCAATGCGGCAATGCTAGGATCGTTCCAGTTTTGGATTCGTCCTAAATAAATCGCAGCTAATAAGGGACCACTCAGCTTCACTGATCCAATCGGTAATCCAGGTATGTTCACAATTGGAGTTATGGCGCTCAAAAATACTGGAAATTGAATTACCCCTAGCAATTCCAATTCATATTTAGTCAAGGGGACATCCGTCAAGGCAAAGTCAACAGTTGCAGCGGCTATACTTTTAATGCCTTCACCAGATCCTACTGCCTTATACGTAATATCTACTCTATGAGCAGGGCCATACTGCCCCAAAAGTCTTTGCATAAGCGTATTTGACAGCGACGATCCAGCTCCCTGTATCTCATTATCTGCTGCTGCCTGTGCGGAGGAAGCCAAAATACAAACTGTAAAAGCCACTATCAGCCTGGCGTAAATTTTCCAAAAATATTCAATCATTAACTCTGCCAATCTTAAGTTTTACTTTAATTCTTATATTACTAAGCTTTTGTTCAACAATTGTGTCAACCAATGTTTGAATTAACTATAAATAGCTATTTTTGGTCAATCAAGGTAATAATGTCACGCAGAGGTCAAAAAAAAGTCAAATAATAAATCGATGAATAATGAAAATAAATTAGCCCACATAACGCATGACGCACCTTTAGACGCAAAAGATATTCGAAAAGTAGCGCTCATAACGGGTGCAAATACGGGCATAGGGGCGGTCACTGCGTCATCTTTAGCGCAGGTTGGTTATGAAGTGTATTTGGCTTGCAAATCGCTTAATCGAACTCAGCCAATCATTGACGCCATTAATCTTCGAGCGGGTTCAAAAAAAGCATTTTTTCTTGAATTAGACCTGGGAGATTTTGAAAGTGTCAAAAAATGCGCTCAACAGTTTTTGCTAACAGGAAAACCACTTCATTTGTTAATCAATAACGCAGGAATTGCGGGGAAAAAAGGTAAAACTCAAAGTGGTTTTGAAATGGCATTTGGAGTGAATCACTTAGGCCATTTTTTGCTAACTCAATTGCTTTTGAGCTGCTTAAAATTAAATGCCCCCTCTAAAATTATCACCGTGGCTAGCCGCGCTCACAAAAGATCCCCCAAGCATGTTGATTGGCAAAATGCGCTTAAGAAAAGTTCAAGTTGGACGGGAATCCAAGAATACGCTATTTCAAAGTTAGCAAATATTCAATTCAGCTCAGAGTTATCCCGCCAATTACAGGGAACTGACGTTAGCTGCTATTCACTGCACCCAGGGGTCGTTGACACTCAAGTCTGGAGAGAATTACCAAGTTTTCTTAGGCCATTCTTAAAACTTCGAGGAATGCTGACCCCTGAGCAAGGAGCAATGACGACCCTACACTGCGCGTTAAAAGCTCAGAACAAAGAAAGTGGTCTTTACTTCTCTAACTCACAAATTGAGATGCCATCAGCGCTGGCACAAGATTTAAAGCTTCAGCGCGAACTTTGGAAACTTAGTCTTGAATGGACTAAAAGCTACCGATAGTCAAAAAAACGTCTTAAAAATACTTCTAACGAGTGGCAAATATTTGCCGCATATGCGACAAATTACCGCTTCGTTTGGCCTTTTAGCGGCACATAAAAAGTCAGAAATTAAGAATACACAGAATATTTCTTTTATAAGCCGTTTATTCCTAGATTAAGAGGAAATTTTCTGATTTTTTGACTGGAACATAGACATATTCAAATGGCACAAAGTATGCAGTGTAGAGCGGTGCACTTATTAGTTGTTGTTTGAGATGAAATAGATCAGGATAAAAAATAGGAAAACTATAGTGTTAACTCATTGGGTTTCCGATCTTCAAAATGGGTAGTAACTTTAACAGTCTGACCACAGATGCAATGCAATCGCTTTCAACGGCAGGCATAGCAAGCATCAGTACGTCCGACTTTAGGACGCTTTCAACTACGTTTTTATCGGTACTGACAACAACACAAATATCAAAAATAAGTTTACAGCAAATAGGATTTTTGAGCAGTACACAACTCAATGCTTTGTCCAGCAGCTCAGTAAACGCAATAAGCTCCTCAGCGATTCAAGCATTAAATTCAGCTCAAATCAGTACGCTCTCAAATGCGCTCATCTCTACGCTAACGAGTACGCAACTTGGATATCTAACAACAAAACAGCTAATTAGCCTCAGCTCCACCGAGGTCGGAAATTTAAATAGCTCACAAATAGCGTCTTTAAGTACAACACAAGTTGCTGGGCTAACGACAGGGCAAATAGCTGCTTTTTCAACAAGTCAAGTTAGCTCACTAACAACAACTCAGCAACAAGCACTGTCTACAAAGCAGATTGCAGTTTTAAGTACCACCCAATTAGCCGCCATCTCAACACTAAATGCACAAGCCTTACTCGTAAGTCAAATACAAAAACTAAATACACAACAACTCAACTCACTAACCACCTCTGCAATAGCGTCTCTCGCAACTTCAAGCATTTCCGCGTTGAATGGCACTCAAATATCAAACCTCAGCACCCAGAACTTTGCAGCACTGACAACTGCACAAATCGCGACTTTCTCAACGCTTCAGATTCAGTCTTTTACATCAAATCAAATAAATGCATTAACAGCATCAGATTTACAAGCGCTATCTTCAAACGATATCAAAGCGCTTACAACCCAACAGATAGCCGGTCTTTCTTCAACAGAATTCAACAACTTAACAACCACACAAATTAGCAATCTTTCCTCGCTACAGATTGCAAATTTAAGCACAGTCAATATAGTCGCTTTATCAACTACAGGTATTAACTTACTAACTACGGTTCAAATCTTAGGCCTTACGAGCGTTCAATTAAACGCACTAACAAACGATCAAATCACAACGCTAAGTACAAGCGATATCGCCGCGCTTACCCAGGGGCAAATTAGTGGGCTTACCACAGAGGTATTGAACAAGTTTACAACCGATCAGTTTACTAGCCTAAGCTCAGCTGCGATTAAAGGATTAACAACTTCGCAAGTAATTACGCTTAGTACAACAGATCTGCAAGTCATAACATCAACTCAAATAGTAGGACTGAGTTATGCAGCACTCAATTCGCTCACTACCAATGAGATAGTTAATCTATCAACAACGGATATAAGTGTGCTCACAGTGGGGCAGGTATCAAACTTAAGTTCAACTGCAATAATAGCATTAACAACATCTCAAATAACTGCTCTTAATACGCTGCAAATCAGTGAAATTAATTCAGCTCAAATCAATCAATTAACAACGTCACAATTAGCGCAATTAAGCACGATTGATATAGCTGCTCTAAAAGGAGTTCAGATAAACGCGATGACGTCTAGTACAGTGAATGCTCTTAGCTCCACGCAGCAACTGTCTTTAAGTGCAAGCCAAATATCGAATCTCAACACATCGGCCGTAGCTGGTTTGACAACCAATCAAGTAACCTTACTAACAACAAATCAAGCAATTGGGCTAACAAACTCACAATTAAATAGCTTAGGCGCCGTAAATATTCAAGCATTAAGTACAACAGTCGTTCAGTCTCTGTTGGGAAATCAAATAAATAGCCTTAATTCGATCACGATCACAACGCTAACAACCAATGAAATAGTAAGCCTGACAACGAATCAAGTGTTGGCACTCAATACCTTACAGATCAATAGCTTATCAACTTCTGAATTACAGTCCCTAACCTCAAAACAGGTCTTAGCTTTATCTACTCAACAAATATCAGGGCTAAACTCGTCGACATTATTAAATTTAACCAGTAATCAACAACAAACTCTAACGTCAAATCAATTTAGCGCTATCAATTCAAGCAATTTGGCAAGTCTTAGTACAACTACCGTGGGACTTATATTAAGCTCCCAAATAGTAGGACTAAATTCAAAACAAATAGCAGCGCTTACTACCTCGGAAATCTCATCACTTAGTACCTCAACTCTTCCAGGTCTGACAAGTACTCAAATAGCAAGTTTGAGTACTCTCTTTATCTCAAGTCTAGGCACAAATCAAATAGCATCGTTAACATCGCGTCAGTTAGGATACATAACGACTAGAGGTCTTGCTGCATTGAGCACCATTGACTATCAAAGTATATTGTCAACTCAAATTGCTGGATTAAGCACTGTTCAGCTCAACACTCTAAGTTCAAATAATTTACAAGCAATCAATAGCTTGGCAATACCAGGTTTAACAAGCTCACAAATAAGCGGGCTCTCCACACTAACATTAAATAATTTAACAACTACGCAATTAAGTGCTTTATCAAGTAGCCAAATCACTAATTTAACGACCAACCAATTAAATTCACTTGTAACTTCTGAAATATTATCCTTAACAACATCACAATTACAATACCTTACAACGAGTCAAGTAGCTGCACTTAACACTTCATTTATTACAACCCTAAGCTCTAGTCAATTACAGGCCTTAACAAGCTCTCAGATAAATGCGTTGAGTACAAATGTTATAAATGGTCTCAATACATCAGAAATACAAGCCATTCTTTCATCACAAATTGTTGGACTAAATAGCTCTCAAATAAGTGTACTTTCCACGACCGATATCGCCTCTATTACTAGCACAGCGATTGGCGCTTTACTCAGTAATCAAATTGGATTTTTATCAACCAACCAATTTAGTTCTATAACAACATCTCAATATCTAGGAATAGTATCTACCCAAATACCTGGATTAACTTCAACTCAAATTAGTATCTTGCCATCTTCAGGCCTAGTCCAATTAAGTAGTACTGTTATACCTACCCTGAACACTTTTCAAATTAATTTTTTATCCACAAGCAATATAAATAGTTTGCTAACTAGCCAAGTTGGTTTTTTAACATCAAATCAAATTAACAGCTTTAATTCTGCGCAATTAAATGCTTTAACAACGTCGCAGCTGATTCAAATTTCAACGACGGATTTTTATAATTTATCTACTGTACAAGTCTCTAACTTAAATACCACTCTTGCAAGTGCAATTACTACATCCCAATTTCAAAATCTCAATTCTATACAACTACAGTCTCTTAATACACAAAATATAAATGTACTTTCATCTTCGAACGTTAGCTTACTTACATCGTTTCAAATTCTTGGATTGTTTACAAATCAGATTCAAGCACTTACCACTACCGATATTGCAGTATTGCAACCCACTACCCTTAGCGCATTAACTTCACAGCAAATATATCCTTTAGGTGATTCCCAAATAGCAAGTATTACATCCACGCAGGTACAAAATTTAACTATATTGCAAATATCTGCTTTAACTACTGATCAAATTAATTCTTTCGCAAGCTCTTCATTTGAAAACCTAAATACTCAGCAAATAGCTTCATTAACAAATAGTGACTTCATAAATTTGAGTACCCAAAACGCGGCATATATTCAGTCATCCCAAATAATTGGTATTAATTCTATAGAAATACAATTATTAAGCAGCATCAATATAGCAACCCTCACTACATCAGTTGTAACTAATCTCTCTAGCTTACAAATCCAGGCTCTCCTAACCAATCAAGTTCAAGCGCTTACCACCGCTCAACTGAGTGCGTTGAGCTCGGCCCAGATCTCTCAGCTCCTTACCAACCAGATCAATACTCTAAGTACCTCTCAATTAGCGACTCTCAGCACAACCGATATCCAGGCCCTTGGAACTACTCAGATCTTCAATCTTTACT
>CAIQHG010000017.1 GCA_903871545.1 uncultured Burkholderiales bacterium | reverse complement strand
TGCGAGCATCGAGCAGCTCGTTGCGTATATCCAGGATCAAGAATCGCCTCCGTAGGTGACGCATGTCGCCTTCGGCTCCTTTCGCTTGACCCGCGACTAAGCTTCGCTGTAGTCGGGGGATGCGCGAAAATTTTGCTCAAAGCGTCATTTAAAAAATTACTTTTTATTCTTGTTTTTTCACACCAGACATCCTGTATGTGTGATATCTTTTGGAAAATGATTTTTTTAACTTCGCCTTTTTAATTTTTTTAAACACGAAAAAAAAGCTCAACTCTCACCCCATATCTTCAAACTCAAGCCTTATTCGTCCCACTTTTTAGTCAAAAACACAAAAAACCAGAACACCATGTTTGAACGAATCAACTCAGTATTTCCAATTCGGTATAGTACTTTTTTTGCAGTACTCGCAGGATTTTGCATATCTCTTGTTTTTTTCTTAGCAACTGGGCACGGTTTTTTTGAACTGAGCGTCTTTACGTTTTTGGTGGGTGTTGGGGTCTACGATCTTCAACAAAAGCATCACTCCATTCTCAGGAACTATCCCATTTTGGGACACATGAGATTTATGCTTGAATTCATCCGCCCAGAGATCAGGCAATATTTTATTGAAAGTGAGACCGATGCCACCCCTTTTTCAAGGGCTCAGCGCAGTTTGGTTTACTCACGCTCAAAAGGCGATTCAGACAAACACCCCTTTGGAACCGATCTGAACGTTCAGGCTATTGGTCATGAGTGGATCAACCACTCCATATCCCCCAGCGTGATTGAGTCCCATGATTTCAGAATACGCATTGGTGCGGGGGAATGCAGCGCGCCTTACTCTATGAGTCTTTTTAACATCTCCGCCATGAGTTTTGGCGCGTTAAGTGCCAATGCGATCTTAGCCCTCAACAAAGGCGCGAAGATGGGGGGATTTGCCCATGACACCGGCGAGGGCTCCATCTCCATTCACCACCGAGTTCACGGGGGCGATATTATTTGGGAGGTTGCATCTGGCTATTTTGGTTGTCGCGATACGCAGGGAAACTTTAGTGCTGAGCACTTCAAACAAAACGCACTAGACCCTCAGGTTAAGATGATTGAGATCAAACTCAGTCAAGGTGCAAAGCCTGGACACGGGGGTGTTTTACCAGGCCCTAAAGTGACCCCTGAAATAGCTCAGGCAAGAGGCGTCGAGCAAGGTGTTGACTGCGTATCACCGTCTGCTCATTCTAAATTTTCAACGCCCCTGGGGTTGCTCGCTTTTGTGGCTGAGCTCAGACAGTTGTCAGGCGCAAAGCCTGTCGGAATCAAACTGTGTATTGGTCATCCGTGGGAGTGGTTTGCGATCGTTAAGGCCATGCTTGAATCAAAAATACTACCCGACTTTATCGTCGTTGACGGCGCAGAAGGGGGCACTGGAGCTGCTCCTTTGGAGTTCTCGGACCACATCGGTATGCCACTCCAAGAGGGACTCAGACTTGTGCACAATACGCTCGTTGGAGCTGGTCTTAGGGAGCACATTAAAATCGGTGCAAGTGGAAAGATCATCAGCGGCTTTGATATCGCCCGCGCCCTTGCCTTAGGTGCCGACTGGTGCAATAGTGCGCGCGGATTTATGTTTGCGCTAGGCTGTATTCAAGCCCAGACCTGTCACACGGGAAACTGCCCAACTGGGGTGGCCACGCAAGATCCTGTTCGACAAATTGCGCTCGTAGTTCCAAGTAAAGCGCAGCGGGTGATGAATTTTCACAAAAATACGCTAGAAGCATTTAAGGAAATATTGGAAGCTGCGGGGCTGAGCTCACCCAAGCAACTGAACCTTCACCACATCGTTCGAAGAGTCAGTGAGTCACAGACCAAGTCCCTCTCTACCCTATTTCCAGAGGTAAAGGAGAACTCACTAACACCAGAAAACTTCGGCCAAGACAGCGACAACACTTTAGGCGCCAATCAACATACACACCCCAAAGCGTTGCCCGCCTTGTACACAACTTATTGGCCCATGGCTGACGCTAAAAGCTTTAACCTAAAGGCCCATTGAAAAACAGTTTAATTAGTTAATTAGGTGCATCCATATAGACGCCACTCGCACTCGCACTCGCACTTGCAGTTGCAATAACTCTGAGAATGCGTAATTTTTGACTCCAGACTCAGCTTTTTAAAACCTACCTCTGACTAGGTCCAGGCTTTGGCTCTTGCCTAGTGGCGAGCACGGGAGCGGGAGTAGGTGCAGGGGACTTAGCTTCAGATTTAGGTTCGCCCTTTTCACGAATCTTTGCATTCGCAGCGTCCAACTCTTTCTTTAATTTTTGAACATCTCCAGCCGATGTGGACTGTGCAGATCGATTAGCGATCGCTTGGACTTTAGCGTCCATGGACTGGAGCTGTTTTTCCAGTGCTTGCAACTTAGCTTCTAAAGATTTCGAGGACTGATCGGCCACTTGAGCAGGGATTGTTGCCATTTGCTTATTGATCTCCTCAAACTTGCCCTCCAATTTGCCTTGGCTATGGTTCATTTCTTCAAGCTTTTCGGTCAACTCGTTCATCGAACGAGTGGATTGGGTGAAAGCAGAAACAGTGGCATCTAGTTCAACAATTCTTTTCCCAACTGCCAAAGACATGGCATCTAGCTGACCAATATTGAGTTGCATCTTAGTTGATATGGCAAAGAACGTACCAAGGCCTATCACTAGAAAGAACAACATTGCGCCCATCATGATTCGAGAGTTTCGAATATTGGTTAAATGGTCCTGACTGACACTCTCCATTACGAGCCTCATGTCGTGGCTCACATCCGCGGCAACCGAGGCTGATCGCGTCGAAACCTCAGCAGAGCTGAGCACCACATCAGTTAGTTGTTCAAGTTGCTTTGCAACTTCAACTGAGTTCAACGCTTGGTTTTGAAGATCATCCAAACCAGAGGCCAACTCGCTATCCTCGTGCCCGCTTTCCTCGTCTTCCTCGGTGTACTCTTCCTCCTCGTACTCCTCATACTCATCGCCCTCGGGTTCAACCACTGGCGCGCTTGCAGCAGGCACGAACTCGTCTTCAATAACGGCGTTGTCCCCGTCTTGTTCGTTTCGTGTATTTTTACTTTGTGCCATCATGTTTCCTTGTCTTTGCCAAGAGAACTTAATTTAGAAGATTTAAAGATTAAATATCATCTAATTTTTTATTCAAAGATTTCACTTGGTCATTAATTGCCGCCACGCGCCCTCTAAAGGCCTCAGCCCAAGTATCGGAGGCACGCGGGACTTCTTGAGCACGTGTGCCCCCACTCACAGAGTTAACAGCAGATTTAATAACTTTTTTTACCACTTTGCCATTTGGGGACTTGTTTTTGAGAGGGTTTTGAGGGGTACGGCTGATCTTGGGGGCAACTAGCCCGCTATCCACCAAGTTATCGGAATGGGCAGTTTGCAGGATAAGCCCACCACCGTGTTCATCCCTATGGGGTTGGGCGCGTCCATCTCTTGGACCAAGATGTGGCTCATTTGAGTCATCTGAACCTGTTGATTGAACAACTTGTTGGTCGACTAAGGCTTGGGCATCCTCTACTGGCAAGGGTTCCAAATGTGCACTGATATTTTTCTGCTCAATCTGCGCCTCATTATCCTCATGGCTTTGGGACGTAATTTGGACTGAGTTATCTATTGAGAGAGCGTGGGGGACAGAGCTTAAATTCTCAGCGGGATTGTCTTTGTCGATCTCTTGAAGATTTTCAGGAGCTGGCTTTTCACCTGGGCCGTGTTTGGCTCCAAGCGCTGATTCGTCGTCCAGTGCTTGTTTGTTTGGACTACTTCTCTCCTCATCTAGAGGTTGATTGTTATCCTCAATACCGCTTGTTTGCACGGACGCCACATTGTCTTTAATGCCACTATTTGGAATACCTTGCTCGTTTGTATCAATGTGCTCCTTGGGGAGACCCAGGTCTCCTGCTTTTTCTGTAGTTTTAGTGGGAACCTTGGCAAGGTTATTATTATTATTTTCAGTATCTATGCTTACTTCGTTATCACTTAAAGCCGAGTCATCAAGAGCTTGGTGGTTGGAGCCGAGATCGTCTGTGTCCACCGTCTGCGCGTTGTCTTTAATGCCCAATCCTTCTTGAACTGGTTGGTTATTCGTAGAGTTAAGGTCTTTTGGCAGCGAGGCTTGGTTGGTTTTTTGGTGCCCCGCATGAGGCACAGACTGCGGGGATCCGCTTAAAGATTCAGACTGAACACTTAGCTCGTTGTCATTAAGAGCTTCGTTGTCAATGTTTGCAACGTTTTTAGATCCGGCGTCTTGTCCGCTCAGCTGCGCGTGCTTGTCTTTTAGATGATCAACTTTGACTCCTTGGGTGTTGTTTGTTTTACTGCCACCCTCCAGCACAGTCGCACTCAGCTTATCAGTGGAGTCGTGCTCAACCTTAGATCTGTTGTCTTTGCGGTTGTCCGGCGATATTTGGGCGAGGTTCTCAGAGTTTTGGCCTTCGGGGGCTGTGGGTTGACGATTCCTAGACCCTTTGCCCTCATCGGTGGTAGCTCTGTTCAAACGCTCATTATTTTTATCTGAAACGTTTTGCAAATTATCTTTTGATCCGAGCCCGCTTTGCAAACCAACAGAGTGGGGGGACACATCGGAGTGCGCATCGACTTGAACTTTGTTATCTGGGTTCACACCCGCCTTAGAGAGCTTAGCGCTGGCCGCCTTAAGGGCGTCCAAGGCAGCCGCCCCTCTTGGACGAGGTCTATTAGAAATATCAGCAGCAATGGTTGATTTGGAATCTTTTATGGAGCCGTCTAGATTCACTTCTTGAACATTGTTGCTTGAGCCCTCATCCATGGGCGCTACTAAAGCAGGGCCTAATGGTCGCTCAGTTGTAGGTGTATTTTGCACATTAGGAGCAATCACATTGCCTACTGAAGAATCGGAGGGGGTTTTGGACGCTCCACCAGTGTGCAATAAGTCTTCATCCAGGTTTTGGTTGACCCGTTGAACCTCAGCTTTTAGTTTGGCCATCTTCTCAGCAGCAGAAAGTACTTCGCCGCCTTCTGCTAAGGGATTTGAGGAGGTTGGCAACGCATCAGCACCCTCTAAGGAAACTTCTCTGTTGAAAATCTGTTCCTCAGACTCCTCTAGCTTAGAGATTGATTCATGTAATTCAAAGCCCTCCTCTAAATGAGCTGAACGGGCCTTAGCGTTCTTGGAGCCTTTCTCAATCGTAACTGAGTGGTTAGAACTTCTAATAATGTTGTCATTTCCCATTTATACCTCCGGTTATTAGAGTCGACTCAAGATGGGAAAACATTAAGGGATGAGCAAAAAGGGGAAGTCAATCTTCAAACTGATTTTTAATTGAACGCGCTGACCTTACCCAGGATTTAGACATGATTGGGTGTTTGCGGATTTCGGACTCTGCGTCTTGGCGACTGGAATAAGGTCCCGTTACAACGATATAGTAAGGTGCGGCTTCCCTGCGCTTGGTGTACATCACTCGACCGTCTTTGTAAAAGGGCGAGCTTTGCTGGAACGAGAGAGCCTCCTCCATAGTGTCCAAAGCGGCGTGCTGCATCACCCAAGCATCCTCAGGCAGTTGTTGGATCCAACGTTGATCCTCTGGCCTTGGTTTAAAGCCGCCTGAGTTGTCTGATGCGGAGGATTTTGGTTTTTCTTCAGTTTTTTCAGGCTTAGGTGCTAATTTGGGTAACGCATCAGCCTCTTTGATGGCGGGTGGGGTGGGTGTCTTTGCAAATGGCTTGCTTTCTTTAACTTCCCTGGAATCTCTCATTTCCTTGGCTTCTTTTGCTTCTTTTAGCTCTGGAGTTTCTTTTAACTTGTTTTGTTGAGCATTTACGGCTTTGGGCGAGTTGCTCTGGGTCTGAGGGGCCTGAGGGGTCTGCGCAGCCTGGGTATTAGGAGGGGGAGACTTTAAGTCCTCACGAACCGAGCGTTTTGGCTCGGCTTTGACCTCCGTTTTGACTTCCGTTTTGACGTCCGCTTTTGCATCAGTCTTTGCATTTATTTTGGGATCTGTTTTGATCTCGCCCAGGGTAGGAGCGGTTGGGTTTTGTGTTGGAGGGGCCGGCGGCGCCACAGGGGTCACCTTGGACAGCACTTGATTTGGAGCTTTGGTGTTGGGAGTTACCGTCGCAGGGGGAGTTGAGATCACAACCTCTTTGTTAGGAATAAGCGAGTCATCTGTTTTAACGGGCATCTTGGTAGATGAGGACATTCCCACCGATGAGTTTGGTGAAGCTGATGGGGTTTGAGCGGTCGCGGGCGTCCCAGAGGTTACAGGCTTATTAGGTACTACTGTGCTCGGAGTAGGGGTGGTTGGAGCACCTGGGGGAGCTTGAACAGGCGTGGGTGCAGGTGGTTTTGCCTCGCCTGGTGCGCCAGCACTGCTGGGAACTAACGGGGTAACTGGAGTACCAGGAGTGACAGGAGCCACAGTAGCGCCAGTAGCGCCAGTAGCCCCGGTAGGTGCTGCAGCGCCGGGATCGCTAGGAGTAGCGGGAACAGCAGTAGCAACAGTACCAACAGTACCAACAGTACCAACAGGGTTACTCTCAGCCGGCTTACTTGCAACCTCGGTTGAGGGTGCAGGGGTTTTCAAATCTTTTTCAGCTTTTGCTGCGCCAGGTTTCTTACCCGAAACAAAGTCCTCCAAGCTCTTCGCCTGTTTAAGCACTTCGTCTTGATAAATCAACCCGATGGCGCCAACGGAGGCAACAATTGCAAAAATTAATATGCCGACTATTTTTGTGCTTAAAGAGCCCTTGAGGGCAGAGCGCTGATTGGAGTGTTGCTCAGACGCTCCCGACTTAGATCCGCCTGGGTTTGGAGCAGAATCCAAAATAGGGTCAAAGGAGCCTTTGAGCTCTGCCCCATCTTTTGGCAAAGATTTGGACGGCGCACCTGGAGCTGGAAACTTACCACTCGCTAGAGTTGCAGCAAAAGTGGCCGAAAAGTCCGCTATGGCGTCCAAACTCTCCTTAGGAGTCTCATCAAGAGTCTCAATCCGGTTAGATTTCTTGGGTTTTTTTGCCCCCGGTTTAGGCGCGCCACTTGGATTTTCAGACTCCAAAATCCACTGCAACATGTTCTTACCAAATACAGATAGCTTTTCCTCGTAAGGATCGTTTTGATTTACGACCAATACCAAATTTATATTGCTGGTTGGAAATCCATTAATCAACCTAGCTAAGAGTTGCAACTCAAAGTCTTGGATCGTATGCGTGTCTGGGAAAATCATGTACCGCTTGGGCGAGCGTTTTTGGCTCTTATCCAAAGCTTGGTCCACGGTGAGTTCGGCCAATATATCGTTGAAGCGGTCAACGAGTTTTTCCGAATCGGCTGAGTTCCACCACTCCACGTGGGTCTCACCTACTTCAACTAAATGATCATAAATTTGTCGGCCATAGTTGGCCAAGGCAACCTCGTCCTCACCAATAATGGCTAGGTTTAAACTGCCCTCAAGCAAAGATTTGAGAAGTATCTCAAATCTAAGTTTGTCGGCTGGGCTTTGGTAAAAGTCGGTCATTGTTTAATTGGAGGAAATTTGCTGTATTGTCTCAAGTTTTGGTTATCAATTGTAATTTTCTAAGCCCCAAACAAAAATCCATTTTCATCGTACTTAACCTCATCCGGGATACGTGGGGTGGGTCTGGGTAAGCGGCGTGACGCGGCGTAGGACTGATTCAGACTAAACACGTAAGCAATCACTTGGGCAACTGCCTGATAAAGTGCCTCTGGAATCGATTGATCCAAAGAGGTCGTGAAATAAAGAGCTCTTGCCAATTCTGGGGACTCAAAAATATGGATTTTTTCCTCCTCTGCAAGCTCCCTGATTCTCCTGGCAAGCTCATCCGTGCCCTTTGCAACTAAGGTCGGCGCACCGTCCGCGTTGGGATCATAAACCAAAGCAACGGCAAAGTGCTGTGGGTTAGTGATGACGACATCGGCGTCTTTCACTTTAGCCATCATCCGGTTATTTGCCATTTCGCGCTGCCTGCGCCTGATCTGCGCCTTCACTTCGGGGCGACCCTCTGCGTCCTTCATCTCATCTTTAACCTCTTGCTTGCTCATCTTCAAGCGCTGGTTGACTTGGTAGCGCTGCAAAGGTACATCAACAAAGGCAATAAAGAGCAATCCCAGGCTCATCCAGTAACAGGCATCAATGATGAGTGAGCCCGCGTGTTTCACAGCGAGTCCTAGATCCATTTGATTCAGGTTAATCAACTCATCTATATTATTTGTAACGGACATATACAAAATTCCCGCAATCACTGAGAATTTGGCTATGGATTTAGCAAGCTCAATCCAAGCTTTGAGCCCAAACATCCTGGACAACCCATTAAAAAGGTTCACTTTGCCAAAATTTGGCATCGCTAGTTTCATAGAAAATATAAAACCCCCACTCAACCCAGTTGCTAAGACCGAGACAAAAAGCAACATCACCATAAACGGCAATATCAGCAAATACGCATCTAAAACGGATTGGCCAAATATAGCGGGCAACAACTCAGCTTTGTCGTAAATCTTGCGATCAAACTGCAACTGAGAGGTGAAAAGCGCACCCATGCGGTGAAAAAGCCACTCGCCCGAGAAGCTAAAAAATAGGGTGGCCGCGAAAAGCAATACGGCTGAGGACAAATCAGGCGAACGCGCAACTTGCCCCTCCTCTCTGGCCTTTTGGAGCCGTCTGGCGGTGGGTTCTTCGGTTTTTTCTGATGCTGAGCCGTCTGTTGCCATATTTAGTGAAGCATCATGTCTCTGAGGTTAGTGAAGCTTTGAACCCATAGCCAATTTATCCGCCCAACCAGACCCGGCATCGCAAGCCACGTCACGCCAAATCCAATCAGGATCATGGCAGGCAGACCGATCGAAAAAATACTCAAACTAGGCGCCGCACGGTTCACAAAACCCAGTCCTATGTTGATAAACAAAAGAGTCAACATAATAGGCAACGCAATCAGCAGTCCACCCACAAACATCAAACTGCTCCAAGAAATTACCTTACCCAAAAGATCTTGCGTTAAAAAAGCTTTACCAATGGGGAAGGTATGAAACGACTCCAGCAATATGCTGAACACAATCAAGTGTCCGCCGGTGAACAAAAAAATCAAGGTCCCTATCAGCACCATAAACTCGGAGAGCACCGGCACATTTCCCAGGCCTGGATCGATTAAAGTGGCCATAGTCAGACCCATAGAGTTTGCAATGGTTTGACCCGCAACCGCAATCGCTGCAGTTGTGATCTGCATGATGAGGCCCATCATAAAACCAATAAAGAGCTGATTGAACACCTCAAAGAGTCCGGCCGCAGTGGTCGGATCTGTCTTTGGGATTTCAATGAGCATTGACAGAAAAATTGTAAACGTGAGAGCCATCACAATTCGGATAGGCAAACTAAAAGAGCTGACCGGAAAGACAGAGGTAAAAGCAAAGAAGGCGGAGATTCTTAGCATCGGCCAGATTAAGGAATAAAACCTGTCCAACAAGTCAAGCATCATGATATTCATAAAGCCAGCGGTCCTTTAAAGAGGGGAGATCAAAACTGATGCACCCTTACATGAATAGAGAAGGAATTCGTCCAAAAATAATCCTCGTGTAATCCACAAGCGAGTTGATCATCCATCCACCAAAAATGGACAACGTTAAACCAAGGCCTAAGAGCTTTGGAATAAAGCTTAAAGTTTGCTCGTTGATCGAAGTCGCTGCTTGAAACACACCCACCAATAAACCAATCACTAATCCCACCAAAAGCAGGGGGCCGGAGATGAGCATAGTCATCCAAAGAGCTTGACGACCTAAATCAACTACCATTGCTGTATCCATTCGGGGGAGCTCCTTAAATTGTATTTATTTAAATATAAAACTAGAGGCCAAGGAGCCCATGATGAGACTCCACCCATCGACAAGCACGAAGAGCATTAGCTTAAAAGGCATCGAGATAATCATAGGCGAGAGCATCATCATACCCATTGACATCAAAACGCTTGCCACCACCAAATCAATCACCACAAAGGGAATATAGATCATGAAACCAATCATAAATGCGCTTTTTAGCTCGGAGGTTAAAAACGCAGGCATCAAGGTCGTAAAAGGTATGTCATCTGGGCTGTTGATCTCTCTTTTTTGAGCGATCTGCATAAACATCGTAATATCGTCTTCTCGGGTTTGTTTCATCATGAAGTTTCTAATCGGGGCCTCGGCCTTTGCCAGCGCTTGCTCAAACGGCATGGTCGCGTTCATGTACGGGGATAAAGAGTTTTTATAAACCTCATCAAATACGGGAGTCATGATAAAGAATGTCAAAAACAAAGCCAAGCCAACCAGCACCGTGTTTGGCGGAGTTTGACCCGTACCAAGCGCCTGACGAAGAATGGAGAGAACAATAATAACGCGGACAAAGGAGGTCATCATGAGCAGCAGTGAGGGCAGCACTGAGAGCACCGTCATCAGGGCCAAAAGCTGCAAAGTGAGTGTGTATTGTTGGCCTGCTTTGCCGCTCGTGACGTTCACCATCGGCAGTCCCTGAGGGAGAGCGGCGTCGGGCCAAATCGTAGCTACACAAATAAACGAGAAGAAAAAGAGCTTTACCCAAAAACGAAGGGATTGCGTCTTAATTCTGAGCATTGAATTCTCCAAGGGATTCTTTAAAGCTTTTTTTGCCAGCAGCAACACCTGTACCACTCGCTGTTTGAGCGCCAAAGGCCAATTCTTCGGGGTGCTCTGATGTGTCCCCAATCGAGCCCTCAATCTGTCCAGAAATACGCCAAGCATGAAGTGTTTGCATCTCATTTGGGGTAACTGAGACGAGGACTTTGTAATCGTCCACTTTCACAAGCATCAGTCTGTGTTTAATGCCCAGTTGCAGGGTATCTTCGATCTGAATGGGCTTATTTACTCGGTTGACGAGAAAGCCACCTTTGCGTTTTGCCAACCACCACAGGCAGGCAGCCAACAAAAGAAACACAAAAGTTACACTTAAAGCGAATTGAGCCCAATCATGTATCGGCATATCCTTTATTATCTCTCTCTATGTGGGTGAAATGGTATAAGATTTAATAAATTTTCGCACTCAGCTACTATTTGACTCTGTTGGAGGTAAAAAAAGACTCATTTTTTAAACTTTTGTGATGACTCTCGTCCTTCAAAGCACAACCGCTTAAGAACGCAACCTTTGCCCAAACCAGTACCCAACCCCTTGCTTAAGTCTTGGATCAAGCCTTTGCCTAGCCCTTTACTTAGCCCTTTACTTAGCCCTTTACCTAGCCCTTTGTCTAAGTCTTTGACTCAGCTATAACTCCGTTTTACACGTTGAACGCCCTGCCCTTTTTTCAAAATATTAAAAACGCCCTAACCGCGGGGGGCACGGGCGGACTGAGCTGGCACCTGCACGCACGCGTATCCGGCTCCAAATGGCACATTACAAAAGAACACATTCACCAGCATTTGATGAAAATCTTTAGCTCATCAGGCCCACAAAGCTTAAACACAGTAAATGAGACCCCAAAAACAGATAAACCACAACTGCTCCTGATCGGTGCGAGCGGGGGATGGATGATGTCAACTGCCTGGCTTGAGGAGTTTTCACGCATCGATGCTTATGATATCGATCCGTTAGCGGGATTTTTATTTCATCTCAATCACGGCCAAGCGCTTAAAAAAAAGGGAATACAACTTCGCTTTCACACCTTAGATGCGATTCACCATATGGAGCAAGTCCTGCGCGCTCACCCGAGCGCTATTGTTTGGTTTGATAACGTGCTGGGTCAACACCGCATCAGACTCAGAAACGCAGAGTTGGCCAGTGCACAACTAAAGCTTATTCACCTGCGCCTAAAAAACCGGGTTTGGGGAAGCGTACACGATCTTTACTCGGGACCGTCTTGTCTGCCTAGCCCTTTAAAAGCGGGCGAGGAGCCCGCGCCGGCAAGCATCGTTCGTTTGGACAATAACCCAGAAAGTACAGCCCGAGTGGTGTTTAATTCAAATGAAATGTCCCTAGAGCAAGCAAGACAACGCTACCTTCAGCAGTTGGGGGCGACGCCCATTGGCGGTGCTTGGCTTGATCATGAAACCTCCAATCTCTTCCCCCTCAAAACGCCTGTGTCTTGGGTGGGCTGGGCCTTCAAACCGGGCTACTATCATTGCTTGGAGATGGGGTGGATCATCCCATCTCTAAAAAGCTAAGTTTAGAGAGTTTTCTTTAATTCATTCTGCTTTGAGGTTATACAAAGTCACGCCCAAAGCGTCCATTTGTTTTTGCTCCAAACGTCTGGTGAAGTTTTGAACTGCCTTTAAATCTTGCTCAACCAAAGCCTGCATCTTCATTTTCTTGAGTTGAGCTTGCATGAGGTCATTTTTAGCATTATTGACCTCAGCCTGAGCATGACCGACTTGGAAATTGGCTTGTTGCAGCAAAACCTGAAGTTGGTTGATGAAGTGTCTGTAATTGGTGGTCTCAGTCATGCAGTGCAAGCGGGACTGAATTTCAAAAGATTTGAGTTTGTACTCATGCATCATCTCAATGATTTTGTCTCGACTGACCATCAGTTGCTCAAGTTTTTTCCTTGCCAGGACGAGCAACTCCTGCGCCGCATCAACGCCTTCATCTGCCTTTTTTGCCAAAACAGGCCAACATTCTCTTGGTTTCATAATAGACGATCAAATTTCCATGAGAGAGTATTTAAGTCTTTTAACATACTAGATTGCCGCCATCAAATTTCTTATTTGATCTCGCGTAGTTTCGTAGTCCTGAGCTTTATGCATATCTTGTTGCAAGAAAGCCGCCATTGAATCGTGCAAACGAATCGCATCATCCACCTCCTTGTTGCTGCCTCTTTCGTAGGCCCCCACAGAGATTAAATCCACGTTTTGTTGGTATAGGGACCACAGTCGTCTGAATTTGTTGGATTGCTTTAAATCCTCTGCACTCAAAAGCGTCTGCATAATTCGTGAGATAGAGCCGTTCAACTCAATGGCTGGATAATGTGCGGCGTCAGCCAATTTGCGCGACAGCATGACTTGACCATCTAGCGAGGCACGCGCTATATCCACAATGGGGTCAGAGGCGTCATCCCCCTCTGCTAAAACCGTATAGACGGATGTGATCGCACCTCGCCCGTGTCTGCCCACACCGCCTCTCTCGATCAAGTTGGGCAAAAGCGCAAACACTGAGGGCGGATAGCCTTTGGCGGTCGGGGGCTCTCCGATGGCAAGTCCAATCTCGCGCTGTGCGTGAGCGACCCGGGTTAAGCTGTCACAGAGCATTAAGACGCTTTTACCCTGGTCCCTAAAATACTCTGCAATCACGTGCGTCATGTGCGTTGCTTTTAAGCGCAGGACCGGAGACACATTGGCGGGCGCTGCAACCACCACAGATTTAGCCAGTCCCTCAACACCCAAAGACTCCTGAATAAAGGCCTGCACCTCTCTACCGCGCTCCCCAATCAAACCTATGACCACCACATCTGCTTGGGTAAAACGAGTGAGCATGCCGAGCAACACACTTTTCCCAACCCCTGATCCAGCCACCAGTCCAATGCGTTGGCCAACTCCCAAAGTCAGCACCCCGTTGATGGCTTTCACACCCACGTCCAATACGTCGTGAATAGGTCCCCGCTCCATGGGGTTGAGTGGGTTTCCCATTAAGCTCATCGTGTCCATGCAAGCCGGTGCGGGCTTGCCGTCTAAGGGTTGGCCACGGCCGTCAATCACGCGGCCTAGGAGTTGTGGTCCCAGACTAACCTCTGGTGTCTCACTGATGACCCGAACCGTGTCCCCAGGACCAACACCAATGGGCTCAGTAAAAGGCATTAAGAACAAAACGTTGTCGTTAAAACCAACCACCTCCGCCTCGATCCTGTGACCGCTGCGCCCAACCACCTCACAGCATGCGCCAAGAGGGGCTGTGAGACCCCGTGTCTCAAGCGTTAGACCAACCAACCTGGCAAGTGTGCCACTGCGTTGGGGTTTAGGGGCGTGGACGAGGGAGATGCTTTGGGAGACTTCCGCGTCAAAATTAAGGTTCATGTGACTTAGGGTTTAATCATCGATTTGATCACACTGGCCACGCGGTCTCTTTGCTGATCGACAACGAACCTGGCAATCATCAGCTTATCATCAAAGCTATTGGCATTATTTAAAAGCTCTGCCGGTATGGAGGGTTTAGCTTTTTTCTTGTGATCGTTCATCCTAAGCTTCATCGCATCTAATTCGCCGTCTTCCTCTTCTTGGACGGGCAACTTGGATTGTTCCTCTAAGAGTTGAGCAGCAAGTTTTTTCTCCCTAATAGAGGACTCCCTGTACTGCCTAATAAACGGGTTAGGTTTGGGCGGCAAAGGCTCTGGCTCGGGGACCACAATAACGGGGGGCTCCTCTTGGGGCTCGCGCATGTCCTCTAACGAAAGTGTGGTGGGGGGGGGAGTGTTCAAAACCAAATCAAATTGATTTTTAAATGCAGCCATCACAGCCAACTCCGCCGCCTGCTCAATGCCCAGTCTGTCAGTTTCCCGGCTGAACATCCCCATGAGCATGGGACGCACCACAAAGAGAATGAACCCCAAACACATCAGCGTTCTAAGCCCTACATTGACCATATCAAGCATCATTTGACTCCTCACCACTTATTGAACCAGGGGTTGGAGGGGCAGCCGAGGCTTCACCGTCCAAACCATCGCTTATGCCTTCAAAATCCGTAGACAAACTGCTGGAACTAAGGCTCTGCGCGTTTGGCTCTAGAATTTTTGTAGTCATTTTGGGGAGAGGTTGCTGTTCATCCCCATTTGTCTGCAAATTTAAATCTGAATCTGAATCTGGATTTGGATCCTCAGTTAAATTTGCACTTATACCCTCATCCTGTGTAGCTGCTTCCAAAGAGTGCGCTTGTGACTTGACTAGCTCTGAGGCTTGTACAGAAGAAGCTTGCAAAGTCGCTTGCTCCTCACTAATTGGTTCCTCTTTCTCAGCGGGAGTTATATAGCTGCCCTGCACCAGCGTTTTCAACAACTTGGATTCGTCCCTCCATTTCTGAGGTTGCCCAAGCAACCGGGCAGCGATCGTCTCAAGTCTATTTTGAATCAGATCTTCAATTTGAGTGTCGTTCACGAGGACTCGAACACTGCCTACTTGCATCGTTTGTGAGGAGTTCAGTACCAACGCATTTAAACCCTGGTTAGTTGGTAGGTTTAAGACCGACTCAAGCGTTAATTTATCTAAAGCGTTTAGCTCAACCCTTACCACTGGGTTGTCCCTCATGTTGAGCTCATCCACACAGCGGTGTATGAGTCTTTGAATGGTATTGGTCGAGATACTCAACTCCCCCAAAACCAATTGCTCTGCAATATGAACGGATAGTCGTTTAAGGGGTTCGAAAAAAGTTTGCGAGTCCTGGGTCAACGATTTCAACTGATCGCAAAGATCAGTTAACACTTTGATGCGCGGCTGCATCTCAAGGTCTAGTTGCTCCTTTTTTTTCTCCAACTCCCCCAACAAAGAGTCGTCAAAGGATTGAATCTTTTCTTTTAAAAGAAGAATTTCTTGCTCATACTCTTTTCTCAGTTGCTCGCGCTCTTGAAGTGCTGCTTTTTCTTTCTCTGCGTATTCAGCCTCCTTATTCTCAAGCTCTTTCAAAGCCATTTCGGCTTTTAAAGATTCTTGAACCAATGCCTTTTCTTTGGCCTCGGTCGCGCCTTTATGAAAACCGTCCTCAAAGGCTTTAGATAAAGCCTCTTGCATTTCACTTTGACTAAGGTCTAAAGCGGTTTGCGTATGGTCTTGGGCATGGTCTTGGGCATGGTCTTGGCCTAAAGGGTCCAGATTACCCAAACCAGAAGGGTCAGCTCGGGTCTCATCTTGATATAGGTCTGCGTCAGTGCCTAAGCCTGGTGCCAGATTTGACTCATCTCCCCGGTTGTTGTCAGGGCCTTGTCCAAATGAGTCTCGAGCGGGACTATCGCCTGCGGTCCTCTTTTGCACCGCTTCATCGTCCTCAAAAGCGTATCCGCCTTGCTCATCCAAGCCCTCTTGACCAAAACGCTTGGAGCTTAGGCTTGGTTGGAGGTCCTCCTCCCCCCGCTCGTTTTCTGTCCATTTGCTCGGGTTCTCTAGAGCCGAGTCATCCCCAATTGGATCGTACTCACTGAATGCTTCTTTGCCCGACGCCCCCTTAGTTGAGTTAGATCTATTAGAAATCTTGGAACTGTTGGAACTATTGGAACTATTGGAACTGTTAGAACCGTTGGATCCACTCAAACTGAGTTCGTAATCATCACTAAAACCAAGTTTTTTTAGCAGTGCACGCCTTGACTCACCGTAAGTTGGAATGAAGGGTTGTTGCTCATTTGATTTAGCATTGGGATTTCGAAGTTTTTCCCTAGAAAGTATTTCAGATTTGCTTAAATCTTTAACCCTGTAGTTGGGTTTCTCCAGCTCAAGCGTTAACGCCCTGGCCACCCTTTTGTTTGCGTCCCCTGCAAAAGACTCGCTGTGCCTCTCACCCATTTGTTTGAGCGAATCTAAATCATCCAACATGAATTCGTTGTCGTCCTCGACCACCTCCGCCGCCTCTGGAATGGAGAGTTGGGTAAAGCCCACACTGGCAAAGTCGACCTTTGGGACCTGAGACCAGTCGGTTGCACCGTAAACGTGGTCCTTACTCGGGCTTCTAAAAAGTCCCTCCTCTTCCCAGTCGTTTTCCCTTGGAATGAAGGACTCAGCCTTGTAGGCGGCAGGTCTGTGGGATGAGAGATTAGACAAAATCTGCCCCACCTAACATCAACTCGCCTGAATCTGAGAGTTTTCTGGCCATGCGCATAATCTTCTTTTGTGCCTCTTCTACATCGGCCATACGCACTGGGCCTTTGGCCTCCATATCGTCTTTGAACATGCCCCTTGCTCGCTCAGACATGTTGTCAAAAAATCTGTCTTTGACCGTATCGCTTGCGCCTTTGAGAGCCGTCATCAGCATCTCGGGCTCGACCGCGCGCATAAGGACTTGAATGCCTTTGTTGTCCACTGTGGTGAGGTTCTCGAACGTGAACATCAAATCTTGGATTTTTTGCATCAACACGGGGTCTAGATCCTCTAGTCCGTTCATGATGGCACCCTCGACCTCGGTTTTCGTGAAGTTCATAATTCCAGCAGCAGCGGCGAGTCCACCAAAGCTTGAGGAGGCGTTAGACGCACTCTTTGAGAATTGTTGCTTCATGATCGCTTCAAGCTCAATCATGGCTGCGGGTTGCACTGTGTCCAAAGAGGCGATGCGCTGGATCACCTCAGGCCTGACTTCTGCGGGCAAATAAACCATCACATCAGCAGCGGTCGCAGGCTCAAGCAACGAGAGAATAATGGCAATCACCTGGGGGTGCTCGCCTTTGATCATATCCGCAATAGAGCGAGGATCCATCCAACTCAAAATATCGAGTCCTTTAGTCCCTTGACCCGGCATGATCCTATTCAGAACTGAATTTGCCTTATCGTCTCCAAGGGCCAGGCGCATTACTTTTTCAACATAATCGTTGTTTCCAAGGCTCAGGCTGGTTTGTTTTTTCAGCATATCCACAAACTCATCAAGTACCACATTGACCGCGTTTTGCGACAGCGAAGCCGCTTGCACCATCGCCCCTCCAAGGGCTTGGACCTCTTTAGGACTCAAGTACTTCACAATTTCCGCGGCCTGCTCCTCGCCCAACAACAGCATCAACACGGCCGCCCTTTGAGTGGAGGTCATGGCTTCCATCTCAGCTTGCAGCTCAGGGGCCCATTGTGATCTGTCAACTAAATCGTTCGTCGCCATCTTTGTTACCTCTTAAATAGCTCTTTGTGGATAGGTTTAACGAATCTTTATTTGAATTATTTTTCAATCATGTTCTTCAAAACCCCAGCAACTCGGGTTGAATTGTCTGAGACGATCATCCTGATAAGAGCCACTTTATCATCGTAAGTGTTCGCTGTGTCAAGCAAATCTGCTGGAATCATTTGTTTCTTAGGTTTCATGTTAGCCATTTTGGCCTTCAAGTCATCCATTGTCTCGCCCTCTTCCATCTGAATTTCATCTGGGTTCTCGATGCCCGCTGCCTCAATCGCTGCTTGACGATCTAGTGCCTCTTGGGCTTCTTTGGCCAAGTACATCTCAGCCTCTATTTTGGCTCTTTCTTCCGCGGCTCGTCTAGCCTCCTCCACTAATTTAGCCTCAGCGATTGCCGCCTCTCGTGCAGCCCGCTCAGCAATTGCTTTGGCGGAGGCGTCAGCCTCGGCTTGTGCGATACGCTCAGCCCGCATTTTCTCAGCCACTTTGGCCTCCGTTGTAGCCGCCTCAAGCGCTGCTCTTGCAAGCTCAGCGGGATCCACCTCAGGTTTGGTCATGCGTTTAACAACAGGGCGAACCACTAATAACAGGAACAGTGCAAATAAGAATGCAATTCCAGCGCTGTTGGCGATTGAGGCCACGCCCTCATCTTTGTACCAAGGGAGTGCGTCGGGATCAATAGGCGGCTCAAAGCGTGTAGAGACGACCGTCACCACATCACCCCTGTCGTTGCTAAAACCAACCGCACCTCTCACCAATTGGTTCAATCGGTCGAGTTCCTCCTGCGTATAGGGAATCGTTGTCTGTGGTGGGCTGCCCTCTGCAGGCTTTTCCACTTTCATACCCGCTGGAATTGGGCGCTCATTGATCAATACACCCACACCCATGCGTTGGATGGTGCCCATTTGATTGGTGGTGTGCCTCACAGCGCGGTCTAACTCATAGTTTTTAGTGCTGCGAGCAGTAACTTGTACACCTTTCTCGCTCAACCCTTTGTTGATGTCCGCACTTGTGTTGGGGGTAGCGGAGGGGTTTTGGGGTGGGTTGGGCGGTGTGTTACTTAAGGAGCCAGGAATACCGATTGCATCTTTGAAGGTGTTCCTATCTTCTACAAATAATTCAGAACGTGTTTTAGGGCCCTTATCTCTTTCGTCAAAGTCTTCAGTGGTTGTTTCTTGTTGTGTGAAATCCAAGTTGATAGAGACTTGCGCGCTCACGTTTGACTCGCCAACGATGGGGGCCAAGAGCTGGATCAAACGGGTTCTGTACAGATCCTCCATTTGTTGCTTTTGTTGGAGCTGCGCTGCAGTCATGCCAAGTGGGGCTTCAAGCAACATGTCGTTCATCAAGGAGCCGTAGTTGTCCACCACAGACACGTTCTCAGGGGCGAGGTAAGGTACGCTTGCTGAGACGAGTTGAATGATGGCTTGTACGTTGGCAGCGGAGACGATTTTCCCAGGTGCTCTGGTGATCACAACAGAGGCTTTGGTTGGGACCCGGTCACGAACAAATACGGTTTGCTTTGGTGCCGCTAAGTGAACGCGGGCGTTCTTTATACCTGCAATTTGGGAGATGCTTTTAGCGAGCTCTTGCTCCATTGCGTTGTTGTAACGCACTTGTTCCATGAATTGGCTGGTAGTCATGGCGGGCATGTCTTTTAAGCCCTCCATACCTTGCATATCTGAGTGCGGTAGGCCCTTGGAGGCGATCAGCATTTTTGCTTCTTGATAGCGATTCGCGGGCACCATGATTTGCCCATTATTTTGGTCAATCTGGGGGGTGAAATCGGCGGTCTTTAAAGCCTCTAAAGCGATTTGTTTATCCGCCTCAGGGAGCATCAAATTAAGGGCCTTATAGGAAGGTGTCTTCATGGACATGGAGGCCAATCCAAACGCTGCAACAACCAACATGATGACCACCAAGGGGAGCATTTTTTTGACGCTGGGTTGGCGAATAATTTCTTTCAGCGTACCCATTGGGTCGCCTAAGACTTGGGAGGCAAGGGGCCTAGCAAGTGCACCTTTGGTGCTAGCGCCTGCGCCTGTGTCAGCGCCCTCAGCGAAGTCTAATTCCGATCCCTTGTTGGAGGGAATACTCAAAGAATTATTAAGTGTTGCGGTTGCGGTTGCCATAGTTTTCTTTCAGTCTTTAGCCTTAGACCGGCATGTTCATGATATCTTCGTAAGCCTTGAGCACTTTGTTGCGCACCTGAAGGGTGGCCTCAAAGGACAAGGACGCCTTTTGCATTCCGAGCACCACATCGGTTAGAGGAATGTCCTCTCCTCTTTGGTACGCATCTGCCATTCTGTCCGAGTTCACATTGACATCGTTTACTTTGTTAAGCAAATTACGAACCGACTCTGTGAAATTGGGTTGCTCTGTAGTTGGAGCAAGAATCGTTTTTGCCTGTAGCGCAGAAGGCCCTGAGTTTTGAGCGATTTGCTGAGCTGAGTTACCGGCGTTGGTCGAGCCCGATGCTTGTGATTGATACGAGCGAATAGTCTCCATCATCGACTGGATGCTACTGGCTGATGTGGGATCAATCATTTTTATGTGACTCCGCTCTTTGTTCGTTTTTTAAGTTTGGTGGGGTCTATGATTACTCGGCCAAAGACATGGTCATGCCTCTGTCTCTGAGTTGAGCTAGTTTGTAGCGCAAAGTTCTTGGGCTAATGCCTAATTTTTTTGCAGCTTCAATTCTGTTCTCGCTTGTGCGAATAGCGGACATGATGACCAGGTGTTCACTGGCTTTAACCGCGGAGCTAAGGTCTGCGTGTGCTTGCCCGTTGACTGCATCGTCGCTCAAACTGTTGTTGCCCTGCAAATAAGAAGTATTCATCCCGTTAGGATGCGACATATAAACGGCGCCTTCGTTGGAAATAACGTTTCTAGCCAACGCAGAGGTTATGTCCGCTACGGGGGAGTTTAAAGACCGGTTCTCTAAAGTGCCAAACACGCTGGAGGCGCCTTGCTCTGAGTTGACCATCCCTTGATGTCCTTGGTGGGCGTTGAGGTTGTTAGCTGAACTGCCCGTGTTTACAAAGTTCCCGCTGTAGTTGAAGCCGCCCACAGCGCTTTGGCCACTTGTGCTGCCCATACTGCCCATACCGCCCATACCGCCCATGGAGCCTTGAGCCGCCAAGCTTTGCACACTCTCATCAAACATCAAATGGTCTGATGTGATGAGATGGGTTGGGCAAAGCACCACCGCTCTTTGAATCACATTCTCGAGCTCACGGACATTACCGGGCCATCTATAACCGTTCAGTAAACCCTGCGCTTCCTCAGAAACACTGTAGTTCAGTCCAGGAACTCCGTGGCGGACCAGGGACTGCAATACGAGAGGCATGATGTCCCCCACTCTCTCGCGAAGAGGTTGAATGGTCAGTCTGAAGGTGCTGATACGGAAATACAGATCTTCTCTGAATTCGCGGTTTTCAATGGCTGCGCGTAAGTCCTTGTTGGTGGCGGCCACGATGCGAACATTCAAATCAATGGCTGACTCGCCTCCCAAACGGTTGAGTTTTCTCTCTTGCAGTACGCGTAGTAACTTGGCTTGGAGGTGGATTGGCATCTCACCAATTTCATCCAAAAATACGGTGCCGCCGTGGGCTTGCTCAAAGAGACCTTTGTGATCTTTTAGTGCGCCGGTGAAGGCGCCCTTTTCATGACCAAAAAGCATGTCCTCAATGAGGTGCTCCGGGAGTGCCGCGCAGTTAAGCGCTACGAAAGGCCCTTTTGCGCGCGGGGACGATTCGTGCAGCACTTTTGCAAGCACTTCCTTACCCGCACCGGTGGGTCCAACTAACAACACTGTGACATCGGTTTGAGCAACTTTTTGCGCCAAAGCCAATAAATGTTGACTAACTGGGTCAACGAACACAAAGCTTGCTGGCTTGGTGTGTGAAGAGGCAACGGAGCTTGCTGAGCTTGCTGAGCTTAGAGCGTTGGCTGAATCTTTAGCCTCCTTGATCCCTTTTACCGTGTCCATCCATACTTGGTGTCCCAGATCCTCGGAGGAGATCACGTTGAGCGCGCCGTGACGCATTGCAGCAACTGCGATTTCTATTTTTCGACGATCGACCCGACAAACAATGGGGACCAAAATTCCGAGTAAACCCATCAGGGCTTGAACCTCTTTTAAGAGCTCCACGTTATCACTCAAGCGGATGACCAACATATGCGTCTTTTTCAAGGCGACATTGAGTTCATCTAACGTATTAACGGTTCTAAGTTGTATACCCACCTGCCCCAAATGAGCACGCTCGGTCTCACTTAAAGGACTAATGGGATCTAGCCATACAGCATCAATTGGGGTATCTTTAGAATCAATCACTTTTATTCAGCCTGTTACAATGGTATAGCTTAAAAGCAATACATGTGCCAGGCAATTAAGTGATTATTTAGTATCTATTTTTTATTTATAAATAATACTTAAATATTAATTATTTGACTTGAAGTCGTAAAACTGACTAAACCCTTAAGCACTCCAAACTGTCTTTGACGACTGAGTGACGGTTTGTGGAGACAGTGTATTAGAAACCTGAGCAGATCGGCTAGGATGCTGCCCCGGTGTGCTCGCTTTTAATGCAAATCCTCGGCAGCTCTGTGAGTCAGCGCGAAGCACCTCAATAGAGGGCAAAAGTCGGCTTTTAAACCCCATCAAATTACACATATACGGGGTCGCTCTTTCCCAGCTGATGGCAAAGTGTCTACATTGCCAACAATTGGGGCCTGCCAGTTCGCCTTGTGATAGGTTTTGGGGTACTGGTTTAGTGTTCACTGAGTTCAACTCTTTAGATGGTTATCAGTTCCCTTTAACCTTGTAGCAATTTCAAAACAGACTGCTGACTTGTATTGGCCTGGGCCAACACGGCTGTTGCAGCTTGTTGCATGATCTGTGTTCTCGACAAATTCGTACTGGCTGCGGAGTAATCCGTGTCTTGAATGGCACTTTTAGAAGCTTTCAAGTTAACAGACATGCTTTGTAAGTTATTTGTAACGTAACTTAACCTGTTCATCACAGCGCCCATCACGGATACGGTTGCACTGATGTTGTCAATCGCGGCCCCAAGACGTGTGATCATTTCCATGGCTGCTGATTGAGAACTAATGTAGCTTCTATGCGGTTGAGCAGAAGGTGTCCCAGTTACGCTCGTGGGCATGGGTGTGCCGGTTGCAGGTGGTGCCTGGTTAACGTCCCATGTGATGTCCCCAGTGATTGAGCCGTTAGAGCCAAAATCAGGTAAATCAATACTCACAAGTTGATTTGCACCAGGCCCTACTTGAAACGACAGTTGACCTACTAAAGGAGGAGCTAGCATCGTGGACGCGTCTTTTGCAACGCCTCCAAATGTACCTGAGGTAAATCCCAACGCTGTAAAATTAGAGCTGGCTGTGTACCCATTAACGCCTGGTTGAATGTTGATCGGTTTAGCGGACTGAAGACTTACAGTGCCGTAAACAGTAGATGCGTTATCTCCCCCGTTCGGGTCGGCGAGCAACTGGGCAGGTGTAACCGCGGAGACGCCGGGCGCATTATCGTTGCTTGGGCTGCCAGCGAGACCAAAATCTGCCGCAGTCACAGGGCTACCGTTTTGGGTCGTCTCATACCAAACAGATAAATTTCTGCCGTCAACCGTTGTCAGTTGTACGCCCTGACCTTGTGGGTCAATGCTCGCAACGACTCCAGTTTGACCTGTCACTTTATTTAAAGTAGACACAACTGTTTGAATGCGGTCGCTGGGAGACTGAGCGATGCCCAAATTCATCTCAACGGGCACCCCGTTTACGTTTAAAGTCACTGGGCCAACGATTGCACCGCTGGTATAAGCCCCCGCAATCGTGGCAGGATTGGCAACTGCGGTCACACCGGTTAAACTGCTTGCCCTGTTAATTGCATTTGCAGTGGCCTGTGCGCTTGCTTGTTTAGTATTGGTTGCGCTCTCAAACGCAACTTGTGCGTCTTGAGCAGACGTGTCATCCGCGGCGGTTGCGCCCGGAATTGGCACACCGTTGATCGTTAAGTCGCCCTCATTCAATACTGTTGGTTTTTGGGTTGGCTCAACTACGGACTGCCCGCTATTAAGAATCTGTGCCTGTTGGCCGGGCTGAATTTGCGTGTATTTTTGAGTCGTCACAATTGACTGGTTATCTTTGTAGGTTCCAGGCGATAGACCCGTATCACTTAAGTTACCACCAGGAGTCGTGGCGATAATGATAGGTTGATTTACCTTTGACTCGAGTGAGTAACTGCCCGCTTGAGCGCCCTCATTAAGTCCCGTACGTTGTGAAAATTGTAGTGCAGTGCTGCCGTCAGTGGTCGGTTGGAACTGAACTTCAATGTTCCTACCGTCTGGTGCATTAAGATTCACACCAAGGGAGTCACTACCGCTGTCAACCGCTGTCACACCCGTTAAATTAGAAATCGCATTGACTGCGGCGATCACTGCTGCGCGTGACTCTCTAGGGTTGTTGAGAACTGTTGTTATTTGAGGTGTCGTAATTCCGTTAATCGTTATGTAGCCACCCACCACGGATGCACCCGACATAGGCGCACCAGCCATCTGATTGGAATTAACAACCGCGGTCACCCCAGTTTTGGCAGTGATGGCGTTAATAGCAGCAGCTTTTGCAATCGCGCTACCGGCCGCGTTGGTTGGAGGAGAAATGGTGTCAGAGGCAGCGAGTGAGGCGCCTACAGTGATCCCGTTGATGGTCAAGTCGCCCGCATTAATCGTCGGGATGCTTCCCCTGACCTGAACGTTAACTTGAGTTAACGTGCTCGCCCCGCTCCTATATGGAGGCAGCGATGTCAAATCAGCTTCGTAGGGAGGAGTACCAGTCTCTAGGACGCTATAAGACAGATTACCCGTAATAGCTTGAGAGTTAAAACCAGTTGCTGGATCAAACGTGACAGTACCCGTCAATGGATTAAAGCTACTGGCCGTCAAAGTCACTTCCTTACCTGCGGCAGTGGTGAAGGTCGCCGACACGCCAGAGGGTGTCTGGTTGGAGGCGTCAAGTGTCATCTTCAAAGAACCACTTGTCACCCAGGTACCAGGCGTTGAAAAAGACTGTTGTCCTGACAAACTTAGACCTGAGTTGTAATTTGCAATGCTATTGGGCGCGTCCAGCGCAATTGCAGTAGGCGGAGTAAACGGTGTCGATGCAGGGACTAAAGGAGTTGTAGCCCCGCCAGGTGAGGCGGCCCTCAACATATTGAAAGAGCCCGCTAAATTATTGTTGTCTAAAGTAGGGTCCTTTGAAACAATGGTTATAGTTCCCAAGACACCGTTGTTGTTTGCAACTGCGACGTATTTGTTCGTGAAGTTGGTATTCAGCATCATTTGCTGAGCCAAATCAGCAGCCACTGTTGAAGGTGTTGTGTTGCTTGTTTGGTTGACGTTAGACGTAAAGGCAACGTTGCCCCAGTTCAATGTGAACTGATTACCGGCAGTCAATGGACCTGTAACTGTGTAAATGTCGTTAGGCGGTGTGGAGCCTGCGTTCAGCGTCATGTAGGAAGGTAGCGGTGTACCGGCCTGATTGGCTGTGATCGTTAAATCTTGCGTCACTGCGTCGTATGCGGCGTGGTACGAATTGGGGACACCGTTCGCACCCGCGTTGATTGCAGTTACCAGCGCATTTTGCGTTTGGTCCTGAGTTGCACCTACTGGAACAGAGAATGTGTTCGTACCGTCAGAAAACGATATGTAGGTTTGCAGTGTTGGATCGGTTTGTTGCGCTTGTGTTTGCCCAGCCAAGCTAAAAGAGGACTTTTGCTGAATGTTGGTCTGGGTAACTGATATGGACGGGTTGGGCGATATAAAGAGATTGGCTGTGTTGTTGTTGGCCCCGTTTGAGATCGACTGTTGGGGGGCAGATACTGTTTTGTAAACAGGTAGCGGGCTGAGTTGCTTACCTGCAGTGCCGTTTAGCACAGGGAAACCGTTCCACTGGGTATCGCTTGAAATGGCGACAATTTGTTGTTTCAACTGCTGAAACTCCAAGTCCAAATCTTTCCTTTGGGGGTCGTTGTAGGTGCCGTTGGCAGACTCGGTTGCGAGCTGCTGCATGCGCTGCAACATAGTGGTGATTTGATTGGCCGCTCCCTCAGCAGTTTGGATCAAATTAATAGCGTCCCCAGCGTTTTGAATCGACTGGGAGATACCACTAATTTGCGTCGTCATCCGGTTAACGATGGCTAACCCAGCCGCGTTGTCGCCGGCTGAATTAATCTTCATTCCAGTCGAGAGCTGCTGCATCGAAGTGGATTGCGATTTCTTTGTACTTTGCAAAGCTAATTGCGAGTAAAGCGCGCTGACGTTTGTGTTAATAACTGTCATTTTTTCAACTCCTAGCCATTTGGCCAATCAAATATTGCCACATATCAAGCAATTCATATGCCAACTTTTCCCATCGGTTTTGAATGCTTGAAATCATTTCTTAGATGCCTAAATTTGCGTTTAAATAGATATATGTGGCAAAAATATGTCGTTCTTGCGGCAATGGGTGACCCATTGCCACTAAAACTTCAATTAGTGAGCCACCTCTGAAGAATGGATTGCATCACTAAATCCTTCTAGTGATAAGCTCTCCGCCGTTAAGTCTGTGTGTTGTGGGTAGGCTTTGAGGCCTTGGCGAACTACTTCCAATGCACGAGCAGGATCCAAGTTGCACCTGAGCGCTCTGACCAACATCACGAATGTGAAAGGTTGTGTCAATTCGCCTTGAAGTGTCATTAAATCCTCAAGGTAATCTACACCTAGGCGCCAATCTTGGCGCATGATGGCGAGCAAACCGTTGATTGCGAGCATGTCCTCATTGTTGGGATACAAACTAATGCCTGCGTCACCAAGAGCGTACGCCAAGTCATTGTTATCATTAGCAACCAACTGTTGAATGGCTTCACGAATCTCTGTAGGTGAGTAATGGGAAACTTCCCCATCAGACAACATACGTCCTAAATTCGCCTGGGAAATTAATTGATTGACTAAACTCATTGCTTGCTCCTAGTTTGAACAAATTCACCGAAATTGGTTAAAGGGTATTCAAACTAAGCAAGTAAGGTGCCAATCTTTTTGACCGTTGGCTCAGGCGCTTTATCAGGATTTAAGAAGGATTAATTTTAATTCTATTTAACTATAAAAATTAATTAAATAACTATTAATAACTCGTATTCTAAATTTCTTTGAGTGATTATTTTGATAAGTAAGTGGCAATCTCAAGCCATGTGGACAAATTTACCCTGGTCATTGATGACCACTGCCTTGCCGTCAGGGCCCAGACCAATACGTGGAGGATTGCCGAAACGCTCAAATATCTTAGTGGTGTCACTATCAAAATGAAAATACCCATCCTCAAAAGGCCTATCTTCGTCAAAGAACAAGTCATCGAACCCTTTAACGCGGCGTGGCAACCCGGTGTTGAGAGACGATTTAGCAGAGGATCCGTCACTAAGGTACGCCTCCCAGCTCAGGTCATAGCACTTGTAATGGAAATAAAGGGGGACCTGAACAACGATTTTCTCATCCATATAGTTGTGCGGGATGGTGCCGCAGCTAGGCGCTGTCAGCTGAGTGTTCCAAAACGGCTCTTTCACATATCGCCACATCCGGTGCTCTAGGTGAGGCAAAGTCCCCTGCCTCCACCAGTAGTGCTTAAAAAGTTGTCGAGGATTCTTATTTTCTGACTTAATCCAGTCATAGGCCTCAAGCGGGTGTGGCAACACAACCAAGGGCATCCAAAACATCAAATTTCCTTGTGCCTGGATCAATGCCCTAGGGTCATGGATATAGAACTCATCCACGTGACATATAAATATCCAGTCTCCCATGGAGGCAATTTTGACAAGTTCTTGCCACCCGTGGTGCCTTAGCGTTTGATCCGTAATGTGGCAATTGGGGTCTGTCATATAAACGGTGTTGCTATACTGAGATGCAACGCGTTTGGTCAACCCAGAAGTAGAGCCGTCTACAACCACCAACGTATTAAAGACAGAATGATTTTCACGAAACCACTCCTCAACCAACAAATCATCGTCTTTCGTAATCAATAACCCGTGCAATTTAGTCATTTAGATGAGCTCACTAAAAAAAACCATACCCAACCGATCTGATTCTAAGGTTTTTACCAGCTCAGCCACACGTTTATTGACTCCATAAACTTTTGCTCAGCATGTATAAGCCTCAAATCCTCCTGTCAAAAATTCTTACCTATTCAGCTCTGCTTCTTTGCTCCCCCACAGGTTTGATGATCCGCTAATTGTCTTTTATGCACCTCTCCCTTATTACGCACTATTACAACAACACGCAAAAAGTAGGTGAATTGATTGATCACCTAAGCTCCTTTAGCGAGGATCTCAGAAAACGCTTTGAACTGTTATTGATTGATGACAACTCTGAGGAGCTTGCTCAGTTCAATTCCCCCCGTTTAAATCTAAAGCACTACCGCATCGAGAGCCCAATAAACTGGAACCAAGCGGGCTCCAGAAATTTAGGGGTGATGATGTCAACCAACCCGTGGCTGCTTTTATTTGATGTCGATCAGTTTTTAATAGAAAACGCTTTCTCAGGTCTGCTGAACTCGCTACACAACCTGGAGACATCTACCATTTACTACTTTAAAGTGGATAACTTCATTGATTCAAATCTAAATCAACCCCTCACCGTCCACCCCAACTCCTTTCTTGCGCAGTCCCAGCGGTTCAAAGAGTGGGCCATGTATGACGAAGATTTTGCAGGCAATTACGGTTATGAGGATTTGTATCTTCCCTATGTCTGGGAAAAATCAGGGGGGAACAGGAAACTAGTCGGCGACACTGTCCTCTTTAACGACAAAGGATTTAAGACAACCAATTTAAACCGCAGTCTAGACATCAACAAAGCTCTTGCACAGCGAAAGATCTTAGAAGGATGTCGACGCCCGACGCATTTGCTGCGCTTTAATTGGTCCTTGGTGTCAGAGCACAAGATCTAAAATTTTTATGAATGCGTTCTTAAAAGATTTCGACGGCCTTCAAAATAACACCATTTTTTGCATGTGGACGGGCACAAATCCAATGTCTGCGCAAAGAATCAACGCCTTGTGGACTATTTTCAACCACACGCGTTGCCCTGTAGCCTATATCAATCACGACTCCTACAAAGAGTGGGAACTCAAAGAGCATCCTTTTCACCCAGCTTTTGCGCACCTTAGTGAAACACATAAATCGGATTACTTGCGATGCTACTTTATGCATCATTACGGGGGAGGTTATACGGACCTTAAATTAACGCATAAATCTTGGATTCCCCTTTTTGAGCAACTACGCTCCAGCAGCGCTTTGGCCTTGGGGTATCAAGAGATTGCGCAAGGTATCCCACACGTAAGCGGCGCGTTGGGCGATGAGATAAGGGCTCACCACAACGAGCTCATTGGACTTTGCGCGTTTATATTTAAAAAGAAATCCAGACTTACCGATTCGTGGCTCTCCCTTACTCACCAAGTCTTAGACGCGAATTTAGAAGCCCTCAAAATTCATCCAGCCAAACACCCACAAGACCAGTATGGAGTGCTGTTTGAGAACAATGTGCCCTCCCCCTACCCTCTTAGGTGGGCACAAATTCTGGGAGAAATCTTTCACCCCTTGACCTATGCAAACAAGTCGGATTTGCTCCTAGCAGACATTGCACCCATATTTCACAGCTACAGGTAAGGCCCCGGACAAGAGAGTTCAGATTTGCGCAAACTATTTTCCACGAATGCTTCAAAGTCGAGCTCTCTAGCTCAAAAGTTTGACGAGCTCGGTCTCAAATTCTTTGCAAAAAACTTCTGTGTTAAATAATCTTTTTTCATTTTTGGCGAGCGCTAACTTTTCTCTCAGCCCCGTGAGTTCGGCTTGGTGCTCATAATAATAAATCGCCTTTTGCTCATAACTCATCAAATCACTAGCGATCAGATCGTTCAACCCCACACTGCGCAGTAAACTCCCCGCCATGCGAGACACGTAGGTCTGTCCAGAGAGTGTCAAAAGCGGCAACCCAGCCCACAGCGCATCATTGGCAGTGGTCCCCGCGTTGTAGGGGGTCGTATCCAAAAATAAGTCAGCCGCCCTAAACCGAGCCAAATAATCTGCAGGCGTTATGCGGCCCGCAAAAATAAGCCTATCTGGGTTAATGCCGTGCGCCTTGGCAGCTAACTTCAAATTCTCCTTTGACCACACATTATCCTCTAACACCCACAATACGGCTTGATTGCAGACTCTTAAAATTCTCATCCAAGCCTCAAACACCTCAGGCGTGAATTTGTAGTTATTGTTAAACACACAAAAGACAAATTGATCGCTTGGAAGATTAAAGAACTCTCTACTCTTGGTCTCTGAGATCGGTCTCTTTGAGTCGCTGACTTGAAACACTGTCGGCAAATAAAGAGGTTTTTCTGTAAAAAAGGGCGCGAGCTCAGGGGGCAAAATAAATGTATCCGCAATCACGTAGTCAACATACGGCAATGCAGTGCTACCTGGGTAACCCAGGTAAGCGATTTGCACGGGCGCCGCGCCGCGCGCAATAAGGTCCGGTCTTGCCCCAGAGGTGAGTCCTTGTAAGTCTACTACGACGTCAATCTCAAGGGAGCGGATCAGCTCTGCGGCCTGAGCGTCGCTTAGGTCCGCAATAAAGTGAAAGTGATCAAACGCGTGTCTGACCCTTTGCCTAAACGGGGTTCCGTCCTCGGGACTCCAACAAAACGCATGCACCTCTACCAGGTCTCTGTTGTGAGTTTCAAATAACTCAACCGTTAATAAAGAGACAGCGTGCATGGACAAATTAGAAGACAAATATCCAATCTTAATTTTTTTGTGCCCATACCTGTGGGTTGTTGGAACCATACGCTCAAATGTTTGTACCTTCTCTTTCACGAACCGTTTGGCCGACTCGAGCTGCTCTTGGGGCTGCGTACTCAAACCTAACATCGAAAGCGGGGAAGCGGACTTAATCACCTCTTCAAAAGTGTGCTGAGTACCGTAAACGACAGGCCATTTGCACTGCTTTTGGCGCAGGTGAATCCAGTGATGCAAAACAGGGCCTTGGGAGGGGTCAATTTTTAAACTCTTAAATAGCGCCTCCTCCGCAGCATCGTAATGCCTTAAATTCTCCAAGACCCGTCCAATGTTATTTAAGAGCTTAATCTTATCTTCCCTGTACTCTGGGTTGTCGATAGAGGGCACGTTTAAAGCAGCGTTCCAGACCTCTAATCCAGCGCTTGCTTGACCGTTGTTCTCTTTAATGGTGCCTAAACTTAAATAGGCCACAAAGAAGTCCTCTTTGATCTCAATGCTCTCTTTAAGCAAAGCCTGGGCTTGGTGAAAATCTTCCTCCTGATTTAAGAGCACCGCCATATTAAACATGGCAATGTAGCGGTGGTCCACACCAGGTGTACTGAGAAAAGCTTTATAAACCTCAATCGCCTCCCTCGTCTTGCCTGCCTGGGTTAGCTGATCGGCCTGCGCCATGGCTTGCACCACTTGGGGGGGAGCGATGAGCGGATTTTCAAGCGCGCTTAAAGATTGAGACTGAATTGAGGCAAGTTTTATCTCAGCCTCAAGCGACTGAATCTGAAGGGCAGCATCGGTGAGCTCTGCCTCAAGGGATAAGGCCGTGCGCGCATCTGCCAGCGCTCTGTGCAAAGACTTTCGGTTGCGAAATAAGATGGACCTGACTAAATAGGACCTTGCAAATTTAGAATTTATATTTATTGAACTATTTATCAGCGTCAGCGCGTTGTCCACGTTCCCAGCAATACTCTCTATCACACCGAGGGAGTACAAAGCAATGTAGTTGAGCGGATTTATATTCAGCAAAACTTTAAACAGTACCTCAGCCATTTGAAACTCACTCTTTTTGAAGAGGTCAAGCGCGTTTAAAAGGACTTGCTGCTCGGACATACCCTCAAGACTTGCAATAAGGGATGACACCCTCTGAGTTTGAGGTTGGGTACTGGTACTGGTACTGGTACTGGTACTGGTACTGGTACTGGTACTGGTACTGGGCTTTTGATCAAGAGTCATAAACTGGATCAATACTCTCTAATTGCTTCGTCTTTTATCTTCATTATCGGGTAAGCAATGTAGGAGAAGACGGATCTTTTGCCGACAACAATCTCACCCGTTAACGTCATACCTGGTAGCACTTTGAGTGGTTTATTCAAATTTTCAAGTGAAATTTCTTTTAACTGGACCCGCCCAGTGTAATAACCGAAGGTGTTTTTCTTATCATCTGCGGAGCTGCTCGTTGTGTCTTGACTGATACGGGTGATTTTCCCCTCTACGATACCGTGCTTTTGAAAAGGAAAGGCATCAATTTTGACCCGTACCGGGTCTCCCACATTTACGTTTGAGATGTCGCTGGCATCAATTTTTACCTCCGCCTCTAAAGAGGCATTAAGGGGAACCAAAGTGACCAAAGCCTCCGCCTCTCGGATGACAGAGCCACGCGAGAGCTTGGCCACCTCAAGGACCACAGAGTCCTCTGGGGCCTCAATCGTGATGGAGCTGCTTCGTCTTTGATTTTTGATCAATTGATCAGAGAGTGAGTCGCGCTCGCGCTGGCTTGTGACCAGCTCCTCAAGTATCTTCTGCCTGTACTCACTTACATAGGCGGCTCGGTCTGCCTCAGTGCCGGAGAGTTCTTTTTTGAGCTCATTTTCTTTATTTTTGACGCTTAATAAAGTGCTTTCAATTTCTAAGCGCTTATCTCTGATTTCCAATAAGCCCTTTCTAGATTGAAACTGTTTCTCAACAAGTTGTTCGTTCATCGTCTCAATTTCTTTTAAAGATTGGCGTCTATTCTCCAAATTCTTAATCTCAAGATCACTATTTAGGATTGACGATTTAATTCTAGAAATATTCTCATTCAAACGCGTAATGCGCGCTCTAAACGCCTCACTCCTTCCAGTATCCAAATTTCCCTGCAAAATATCATGCTCATTTTTTGTGCCCGTGTATACCTTACCGTCTCGCTCCGCCTCAAGTCTTCTTACCTGAGCGTCTAGACTCTCAAGTCTTGCTTTTACTTGGTTCAAATCTGCCCCTGTCACCGTTGGATCTAAGGTGGCTAAGATTTCTCCCTTTCTAACGATTTGACCCACACTGACGTTGAGGGTTGCAATTTGGGAGGTCTCAATCGGTTGAAGCACGATATTTGGCAAAGTGGCAACCAACTTACCCCGAGTTGAGATAACTTCGTCTATTTTTGAGAAATATGACCACAAAAAGCCTGCGATTAGCATTGACAATAATAAATACAAAGTAAGCGAGATACTTTTAGGAACAGGCGTCATCTCAATTTCATCTGCATCAGGCAGAAATTCGTGAGATTTATGTTTTGATTTAAAAAATTTCATGTGCGCCCATTCTGCTGATACCACAGGTGTGCGTATTCTTTGCACTGCAATAAAAGTTGCTTATGGGGGGCTGAGTTAATTATTTTGCCGTTCTCGAAGAAGAAAATTTTATCTGAGTGAATAAGTGTTGATAACCTATGACTGACAATGATAACGGTTCGCCCGGCTGCAATCTTAGCTAAGTTTTCCATAAAGATAACTTCACTCTCAGGGTCAAGCGCGCTTGAGGCTTCATCAAAAATGAGCACTCGGGGTTGATTTAAAACCGCTCTGGCAATGGCCAAGCGTTGACGTTGGCCCCCTGATAGATTGGTACCGTTTTCCTCCAACGGTGTATCGTACCCTTGGGGTAACTTTTCAATAAACTCATCAGCCCCAGCCACTTGGGCAACGGCCACAATTTCCTCAAATGACGCATCAGGCTTAGTAATCGCAATGTTGTCCTTGATCGTGCCTCTAAATATGAAATTTTCTTGAAGCACAACACCAATATTTTTACGTAAATAATTAAGATCTAACTCACGAATATCGACCCCATCAAATCGAATGATACCGTCTTGAACTTGATAGAGGCTTTGAATTAATTTTGTAAATGTTGACTTACCTGAACCGCTCTTACCCACAATACCAATGACTTGCCCCGGATTGATCTCTAGGTTGAGTTTATTGAGCGCGTAAAACCCAGAGCCAGGGTATTTAAAGGACACGTCGATGAACGTGATGTGGCCACGAATTTGTGGCCTTAGGCCCGCTGCGGATTGACGCTCAGGCGGGTGATTCATTAATCCGCCAAGCATTCGCACTGAAATCATCGTTTGTTGGTATTCATGGATTAAGCCTACAAACTGAACAATTGGAGTCACGACTCGCCCAGACATCATTTGAAAGGAGATAAGAGCGCCGACTGTCAATTCTTTGTCAAAAACGTCTAAAGCCCCAAAAAATATGATGGCAATGGGCATTATTCTTTGCAAGAACTGCGTGACCACTTGCGCAGAGAGTGAAATCTTCATGACATCGAAATTTAACATCACGGTATTGGCAGATTTTTGATCCCAGTTCTTTCTTTGGCTTGGCTCAAGTGCCAAAGATTTGACAGTTCGTATCCCGTGTATGGATTCAACCAACATACCTTGCCTCAGACTCTCTGATGCAGATACTCTCTCTAAACGAAGCGTAAAAGGCTTGATCAGTAAGAGTACCACTAGGCCCATCAAAAGCGCTATCAAGATCACGATCAGCGTAAGCTTAAAGGAATAAAGGAAAAGGACCGGCAAAAATATGACGAAGGAGATGATCTCAAGGATCGTAAAAAACATGCTTCCAGTCAAAAAAGCCCGCACACTCTGTATTTGCTGGACCTGTCTTACGACCAAACCTGCGGTGTTTTTTTCAAAGTATTCGATCGGCAGGGATAACAAATGGGCAAACGTCTTTCTATTAAGCCGCATGTCTATCTTGTTGGTTGCATCAAGTAGCAAGTATTGACGTAAATAAGTAAACACGACCTCAAAAATAATTGCTAATAGAATGCCTGCAGTCATCACCATCAAAGTGGACTTGCTTTCGTGTACTAGCACTTTATCAATCACAATTTGAGTAAAAATTGGGCTACCCAAAGCTAACATTGTCAGCACAAAGTTTGTGATTGCAATGTCTTTAAAAGAATGTTTTTGTTTGAGTATTTCAGGTAAGAACCACAACAAACCGAAGGGTTGATCCTCATCGGTTAGCTTGTACACCCTTTTTATAAAAACCACCTCCCCCGTCCAAAGAGACTCAAACTGGGCAAAAGGCATTTCTTTTACTAAGGCCTTAGGATCTTTAGGATCCAACACAACAATAAATCGTCGATCTGACTCGTTTGATACACCTGCAACTATGCAGTATTCATCTTCGTGTACCTTCACAAGGACCGGAAATACGCCAACTAGCCCAAGTAAGTCTTTGAAACTTAAGCGGTCGTATTTTGCCTTTAAACTGAGATTACTGGCAATTCTGATAAGTTCTTGTTTGGATGGCTCCCGCCCAGAAAGAGCGTTTTCTTGCTCAATCCTCTCAGCAATGGCAGGTACGCCAAAGTGTTTGGCAACCACTGTCAAGCACTGAATAGAGGTGTGTATAGCCACAGTTAGCCTTCAACTTTATAACGATAACGCATTTAAAATCATTTGGCTTCAATTAAGCAAGAAGCGGGCCGCTAACAAATTAGAGCCATGATAAATATTCTACCTTCTGAGCTTGGGCTTAGGCAGTGCGTGCAAGGAAAGTTGAATTAGGTAACTTTGAATCCACTAATTGAGTTAAGGTGTTGTTGGTGTTTACCTGCGCAGCGCCAACGCAGAGAGGTGAGCTTGAGACGAGTTGTCCGTTGGCGTTGTACTGGCTGAGCGCGCTTGCAAGCACATTTGTGGTACTTAAAGAGCTTGCAGAGCCTGCAGAACCAGCACCTGGCAACGCTGCTTTAGAGGTCGCGTGGGTTCCCAAAGGTGCAGTACCTGTACCAGCAGCGTTGACAGTTCCTGTA
>CAIQHG010000016.1 GCA_903871545.1 uncultured Burkholderiales bacterium | reverse complement strand
TTTTATTATTTTTTTATATTTTTATACAACGAAAAAAGTTTCCAATCTCAGATGTCTGGGTAACTGCACAAACTGGTCTTAAAAAAGAAAATTATCTCACCTGGCAAGCCATGATTGATTAAGAATGTGATTTTACCTCGGCCTTTTGATCCATAAGTTTTGTTACTAAAAGAGAGTTGAATCACCCTTTTAAACACTCTGCGCTTGATTCATTCACTACTATTTTCCCTCTTTAAACAGTCCCTGAGCCCCTGCTGAACACACGACTTCAGAGGGAGAATTGAGTTTTTTCGGCTAAAAAAAGCTGATTTCACAGGGAAAAACAACAAAATTGTTAAAAAAAAAGGCTTCTCCCCTTGGGAAATCGTGTTTTTTCCATTAGCATTCGCAGTGCTGTGTCTCTCGAGAGAGTCAACACGGTATTTCACTTAATCTAAGAAAAAGGAAATCTAAAATGGCAACTGCAAAAAAAGCTGCAAAAAAAGTAGCAGCAAAAAAACCGGCCGCAAAAAAGGCTCCAGCGAAAAAAGTAGCAGCGAAGAAAGCTCCTGCTAAAAAAGTGGCAGCGAAAAAACCAGTAGCAAAAAAAGTAGTGGCTAAAAAAGCTCCTGCTAAAAAAGTAGTAGCTAAAAAAGCTGCGAAAAAAGCTCCTGCTAAAAAACGCACGCCCAATGCGGCTTTTATGAAGCCCTTGACACCTAGCGCAGCACTTGCTGCTGTGATTGGTCATACGCCAATTCCACGCACTGAAGTGGTTAGTAAGTTGTGGATTTATATCAAAAAGCACGGCCTGCAAGACAGCGTCAACAAGCGCAACATTAACGCTGATGACAAACTCCGCGTTGTGTTTGGAAAGCCCCAAATCACCATGTTTGAACTCGCTGCTTTAATTGGCAAGCACTTAAGCTAATCGGCTTAACCGGTAGAAAGTTCCTCCTCTCGGGCAAGAGTTTTAAGCGTAAAGAAATGAGCACTTAGCTCAATGCACTGAGGAAGGACCAAAGGGCGTTATTCTTTGAATACGCCCTTTTTTTTGCGTCTCTGAATTTGCCTTAAAAAGTAACTCGACTTTTAAGTTTTAGATTTGATCGCCGCCTCCCTTATCTGCGACAAACTAGCACGAGTCGTTATGATCTCGGGGTCTAAAATAATTTCGATCAAAGTTCCGCAGTCCCGTGCGAGAGCTGCTTTTAAAGCGGGCTCAAATTCCTCAGTTCTGTTGACTCTAATGCCAGCGTACCCAAAGGCTTTAGCAAACGCAACGAAATCGGGATTCACTAGTTTTGAGCCACTCTCATTCCTGGGATATTCCCGCTCTTGGTGCATTCGGATTGTGCCGTACATACCGTTGTTGAGTAAGACGATGATGGATTTAGCGCCATGTTGAACTGCTGTAGCAAGTTCTTGTCCATTCATTAAAAAATCCCCATCTCCCGCAATCGTAAAGGCGATTCTGCCGGTTGTAATGTTTGCGGCGATACCAGCCGGCACCCCGTATCCCATCGAGCCCACAGTTGGCGCTAATTGCGTTTTGTGTCCCTTGCTAATCCCGTGGTGTCTGTGGTACCTGTGAACCCAACTGGCAAAGTTGCCCGCTCCATTGGTGAGCACCGCATCCTTAGGCAATAACCGGTTGACGGAGTCGATCACAGAGGGCATGTCGATGAGTGAGCCATGTGCGGGCGGGGGGGGGACTTGGTTTGCAAGAAAGTCTTCGTTTGCGCTGCGGGTCCACTCCTCCCACGGCACTTCAACCGGGGCAGTGAGCACCTCCAAGGAACGAGCAGCCGCATTCATAGAGGAGACGATAGCTAAGTCGGCCTTGTAAACACGGTTTAACTCTTCGGGACTTGAATGAAAATGAACCAGCTTTTGCTCTGCAATCGGCGCCTTTATCAATGTATATCCCTGTGTCGTCATCTCCCCCAGACGCGGGCCAATGGCAATGATCAAATCACTCTCTTTAATTCGCTTTGCAAGCTTTGGGTTAAGCCCTATTCCCACGTCACCTGCGTAGTTAGGGTGAAAATTATCAAATGTGTCTTGAAAACGAAATGCGTTTCCAACGGGTAGCTTCCAGTTCTCGCTAAAACGCTCAAGAGCCTGCGCAGCCTGCGCCGTCCAACCACCCCCACCGGCAATTACAAATGGCCTCTTGGAGGCAAGCAACATCTCACGAAGTGTCCTAAGCGCCCCTGGGTCACTCCAAGCTTGTACAGCCTCAACTCTTGGAATAGGTCTAGCCTGAACCATTTTGGTCAACATATCCTCTGGCAGAACAACGACAACGGGTCCAGGCCGTCCGTTCATCGCAGTTGCGAAAGCACGGGCCACGTACTCAGGAATACGCTCTGGATCGTCTACGCGCTCGACCCTCTTGCTCATCCCTCCGGTGCTGGGCCCAAAGAAGCTAGAGTAATCAAGCTCTTGGAAAGCCTCTCTGTTTCTAAAGTCACTGCCGACATCGCCCACAAATAAAACCATTGGCGTGCTGTCTTGAAAAGCGGCGTGAACGCCAATTGAGGCGTTGGTTGCACCGGGCCCTCTGGTCACCATACAAACACCGGGTCTTTGGGTTAACTTCCCCGTTGCCTCGGCCATAAATGCAGCGCCCCCCTCTTGGCGACAAATTACAAATTCGATCTGATTTGCATAAGCGTGAAATCCGTCAAGCACGGCTAAGAAACTCTCCCCCGGTACTCCAAAGACGTGCTTTACTCCTTGCTTGACTAAACATTCAACCAACAAATGGCCCGCTATTTGATGTTTAATTTCTGAGTTGACAAAGCTGTTATCGGTCTTATTCATAAGAAAATTGATAAATTAAAATTAAAAAACTCCCCCCTCTCTCACACTCACCCACTCACCCAAGCACCCTTAGGTTTATACAAAGCTTGTATGGATAGGTATATCCAAGAACTCAAGTACTCAAGTACTCAGCTATGCAGCTACAAAGCCAGTTGGAGCGCGCCGAGCGCGTTTCACATTCAACGCACCAAGCACCAGTATTGACTGCAAAACACTGAGTCCAAGAATCACTGCGGTGTAGTTTTGACGATCCATCAACACACCAAATAGATACGCCGACAAAGCCTGACCCACGTCAAGGCCAGAGTAGACAACGCCGTAAATACGACCCGTTGCGTTTTCGGGGGCGACTTTTTTAACCAATAAATCCCTTGAAGGACTTGCGCAGCCAGAGATCAAACCCATAAAAGCAAAAACAGTCAACACCTGCCAACCACTTAAGTGCGCAAATATAAAACTAAGTGACAAGCATCCTGCCATGAAAAAGGCTAACCCAACCACTCGCTCAGCCCTTTGAGGATTTGTTGCTAAAAACCCTCCGAGGAACATTCCAAAGGCGCTGCAGACCATGTAAAGGGATAAGCAAGAGGCAATGATCGCTAACGGTACGGACTGCAAATGCCTGACCGCCTCTGGCGCGTAGGCTTGGATGATACTAAGGGAGGCAGAGTAAATGAGAAAAAAAGCAAAGCAAAACCACACCACGGGGATTTTCAAGAAATCAAAGGTACCCTCAACCTGCTCGGCTTCCTCCTCAGAGCGGTTGTTTTGGGTGCTATGTACTTGAATTAGTTCAAGTTCGCTGCGTTTTATAACTAAAAAGACTAGCACCGCAAAACCAAGCGTTCCCGCAGCAAAAAGCGCCATATGCCAAGAATAAGCAAGCGCAATTGGCACCATCAAAGTAGGAGCAAGCGCCCACCCAAGACTACCCGTAATGCCGTGAATACTGTAGGCATGCCCCAACCTTGAGGGAGTCACTTTGCGGTTTAATAAGGTGTAATCAACCGGATGAAATACTCCGTTGCCCACCCCAGCGAGAAAGGCGCAAAAGGTCATTTGAGTGTATCCATCGCTGAGAGCGTAACCCCAGTTAGCCAATACGAGACAACTCATGCCTACAAATAAAATGGGCCTTGGACCAAAACGATCCACGGCAAAGCCCGAGATAGCCTGCACGGCGCAGGAGACTACAAAGAATATAGACATCAAAAAACCAAGCTCAGCGTAGCTAACCCCCAAACTGTCTTTGATCCAAGGGAAAAGGGGCGGGAGCACGAGCTGCGCAAAGTGACTAAACATGTGCGCAAGGCCTACAAGGGAGATGAGTTGAAAATCGCTTTTTAATGCAAAAGTTGAGCTTTTAGGGGCGGAGGTTGGAGTGTTTTGGGAGCTATTCATAGCCCTCTATCCTACCTTCAAAATTCTAGGAATTTGCGAACCCTAAGCTCTTTGTAATCTATTCAAAGCGTTTGTACTTTTTCTGGGATTGGGTCACCCATCTTCAAGTGGTCCCTTTAAAGCCATTAGAAGATGGGGGCCTGTGTCTTAGGTTAGCGCGCCAGAGCTGGTGAATTTAAAGTCTCCAGGCGCCAAAATGGGGTCTACGCTTATGATAATTTTATCCTTGGGAGCAAATTTACCTTCCAAAAGCTGTTTGGAGAGTGGGTTCTCAATACGCTGTTGGATTGCGCGCTTTAAAGGCCTTGCACCAAAAACCGGATCAAAGCTTACTTTAGCCAACTCCTCTAGCGCCCCAGGAGTCACCTCAAGAGTCAGATCGATTTTGTGCAACCGCTCAACTAGGACTTGTAACTGTATGGCCGCAATCTTAGAAATGTGAGCCGAGTCGAGCGCATGGAATACCACTATCTCATCGATTCGGTTTAGGAATTCAGGTCTAAAGTGAGTCTTCAACTCCTCTAAAACGGCGTCCTTAACCTCTTGTGGATCTTGGCCCACCATGCTTTGGATAATGGGCGAGCCAATGTTGGAGGTCATCACGATAACGGTGTTTTTAAAGTCCACCGTTCTCCCTTGTCCGTCCGTCAAACGCCCGTCGTCTAAGACTTGCAAAAGCACATTGAACACGTCCGGGTGAGCTTTCTCAATCTCATCCATCAAAAGCACACTGTAGGGTTTTCTCCTGACAGCTTCAGTCAAGTAACCACCCTCATCATAGCCCACGTATCCGGGGGGAGCACCGATCAGTCTGCTCACGGAGTGTTTCTCCATGAACTCGCTCATATCCAAGCGAATCAAATGGTCCTCACTGTCAAACAAAAATCCAGCAAGCGCTTTGCAAAGCTCGGTCTTACCCACTCCAGTTGGACCTAAAAAGAGGAAAGATCCGGTTGGGCGGTTAGGGTCTCCAAGACCCGCCCTAGAGCGCCGTATCGCATTGGCAACGGCGCTGATCGCCTCATGTTGGCCGACTACACGTTTATGCAGTCGATCCTCCATTTTCAGTAATTTCTCGCGCTCGCCTTGCAAGAGTTTAGACAGGGGGATGCCCGTTGCTCGTGCAACCACTTCTGCGATCTCCTCTGCACCGACTTGTGTCCTTAGCAAACGCCTGACAAGCGGCTTAGAGCCCCCAGTAGTTTCATGCGCTGCTGCGTCTTTGTATCGTTTCTCAAGCTCGGGGAGTTTGCCGTATTGAATCTCGGCAACTTTGTTAAAGTCTCCCTTTCTCGTATATTCCTCAATTTGGGAGCGCAACTTATCGATTTGCTCTTTAATCTGAGCGCCGCCTTGAGCAGCGGCTTTCTCGGACTTCCAAATCTCCTCCAAGTCAGCAGCCTCTTTACCGAGCTTTACGATTTCCTCCTCAATTAAAGCGAGTCGTTTTTGTGAGGCATCGTCTTTTTCTTTGCCAACCGCTTCGCGCTCAATTTTTAATTGAATTAACCGTCGATCTAATTTATCCATCTCCTCGGGTTTGGAGTCAATTTCAATCTTAATTTTGGCCGCTGCCTCATCAATCAAGTCAATGGCCTTGTCTGGTAAAAAACGATCCGTGATGTAGCGATTAGAGAGCTCTGCAGCGGCTACTATGGCCGGATCCGTGATCTCCACACCGTGGTGAATCTCGTACTTCTCTTTTAAACCGCGCAGTATTGCGATGGTCGCCTCAACGGTGGGCTCAGCAACCAATATTTTTTGAAACCTGCGCTCAAGAGCCGCATCTTTTTCGATATATTTTCGGTACTCATCAAGCGTGGTTGCGCCCATACAGTGCAACTCGCCTCTTGCCAATGCGGGTTTGAGCATATTGCCTGCGTCCATCGCCCCCTCCGCCTTACCCGCACCCACCATGGTGTGCAACTCATCTATGAAGACAATGGTCTGCCCCTGGTCTTTGGCCAATTCATTTAATACTGATTTAAGACGCTCCTCAAATTCGCCTCTAAATTTTGCACCCGCCAAAAGCGCTGCCATATCTAGCGAAAGAACTCGTTTGCCCTTTAAAGAATCGGGCACCTCTCCGGCTACGATTCGTTGAGCTAGACCCTCAACGATGGCAGTCTTACCCACCCCAGGCTCACCGATTAAGACAGGGTTGTTTTTGGTGCGTCTTTGAAGCACTTGGATGGCGCGTCTAATCTCATCATCTCGACCAATCACTGGGTCGAGTTTGCCTGACCTGGCTCTCGCCGTTAAATCCAGGCAATACTTCTTGAGAGATTCTCTTTGACCTTCGGCCTGTGCGTTGTCCACTGTCGCTCCTCCCCGCACAGAGCTGATGGCTGTTTCTAACGCAATCTTTGTCAACCCATGCTTTTTAGCCATCTCTCCCCATTCGCCCTTGCTCTCAGCAAGCGCGAGGAAAAAGAGTTCACTGGCAACAAATTGGTCCCCTCTTTTGATGGACTCTTTCTCTGCCCCTTGCAATAAACCCACCAAATCTCGGCCCACAGAGACTTGCTCTTGCCCTTGAACGGAGGGAAGACGCTTGATAGCGGCCTGTGCCGCGCTCTCCAAACCCGCAACGTTAACCCCCGCGCGCTGCAAAATCGATTTGGAGCCGTCCTCTTGCTGAATCATGGCTAAGATTAAGTGAGGCGGTTCTATGTAGGCGTGATCAGACCCTAAAGCAAGCGTTTGAGCATCACTCAATGCCTCTTGAAATTTAGTGGTGAATTTCTCTACTCTCATATGGATCCTAAGCTTAAGTCTGAATTAATCCTCAAGTGAGGCAGATAGGCCATATTTTCAAGCGCCTGGGATAAATTTAATTTGATATTTGACAATAAACGAACTGATTGCAAAAGATAAATATAAATGTAAATAACTCATCTTTATGACTAAATTCCAGCTTATGTATTTATTGCCAGCGAGACAGCGCATCTTCGTCACTTACTCTTGCGTCTACCCACCTTGAACTACCTTGGTCAGTTTGCTCTTTTTTCCAAAACGGTGCCTGAGTCTTTAAATAGTCCATCAAGAACTCACAAGCCTTGAAACTCTCACCTCGGTGGGGGGCAGTAACGGCAACAAGAACGATTTGATCCATGGGTTCTAATAAGCCAATGCGGTGGATCACGCGAGCCGCATTTATACCAAACCTTAAGCGGGCTTGATCCATCATTTTTAAAATAGACCTCTGCGTCATACCTGGATAGTGCTCTAACTCTAAACTAGAAATTGAGCAGGCCTTGGAATCCTTTGCCTGCGGTGCACTGGGGTGCTCTAATTCTCTAACAGTGCCGACAAAGCAACAAACAGCCCCCACACTCGAGTCACCAGAGCGCAGCAAATTCACCTCGTGTGTGAGATCAAAGTCTTCGAGTTGAATGGACACCGTAAAGCTCAAGAAAAAACTCCTCAAGAAAGTCGTGAGAAAATTCCCAATAAAAAACCGCTACCGAAAAGTTGTCGTCCATCTCAGCGCTTTTAAAGCGGCTCATTAAGCCAATTAAAGCAAGCCGCGAACCGGGGTCAGCCCCCCGTAACAGGGGGGAAGAAAGCGACCTCGCAGTCCTCAACCAATGCGTCGCTCTCAGCGCACATGACTTGGTTAAGCGCGCACCGAATTATTTTATCCCTGGACAGTGCCTCTTTGTAAGCGCACCCCCTTTGCATCAACTCAGACCTCAACTCACCAATTGTCAAAGCGCTCGTCTGCAAACTCTCAGCCCCCAGACCTAGTGACTCTCTTAGGGATGCAAAATAAAGCACGTTGACCCTCATTTGAGCCAACTCTCAAAAGCAATAAAGTTCACCCACTCGCCTCGTTTGATTGATGTGTTGGGGGGATTATCAACTACCCCGTCGCCCCACACAACTGAGCTCAATACACCAGAGCTTTGATTAGTAAAGAGATCTAATGAGCCGTGCTCATTTTGGCGAACTCTTAAAAATTCCCGCCTTCTATCTGCCTTAGGCCATTCAAAATTAGCGCGCATGGGAACGTGCCTGTACTGCACTAGGCTTTGACCTTGTAGGTAAGCAAGAAACGGTTGCACCAACAACACAAACGTCATGTAACTTGAAACCGGATTGCCCGGTAAACCCATAAAATGCGCGTATTCGTGCTCAAAGCGCGTACCCCCATGGTTTTGTGCTTTAAAGCTACCCGCGACCCGGTTTATTCTTCCATAAGCAAATGGTTTTCCCGGCTTTATGTTGAGCGCCCATTGATGAAGAACACCTAAAGCCATCACACTTGGCTTGATGTGATCCTCCTCGCCCACAGAAACTCCCCCGCTTGTCAAAATCAAATCATGGTCCTGTGCCGCCAATTGAAGAGAGCGTTTAGTTTGTTCAAAGTTATCTGCAATGTTGCCCAAATCCGTAACTGAACAACCCGCCCGTATTAAAAGCGTTTTTAAGAAAAACCGGTTGGAGTTATAAATCTTGCCCATGCCCATTTGATCAGGCGCTACATCTCCGGGCATAACAAGCTCATCACCTGTTGAAAAAAGCGCGACCTTAGGGACTTGTGAAACACAAAGCTGCCCATATCCAAGTGAGGCAGCGATGCCAAGACTTGCCGGATTTAAACGAGATCCCTCCTCAATTACAACTACACCCTTAGCGATGTCCTCACCTGCTCTCCTGATGGATTGGCCTTTTAAGACCAACGAATTGATTTGAACAAAGTCTCCCTGCAAAGCAGTGCAATCTTCCTGCGCAACGACGGCGCACGCCCCGTTGGGGATAGGGGCTCCCGTAAAGATTCTTGCAGCCTCACCCTTTTGAATGGGTGCGCCGTGTGTTCCGGCAGGTATTCTTTGAGTGACCTTTAAAACCTTTTCGGGAACTCCAAGATCCTCAGCGCAGATCGCATACCCGTCCATTGCACTATTGTCATGCGCTGGAACGTTTATCAAAGACAGAAGAGGTTCGCGTAGCACTCTGTTATCCACATCAAAGGTGCTAATTTCCTCACTAGGCAGGGTTGGGTGTGCGAACTCTTTGAGTTCCACTAAAGCGGTATCTAAGTCAAGAAGAGATTTGGGCGCCCTTGGTGCAAGATCAGGGCCATCTTGGCTAGGTTTTAAACCCTTTTTAGACATATCAGTCATTGCAGTTTGCTTTTATTAATTCTTTTATCAAACCAACGTCACGAGGCAAATTAAGTACTTTTTTGGATAGTGACTCGATGCCCTCAAATTTAGAGGGCCTAGGGGGCTCTTTGCCCAAAGCCTCCACAATGGTTGAAGCAAATTTGATGGGAAGAGCTGTTTCAAGCACCACCATAGGTGTTCCCCTTTGAGCAACCCCTCTTCCCACCCACACCCCGTCGGCAGTATGCGGGTCAATTATTTGGTGGTGCTTTGCGTAAACCTCTTGGATTGTCGCAATTCTCGTCTGATGCGTACTTTTACCGCTAATAAAACCGTATTTCTCTTTCAGATGGGTAAACAAAGGATTTTTACTGAGATCAAAAAAACCTTTATTAGAAATTTGATCGTCAAACAAGGACTTCGTAAGCCCGCTGTCGCGCAGCAAAAGATCAAACACAAAACGCTCAAAATTACTAGCCTTTGAGATGTCCATCGACGGACTTGTCGTCTCATGCGTGTTGGCGCTGGTGCGAACTTTGTAGACACCCGTTTTAAAAAACTCATCCAGCACATCGTTTTCATTGGTTGCAACAACCAATTGATCGATTGGCAGGCCCATCATCCTTGCGACGTGTCCTGCGCAGACGTTGCCAAAATTGCCACTCGGCACTGAGAAGCTAATTTTCTGACCTACATTCAACCCCGTTTGTGACAGAACCTGAAAGTAGCCCGCAAAATAATAAACAACCTGAGCAAGCAATCTTGCCCAGTTAATCGAGTTTACGGTTCCAATTGAGTAATTGGTTTTAAAAGCAAGATCACTTGAAACAGCTTTAACAATATCTTGGCAGTCATCAAAGACGCCTTCGATTGCGATATTAAATATATTCTCATCTTGCAAGCTAAACATTTGTGCTTGCTGAAAGGCGCTCATTCGGTCTTTGGGACTGGTCATAAAGACCCTCACCCCCTTTTTCCCCCTCATTGCGTACTCTGCTGCGCTGCCCGTGTCGCCCGAAGTAGCGCCTAAAATATTGAGTCGCTTGCCCGTTCGGGAGAGCTGATATTCAAACAAATTACCAAGCAACTGCATGGCCATGTCTTTAAATGCAAGTGTAGGACCGTTGGAGAGGGCCTGAATAAAAAGACCCTCCTCCAAGGCCCTGACAGGGGCGATCAATGGACTTGCGAAAACTTCCTCGGTGTAAGTCCTTACGCAAAGTGCCTTTAAGTCGCTCGCATCAATATCATCCACAAAAAATTGGAGTACCTCATAAGCTAAATTAGCATAGCCGTCTTGATCAAAGATTGTCCGTAAGCGGCTTAAATCCTCTAGGCGCAGTGAGGGGTAACGCTCAGGCAAATACAGTCCCCCGTCTGGGGCAAGCCCCTCTAAAAGAATTTCACAAAACTGACGAGGCGCTCCCTCAGAGCGAGTCGATATGTAACGCATTAAGAGAGATCTTCCTTTCTGATACGCACAATAGGCGCGAGCACAGATTTGAGAGCTTGAATCTGAGTCATTGCAGCGTTCATGTGAGCCTCTAAACAAGTATGGGTCAAAATAATAAGATCCGTCTCTTGCTTAGACTCTGCGGTGGGCCTTTGAAGTACGGCATCAATGCTGATATCGGTTTGCGCCAAAATACCCGTGATTTTGGCAAGCACCCCCGTCTCATCTGCCACTACAAGCCTTAAATAGTAACTTGTGTGCACATCTTGCATCGGCAGAATGGATAAATTGCTCATCGAGTCTGGCTGGAACGCAAGGTGGGGCACACGGTTGAGGGGGTCAGCCGTCATTAAGCGCGTCACATCAACCAAATCAGCAATGACGGCGCTAGCAGTGGGCTCACTGCCCGCGCCTTTGCCGTAATAAAGAGTTGTACCCACCGCATCTGCTTGAATCATGACCGCGTTCATTGCGCCTTCAACATTGGCTATCAAACGCTTTGACGGGACCAAGCAAGGGTGCACCCTGAGCTCAATGGCCTCTTTCTCGGCTATGGCCTCATGCCGAACGCGTTTGGTGATGCCTAGGAGCTTTATTCTGTAGCCCAGTTGCTCAGCGTAACGAATGTCTTGGGCTTGAAGCTTTGAGATGCCCTCAACATACGCTTTGTTGAACTGAACGGGGATCCCAAAAGCAATTGCTGACATGATCGTCGCTTTGTGAGCCGCGTCCACTCCCTCAACGTCAAAGGTGGGATCAGCTTCTGCGTAGCCCAGCTCTTGAGCCGCTTTTAATGCGGTATCAAAAGCCAAACCTTTGTCACGCATCTCAGACAAAATATAGTTGGTTGTACCGTTGATGATTCCTGCAATCCACTCAATCCTATTGGCAGTCAATCCTTCGCGCAAAGCTTTGATAATGGGGATGCCCCCAGCAACAGCGGCCTCAAAGCAAATCATCACTCCTCGTTTGTGCGCAGCTGCAAAAATCTCGGTACCGTGAACCGCAATTAGTGCTTTATTTGCGGTCACGACATGTTTGCCTGCTTCAATTGCAGCTAAAACCAAATCTTTAGCAACTGTGTACCCACCGATCAGCTCAATAACGATATCAATATCAGGGTTGGCAATCACCTCTTTTGCGTTGCCCACCACCTTTACGGCCTCGCCGACGAGGCCCTTAGCACGTTGTGTGTCTAGGTCTGCAACCACCGTGATCTCAATCCCCCTGCCTGCGCGGCGCTTGATCTCCTCTTGGTTACGCCTGAGGACCTCAAAGGTACCTCTTCCTACGGTTCCAACTCCGAGTAAGCCAACTTGAATGGGTTTCATTTTTTGTGATTAGCTCTGTAGTTTTGTAAAAATTTTGCAATTCGCCCGATAGCCTCTCTGAGGTCATCTTCGTGGGGAAGAAAGACAATCCTGAAATGATCTGGGTTTTTCCAGTTAAAGCCCGTGCCTTGGACTAGGAGTACTTTGGTTTCATTTAGAAGCTCAAAAATAAATTTTTGATCGTCCACAATTGGATAAATAGCGGGATCGAGCTTTGGAAACATATAAAGCGCCGCTTTTGGTTTAACGCAGGTCACCCCCGGAATGGCAGTGATTAGCTCATAAGCAATGTCTCTTTGCCTCCTAAGTCTGCCGCCCTCTTTGATAAGGTCGTTGATGGTTTGGTATCCGCCGAGTGCAGTTTGAATAGCCCATTGGCCAGGCACATTTGCGCACAAACGCATCGATGAGAGCATGTTCAGACCCTCGATATAGTCTTTGGCCGCTTTTTTCTCACCCGACACAATCAACCAACCCGCGCGGTAGCCGCAGGAGCGGTAACTTTTTGACAAAGAGTTGAAGGTAAGCGTTAAAACGTCCGTTGATAAACTTGCAATTGCCGTGTGTCTCTCCCCGTCGTATAAGACCTTGTCATACACCTCATCTGCAAAGATGACCAGTTGATGCTCTCTAGCGATTTGAATAATCCCCCTCAAAAGCTCGTCAGAATAAAGCGCCCCTGTGGGATTATTGGGATTGATAACCACAATGCCTTTGGTGTTGCTGTTTATTTTTGAGCGAATATCATCTAGGTCAGGCATCCAATCGTTCTCCTCCCGGCAGGTGTAATGCACGGGAGTGCCTCCTGAAAGAGAGACAGCAGCGGTCCAAAGTGGATAGTCGGGCGAGGGGATAAGCAACTCGTCACCGTCGTTTAATAGCCCGTTGGTGGCCATCACAATCAACTCACTTGCACCGTTACCCAAATAGATATCATCTAGGATGACACCCTTTATGCCTTGCTCTTGGGAATAATGCATAACGGCTTTACGAGCAGCAAAGATACCTTTGCTATCTGAGTAGGCAGCTGCGTGTGGGAGGTTACGAATCATGTCTTGCTGAATTTCCTCAGGCGCATCGAAACCAAACACAGCTAAATTTCCAATATTAAGCTTGATAATTTTGTGTCCCTCATCCTCCATCACACGAGCGCGGTCCATCACCGGCCCCCTGATGTCGTAGCAAACGTTGGCTAACTTATTGGATTTGAGTATGGGATTCATCAAGAGGCCTGTAATGGAAGTTTTGCGTCTATTTCGCTCGCGTTTTGTGTGGCTAATGCTCTCAAACGGGGACGAACCTATAATTGGAACATATTTAGAGAAAAAAACACCCCTCATTGTGTGAAATTTCATGAAACTTCAGCCCGATCAGATTCAAACTCAAGCCGTCACCGGATACGGATTGGGTTGGATTGCCCTAAACGGGGATAAATTTACCCATAGTTTAATAATTTCCTCTGCCGGGCTTAGGCAAAAATGGCCTTTTTCTGATCCAAATAGCCTTGGGGAAATGGCATTCTCGGGACTCCAAGAGTTGGATATTGAGTTGCTGATATACGGCAGCGGGGACTCCATTGTCTTTGCCCCCGCCGAGTGGCTGCGTGAGTTAACTCGCAGGGGAATAGGGGTTGAGACGATGGACACCAAAGCGGCCTGCAGGACTTACAACATATTGGCCGGCGAGGGCAGAAAAGTAGCCGCAGCTCTGCTGATTCAAGGGGGCACCAAGGAAAACCAGCTCGAGCTTTAATTTCGAGTTAAAATACAAGGTTGTTGCAGTTTCTTATTGAATCTGTTTGTTATATTGATAGTTGACCGGATTGAAGAATTATGGCGATCGTTCTCAACAAACCTATACCTGACTTTGAAGCGATGGCTACGGGCGGAGTGAAAGTTACTAATCATTCTCACACTGGGAAGACCCTGGTTCTTTACTTTTACCCAAAGGACAACACACCCGGGTGCACAACCGAGGCCATGCAATTTAGGGATAAATACAAAGACTTTGCAAAAGCAGGAGCCGTCGTATTTGGAGTATCCAGAGATAACATGAAGTCTCATGACAGCTTTAAAGAACAGTTGGAATTGCCCTTTGAGCTTATTGCTGATACAGAGGAGAAGATGTGCCACATGTTTGGTGTGGTTAAAAACAAGATCATGTACGGCAAAAAAGTTAAAGGCATCGAGCGAAGCACATTTCTGATTGGTGCAGATGGACTGCTCAAAGAGGAGTGGCGCGGACTTAAAGTGCTTGGGCATGTTGATGAGGTACTAAAAGCGGTCAAGGCGCTTAAAAAATCTGCCGCAACAGCTTAATCGTTTCCAACTTTACATAGTCGAAAATAAGTGCACTGATGTTTGCACTAACCTATAACTAGCTTAAGAGCTAGAAGCTTTATTTCTACCTTTGGCCGGGTAGAACCCCAGTTGTGACGAAAATGTGAAATACACAATCTAAATTTTCTAATTTTTATGAAATTAGTTTGCTTTTCTGTGTTTTTGTTCGGTTATCATCAACAACGATATGTTTATAAAAGCAATCTCACGCATTTTTAATCAAGCCGCAAAGGTTCAGTCCTTATGCGGCTTTTTTGTTGCTGCTGATCCTTCTTTATCAATCACCCCCAAAAACACAACAACCTATGCCTTTACCACCCGCCCCGACCAAGCGCGCGTCCACTCTTGCCAAGGAGAGCTATGACTCATCTTTGATTGTGAGCAATTCACGTAAAGACCCACATGAGGAGTCTCATTTCTCACAACCCGTTTCAAATGTAGATGATGATTTTGCAATGATAGGCGGGGGGGTTACCCAAGACGACAGCGATCTACTCACCGTAGATCACACTGAGAGCATACAAGTACTTCAAAGCGCAGCTCGCAGCTCCTCTGGCGCTAAAAAACCTGTTGCAATAGAGAAAAAGAAGGTCAAGAAAAAGACTGCGGGTCCAAGCAAGCTCTTTGTCTTGGATACCAATGTGTTGTTGCACGACCCAATGTGTTTGTTCCGTTTCGAGGAAAATGACATCTTCTTGCCCATGATTGTTCTTGAGGAACTCGATGGCCATAAAAAGGGGATGACAGAGGTTGCGCGCAACGCAAGACAAACCTCACGCACACTAGATGCGTTGGCAGGTACCCATAACGCTGACATCACCGCCGGCCTCAAACTTGATGCAACTGGGCATATCGAGGTGACAGGCAAGTTGATGTTCCAAACTCAGCCCCTAAACTACAAATTACCGGATAGTTTGCCCCAAGGCAAGGCAGATAACCAAATACTTGGTGTGGTTGGCGCACTTGTTGAGAAGTTGGCCCCAAGAGAGGTTGTGCTTGTCTCTAAAGACATCAACATGCGTGTCAAAGCGCGTGCCCTGGGCTTGGCAGCAGAGGACTACGAGAACGACAAAACTTTGGACGACGGGGACCTCCTTTATTCAGGTTCATTGGCTCTGCCGCATGATTTTTGGCTCAAACAGGATAAAACAATTGAGAGTTGGCAAAGTGGGAGTCATACTTTCTACAGATTTTCTGGTCCCATCGTTGCAGATCTGCATATCAATCAGTTTGTCTACCTAGAGGTCCCTGGAGAGCCTAACTTTTATGCTCGAGTCACTGAGATCAGGGGCAAGACGGCGGTGTTAAAAACACTCAAAGATTTTCATCATATTAAAAACTCTGTGTGGGGTGTGACTGCTCGTAACAGGGAACAAAACTTTGCAATCAACCTGCTCACTGATCCTGACATTGACTTTGTGACCCTCACCGGCACAGCAGGCACGGGCAAAACGTTGATGGCTTTGGCAGCTGGGTTAACTCAGGTCCTAGATGACCGCAGATACACAGAGATCATCATGACCCGTGCAACCGTCAGTGTGGGCGAGGACATTGGTTTCTTACCCGGCACGGAGGAGGAGAAAATGGGGCCTTGGATGGGCGCACTTGACGATAATCTTGAAGTGTTGGCTAAAACCGATTCGGGCTCTGGTGAGTGGGGCCGTGCGGCAACCAATGAGTTAATCAGAAGTCGAATCAAAATCAAGAGCATGAACTTCATGCGCGGTCGCACCTTTATGAGCAAGTACGTGATCATAGATGAAGCGCAGAACTTAACCCCCAAACAAATGAAGACACTGATTACGCGTGCTGGACCGGGTAGCAAAATTATTTGCATGGGCAACCTTGCTCAAATTGATACGCCCTACCTAACTGAGGGATCATCTGGGTTAACTTACGCAGTCGATCGTTTTAAAGGCTGGCCTCACGGGGGACACATTACCCTGGCTAGGGGTGAGCGCTCAAGGCTTGCTGACTTTGCAAGTGACGTACTTTAATTTGCTTGGCGCAAAGTAGCAAAGACTTAATCCCTCTCATTGCCCCGCGCCATAGTCTCAAATTTGGTCAGTGGCTTTAAGAAGGTTAACTTGACGGTCCCAGTGGGACCGTTTCTTTGTTTGCCGATAATGATTTCTGCGACCCCTGGCTCTTTGGAATCTTTGAAGTAATAATCATCTCTGTAGATGAACATGATTACATCTGCGTCTTGCTCAATCGCGCCGGACTCTCTCAAATCGCTCATCATGGGGCGTTTATCTGTTCGTGTCTCAACCCCTCTATTCAACTGAGAAAGTGCAATGATGGGGCACTGCAACTCTTTGGCAAGCATCTTCAAGCCCCTGGATATCTCACCAAGCTCAGTTGCGCGGTTATCTCCGTCGGAAGAACCTGTTGACATGAGCTGCAAATAATCGACTACGATTAGCCCAAGTTTGCCGCACTGGCGGGACAGCTTTTTAGCGTTGGCCCTGAGCTCGCTTGGACTGAGTCCAGGCGTCTCGTCTATGAAGAGGGAGACACTTTGAAGTCTCTCAACGGCTTGAGTCAAACGGGGCCATTCATCATCGCTTAATCTGCCTGTTCTTAAATGGCCCTGATCGATACGTCCAATTGAGCCTACCAAACGAATCGCAAGTTGTGAGGCCCCCATCTCCATGGAGAACACTGCAACGGGGAGCCCCTCTGTAACGGCTACATGCTCTGCAATATTTATGGCCAACGCGGTCTTGCCCATTGAGGGACGAGCAGCGAGCACGACCAGGTCCCCAGGTTGAAGACCTGAGGTCATTTCATCAAAGTCTCTAAAGCCGCTTGGCACGCCCGTTATATCATTTGGATGTTGGGACATCTCCTCCACCCGTCCTAGCAACTCAGAGATCAATTTATCCATGAGTTGGAAACCTTGTCTAAGCCTTGCTCCTTCCTCTCCAATTTTGAATATTTTTTGCTCTGCCTCCTCTAAGATTTGAGAAACAGGCTTACCCTTCGTATTGAATGCCTCGTTTGCAATCTCATCACTTGCAAGCACTAATTTGCGCAAAATGGCTCGTTCTCTCACAATCTCAGCGTAACGCCTTATGTTGGCAGCGCTAGGCACATACTGTGCAAGTGAGTTAAGACCTCCTAAGCCGCCAACAGCGTCGGATTTACCAACCCCCTGTAGGGCCTCAAACACAGTGATCACATCGGCCGGGCGGTTGACAGAGATAAGCTCCTTTAATGATGCGTAAATCAAGCGATGTTCAAATTTATAGAAATCACCCTCTGAGATTACATCAGAGATTCTGTCCCAAGCAGAGTTGTCCAACAACAAACCACCCAGCACGCAAGACTCCGCCTCAATAGAGTGAGGGGGCACGCGCAGTTGAGCGATCTGAGGATCACTCAACTCAGATGAAAATTTGTTTCGAGAAAAAGATACGACTGACATACTTGGATAGATTAGATTAGGGCTAAGAGGGGCTCTACCTGCCCTGAAGCTGCTGACGGGGAACTCATCAACTATACATCCGAGTCAACCTCAGAATCATACTTGGGTCGCTGCAAATAAAATTAAATGATAGAGCCTGTGCGCAACCCTGTTGAAAACCAGTCGATAAATCTGAATAAGTGTCTAACAACTTTTTAACGGTTTAATTTTGCTGCATCAGCCAAAAAAGAGGGGGAGTCAAATGATATCTGACTCCCCCTCTTTTTTGGCTAGTTACCCCCAAAGGGGTAAATGATAGGTTACGCTGACTCGCCGTAAACGCTCACGTTAATCTCAACGACAACGTCGGTGTGCAATGAGAGGCTGACGCTGGAGTCACCCACAATTTTGATAGGACCATTGGGCATGCGGATCTGGGACTTCAACACGGTGTAACCACCCTTATTGAGTTCCTCAGCTATATCGTGGTTGGTAACGGAGCCGAACAAACGACCATCGACACCTGACTTTTGGGTCACTTTAACTGTCGTGCCACTCAGCTTTTCACCCAACTGCTTCGCAGTGGCTAATTTTGCTGCTGCCACTTTCTCTAACTCAGCGCGACGAGCCTCAAAATCTTTGATTGCGGCCTCCGTAGCACGTCTAGCACGCCCGGAAGGAATCAAAAAGTTACGAGCAAAACCGTCCTTAACTTTAACGACGTCACCCAGGTCTCCAAGGTTGACAACTTTGTCTAAAAGAATAATTTGCATGATGTATTGTCCTTAGATCTTGTGTTGATCGGTGTAAGGCAACATCGCAAGAAAGCGTGAGCGCTTGATTGCGGTGTTGAGTTGACGCTGGAAAATAGCACGTGTACCAGTCAAACGAGCTGGGATGATTTTGCCGTTTTCGGCAATAAAGTCACGCAACGTATCAATATCTTTGTAATCGATTTCCTCGACACCGGTGACCGTAAAGCGGCAGAATCGCTTGCGCTTGAAAAGCAGTGATTGTGTATTGCGCTTTGGGCGCTTGTCTTTGTTAAACTTTTTAAATGTGGCCATAATTTGAGCCTCCCTTATAACTTTGAAACTTCTTGAATATGAAAAATAACAGTTTTATACGATTTAGGTGAAACCAAGAATCCTGAGAACCTCAACTCAGCCCCAAGAGATGTATCAGATAGGGCCTTAACCGTATCGCCCATCACCAAAGCTTTTATGGACAGCTTCACAACTCGCTTGTGTCCTAGCTCCTCTAGTTCCGCCTCATGCTCTAAGATCAGATCAAGGGCAGGTAAGCCAGCTGGGGTAAAACGTGGTGAAGATCTTTCAACAATCTTTGCACTCAGTTCTACTCGGTTAACGCCTTTCGTAAGAATAAACTGCTGCTGGTGAAAATTTAGGCCTGAAACTCAGAGTGCTGAGCTTTACGGGCTTCTTCGCGCTCAACAGATTTCATCATGACTGATGGGCCTGTCTCAGCCTTTTTCTTGGACACAGTCAGATGACGCAAAACTGCGTCATTGAATTTAAATGCGTGCTCAAGCTCGGCCATGATCTCTTGACTGGCCTCAATGTTCACGCAAATGTAGTGAGCCTTGGCAAGTTTGTTGATCATGTAAGTCAATTGGCGTCGACCCCAATCTTCAATACGGTGAATTGCACCGCCCCCTGCAGTAATCATGCTCTTGTAGCGATCGAGCATCGCAGGTACTTGTTCACTTTGATCAGGATGGATCAAAAGTACGATTTCATAATGACGCATAAACTCTCCTTGTGGGTTGAGCCCCCCGCGGCGTCTAGACGCGGTAGAGCAAGGCAAAGACTACCATTATAACTATTTTCACTAGCTTCTGGCAAATTCATACCCAGTGTTGGTAATAAGATGATCTTGTAATGCCCCCAAACTGCACTTTTCACTCCCCCCCCTCAACTTAAAGCTAGTTAAATTCGTAAGCTTAAATTAGAGCGTGGAATTTACAAAAGGGATTATGCAAATTAAAACCCGGCTTAAATCCCCGTCCTGAAGAACCAAGTCTTACGCCAATATTAATAAATCTATCTAAAAATGCATACTTTAGAAGTATTTTACTTCTTTTCTCCGATCGACTTCCATGTCCCAATCACACTATCTGGATTCAAGGAGATCGATGAAATACCTTGGTCCACCAACCAATGCGCAAAGTCAGGGTGGTCGCTCGGACCTTGCCCGCAAATACCGACGTACTTTCCGCTTTTTAAACACGCATTGATTGCATTTTTAAGCAGCGCCTGAACCGCAGGATCACGCTCATCAAAATCAGCCGCCAAAAGGGGCATCCCTGAATCCCTGTCAAGTCCCAAAGTGAGCTGCGTTAAGTCGTTAGAGCCAATAGAAAAGCCGTCAAAAAACTCTAGAAATTGATCGGCGAGCACTGCGTTACTAGGTATCTCACACATCATCAAAACCTTCAATTCGTCTTGACCTCGCTTTAGCCCGAAGTTTGCAAGTAACTCTATGACGGCCTTGGCTTGCCCCAAAGTCCTCACAAATGGCACCATCAACTGAACATTGGTGAGCCCCATCTCGTTGCGGACTCGTTTGACGGCTTCACACTCCATTTGAAAAGCAGGTCTGAAATCATTTGCCAAGTACCGAGCGGCCCCTCTGAAACCAAGCATGGGATTTTCCTCCTCGGGCTCGTAGCGAGAGCCACCAATCAATTTGCGGTACTCATTTGACTTAAAGTCTGACAGCCTAACGATAACGGGTTTAGGCCAAAAAGCAGCCGCGATCGTGGCAATCCCCTCGGCAACTTTGTCCACATAAAAACCTTTGGGTGAGTTGTGGCCTCTTGCAACCGATTCCACCGCTTTTTTGAGGTCAGGGTCCAAATTTGGATACTCCAAAATAGCTTTAGGGTGCACACCAATGTTGTTATTAATGATGAATTCAAGTCGTGCAAGGCCCACGCCTTCGTTGGGTAGTTGGGCAAAATCAAATGCCAACTGAGGGTTGCCAACATTCATCATGATTTTGGTAGCAATCTTAGGCATCGTACCTCGCTCTACCTCAGTCACCTCAGTCTCAAGCAGACCATCGTAAACAAAACCCGTATCGCCCTCTGCGCAACTCACTGTCACCAGTGTCCGGTCAACCAATTTCTCAGTCGCATCCCCACACCCCACAACGGCAGGAATCCCTAATTCTCGAGCAATAATGGCAGCGTGACAGGTGCGTCCACCCCTGTTGGTCACAATCGCGCTGGCCCTTTTCATGACAGGCTCCCAGTTGGGATCGGTCATATCTGTGACCAAGATGTCTCCTGCTTGGACCTGATCCATCTGCGCAGTGGAGTGAACAAGGCGGACGGGGCCAGTTCCAATTTTCTGCCCAATCGCACGCCCCTCAGCAAGCACTTTACTAGTACCTTTGAGGGTGTAGCGCATCTCAGCCTTTCCCTTTTGTTGGCTCTTTACGGTCTCTGGTCTTGCTTGTAGGATGTATATTTGACCGTCTATCCCGTCCTTTCCCCACTCGATATCCATAGGGCGCGCGTAATGATCTTCAATGATCAGGGCGTATTTAGCGAGTTGCTCAACATCAGAGTCCGTGAGCGAGTACCTATTTCTTTGTTCTACGGGAACGTCAATGGTTTTTACAAGTTGTCCGCTTTGCTTTTTTTCCAACGCACTGGTGAAAGTCATTTGAATGAGCTTAGAGCCCAAACTTCGCCTAATAATGGCTCTCTTACCGGCTCGACTCATGGGCTTGTGAACATAGAACTCATCTGGATTGACTGCGCCTTGAACGACAGTCTCCCCAAGTCCGTAGCTAGATGTAATGAACACCACGTCCTCAAATCCAGATTCAGTATCGATGGTGAACATTACACCAGCAGAGCCCTTATCAGATCGCACCATTCGTTGCACACCCGCTGACAAAGCAACTCCGGCGTGAGCAAAACCTTTATGAACCCTGTAGCTTATGGCGCGGTCGTTGTAAAGAGAGGCAAAAACCTCCTTCATCTTATGCAAAATATCTGTCAGGCCAACTACGTTTAAGAACGTTTCTTGTTGACCTGCAAAAGAGGCATCCGGCAAATCCTCCGCTGTGGCTGAGGAACGCACAGCGTAAGAAGCCTCAGTTTGATCGGCGTTCAACGCTTTAAAGGCGCTTGCAATTTGTGTTTCCAAATCTTTGGGGAAAGGTTGGTTTAAGATCCATCCCCTAATGTCTGAGCCTGCTTTGGAAAGCTCCCTTACGTCCTCTGTGTCCAAGTTTGAGAGGCGTTGTTCGATTCTCTCGCTCAAGCCCTCAAACCTTAAAAACTCTTTGAAGGCATGTGCTGTAGTAGCAAATCCTGTTGGAACCTTTACGCCAGATGGAAGTTGAGAAATCATCTCCCCAAGACTGGCGTTTTTCCCGCCCACCGACTCCACGTCGGTCATCCTCAGTTTCTCAAAAGGCACGACCAAGGCGGTCGAATCAAATAAGTTAGACATAAAAGTACTCCAGAAGTTAAAACCTTTGGGTCCCGGGTTCGTATCTTTAGAGTGGGGAAGATATGCTCACCCAACTTTAGACCCGCGGACTGAAAACGCCCCAGCACATCCAAATTTGAATGTTGTTGGTTTAATGGGATGTACATGGGGGGCGTTTCGTTAAAATAAAACTCATTTTAAGGTATACCTTGGTGTCCTTAAGATGAATTAAAAAACTAAAAGTTTCTCACCGTATTTAACCCGTGAGCTTAGGCATTTTTTTAGATGATAAGTTTTTTTTCACGCTCAACATTAAATTTCCATGCATAACTACACTGTTTTCTTTGTGTCTGATGGTACTGGCATTACGGCAGAAACCTTTGGCAATGCCATTTTGGCTCAGTTTGAGCTCACCCCTCGCCACATTAGACTACCTTTTGTTGATACCGTGGACAAAGCTTACCAAGCCGTTAGGCAGATCAACCATATTGGTCAAATGGAGGGCAGACGACCAATCGTCTTCACTACCTTAGCTAACACAGAAGTATTTGAGGTCGTTAAAGATCACTGTGAGGGCAAGTTAATGGACATGTTTGGCACCTTTGTCCACCCCCTTGAAGAAGAGTTCGGTATTAAATCGAATCACAGAATTGGTCGCTTTTCCGATGTCAGTAAAAGTCGTGCTTACCACGACAGGATCGAGGCCATTAACTTTAGCCTTGCTCATGACGATGGCCAACTCAATAGAGATCTTGACCTGTCAGATGTTATCTTGGTTGGTGTCAGCCGCAGCGGTAAAACACCAACAAGTCTTTACCTAGCCATGCAACACGGCCTAAAGGCCTCAAACTACCCACTTATTCCAGAAGACTTTGAGCGCCAACAGCTCCCAGAGGCTTTAAAACCACATATTAAAAAAATATTTGGCCTCTCCATTCACCCAGATCGTTTGAGTGAAATTCGCCATGAAAGGCGCCCCAACTCCAAGTATGCAAAACTTGAGAATTGTCAGCACGAGGTTAGGGAAGCTGAAGCAATGATGCGTAGGGCAGGAATTCGCTGGCTTTCAACAACCACAAAAAGTATCGAAGAAATAGCCACGACCATTTTGCAAGAAATCAAGCCAGAGACCCTTACCTACTAAATGGTCGTAGAACGCCCCCATTTAGTGCGCTAATGGTTCACGGGTGTTGTTTATAAAAAGCCTCTATGCCGGCCTTTGCAATTTGGACATCCTCGTTGGATTTAACACCGCTGACGCCCACCGCACCAATGACCTGTCCGTCTTTGAGTATTGGCACCCCGCCCTCCAACAAACCGTCTACATCTGGTGCAGTTAAGAACGCATACCTGCCCCCGTTGATTATGTCCTCATATACTTTGGTCTCTTTACGAGCTAAAGCAGCAGTGTTGGCCTTTGCAGGGGCCATATGCGCAGAGAAAGGAGCGGCCGAGTCCAGGCGACTGAACCCAAGTAAGTGCCCACCATCATCAACCACAGCAATTGAGACTACCCAATTGTGTTTATGGGCTTCAGCCTCACTTGCCGCCAATATCAGCTTGACGTCAGCGTTTTCCAGATAGTGTTTGATTCTCATGGATTTACCTTAAACATTAGTATTAACAACTCAAACATTTTAAACTAGACAGCCATGACCTTTTTAGCTAAAAAAACCTAAACTCCGTAAGTCAACGATAATACTTGAGTGCGGTTTGACCTTGTTCAATAAGGTTAATGATTGATTTCCGCAGAAATGACCTAAAATATGTACGTGTCTTTATTGAATACTTTTTGGAGTTACAAATGAACAATCAATTTGAAACCACTGGATATCCTTACGCAGTCTCAGACTTACAGGTAAAGAACCGGGTGCTTCGCAACACTTATTGGTTGCTTGCTTTGACCATGGTTCCAACTGTGTTGGGCGCATGGATAGGTGTTGAGTCGGGTATTACGCAGAGAATGGGCTTTATGGGTAGTTTGCTATTTTTAGCAATCGCTTTCGGCGGCATATTTGCAATTGAGAAAACCAAAGAATCCATAACCGGGGTGTACGTGCTCCTTGGTTTCACATTCTTTATGGGGCTGATGCTTTCCAGTCTCATTGGTACGGTTCTGGGTTTCAAAAACGGCGGCGAACTTGTTATGACTGCTTTTGCTGGCACCGCAGGCGTTTTCTTTGCAATGGCAAGTCTTTCAACCATAATCAAACGCGATCTCTCTTCATTGGGTAAATGGCTCTTTGTTGGGGTGATAATGCTGATTGCTGGAAGTTTGATCAACATTTTCATTGGTTCAACCGCTGTCATGTTGGTCATCTCCGTTGCCTCAATTGGTATTTTCAGCGCCTACATGCTCTACGACCTCAAGCAAATTGTGGACGGCGGTGAGACAAATTACATATCAGCCACTTTGACTCTTTATTTAGACATCATCAATGTCTTCCAAAGTTTATTGGCTTTGCTTGGAATTCTAGGCGGCGAGCGAGAGTAATTAAGCAGCTTAGATCAATACTTAATTCATTCAGATTAAGCTTCACCCGGCTTAAGTGGTCGCTCACTTAAGCCCCTAAAAGTCCCGTAGGTTTGTTGCCTTTGGGACTTTTTTATTGGGATGCTCAGTAAAGTTCTTTATTTTTTGGTTTTACTGGGTCTGGAGGTTGAAAATTGAAGGCTAATTGTGTAATTCACCTGGATTTTTCGATTTAAATACGTAAGCATGCGCACACTTCCAAATCAAAACCTACGCCAGATTTTTGCATGAGGAATCTTTTCAAACTTGTGATGGAACGGGCCAATCAAAGACGGCTACGCTTTCAACGTGAGCGGTTTGGGGGAACATGTTGACAACACCAGCTGAGCTGCAAATGTAGCCAGCCTCATGTACCAAAATCTGCGCATCTCTGGCCAAAGTAGCTGGATTGCAACTCACATAAACAATTCGTTTAGGCGGATTCCAGGCGCCTTTTGGACTTTGTAGATTAGAGTCATCTTTGACACTTTTCAATTGACTAATCTGGGCCAGTGCTTTTACCAGCGCCATGCAGCCCTCCCTAGGCGGATCAATTAACCATTTGTCATAGGCCCCATCAGCCCACAGCACCTCGGGAGTCATCTCAAAGAGATTTCTAACTACAAAACGAGTGGGGCTTAAAGGTTTTAGTGAAAAAGCTGCACTTGCGCTTAAGGGACTAGCGCGTCTTAGTTGGTTGAGGGCATAATTTTCCTCAGCTCTGGCAACTAAGGTCTCACTGCCCTCTACGCCAAGAACTTCGCAGGCGATTGTGGCAAGTGGCAACGTAAAGTTACCTAAGCCACAAAACCAATCCACCACCCTTTCTCCGCTTTTGAGTTGTAGGTACTTAATTGCTTTGGAAACCAATACCTCATTGATATGGGGGTTGACCTGGGTAAAGTCTGAGGGACGATAAGGCATTCTCACACCAAACTCCTCAATGCTGTACGCCAACTTGGAGGGCTCGCTCTCATCCATCAGATGCAAAGAATCAGTGCCACTGGGTTGAAGCCACCACTGAACGTTGTACAAGTCAGCAAAAACTTTTAAAAGCTCCATATCGGGGCCTTCAAGCGGCTCCAAATGCCTTAGTACCAATGCAGTGACCTGATCAGCGCAGGCAACTTCAATTTGCGGACAGCTTTCTCGCACTTTTAATGAGCTGATTAAATCCCTAAGAGGCAAGAGCATGTCGCTCACATGCTTTGGCAGTATCGAACAAGAGTGTATGTCAGCAACGTAGCGGCTTTGCCGCTCATGAAACCCAACCAAAGCCTGCTCTCTGGCCCTCACATAACGAACCGATAAACGAGCCCTATAACGATACCCCCACTGGGGGCCTTGTACGGCTCGCATAATCTGCAGAGGCTTGACTTTACCGATATGCCATAAATTATCCTCAAGTACTCTTTGTTTAATTGCAATCTGAGCGCTTCCGTGCAAGTGTTGCATCTTACAACCCCCACAATTTGTTCTCTTTAATCCAAAATAGTCACACTCAGGTTTAACGCGTTGTGACGATTCATTTAGAACTTGAACGCATACGCCCTCTTCAAATTTGGGCTTTCTAATATTAATTTGTGCTTTAACGTTCTCAAAGGGCAGAGCGCCTTCTATAAAAATGACTTTGCCGTCCTCTCTTCTGCTGACCCCTCGCCCCTCTAGGTCCAAGGACTCGATAAAGTAGGTCGGAGCACTTGCGTAAAAAGCGGGATCCAAGGAGTCACTCTCTTTGGAGACAACTCCTTTCGCTCTTGATCTAGATTTGTGTCTCAACGTTGGGGTAACCATTTAAGTGGATCAACCGGTTTGCCAAGCTTTCTAATCTCAAAATGTACCAATGGTTGATCCGAATCGCCATTACCCAACTCTGCAATTTTTTGTCCTTGCTTGACCTGCTGATCCTCTTTGGCGATCAACGTTTGGTTGTGAGCATAAGCTGTAAGGTAGGTATTATTGTGTTTAATGATGATTAAATTGCCGTATCCCCTAAGCCCAGAGCCTGAGTAAACAACTTTCCCATCTGCAGCAGCGAGCACAGGCTCGCCTAATTTGCCGCCAATGTCAATGCCTTTATTTTTTGCTTCATCAAAATTAACAATTACTTTGCCCGACGAGGGCCATATGAAGGAGGGGGTATCTGATGAGTTTTCGCCGGAAACCACTGAAGGGGAAGGAGTAGCGCGTGGGGTCGGCGTAGCCGGCGTAGATGCAGTGGCTGCCGTAGTTGCCGTTGTTGCTACTGCTCCAACACCAGTGCCTGCGGCACCCGTGGCCGTTGCGCTCACTGCGCCGCTTGAAGAACTTCCTGCATGGGTTGATGTCGTGGTCGCTGAAGTGGTTGGGTTTGACGCAGTGGATGAGCTAGCGACACTTGGAGGGGGCGCCGCTGGGGTTGGGTTATTTTGAGGGCCAACAGGTCTTACAACAACCCCCTCAGAGCTCACATTTGACTCGGGAGGCAAAACACGCAAAACTTGTCCAACCTCGATGCGGTTAGGATTATCAAGATTATTCCACCTCACCAAATCTTTCCAATTTTGCCCGTTATCAAGTGAAATATGAATTAATGTATCGCCCGACTTTACGGTGTAATAACCTGGCTTAATAGTTGATTCAAGCACTGGGGAGGTTGCAGCTTTTACAGTGGCTTCGTCAGGTGAGTCTTTCGTCCCCGATTTTTGAAGTGAATGATCAATCACAGGCGCAGGGATCTTGATCGGGTGGGTGCTCGAGCACGCCGTTAGGCTCATCGCCATTAAAAATAGCGAAGTTGTATAAAAATTTTGTTGCGTACAGCGCCCGACCGCATCAAAAAATTGCCTAAAAGCGAGCATCAATTATCTCCATACAATGCTAATTAATCCCAGATTTTAGAGGGACAAAGTGAACGGGCTCGAAAAAAGATTTAACAAAGCCTGCTTCAGTCTTATCTATAACAACAAGAGCTTGAGATTTATTTTGAGTAACGACAGGGGCAACGATCCTACCGCCCAGGGCCAATTGATCCAGCCACGCCTGGGGAACACTCTCACCACCTGCGGCCGCAATAATTGCGCTGTAAGGCGCTCCAGACTCATAGCCAAGCATTCCGTCGCCAAATATCAAATGCAAATTAGGCACCCTCAAAGGTCTCAGGTTTTCTTTGGCTTTCTCAAAAAGACCTTTTAACCGCTCAATGCTGTAAACCTCCTTAGAAACCAAACTCAGCACCGCTGCTTGGTACCCGCAGCCCGTGCCGATCTCCAGCACCCTTCCTAATTTACCATTGATGGAGAGATTTTTTCCTCGCCTAAGCAACTCAATCATTCGAGCCACCACATTGGGCTTGGATATCGTTTGCCCCAAACCGATGGGCAAACTCGTATCCTCATAAGCCTGGTTGACTAGCGCGGTATCCACAAACTTATGCCGCTCAACATTTAACATCGCACTTAGTACCAATTCGTCCTCAATCCCTTGTTCAGCCAATTTGCGAATTAAGTGCTCACGCACTGCAGCCGAATCTAACCCCACACCCGTTGGGCTCTCAAAAACACCTTTGAAAGGCTTGGTGCTAGAGAAATTCAGATTTGATTTCAGAGGCAAAGACTTCTTTCCAAGCGCGGACTGAGGGTTTAAGTTTTTTTTCGGCTCTAAAGAATCTAGCTGCAACGGAAATTTGGGTCGTTCTTTATTCATTAAAACAGCTTAATCTGATAAAAATTTGATTAATTCTTTTACAAAAAAGTGATTGGGTTCAAGATTGATTTTAAGATTGAGTTTGAATGTCTTAGTTATTCAAACTGGCTTTAAACTGATATGGGTGCTCTTGAGCTTTGGTATCCCCACCCCCGCCCCGCCAGGCTCCATACTTCCTTTAACCCAGCACCTTCTCCCAAGAGGGAAGTTGCGCGTACTCCGTTAAATCGATTTGCAAAGGGGTGATCGAGACGTGTCCATTAGCGGTTGCAAAGAAATCAGTGTCACTCGCATCATCTTTTGCAGGACCAGCCCCACCGATCCAGTACATAATTTCGCCTCTAGGGCTTTCTTGGGTAATAACGCGCTCAGCAGCGTGCCTTCGCCCGAGGCGGCAAATCTTATGGGTGCCCAATTTATCTAAGGGCAAGTTTGGAACATTTACATTTAAAAGCCATGGTTTAGAGCCCTTTACGTGCTCCGCGCTAAGTTGCAGGACCAACGCACGGGCACGGGCTGCGGCGGCGTCAATATGCTCCCACCCCTTGTTCACTTGCGAGAAAGCAATCGCAGGTATACCCATTAAATAACCCTCCATAGCCGCACCCACGGTGCCGGAGTAGATCGTATCGTCACCCATATTTGCACCATTGTTGATCCCTGATACGACTAAATCGGGCTTGTATCCCAAGAGACCTGTCAGGGCAATGTGAACGCAATCGGCGGGTGTACCGTTAATGTACCTAAATCCGTTTGAAGATTTGCTGACGTACAAGGGGGCATTAAGTGTCAAAGCATTCGATTTGGCGCTGTTGTTATGCTCTGGCGCAACCACTTCGACTTGGCCTAAATCTTTTAATGCCTCATAAAGAGCAATGATCCCGGGAGCTTGATAGCCGTCGTCGTTGGACACTAATATTTTCATCAAATCTCCAAATTATTAGGTGCTATTGTAGGGTCACTCTATGATTTACTCATGTGTCAATTTGAACTTTGACCCATTTGATTTACTAAATTGATGTCAAAGCGCTCGAATTGGCTTTAAGGCGGTCTGAAATAGGCCTTATCATTGGAGAAGGAAGGCATTTGATATAAGGAGATCTTCATGAAGGCATGGTTTTGTGAACAGACTACGGGCGTAGATGATTTGGTTTGGAGAGAGGTTCCAACGCCCTCCCCTGGCGAGGGCGAGGTATTGATTGAGATTGAGGCGGCAAGCCTAAACTTTCCAGATTTGCTGATCGTACAAAATAAATACCAACTCAAACCCGCACTCCCCTTTGTTCCCGGATCAGAGTATGCAGGTATTGTCAAAGCGGTCGGCCCTAACGTCAGCACTTTGGCAGTGGGGAATCGCGTTGCGTGTCTAAACGGCACAGGTGGTTTTGGAACTCATACCATTGCACCGGAGAAACTATGTTTACCTCTTGATCCCAAATTCACCCCCGAAGAAGCAGCCAGTTTTATCATGACGTATGCAACGTCTCACCACGCACTTATCGACAGAGGAGCTCTTAAAGCAGGTGAAACAGTGCTTGTCCTTGGCGCAGCGGGTGGAGTGGGATCTGCCGCAATCCAAATTGCCAAGGCCGTTGGCGCTCGCGTAATTGCGGCGACCTCGAGCGCAGAAAAATGCGCAGTCGCTAAGACTCTTGGTGCAGATGAATGCATTGATTATTCAACCGGTAATTTTAGAGAGCAAATCAAAACGTTGACCGCCGCCATGGGTCCCAATGTTATTTACGACCCTGTTGGTGGAGATTTAGCTGAGGCCGCTTTTCGCTCCATCGCTTGGAGGGGGAGGTACTTGGTGGTTGGCTTTGCTGCGGGCTCAATCCCAAGCTTTGCACTAAATTTGATGCTTTTAAAAGGGGCCTCTGTTGTGGGCGTTTTTTGGGGAGACTTCTCAAGACGCGAATATCAAAATAACAGAGCAATGCTGGGTGAACTCTCAAAGTGGTATGTGGAGGGAAAAATTAAACCTCTTATAGACACTGTCTATGACCTTAGCGACTTAAAGAAGGCTTACGCACAAATGAGCACTCGCGGTGTAAAAGGTAAGCTTGTACTCACCAACAAAAATAAGTAAACCGTCCTAGGCTTAAATTCCGCAACATTCATGCAAGAGTTGTCCTCCCCGGTTTTTTTCATTGTTGGCGCGTTTGTGACAGTTTTATTGGCAGTTGTGATTGGCACAGCTTTAAGCCGCTTTTTCTTAAAATCAAACCAAAGTGCAACCTCCCCTCTTTCAGATAACGTAAGCGAAGAGGTCAGTCAAGCTTTGCTTGGCGAGCGTTTGCAAGTATTGGTGCGTGAGCAAGAACACCTAAAAGCAAATCTGCGTAAACTTGAAGAGGAGTTATCTCTTAACCAAAAAGAACTCAGTCTAGCCAAGCAGGATAAAAGCGCATTACTCGCCCACCTTGATGCAGAAAAAGAGGCTCACCAGCAAACTCGCCTTGAAAGAACAGGGGAGTCTCAATCTCACGATCTGACCAAAGAACGCCTCAATAACTCTAACACGGCACTTGCGGAGTTGAGAGTTCAACTCGAACACGAACAGTCGAGTTCGTTTGAGAAAATTAGCCTCCTCTTGCAGGCAAAGGAGAGCTTAACGGATCAATTTAAGAACTTGGCACAAGAAATATTAGAGGAGAAGTCCAAAAAATTCTCCGACGACAATCACCAACGCTTAAGCCAACTTTTAGACCCTCTAAAGACCAAGATTACTGAGTTTCAAGCTAAGGTTGAAGACGTTTACGTGAAAGAGGGAAAGGACAGATCCGCACTTGCCGAGCAGGTTAAACAACTCGTAACCTTGAACCAAAATTTAAGCGAAGAGGCCAAAAACTTAACCAACGCACTCAAAGGCTCGAGTAAGACGCAGGGCAACTGGGGTGAACTGGTGCTCGAGCGTGTACTAGAGGGCTCTGGACTTAGAAAGGGAGAGGAGTACGTTGTACAAGTCAGTCAAAGCCGCGAGGACGGCTCAAAAGCGCAGGCCGACGTTGTCATTCATTTGCCCGAGGAACGCTCACTCGTTGTCGACTCCAAGGTGTCCTTAAACGCTTACGATGAGTTTGCCTCCTCTGAGGATCAAGAGATCAAACGGTTGGCAGAAAAAAAGCATGTTGAGTCGGTTAGAAATCATATCAAAGAGCTTTCGAGCAAAAATTATCAGGTCTTGTATGGTGTTAAATCGCTTGACTTTGTATTGATGTTTATTCCAATTGAGCCTGCTTTTATGTTGGCAATATCCAGTGATAAAGAAATCTTTATGGATGCGTGGAAGAAGAACGTCCTCTTGGTCAGCCCCTCCACACTTTTGTTTGTTGTAAGAACCGTCGCTCACCTGTGGAGACAAGAAGCGCAGAGTAAAAATGCGCAAGATATCGCCAACAGAGGAGCGGAATTGTTCGATAAATTGGTTGGATTTGTAGAGGATCTAGATGCCTTAGGAGTCAAACTAAAACAAGCCCAGGGAAGCTTTGATAATGCTTATAACAAACTAAGCCAAGGCAAAGGTAATGTGATCAGGCAAGCGCAGATGCTCAAAACCCTTGGGGTAAAGCCCACCAAAAACCTCTCCCCCACATTGACGCAAAAATTAGACATTCAAGCTCACGATGAGGAAGAGTTAGGTTTAGTCAAGGTTAAAGATTCGCCGAGTATGGGAGCTCAGTTGTAAAATTGAATTTCGCGCAATGGGACTTTCAAGAATCCCCCCCTCACATCACCAAAAAGGAAAACAGCTGTGTCAGAAAAAGCTCTCAATGTATTAGGCTTACCTCTTGTCCCCTGTTCGCTAGACCCTATGACCGGTTACTACAGAGATGGGTGCTGCAACACAGATGCGCATGATTTAGGCTCACACGTTGTGTGCGCTGTGCTCAGCGATGAATTCCTCACCTTCTCCAAGATGAGGGGGAACGACTTGAGCACACCCAGACCAGAATATAACTTCCCTGGCCTCAAAGACGGAGACCAGTGGTGTTTGTGCGCTCTTAGGTGGAAAGAGGCCTTCTCTGAGGGTTTGGCGCCCCCTGTTCGTCTAGAGTCTACGCACCAAAGAGCGTTGGATTTTTTAACGATCGAGCAACTTCGGGAGTACGCAACCCAAGAAAGCTAAACTTGAGTGCAACAGTGCAACTGCGCAAAAGTGCAAAAGTGCAAAAGTGCAAAAGTGCAAAAGTGCAAAAGTGCAAAAGTGCAAAAGTGCAAAAGTGCAGAGCAGCTACACCCGTTGGTGCGCTTTGCAAGTGTGGCTTTAACTAGGTATTAGAAAATGAAGCTCTCACAGAATCACCATGTCTATGTGATTGAGTTGTCAAAGGACGTTTTACTGGAGCGTCGTTTCATAAAATCAAATCCCTCGTATAAAGAAGGTCTGCCTTGTGTATACGTTGGGATGACGGGGCTAGATCCAGATATTAGATTTGATAAACATAAAGCAGGAATACAGTCTAACCGCTTTGTAAAAGAGTATGGGCTTTGGCTGTTGCCCCACTTGTACCAACAACACAATCCAATGCCGTATGAGGATGCTCGGTATATGGAGGTAGACTTGGCGATTAGGCTCAGGGAGGGGGGCTACGGGGTGTGGCAGGCGTAAAACCTTGCCAGCAACTCACCCGGCTTTCAGGTCTCACCGATTAAACTGTCTCGATGTGCCAATCGCTTCATAGATGCTTATATATGCTCGAATATGATTCAAAAGAAAATTCAAATCAACACACTACCATTCGCTTGTACTTTTTTACTTTGGACTTTTTTAGCATCGTTGTGCACCATGTGCGATGCTCAGACCCCAACCTCCCCCAGCTCTCAAAAATCGCTGCAGCGCAGCCCACACGTTTGGCCTGAATCAGCGGTTCGTATTTTGGTTGGATTTCCCCCGGGCTCTACACCGGATATGATTGCTCGCTTACTGAGCGAGCCGCTTAGTAAAGCTCTGGGGCAGCCCGTCATTGTCGAGAACCGTGTGGGGGTGGCTGGCAATTTGGCAGCCCAAATGGTGGCAAAAGCTGTCGATGACCATACGCTGGGGCTTTTGATCAATGGCAATCTAACGACTGCAAAGCTTTTGTATCCTGCCCTTGGGTTTGACCCATTGCAAGACTTTACGCCTTTGTCAATAGTAGCAACTAGTCCCATGGTCTTAGTTGCTCCTAGTAACCTTTCATCTGGCAAAGCTTTTTTCCAAGCAGCCCAAGACGGCTCAAGCAAATGGAACTACGGCTCTGTTGGTATGGGGTCTATGGCTCATTTGGGGATGGAAGCATTAAAAAACATAGTGCCCGGATTAAACCCAGTTCACGTACCCTACCCCGGCAACCCAGCGGTCCTTGGTGCACTCATGAGCTGTGAAATTCAAATGGCACTGGTACCGCTCGGAGTTGCGATGCCGCTTGTCAATAGCGGAAAAATACAAGCTATTGCAATTACCGCTGGCAAAAGCGTTTTGGCGCCCAACGTGCCTAGCCTATCAAGTCTGGGTATCAAAGGGGATGGAACCGAATTAGTTGTATGGGATGCATTAGTGGGGCCCAAAAATTTAAGCAAGGAAGCAGTAAGCCGACTGTCTAAAGAGATTTCTATTTTGTCCCTCAACACGGAGCTTAGAAATCAACTATTTAATCAGGGCTGGCGCCTATTGGGATCAACTCAAGAGGGCGCGGTGCAGATGATAAAGCCTGAATACAGTTTAATGAGCAAACTTATAGTGCAATTAAATGTAAGGATAGAGCCCTGAGTGCAGAATTTCAGTTGTGATTAAGACATGATGGCTTTAATGCGCTGCAACCTGCTTAAAGGGTCGGACTGCAATAAAAGGTCTACTTTATCTTGGCGTTCAAGCGTCAGCAATTCGGACCACCGATTGGCAACCCACCCACACTCATCGAGTCTAAATGGCTGAGAAAAGGGAAACTCGTTGAGCTTTAGTCCTTGTTGCTGATTGTGAACGATAAACTTACCAAGTGCGTCGGCGGTGTTTTGTAGATCACTTGGGATTGGTACTTCGGGATCAAAGCCCATTAAATCTGCGCTCACATGCTCAACACCTGCAACGACGCACAGTCTTTTAGAAACCGTAAAGCGTTGTAAGCCAACACACTGAATCCTGAAAAACGCAGGCTGTATTTGTTCAAAATGAATTATTTTTGCCAAAGTCCCACCCGGTGCAAGTGCAGTTGGTTGACCAGGTAAGCTGACCTCGAAACCCTGCAACAAGGTGATAATCCCAAAGGGCTCGTCTCGTTGGTGGTGACGCTTGACCATGCTCAAGTAGCGCGGCTCAAAAATGTTGAGTGCGATCATTCCATCTGGGAAAAGGGTCATTCCTAAGGGAAAGAGTTCTAAATTTTCGATGGATTGGTTCAAAATGTTTGCTGTAATATTGTTAATAAGAATAAACTAAAGTACGACTTTTTTTAGAAATTTCGGTTTTTATTTGTCAGTCACTACTCCCCACACCTTTATAGAAAAACCTATGGACGAGACTTCTCAACCTTATGATCTGGATCCTTTGACAAGCGTTGATCAAGTTTTTCTGAAATTAGCGGCGCAGTGCCTAGACCAACTTTGTGAAAAGGATACTCTAAAAACTTTATTCCCTCAAATCCGAGGACATTTGGAGGGATTAGAGACACTTTCAGAAGATATAGAAATTTTACAGGCGGAGCTGATTCGTTGGGTAGACAAATCCCTGCCAAATGCGCCCACTGGCATTACTGAGCGTGAGCATTTACTGTACGAGCTTATTGTCCCCTTTAACGAGCTAAATTTTCACGCCCTTGCTCAGGTGTGTTGCAGTTTACTGTTGAACAGTACCAATCCAGTGAAGGAGTTAGGACATAAAGCACTTTTAGTAATGGCTCACTTTTACAAAACAAGGGGCTTATTCCTTAAAGCCGTGCAGAGCTACCAATTACTCAAAGAGTTGGGCTATAAACCGTGGAGTATGTTGAATCAGATTGGATTGATTTTCATGGACTTAAAAGAATATCGCCAAGCACTGATTAATTTTCAGTTAGCGGCTAAGTCTGATCCCCTTTTTGGTAAAACCATTCTCAATATGGGGGTGGCACATCAACATTTGGGAGAAATTGAAGAAGCAATCAACTTCTTTATAAAAGGCATTACTGTCGACCCTCAAAACGCTTTTGCTTATTACAACCTAGGTATTTCGCAATTTTCTTGTACTAAAGTGCCCGAGGCTATTCAGGCCTTAGAGAAAGCTTTCCACTTAAAGCCTGATTGGGCAGATGCTCTGTACAACCTTGGTGTTGCGAAAAGCCATTTAAAGGATTATTTTGTCGCTCATTCTTGCTATGAATTCGTGACTGCGCTTGATCCAGCCCATCTCTTAGCCTACTATAACTTGGGAGTTTGTAACTTTGAGTTGCTCAACTACGAACAGGCAACCCACTACTACGAAAAAGCGATAAAAATTGATCCCACTCATGTCCGTTCTCACTGGAACATAGCGCATTGCTACCTCACGCTTGGGGACATTAGGAATGGTTTAATCCATTATGAGTGGCGCTGGAGGCACCACGAAGATCAAAATCATCAAAAACAAAGAACTTTCACCCAACCCCTTTGGTTAGGTGAGCCTTTGGCGCAGGGAAGTGTCTTATTAATCCATGCAGAACAAGGGTTTGGTGACACCCTCCAGTTTATTAGATACGCAACTGCATTAATAGAAAAAAAAATCAGCATCATCATTGAAGTTCAACCTGCACTTAAGTCATTGATGAAGTCTTCTTTTGCGCAGGTGCCGGTTTTCTCTAGAGGTGAAACACTGGCCCATTTCGATGCTCACTGTCCCTTAATGAGCTTGCCACTCGCGCTTGGTGTGTCCAGTATCAGTGATATTTACAAGGACTCTACAAGCTATTTAAAAGTGGATGAGGAACTCCAAATTAAGTGGGGACTGCGAATAGATGATTATTTACGCATAGGATCTGATAACAAATATCTAAACCCTCAGAGATCTCAAGAGTTGAGTTACAAACAAACTTCTGTGAGTAAACGCCTACGGGTTGGACTCATTTGGTCTAGCGGCTTTAGGCCAGACCAAGAAGACACTTGGGAGCGAAATAAAGAACGCAACATTGCTTTGGACCTATTTAAAGAGTTGGACGAGCTTAGCATCGATTTAGTGAGCCTTCAAATAGGGGAGATACCCAATAGGGAGCTTCAGAGAATGCGAATTGAGGGGACTTGCCCCAATTTGCTTGACCTGAGCCGAGAGATTAAGGACTTTGCAGACACTGCGGCTGTTGCTGAAAATTTAGATCTGATCATCTCAGTCGACACCGCAGCCGCTCATCTGTGCGCAGCCCTGGGCCTAAATACCTGGATTTTGTTAAAGACCAACGCCTGTTGGAGATGGTTTCTAAGCACAGAACGCTCACCTTGGTACCCAAGCGCAAGACTATTTAGGCAAACTACTCAGAACCAATGGGCAGGGGTTACCCAACAAGTAGTAAAAGCCCTTAGAGAGATCTTAACTGAGGCCGCTATCAAGCACTAATGCCGTCCCAAAGCCGCCCCAAAGCCATATGAAGTTTAGGATAACTTTCCAGTGTACTTTTCAAGCTCTGCCCAGGATTCATCTCCAAACTTTTTGTGCCAATCCCCGTAAAAGCCAGCCGCCCGCAATTTATTGCGAAATGCGTCTGTTTGAACGTCGTTGAAGATCATTCCTTTAGACTTTAGATCGGCTTGCAAGCTTTCGTTTAGCCCGCGCACATCAGCGCGTTGCAGCATTGCAAACTCAGCAACCAATTTTGTCATTAAGGCTTGCAGATCGGCAGGATAACGTTCAAAAAGCTTTTTATTACCCATAAACCAATAACCATCCCACATGTGTCCGGTCATAGAGCAATACTTTTGAACCTCATTGAGCTTCGCCGTTGAGACAATCGCCAAAGGATTTTCTTGACCCTCGACAACCTTGGTTTGAAGGGCAGAGTAAACCTCAGCAAAATTAAGAGGCGTTGGGGATGCATCTAATGCTTTGAACATGGAGACCCACATTGGGCCGGGTGGAGTGCGAAGTTTCAACCCCTTGAGATCATCGGGAGAGTTGATGGGGCGAACACTATTTGTAATATGCCTATATCCGTTATCCCAAATCTTATCAAATGCAAATATGCTTCCCGTAGCAGCTATTTGTTGGCGAACATGCAGGCCTAAATCACCGTCCATTGCGGCCCAAACTTGGTTGTAATCTTTGAACGCAAATCCCACACCGTTTATTTGTGCTGCTGGCACCAACGTACCCAAAATAAGGGGAGACAGCGTCATAAAATCAAGCGCCCCAGATCTCAACTGAGACAGCATATCGGTATCGTTACCAAGTTGGTTATAGGGGAAGACTTGAAGATCGATTCTTCCTTTTGATTCTGATTTTAGTTTCACAGCCAACTCAGCAGCTCGCACATTAAGGGGATGAGTCGCTGGAAGATTACTGCCGAATTTAACGCTGAATTCAGCCTTTTGTGCCTTAGCCGACGAAATGACCCAAGGGGCTGCGAGTAACGAGCTGGATTTAATCAGTTTGCGTCTTGTTAATTTCATTTTGATTACCTCTTAAAATTTTGCTCAAATATAACATGTGATTTACATGAAGATCACTTTTCGTTGGCTTTGATTTCATTTATTAGATTTAGTATGGAGTAGATACTTGGATTACGACTCTCATTTGATATCTAATTGAGGGATAAAAATTCAAACCTAAACATCACCTGGCTATTAGAGTTTTGTATTTACAGGGCTTTTACTTAAGCAAATAGTGCTATTTGCAAAATAAAACCTGATGATTTTTTTCAACAAATAATTCGCCCTACTTAATCACAGCAAATTACAACTAATGATTTAAAGTTGCGCCAATAAACTTAGCAAGGCATTTGAAATACACGCTTTTAAAAAAAAATGAAAAACTATATCTAAATCTTTTTTTTATTTCATTCAATTACAGTTATTGAAGCGCTCAACAGTGCTCATGCAGCAGAAACAACCCGTAAACCTCAGCACTTTGACCGCAATTTCTGAAACTCGGTTGAGTAAATTAAATATTTTTTTGTTTTTTACTTTATTTCAGCCCGGTTCATCTCACATTAGTCTTTAAGAGTTCTTATGTTTTACTTTTAAAACGAGTTGCCTTTTTAATTTAGAAGCCATCAATTAAGGGTACTCGCCAGTTTGCTCTTTTTTTAAAGGAATATAGGCACTAATATTCAAAGTTCTGAAATATTTAAAGCATAGACTTGAAACTCCATCCACCCTTAGGAGCACCTCGATGATCTCAAGCACTAGCACACTGAAGGCAATGCATCTGATTGAAAGATTAGAAAATGAGGGGCACGTAGTTGACGTTTACTCAAAAAAATGGATGGATGGAAAAAATCTCCCCACCTTTACCTACGAAGACCATCAATGGTTAACCGAGAAATATGGGCCTCATTTTGATTCTCACCTTTTGATCGTGTATCTGGTTGATCAGGATTATGAAACATTCCAAGATTTCGTTGACGTTTACCCAATCCTTAAAAGAGCCTTGATTGACAATGTTTACCAGCCCACTTTTTTATTTATCAATTTAGAAACAAAACAAATTTTATGTGCCGGCCTTGGCAGAAGAAGTAGTCTATTTGCATTTGACGCTAAAACAAATAAATCACTTCTAGTTGGCGAAAAGTTTTACGAAGACTACTTGCGCCAGTTCACATGTTTGGACTATCAAAATGTAGTTTTTGACCTGCTTGACGCTTTGGAACAAATTGGTCAGTCTTATGTTGAGCTCGATAAAATTCCAGGCTCTTTGGACGAGGTTGAGCTTTTGTTAGCTCAATCACTGGATCCGCACGCGCTCTATTCCTTTAAAAATGATACCAACAAATACTCACCCACTGAGTTGCAGGAGTTTGAGTTTGAATTTAAACAAATTCTTGATCAACAATCTCAGTGGGTTGAAATCATTCAAGAGTATTTTCCACAATTTAAGTCTCACCATCTAAATATGGTCAGTTTGCTGACAGACTAAAAACCATAGAGACTTTTTTAAACGTCTTTATGCTTCATCGCCTGACGCGCAGTATTGCTGAGAAATATTCAGTGAGCTCCAAACGCGCATTCAAGGGAAGTATGTGACCCACATACTGATCAGGTCGCACGATCACAATGCACCCTTGTTCGCGGTTGATGCCTCGCATCTCAAAGATATTCTCGCCCTGCTTCAAATCTGAGCAAAATACCTTCTCGTAGTCGCACAGTTTGTACCTGCCAATGTGAGGGCGCAGCAAGGTGGGCATAGCTCCGTACTCTAGCTCTGGAAACTCTTGTTGAAATACCGCCCGTGCGTCGATCACTGAATCTGTGTCCTCTCCCGGCGCAGTATGGCGCCAAATCGGGGAGTCTGGATTATGCTCTAGCCATTCGCATAAAGTTGAGACTTCCCCTAATGGTGCGCCGCTGTCCCCTCTTGGAGCAAAAATAAATAGACGAAAACGCGCGTCTGCTTCGACACAATGCCCCAGATGAAGGGGCTTTGCATCTGCCAAGCGTACGACAGGGGCTGAGTGAAAGCGCTTACCCAAATCGAAACCTTGGGCAAGATGTTGTTGCGCTGAAGACGCGGTCAATGCGCTGTGCTCATACTGAATGGTCAGTCCACAAGTAAAGGGTAAATTATTTACGAATTCTCTAGCAACGCGGGGTAACCCGTCAGTTTGATCTATCCCACTATTTTCGGCCTTCTCACCCACTACTCGAGCCCACTTATGATCAAAATCCACCAAACCCTTTGCAGCAGCCCTGCGCTCAGCTGAGTAGGTGTGCAGCAGGGCGGGGTCAGCGCGACCCGTTAATACGGAAACAAGTTTCCAACCTAAGTTAAATGTGTCCCCCATGGAAACGTTCATCCCTTGCCCAGCCTTTGGACTATGTGTGTGACAGGCGTCACCAGCCAACATGACACGGGGTGTGCGTGTGGCAATTTGATCGGTTGGCACGTCATCGAATTTATCAGTCAATCTATGACCAATTTCGTAAATCGAGGACCAAACTACTTCTTTCACATCTAATTTGTAAGGGTGAAAGATACGTTGCGCTCTAACAATAATGTCTTGTGCACCCATACCGCGGTCTGTGGCTCGCTCATTCTCGCCTAACGCGTCAAGCTCCACATATAAACGAACAAGATGGCCGCCTTCGCGGGGTAATACCATCAATACTCCATCACTTTGTGAGCGCACAAAAGCTTTCTTACGCCAATCTGGGAAATCAGTCACAGCCAACACATCCATCACTCCCCATGCGTGGTGGGCTGCATCTCCGTGTAATGCCCCGCCAATGGCAGCGCGCACGCTTGAGCGCGCCCCGTCGCAACCGACCACATAATTAGCTCGCAGCGTGATGGTTTGCCCCTCCCGCGTTGGATCGGTGTGCTCTAAGATAACTGTGACTGGAAATTGGGTTTGGGTTGTATCAACACTTAAGTCTTTGACTCTCAAACAGTAATCAGGCTCAAAGCGGTTCGGCGATTGACGCATGATGTCAAGAAACATATCATGAACGCGTGCCTGATTGATCAGGACGTGGGGCATCTCAGAGATACCGTCTGGCACGTCTTGAACACGGGCTTGCCTGGTTAGTGGTTTGTCATTTGCAGCTCCCCAAAAGGTAGTTTCATTGATCCAAACGGATTCGCGCATAACCTTTTCTGCAAAACCAAAGGCTTGGAACATCTCCATAGAGCGAACACTTATGCCGTCTGCTTGCCCTTTCTCCATGGGCCCCGACTTTGGGTCAACAAGCATGGTGCTGATGTGAGGGTACTTAGAGAGTTGCGCAGCCAAACAAAGCCCTGCAGGTCCAGAGCCTGCAATCAGCACGTCAACCGTTTGGGGCAAAGGATCACCGGCTTTGCGGTAATTGGCGGACGCAATATGAAGATCGGGGTCCCCGGGTTTAAATCCATTGATATGAAACTGCATTTTTTATCCGTCTAAAAGTATAAGATTATTCTATTGTCAAAATCTAGTTTTCTCGGCGCAGGATAAAAGTTATTGCAAAGATCATGCAAAGAACAAAGCCACAAAAAAAATCTGGAATTGCTTTGCATGCGTTAATTTGCATGAGTTAATTTGCATGAGTTAACCAAGGACACATCACGCACAAATTATTGATATTCTTTAAACATCTAAACTTAAAGCAACAATTTTTATAAACCGTTATTTCACTAAACCTTACTCTTAAGCCTATTGCGAACAGAGCCAGTTTGAAATATTTATTTAATCTTACGCCGCCCGTATCAATATCAACTGCTATATCACTTGATATTGCAAACTCAATGACTGATCAAATCTACCAAAAAAGGGCCTCTTTAATATTAAAGGTATGCGGTATCACGAACAGATAAAAAGACAGTTGTTATCTAGTATTCAAGGGTAGCAAACTCTAGCTATAACGATTTACAACTTTTAACTTTCATTCAGATTTGGATATTTTTATGAATACAGAAACAACGCAAAGCTTGCCCGATACGAACGGAGACCATCCAACCGATCCCATGCATCATGAAAATCAAAAATCACCCTTTCCCAATCCTGCTGAATTGTCATCTGCGTCGGGAAAAATAACGAAAGTATTATTTAATGCACACAGCGACATAGATGGATTTCTTTTAGACGACGCACACCAAGTTCATCTTCATCCGCACGCTGCATCGGAATTATTCAAAACAGCAAAAATTGGACAGACCGTAATTGTTCAGGGCGTTAAATCCAAAACCGTTGATTTACTTTTTGCAACGTCCATTACCTGCGAAAATGGGACTGTGGTCCATATAGATTATCCGCCCAAAAAGAAGACCGAGACTCACTCTTAAGAAAGGTGTCAATTGACTTAAATTGCAAGCGCTTGGGGCTTAATTAAAAGATTAGTCCCAAGTAAATTTGCTGTTTCTCTCGTTAATGTGAACTACTCATGTGCTTGAACAAATCAGGCAAGCATCCTCTGATTGCCTCACCGCATGGAACTATAAGTTGCCCGAATATGGAGGCGCGCCCGATCACTTCCATTTGTTAATTGACATCCATCCGGCCCTTGATATTTCGGTGCCGATCAACAACCTGAAAACGGCCAGCGCACGGCGGCGTACTAAGAATAGTTTTGCCGAACACATAACCAAGTTCTACAGCAAGTCTTTGTTTTGGCACCGTGCCTGCTTTGTTGGCAGGGTTGGCAGCGCTACGTTGGAAACGGTACGGGCTTATGTGTACGCACAAGGGACCGAAGAACTCGCCAGAAAGTCCGCTGCAAAAGCCAAAACCAACAGCCTGAGCTAGACCCCCTCCTGACGATTCGGCTCACGCCTTAATGCCGCTACGCAGCCACCTCGCCTAGGAGGGGAAATGCGCGGATTTATGTTTAACAATATTAAAGTTGCTTGGAACCTTCTGATACAACCTTTGTGCAACACACTATTGACAACGAGTTCTAAAGAATCAAATTCATTAAACATGGAAGGGAAAAAACCTATACCGCAGTCTGTATTTAGTCTGTAACGGAGCAAAAAGTAAAACGCCCTAGTAACCAAAAAGGTCGCTAGGGCGCATGAATACTGGGGTGGCTGATGGGGCTCGAACCCACGACAACAGGAATCACAATCCTGGACTCTACCAGCTGAGCTACAGCCACCACTCCGATAATTATACTTGCACTTTTAGATAGCGTCTAGTTGCCCACCAAAGAAGATGCTGGAGAGGCTACATTTATCTTTGCCTTATAGTTAGATTTAAGAAAATTGTAATAAGACAAATTCTCAGCAGCAGACAACGCCTGAGCTACGGGCTCAGTCCTGTCTTTGCTAGCTTTCAAGTCTAAACCAGAGGCAACTGACTTTTCAGGTATCACCTTAATTACTTTGACAACTGCATATCCGTCACCCCCCAGATCAACCCCTGTCCAAGCGGGTAGCGCCTGAGTGGGAGCGCGTAAAGCAGTTTCGACAACGATTTGAGGAAGTTTTTGCAAGTCTTGGCGAGAGACTGTCAGCGCAGAGCCAAGTTTGGTTCCTTCAGGATGATCTTTTGAGTTGGTTTGAACTTGCAGGCCACTCTTTTTTGCCATTAAAAGAGATTGCTCTTTCTCGTAGGCCGCTTTGACTCTATCTTTAACTTCATCAAAAGACAAAGTTCTGGCTGCAGAGTATTTAGTGATTCGGGCAGAAGCCAAAAGATTAGGAGAAAGCTCTATAGCTTCTGTGTTGTGTTTTTTATCAATTGAGTCTTGAGAAAAAATAGCGTTCAAAATTTTAGGATTTTTGAGCGGCCCCAGCTGCGCGGGGCTAGCACTTCTAGAGACAGAGTTTAAAGTGCGAATTTCTAACTTTAGCTTTTCAGCAACCGGTTTTAAGCTATCAGATTGCTCGTAAACCAAATTGGTAAATAGTTCGGCCTCTTCTGCAAATTTTTTCTGTGCCATTTGTTTTTTAACCTGCGCTTCAAGGGTAGGTCTTAATTCCTCAAAGGTAGGGACCTTGGGCATCTTGATGTCTGTTAGTTTGATAATGTGATAGCCAAATTCGCTCTCAACCAAATCACTGACTTGTCCTTTTTGCATAGAGAACGCCGCCTCCTCAAAAGGCTTTACCATCGCGCCTTTGGCAAAGAAATCCAAGTCTCCTCCCTTGGCTGCGGACACTGGATCTTGAGAGTTTTTCTTTGCAATATCAGCAAAGGATTGAGGAGATTTTTTAATTTCACTTAGCAGTTCTTGGGCTTTGGCTTTCGCCTTTGCTTTAGCCTCAGTTGTTGCATCCTTTGAAGCTGAAATCAAGATGTGACTTGCCCTCCTCTCCTCTTGGCCAACAAGCTTGGAACTATTTTGTTCGAAATATGTTTTAAGCTCTGACTCGTTGACAACAATGGACTTTTCAACTGTTGGCATATCAAGCAACACGTACTCTAGGTCTGCAGACTCAAGGGATTGAAACTGCGATTCGTGTGATTTGTAATATGCCTGAAGTTCTTCGTCGGGGTACTTTAATTTTGAGGCGTAATCCTCTCCCTTAAAAAACTGGACCTGAATCTCACGCTGTTCGTTGTAGGCGTTTGATGTCACATCTTTTAATTTCGAGGGAACAAAGCTTCCCTTGGCAATACCCATAATGACTTGTTGAACTGACAAATCTGATCTCATCCTGGACTCAAAGGACTCGGGAGTCAGACCTTGACTAGATAGGAGTTGTCTATACTGCACCAAATCCAAGGATCCATCGGGTTTGCGAAGCGAAGCAATCGTAGGGTTTTTTTGCAGTTCCTGGGCTAAGCGCTGGTCGCTGACATTTAAAAACAGCTTGGTGGCCGCAACTGAGAGCAAACGGTCTCTAACTATTCGCTCCAATATTTCATACTTCACCTGGGGCGAGTCTAAGAATTTAGGGTCCGTATTGGGCATCGACTCTCGCATCCTTTGTGTCTCAGCGCGCAATGCGTTGTCCCACTCAGCTTGGCTTATGTCTTGTCCGTCAACTGAAGCAACTGCTTCACCTTTTTCACGAAACCGGTTATAACCATCGATTCCAAAAAGTACAAATGAAGGGAATATGAGTAAGACCAGCAAAATTTGCATGATCTTGTTGTGTTGCCTTACGAAATCAAACATGCTTGAACTCTAGTTATAAAAGAAAAAAGGCGAACTGGGTTCGCCTTAAGAATTGGTGGGTGCTGACGGTCTCGAACCGCCGACCTACGCCGTGTAAAGGCGCCGCTC
>CAIQHG010000015.1 GCA_903871545.1 uncultured Burkholderiales bacterium | reverse complement strand
GCTGCCGTCTCCAACTCGGACGTGAGCGCGCTTGGTACAACTGCTGCGTCCAGTCTCACCTCTACCCAGATCCTTGGTCTTGGGACAGCTCAAGTTACAGCTCTCAGTCCCGCTAACCTTGCCGTCTTAAGTACCACTTCAAGTGTCGCTTTAAATAGCCAACAACTTGAGAGTCTAGGTTCCGCTCAGATATCCGCGTTGAATACAGCTCAGATGGGGGCATTCACATCGGATCAAATAGTAGCCCTTCTGACCAATCAAATAAACACTCTAAGTACCTCTCAATTGGCAGTACTGAGTACAACCGATATTCAGGCCCTTGGAACTACTCAGATCTTCAATCTTTACTCCTCCACGCTGAACGCCCTCAGCGCTTCTCAGTTCCAAGCTTTAAGCTCTAAACAGATCGCTGCCGTCTCCAACTCGGACATAACCAACCTCAGCACGATACAAATAAGCTACCTATTAACTAATCAAATTTTGGGGCTAAATAGCTCACAAATAGCCGCACTTACCGCCTATAACTTTAACGCAATGTCGGCAACTCAAATTGGAGTCTTAAGCACAGCTCAGATAAGTCAGCTTACCTCAACGGATCTGGGCGGACTTTCTATGGAACAAATTAACGCCATTTCCTCATCAAACGCAACTGCCCTTTCAAGCCCTGCGTATACAAAATATCAATCGTTAATAAGTCCATTGGTTTTAAACCTAACAGGAGTAGACGCTCTAACAACTGCAAACATAGCTGGACTAGATAGTCAAAGCTTCTCAATTCTGACCTCAACGAATATAAATAGTTCAATTCAAACTCAAAGTATTGAACAATCTGGAGTGACATTTGACCTTGCCAACTCTGGAAATTCAGCTGCAAATGTAGGGTGGATAACTCCTGGAGAAGGATTTTTGGTAAACCTACCAAACGGTGCAACCACCTTAACAAATGGATCAGAGTTATTTGGTACAGCATCAGTACTTCCTAACGGTCAGCAGGCAAGTAATGGATTTGCAGCACTAGCCACCTTTGATTCGAATAAAGATGGGATTATTAACTCAACAGACGCATTATTCACTCAACTTAAAGTTTGGGTTGACACCGGGGTCAACGCAAACAATACCCCTGTCGGTGAACTATTCACACTAAATCAACTCAATATTGAATCTATCAATCTGAATTCAAGGGTATCTGGAGCAGCAAATAATGAAAATGTGATTGGACTTGTTTCCAGCTTCACCACAACCAACGGTCAAACGCATGAAATTGCAGACGTTTGGTTAGCATCAACAGACAACACTGGCTCATCAATTTCTCAGCTTACTGACGCGTTAAATCAATACGCGTCAAATGGAACAGTTGGCAATCTAGGAAAAATTGTAAGTGATCAGGCACCATCAAACAACAATGGTGTCAGCGGTTCCCCATCTCAGAACACTTCTACATCTCTAGCTGTTGAAAATACAAGCAAAGCATCTTTAATGACGTCAGCGTTGGCGCAGTACAAATTCAACACGCCTCAAATTAATTCCGCTGAAATTAATTCGTCGCCAGTATTGCCTCGTTCAGATTTGATAGATCCATTAAGTAATACTAGTACGACTTCACTCATAACCAGTAATGTGAAGACCTAAAGCGCAATGGAGTCTATACTCACTTATTGAACGTCAAGATTCATAAATTTTTAATTTCAAGATCGCATCATTCGGTTTAAAAAAGGGCTTATCAAAATAAGTAGAACACCAGCTAATATGCTTGTGATCGCAAGAAAAGGGTATAAAGAAATTTCACTGTTTTTGAGTAAAGACTCGAGTGATCCTGCCAAATAACCAGCAACGGAATTTGATAGAAGCCAAACTCCCATCAAAAGTGCACCCAATTTCGCGGGCGCTACTCGAGAGACCATAGAAAGACCAACGGGGGAGAGCATCAACTCACCCAATGTATGAACGGTATAGACCATTACTAACCACTCTGGCCCAACACTACCAACTGTGTCGGCGAGGTTTTGAGCTCGCGCCATAATCAAAAAACCAAGTCCCAAGGTAATCATCCCAAGTGCTTGCTTTACCACGTCGCTCAAAGCAAACTTAGTTCTATCAAGTTTGATCCAAAGAATTGAGAACAAAGGGGCAAGCAAAATTATTAAAGCAGGATTGATTGCCTGAAATGAAGATGCGGGAATTAAAAAACCAAAGATCTCACTTTTTGTGTTTTTATCTGCAAATAAGGTCATCGTTCCACCTGCTTGTTCAAAACCGGTCCAAAATACGATAACAAAAAGCATCACTATGCAAAGAGAAATGACTTTAAACCAATCCGATCGATTCATGGGATTATTTAAATTCGATAGCTCAGTATTGGCTGCGCCAAAGGAATGTGCGCCCATTACATTAGATTTTGAATTTAGTAAATAGACCAATAATGCCAATAGAGAAATTAATGTAATTATCGTTTTTTGGGAGCTGGTTAACATATCCGCAAACGGTGTTATCAATTGGTATCCATAAACAACCGTAATTACCATTGAAACTGAAAATAAAATCCAAAGTAAAATTAATTTAGAGTCCTTAAAATCAACTGCATTTTGATGATTCAAAAGTCCAGCGCGTCCTAATTTATGCTGCCCAAAAAGTAACTGAGTAACTCCAAACGTCATACCGATACCTGCGCATGCAAATCCATAACCCCAACCGTAGATCTCGCCTAAAGTTCCAGCGATAAGAGGTGCCAAAAAAGCGCCTACATTAATTCCCATATAAAAAACGGAGTAGCCACCCTGTCTTTTACCTTCATCATCCAACTTGTATAAATCACCCACCAGTGACGCAGTATTGGGCTTAAAAAACCCATTACCTACAATAAGTAAACCTAAAGCCACACATAACATTGATTCGAAAGCCATACAAAAATGGCCTAAAACCATCAAAAAAGCTCCAATGAGTAGAGCCCGTCTTTTACCAAGATATTTATCAGCAATAGCACCGCCAAAAATAGGCGTCAAATAAACCAAACCCGTATAGATTGCGTACAAAGAAAGAGCTTGCTCGCGTGTGTATGATAAAGAGTTGATTAAATAAAGAATTAAAAGCGAACGCATGCCGTAGTAGCTAAAGCGCTCCCACATTTCAGTAAAGAAAATAACCCTTAGGCCGGGTGGATAAGATAATTGGCTGTTTAGGTTTGAGATAATGTTGGAAAATATAGAGATTTAATTTGATTGAGACCAAATATTTTGATATTTTAACAAGTCAACATGAACTTCCCGGAAAACACCGCTCCAATCTCCACTAGATTCTTGCCTGTAGAGTCGCACGCTGGGATACCAAGGACTAGAGCTAGAGTCTTGCATCCAACGCCAGTCTGGAATTTTTTGTAAAATAATCCAAGTGGGTTTTCCAAGCGCTGCACTTAAATGAGGGACACTCGTGCAAGTACCAATAACCAAGTCCATACACTCAACGAGAGCAGCAGTTTCGCTGAAGTCTGTTAATTCATCACCATAAAATTTAAGTCCGCTTGATTCAAATTCAGCTCTGTCATTCTCTTTAATTTGTTTTTGCAGGCAAATAATATCAAAAATACCAGTTGGCAGGCAAGTTAGCATTTCTTTAAAAGATACACTTCGTTTGTCATCCTCTTTAAAGGGAGAAACACTGCTCCAAACTAGTCCAATTCGAGGCCTGGTTTTCTCACCTAATTTATTTTCCCATCTCTTGAGCTTAAGTTTATCAACTTGTAAATAAGACTCTTTATAGGGTATGGTGGTGAGTGATGTCTTGAATACAAAAGGCAAACTCATCAAGGGACAGTGAAAATCAAAATCGGGCAGCGCACCCCCCTTTTGAAGCACCAGGTAAACACCCTCAACGTTTTGCAAGATTTCGACCAATGGCTCTTGAACTTCTAATAAAACTCTAGCCCCGAGCTGAGCTACTAAACTAGCATACCTACAAAATTGAACCGTATCTCCAAGTCCTTGCTCACAGTAAAGCAATATTGTTTTGTTTGTTAAAGATTCTTTACCAAGCCAAAGTGGTTTGGAAAACGTTCTTTCTCCGGCGCCCTTCCTTATCTTCTCTGCTTGCCATCGCCACTCATACTCTTTAAAGCCTTTTTCATAATTCCCACACAGCAGCAATGCTAGAGCGTAATTCCAATGTGCCAGAGAGTAATCAGGCCTCAATTCAATAGCTTGCTCATAACTCCTCAAAGCCTCATTCAAACGACCCAGGTAATTGAAAATTACTCCTTTGTTGTAGTGTGCTTCGGAGTAATCAGGTTTAATCAAAATAGCGCGGTCATAGCTATTTATCGATGTTTCTATCTGTTTGATCTCTTCATTAATTACACCTCGGTTAAAGTAAGCCTGAGCTAAACCTGGCTCAAATTCAATTGCTCTTACGCAACTCGTCAAAGCTTCATCAAGAAGGTTAGAATTTTGAAGAAGTATTGCGCGGTGGTTATAACATTCGGCATAATCAATTTTTAAACGAATGGCTAAATCGTATTGATTAAGAGCCTCAACCGTAAGACCTTGCTCGACAAGTATGTTTCCATAATTATAATAATAATCTGCAAAATCTGGTTTCAAAGTAATTGCAGTAATAAAATTGCAAACTGCATCATCAAATAACTCAAGCTCTTGAAGTACAACACCACGATTGCTATAAGCTTGATCGTAGTAAGCGCAATGCTGAATGGCACGACTATAGCTTATTAGTGCCTCGTCTAAATGCCCTAATTGTTTAAGTACGCCGGCGCGGTTGTTAATCGCAATGAAAAAATCAGGTCTAATAGATATCGCTCTACCATAACTTTCAATGGCATCAACTAATTGGTTTAGTTGGCCAAGTATCACCCCTTTGTCAAAGTAAGCTTGCCCTAGACCTGGTTCAAGTTCGATTGCTTTTTCATAATTGGCCAACGCTTCTATCAAGAAATTGAGTCGCCAAAGTACCCTGCCCTGGTTTATATAAAATTCTGCATAATCCTTCTTGAGGTCTATTGCTTTTCTAAAATCTTGAAGCGCGTCTAAGTAACGTTTTTGTCCCTCTAATATATTGCCACGGTTGCAGTAAGCTTCAGCATAGTCGCCTCTTAATTCAATTACTTTGTTGTAACACACTAAAGCATCGTCTAAGCAGTTAAGCTCTTTTAGTAAGATAGCTTTATTATAAAAAGCCTCAACATAATTGTTTTGAAGTGCAATAGCCCTATCGTAGCTTGCCAGCGCTTGCTCAAAAAGCTTTAGTTCTTGAAGTGCTATACCTTGGTTAAAAAAAACAACGCTTGTAGGCTGTATCAATAAGGCTTTTTGAAAAAAATCAACTGCACTAGACCATTGATTCTTTTGACTTTCAATAATCCCTAAAAGCTGCAAAGCGTCTAAGTGATTGGGTTCTAACTCTAAAATATTAAAATATACTGCCCGGGCATTATCTAACAGCCCTAGATTGTGAAAATTCAAACCCTCCTGGATTAATAATGATATTTTATGTAAACTCAAAGCTTTTTCTTCAGTCAAGCTAAAGGACTTTTTATTAGGCTTAGAGATTTTGGACAACTTACTGCGCATTATTTTTTATTTTAGTACCAAAGTCAGCGCAAATGACTAGTCAGCAAATTTTTATCAAAATCTGGTAAAGATAATTATTTTTAATAATAAATTTCTATGAACTATATATAGACATCTTTTTATGAAATTAAAAAATCAATTATTCTAAAATTCAACCATTTAGCTGATTTTAATTATCTGGCATGTTTATTTTTATGCCCGAAGCACCAAAGATAATGGATTTAATTTACATAAGCTCGTGAATTTGTATTAGATTTATAGTGAACAGGAGCATGATGAAGTCGCTCCTACAGTCCACATAATTAATTCAATACAAAAAAATCTATGGCTCTTCAAAGCTAATATGATGTTGATTACATTAATGTAATCAACAAGCTAATTATAAATAAATAATTT
>CAIQHG010000014.1 GCA_903871545.1 uncultured Burkholderiales bacterium | reverse complement strand
TTGCGTATATCCAGGATCAAGAATCGCCTCCGTAGGTGACGCATGTCGCCTTCGGCTCCTTTCGCTTGACCCGCGACTAAGCTTCGCTGTAGTCGGGGGATGCGCGAAAATTTTGCTCAAAGGAGGATCCGATTTTAGTTCGAAGAGAAAATCTTTTTTTCAGTCCAAACCTCCCATCCCTAGTAGCCTGACTCTTACACTTTTGCCTTTGATTTTACCCTCACTAAGTCTTTTCACAGCCTCTTTACCAATTTCTGCGTTCACAGCCACATAGGTAGAGAACTCATTCACATTGATTTTTCCCACCTGCTCTTTGCTAAATCCTGCCTCCCCTGTCAAAGCCCCAAGCACATCGCCTGCGCGGATTTTCTCCTTTCGCCCCCCAACTATCTGGAGCGTCACCATTGGGGCAGGGTTGGTACCACCGGGTCTGCCCGCCCTCTCTTTTGAGCTCGAATCATTTGTCTTTAACTCCTGAGCTTTAATCCACTTAGACTCACGACCTTGAATTTCTTCGATTCTTCCAACAAACCCCATCTCATCTAGACTTGCCAACGTAATGGCCAACCCAGTCGCTCCTGCTCGCGCGGTTCTTCCAATCCTGTGAATGTGTATTTGAGGATCTGGACTTACATCCACATTGATGACCGCAGCGAGATCTGCAACATCTAATCCTCTGGCCGCCACATCCGTTGCCACCAACACATTGCAACTGCGATTGGCAAACTGAACCATCACCTGGTCACGCTCTCTTTGCTCAAGCTCACCAAATAAGGCTGCCGCGCTAAAGCCCTGCGCTCTGAGTTGGGTCACAAGTTGCCTACATTGTTGCTTGGTATTGCAAAAGGCCAAAGTACTGGTTGGTTTGTAATGCAGCAAGAGTTTTTCAACTACAGCAAAACGCTCGGAATCCTCAATTTCGATATAAATTTGCTCAAGGGTGCTTAAATCATGCTGTGACTGAACCTTAACCGTAGAGGGGTTGCTCATGAACTGGGAGGCTAATTTGTCAATGCCCTCTGGGTAGGTGGCAGAAAAAAGCAAGGTCTGTCTTTTAGCAGCACAACTTTTTATCACCCTAGCAATATCCTCAAAAAAGCCCATATCAAGCATACGGTCCGCCTCGTCTAGTACCAGGGTCTGGACAGCTCCAAGGTGCAGCGACTCTCGCTCTATGTGATCCAGTATCCTGCCCGGTGTACCCACCACCACATGCGCCCCGTGAAGCAGACTCTGTGTTTGAGCCCTAAGAGCTACACCACCGCATAATGTGATGACTTTGATGTTCTCAACGCAGCGGGCGAGCCGCCTGATCTCTAAGGTAACTTGGTCAGCAAGCTCCCGAGTTGGGCACAAAATGAGCGCTTGGACGTTCATCCTAAGCGGCTCAAGCTTGATGACTAGGGGCAACCCAAATGCTACGGTTTTACCGCTCCCAGTGCTTGCCTGCGCAATGAGGTCTCGCCCACTTAGACCCAGTGGAAGGCTTAACTCTTGGATGGGAGTCATCTGGGTTAATCCCAGTTGAGTAAGATTGTCTAACACTGCTTTGTCCAAACCGAGGACGCCGAAGTCCTTGGTGAGCTCAATATTTTTTGTATTCATCCGGGGATTATCCCTAAATAAAAGGCTAATGAAGCAAAAAATATAAAACCTAGACTTTATACGCTACTGATGAACTGACTTGCATTTATGCAATGTGAGTGTTTGATGAAACGTCCCAGAACGAGAAAACTCTTAGGGGCCATCTGCTCATTGTCCCCATAATCTTTAAAAAATAGCCCCCTCGTCAACACTGCCATTTGCACTCAATTTCATCTTAACTTAGATCTGTCATAAACACTTATTCAGTGGATTGAGCGTGCAAGGGTGGTTTACACCGCCCAAGTGTGATGAAGAGACTTAACCGAGCACTGAGCAGTCAAATACTGCCCCATTGGGCTTGTCCCCCGATCGGTAAAGGCCCGTCCAATACAAGACACATGAGACAGCCCGAGCCCGGCCTTAAAAACTGTCGTTTTCAGACTCTTTCGGGTAGCGCATTAACTGGTCATGTCAAACTAAAGAGTTGCTAACAACAACGAGGTTTTGATCAATTGATGACCGACTTTTTCTCAACCGGCTGCAAGGGTATGAGTGACTCATCCTTTTCGGGCATCACCATCTTCTCACCGTCCCAAATTTGACCGCACCAGCAACGCCCCAAATCGTCGATGATACATACATCTGATCCACAGCACCTGTCCTCTAAAGTACTCATAGATTCACTTTCTTTTGATTTGGCGCGTGTAGGGGTTGTTTACAAGGTACCAACGCATGTAATGGAAACCTGAAGTCTTTAAACAAAGAAAGACAACCACAAATTGTATTTTGTAATTGTCTTTTAGAAATAAATAGGGAGCTTATCCTCACAAAGCATTGATGAATGCTCCCTTTGCAAAATAACTGGGCGCAAACAGGTCAAAAGCCCTACTTAGTCGCAAATAATGGAGACAGATTTCGTGTTGAGGTAAGCTTCTAAAGCCTCAATGCCGCCTTCAGAACCGTATCCCGAGTCTTTCACGCCACCAAAGGGCATTTCAGGCCACGCGACCGCGGGCTGGTTCATCCAAAGCATTCCAACTTGGAGCTCTTTAGCTAGCAAATGCGCATTTTTGAGCGACTTGGTAAAGGCATAACTTGCCAAACCAAAGGGCAAACGATTTGACTCTGCAATTGCTTCCTCCATTGTGTTGAATGTACGGATCGCAGCCATAGGGCCAAAAGGCTCATCATTAAACACTTTTGCATCTAACGGAACATCGGAGAGCACGGTAGGGGCAAAGAAATTGCCCTTAGAGCCAATTCGCTCTCCGCCCACGTTGACTGTTGCACCTTTACTGACGGCGTCCTTTGTGAACTCAGCCATTGCTGTCAGCCGTCTTGGGTTGGCCAAAGGCCCCATTGTTGTCCCGTCCTCAAGTCCATCACCTACTTTTAAGCGGTCCGCTTGAGCAACCATAGCTGCAACAAAAGACGCCTTTAAGCTCTCATGAACCAAAAACCGAGTTGGGGATATGCACACTTGGCCCGCATTTCTAAATTTCGCAGCGCCTGCTGCGCGCGCAGCAAGTTGAACGTCCGCATCCTCACACACGATCACAGGTGCGTGACCACCCAGCTCCATCGTGGCTCGCTTCATGTGCTGGCCAGCCATCGCGGCCAACTGCTTTCCTACTGGGGTAGATCCAGTGAAGGTGATTTTGCGAATGATGGGGTGCGGTATCAAATAGCTGGAGATTTCGGCTGGATCTCCGTAAACCAGACCAATGACGCCTGCAGGCACACCGGCGTCTAAAAATGCCTGTAAAAGCCCAGCCGGTGAGGCTGGGGTTTCCTCCGGGGCCTTCACAATCATAGAGCAACCGGTTGCTAGGGCGGCGCTTAACTTGCGAACAACCTGGTTGATGGGGAAATTCCAGGGCGTAAATGCGGCAACTGGACCCACAGGGTCCTTCAACACCATTTGTTGAGCCGCTAGGTTGCGCGCGGGCACGATGCGCCCGTATACGCGTTTCCCCTCCTCAGCGAACCACTCAATGATGTCTCCTGCCATCAAGATCTCAGCCTTTGCCTCACCAACCGGCTTTCCCTGCTCCTGGGTCATTAGGGCGGCAATCAGCGGTGCGCGCTCTCTTAGCATAACAGCTGCTTGTCTCATGATCTTGCACCGCTCGAAAGCGGGCACTTTGCGCCACGCGTCAAAACCCTTTTGCGCAGCAGCCAAAGCACGGTCTAAATCAACTTTTGCAGCAAATGCAACTCGACCAATTTCCTCTCCAGTGGCTGGATTTTGGACTGGAATGGTTTTGCCACTGGCGGCGTCGCACCACTGGCCGTCGATCAGGAGTTGAGTGTTTTGGTAAGTCATGCTAGTTGTCTTTCAAAGATTTAAAAAGTCACAGGAATTGGTGATGAGCCGATTTGGCTCAAACAGCAGGGAATTTTAACATTTTGAGACCTCAAAAAAGGAACATATATCGGTCCTAAAAGTTAAGAAAAACCCTCAACAAGATCAAAAGGGCCAGTCAACTGCAACTTGAAAAAAGAGAAAGTACACTAAAGAGCTGTTGGTTCTAGAACAATAACAGCCAAATGCTCATTACATACACACAAGCAGTAGACTACTCACCGTTGGTCTCAAGAGCCGTAAAGGTAACTTAAAAAAACCCCATATCCACATCTAGATCCAGATCCAGATCCACAACCAAAGCCACAAGTTATAACGCTTAAGTTTTGCACCTTGCTTAAACTGCTCGTAAATTGCCACGTCCTAATTCCATGTCATTGTCGGTCTCCTTTAAATTTCCACCTTCAGGGTTTGAATGGTGCGCGCTCTTTTTAATCACAGGAGTGATGACTTATTTGCTTGAATTGATTGGCCTACCCGCAGCTTTTTTACTGGGCCCAATGTTTGCCGCAATCATCTGCAAGAGTTTGGGGTTTAAGTTGGGAATCTCAAAGATATTCATGCCGGTCTCACAAGCGATTATTGGCTGCTTAATCGCAAAGTCCCTAAACCAGGAGATTGTGTCGACCGTAATGTTGCAGTGGCCTATATTATTGATTGCTGCAACCGCTACCCTTCTAGCCAGTGTCACACTTGGCTGGTTGATCGGACGCGCTGGGATACTGCCAGGCACAACCGCTATTTGGGGAATGCTGCCAGGGGCAGCGAGCTCAATAGTATTACTAGCAGAGGACTTTGGCGCGGACCCCAGGTTGGTCGCTTTTATGCAGTATTTGCGCGTATTGATGGTGACTTTGATTGCCTCTATCGTTGCAAAGTTTTGGGCACACATACCGCTTTCACACTCGCACACAGTCAATTTCTTTGAACACGTGCATACGGTGCCCTTGCTAGTTAGCCTATGCGTAGTAGGCATAAGCTTATTAGCCCTTTTGGTTCCAAAAATTTCAGGCGGCGTATTGATGCTCTCTCTGGCCCTTGGGGGATTTATCCAGTTTGAGGGATACTCACAGATTGAACTACCCTTTTGGCTTTTTGCGCTAGCCTTTGCAGTCATTGGTTGGAATGTGGGACTGCGGTTCACAAAAGATGTTTTAATAGTTGCAGCAAAGGCCCTTGCCCAAACTATTTTTTGTATTTCACTTCTGATCTTCTTTTGTGTGGGAAGCGCGGCAATACTGGTGCATTGTTTGGACTTAGATCCTTTAACTGCTTATTTGGGCACCAGTCCTGGAGGGGTCGATTCTGCAGCTATCATTGCCGCCTCCACCAAAGTTGACTTAGGCTTTGTCATGGCTTTGCAAATCATGCGTTTTTTAATAACTCTTATCGTTGGCCCTTACTTATCTAAAGTAGTCGCAAAATATTCTAAATAAATTGAACTGATTATCAGTAATTGATCAGAATTATCGTTTGTATAACAGCCTTCGGCGATTATTTGCCCTTTGTAATATAAAGTCAATCGTTTTGTACACACAACGAATAAATTTATAAATACAGAAAATATACTTCTATTTTTTATCGTATTTGTCAAACTTATCTCAAATGGCGTATGAAATACTACCTTTACTTCCTATAAATTCATATAATTCACAGCTTACCCAACGTCATAAAAACCCTATATGAATTCCTACCTTAATTTTCTTAAACTATCTGAGATTATCAACTCTAAGTTTTCGGGTATGGAGATAGACTCCACCGCAGTCAAGTTACTTGAGATGATTGCGGTATCTTATTCTTCTGAAAAAGCACTTAACGTCACTGAAGCAATGCATTTGAGTTCGATAGGTTCTCAAGCCACTTTGCATAGAAAGATCAATGACTTAAGAGAGCACGGGTTGATCAGTCTCGTTCACGAGGGGAAGAACAGGAGAACAAAATACCTTGTTCCTAGCGCTAAGGCGAATAAGCATTTTGATCAATTGTCTAAAGTAATGGGCAAAGCGTTGCAAACTGCAACTACTTAGAAGCTAGAGCATGTCCACCGAGCCAAATGATTGTGAGCGTCTGCGGAGCACACATTGCCAACGGCATTTACAAAAACGCGGGAATTAGTGACGCAAATTCGCATAGCGGCAGAAGCACTGGACTTACGAATTTAAGTGAAAACGTTAAGTGAAAACGGGTTGGGCGTGCGAAAACTTATCGCAGTTGCGGGGCACTCAAATACGCGTGCTACACAACGTTACATTTATATGCGCCCAATCGTTATACGTGCGGCTATTGAGTTAGTCTAATCACTTATTTATTAGAGTGCGTGCTTTAGTGAAATCGGATTATGGGGGCCGCAGTACAAGCTACGAATTGCAGGGCCCTATTGATAACACCTAACAACACTTAACAACACTTAACAACACTCAATAACACTTACCGCAAAGCCTAAGCCACAGTATTCTTTTGACGCGTGCACTTAGGCATCAAAATTGATCCACTTCAAACGCATTTACTGCCTGCCCCCCTTCCAATACGGATTGAGCCAACGAGAGCGCTTGGGGCAACAAGTGCTCAGCGTGAAAGCGAGCGGTAGCGATTTTTGCGCTGTAAAAGGGTTTGTCCTCAGCCATTTTGTCCTCTGCAACCATCAAAGCTTTAGAGAGCTGCCAAGCGCTCAGCAAATACCCGGTCAACATCAAGTAGCCAACGCTGCCGGCAAACACATCTTTGGTGTCAGATTTAAAGTGATCGACTACGAAATGCACAACTGACTCAAAAGCTACCCTTGCAAGGCTAAGGTTTTTAAGTACTGCTTTAGCCTCTACGGAACTTCGCTTAGCCAACTCAAGCTGCGTGCTCTCAATCATTTTAGAAATAGCAAAAGCCACAGCCCCTTTGTCTTTATAAGTTTTACGACCCACTAAATCATTTGCCTGTATAGCTGTCGTTCCCTCGTAAATAGTCAATATCCGAGCGTCTCGGTAGTACTGAGCCGCACCTGTCTCCTCAATAAAGCCCATACCACCATGTACCTGCACACCCAGACTTGCGACTTGGATGGACATTTCAGTAGAAAACCCCTTAATTACTGGGACCATGAACTCATAAAGGGCGGCGTTTTGCTCGCGCTCAAGGGCGTCTGTACTGTTGAGCGCAAGATCACTGCACTTTGCGGCGAAATAGGCCATAGCCCGTGATCCCTCGGTATACGCTCGCATGGTGGCAAGCATCCGCTTCACATCCGGGTGATTGATGATTGCCACAGGTCCGTGCGAGCCGTTAAGGTCTTTTGACTGAACCCTCTCTTTTGCATAGGAGACCGCCTTTTGGTAGGCTCTATCGGCCACAGCCACGCCCTGCATTCCTACAGCAAAGCGAGCCGCATTCATCATGATGAACATGTATTCAAGGCCACGGTTTTCTTCGCCCACTAAATAGCCTACTGCTCCCGTCTTGTCCCCATACTGGAGCACTGCGGTTGGACTTGCCTTGATGCCAAGCTTATGCTCAATGGACACGCAGTAAACGTCGTTTCTGTCTCCTAAGGAGCCATCATCTTTGACTATAAACTTAGGCACTAAGAACAGAGAAATACCCTTGACACCTTCGGGAGAGTCTGGGGTTCGTGCCAACACCAAGTGGATGATATTTTCAGTCATATCATGCTCACCGTAGGTAATGTAGATCTTGGTGCCGTAAATTTTGTAGTCCCCATTTGGCTGGCGTAAAGCCTTGGTCCTCACAAGGGACAGGTCTGAGCCAGCTTGGGGCTCAGTCAGGTTCATCGTGCCTGACCACTTGCCAGACACCATATTGGGCAAGAATTTATTCTTTAATTCCTGAGAACCGGCGGTGATGAGCGCCTCAATCGCACCATCGGTTAAAAGCGGACAAAGGGCAAACGATAAATTGGATGCATTGAGCATCTCGCTACACGCAGTTGCAATGAGTTTAGGCACCCCTTGTCCGCCGTATTCCTCCTCATGTATAACGCTTTGCCAACCACCTGACTTAAACTGTTGATACGCCTGGGTGAAACCCTGGGAAACACTAACCCGCCCGTCTTGCCAAGTAGATGGGTTTTTATCACCCTCCCAGTTAAGAGGCGCCAACACAGCGGCGCAAAATTTATTGGACTCCTCCAACACCGCAGCCGCTGTTTGAATGTCAAAGTCTTCGAACTTCTTGATCCGAGCAATTTCGTCTAAACGGGCCGTTTCACTCATCACGAACAGCATATCTTTTATAGGCGCTTGATAACTCATAAAAACTCCAAATCTCTGTGGCTAACATATTAAAGCTAAGAGAGTATAAACATTAATTTATAAAAAAGCACGACCGTACTAAATTTTTGCGATTTAGCCCTAATTTAGATATAATATTTCTACGATTTTTTTCAACTCATCTTGCATTCATACCAGGGTTGCCGGTGTATTTGGGACTAAAAGTCCCCCCTAGTCGGCACTAATTTTGGAGATTCCACCATCAGCAAAGGCGATTTAACAAAGACACTGGTCCTAGACGCGGCGCTTCACTTGGTGGGCCGCGACGGGTTCGAGGGGCTAAGTATTGGTCTCATTGCTGAGCGGGTGCAAATGAGCAAAAGCGGGGTCTATGCGCATTTTGAATCTAAAGAAAATATACAAATTGAAGTCATTAGTGAGTACCACAAGAGATTTCGAAGCTTTGTATTTGAGCCCGCTTTGAAACAGCCCCGCGGGCTCCCAAGGCTCAAAAAAATGCTTGATAGGTGGATTGAGCTGACCATATCTGAGGTCAACACAGGATGCATCTACATCTCGGGCGCGTTCGAGTTGGATGACAAACCAGGCCCCGTTCGCGTAGCACTCACCCAAACCGTTACGACTTGGAGGAATACGTTAATCAAAACAATTGAGATGGCAAAAGCAGAGGGGCACTTAAAACCTCAAGCCGACCCCAAAGAGATGCTTTTTTCTTTTTACAGCTTAATCTTAGGGATTCAGCACGACTCCAGATTTCTAAAATCATCTGACAGCTATGAATTCGCCAAGAAACACATAAAAAGAATTATCAAAGACAACCAGCCCAAAACAGTTAAAAAACTTTAATTTTTACAACATTCGGACATAAACCGCCTGGGCGATCGTTCGTTTGATTTATCATACACAGAGAGAGATTACAAACAATTTTATGATTACAAATCAGCAAATTCTAGAAAAATTCGGCCCCAGAGAATCAATGGACTACGACGTCGTGATTGTCGGTGCAGGACCCGCGGGGCTATCGGCTGCCATTCGTTTAAAGCAACTTGCTCGGTCTCAGGCGAAAGAAATATCAGTTTGCGTTTTAGAGAAAAGCTCCGAGGTAGGCGCTCACATATTATCGGGCGCAGTGATGGATCCGGTTGCACTAAACGAGCTTATCCCTGATTGGAAGGAGCGGGGAGCTCCGCTCACCACTGAGGTGAGCGAGGATCGTTTTCTTTTTCTAACCCCAGAAAAATCTTATCAAACTCCCAACTGGTTGCTCCCCAAATGCTTCCAAAACCACGGCAATTACGTCCTAAGCCTGTCAAACTTTACGCGTTGGTTGGCCACTCAAGCCGAGGATTTAGGGGTTGAGATATTCGCCGGGTTCCCGGCAAGCGAGATTTTGTACTCCGATCAGGGGCAGGTTTGCGGGGTCGCAACAGGCAACCTTGGGATCAGCAAAGAGGGTGAGCCACTGAGCACCTTTCAAATCGGGATGGAGTTAAGGGCCAAATACACATTTTTTGCCGAAGGATCAAGGGGCAGTTTAGGCAAAGAGTTGATCGCGAAATTCGGTCTCAGTGCTGAGAGTGACCCCCAAAGCTACGGTATTGGATTAAAAGAGGTATGGGAAATTGAGCCCTCCAAACACAAAGAGGGTTTGGTTATCCACACTGCGGGTTGGCCACTTCAAAATGACACCTATGGGGGCTCGTTTCTTTACCATTTCAATAAAACTCAAGTCGCCGTGGGCTTTGTGGTTGGACTGTCCTACTCAAACCCCACACTGAGTCCTTTTGAAGAGTTTCAGCGCTACAAGACTCACCCAAGCATTAGGCATTTCTTTGAAGGCGGAAAAAGAATAGCCTACGGCGCTCGCGCCATTACAGCGGGCGGCCTTAACAGTCTTCCAAAAACAATTTTTCCTGGAGGCGCATTGATTGGTTGTGACGCAGGTTATTTGAATGCGTCCCGAATTAAGGGCTCCCACGCCGCGATCAAAACGGGCATGCTCGCGGCTGAGGCAGCTTTTGAAGCGCTGGGCAGTGCTCGAGAGCTAGATGAGCTGATCGCTTACCCACTGAGTTTTAAAAACAGCTGGCTTCACTCAGAGCTCAAAGCTGCTCGCAACTTTAAGCCATGGATGTCAAAAGGTCTATTAGTGGGCTCTTTGATGGTTGGTATTGAGCAAAAACTCTTTGGCGGCAACGTGCCCTGGACCTTGCACAGCAAAAAAGCAGACCACGAATACCTTAAAGAGTTAAAGGACTGTGAGCCCATTGTGTACCCAAAGCCCGATGGGTTACTAAGTTTTGACCGGCTCTCCTCGGTCTTCATTGCCAATACCAACCATGAGGAAAATCAGCCCTCTCACCTGACACTGAAAGATCCTAGTGTTCCAGTGCGCATCAACCTTGCCAAATACGGCGGGCCTGAGCAACTTTACTGCCCAGCAGGTGTGTATGAGTACATTAAGGTTGGGGCTGAGGATAAACTTCAAATCAATGCCCAAAACTGCATACACTGCAAAACGTGTGACATCAAAGACCCCACTCAAAACATAGTTTGGAAAACACCTGAGGGCTCAGGCGGACCCAACTACTCAGGCACTTAACGCCTATAGAACAACGAAGAGAATCATCCCCGGACATGTCAACAGTAGAGAACAAGCCTGCCCATTGGCAAAATAAAATTGAGTCTTTTGTTGCCCTACCCCTGGTGCAACACTCAATTGTATTTTTGATACTTGTGAACGCGGTTTTACTGGGCATGGAGACAAGCGAATCCATCATGGGCGTCGTGGGTGAGGAGTTGCACTTCCTAGACCACGCTATTTTAGTGATCTTCATCTTTGAACTCGTTCTCTTGATGGCGGCCAGGGGGGTTAGATTTTTTACGGATCCTTGGTGCGTTTTTGACTTTATTGTGATCGCCATTGCGGTTGTGCCTGCCTCTGAGTCCTTGTCGGTTTTAAGGTCTTTGCGGGTCCTTAGGGTTCTCAGGCTGATCAACAAATTTGAGAGCATGAAAAAAGTAGTCCGAGGGCTCTTAGGATCCCTTGCAAGCTTGGGCTCGGTGGTGGGTTTGTTGCTCATCATCTTTTACGTCTCCGCAGTGGTGAGTACCAACTTGTTTGGAAAGGAGTTTCCAGATTATTTTGGAAACATTGGGTCTACCTTTTTCACTCTCTTTCAAGTGATGACGTTAGAGAGTTGGTCCGCTAGTGTGGCGCGCCCCGTCATGGAGAAATTCCCCGAAGCTTGGATATTTTTCGTGATCTTCATCATGATCGCAACCTTTGTGACCGTCAATCTTTTTGTAGCCGCTATTGTTGACTCTTTTGCAAGCAACAGTGACTCCGCTTTAGACGAAAAAAAGGCAGAGGAACGTGAAAGACAAAGAGCCATTCAAGAGCACCAAATGCTGTCAAAAATAAACGACGAGTTTGCAGTTATACAAAAACAGCTCTTAGAGGTGAGAGAGATCGTCAAAGAAATTGGGCGCAAAGCTTCCTAGTGTTGGTCTAGAGATTTCTTTCTCAAAAGTCGCCCTTTGAAAGGGGCTTAGGTCATTCAGATATCAGGAGTTAATTTAACGAAGAGCCTGCCCCCTACATCAAGTGTTTATCATCCTGATGTTATAAAGCCCTGCACCAACGCCTGCGACTACCGAACCAAAGAGGGACGCTTAGGATCAAATTTCCATCCAGGTATTAGAAATTGCATCGCAACAGAATCATCCCTTGCACCTAGTCCGTGTGATAAGTAAAGCTCATGTGCGCGCTCTACAGCCTGCATATTTAAATCTACGCCCAAACCGGGACGATTGGGTACTTGTACATGACCGCCGATAATTTGTAAAGGCTCATTCGTAAGCCCTTGGCCGTCTTGCCATATCCAGTGCGTATCAATTGCAGTGACTTTGCCCGGGGCAGCAGCCGCAACCTGCGTAAACATTGCAAGGGAGACATCAAAGTGATTGTTGGAATGAGACCCCCAAGTCAAGCCCCAGTCCCGGCACGTTTGTGCAACCCGCACTGAGCCGGCCATTGTCCAAAAGTGTGGATCTGCCAAGGGTATATCTACACTTTGTAGCGCGAGAGAGTGAGTTAACTGACGCCAATCTGTTGCTACCATATTGGTGGCTGTAGGCAGCCCTGTCTCTCTCCTAAACTCTGCCATCACCTCGCGCCCGCTAAAGCCGTCCTGCGCTCCGCAGGGGTCCTCCGCGTAGGCAACAACACCATGCATATCACGCATCAATTTGATCGCATCTTTTAATAACCAGCCCCCGTTAGGATCTAAAGTAACCCGAGCTGCGGGGAAAGCCTCGTGCAAAGCCTGCACCGCTTGCATCTCCTCCTCACCCGGTAAAACGCCGCCTTTGAGCTTAAAGTCGTTGAACCCGTACTTTGCCCTCGCCGCTTGGGCCAACTTCACCACACTTTGTGCGGTCAACGCCTCTTGGTCTCTCAAATGAAACCATTCGTCTTGGGTTGAGGCTGCGGCCCCGGGGACGGCGCTTGCACTTGAGCTTGCGCTTGCACTTGCACTTGCCCTGGGGCCGGGCCCAGCTCTGTAGGGTAGATCTGTTTTACGACGATCCCCCACGTAGAACAAATACCCAAGCATTTCTACCGAGCTTCTTTGTTGCCCCTCCCCAAGCAACGCTGCAACGGGCACGCTCAGGTGCTTACCAAGTAAGTCAAGCATCGCTGATTCAACTGCAGTGACTGCGTGTATGGTGGTCCTCAGATCAAAGGTCTGCAGACCCCGTCCCCCCGTATCTCTATCAGCAAATAAAGTGCGCATCTGGGTGAGCACGCTTTGTACGTTCCCAATGGATTGGCCAACCACCAACTGAGTTGCATCCTCAATCGTTTTGCGTATCTTCTCCCCCCCGGGCACCTCGCCAATACCCTTTTGGCCATCAGAATCTGTCAAGATGATTAAATTGCGAGTAAAAAACGGCCCATGTGCACCAGATAAATTGAGCAACATGCTGTCATGACCTGCAACAGGTATGACCCTAAGTGAAGTAATTTTTGGTGTCGGTGATGCGCTCAATTTAAAGCTCCTAGGGTCGTTATTTGTAAGGGATTTTAATGGGCCATAGGCGCCCAGGGTTTACCCTTTAAGCCGCCCGTTGCTCTTGAATCCCCCGCCACTGGTGGACAATGGGATTCTTAGACTTTATTTGTATTGAGCGGGTGTAACGCTTTTTTTGCATTTAAGCAGTAAACACACTACAGAACACTATGCAATTTGAAAATTCAACAACAAATTCAAAAGGCGGACCTAGTCCACTCAAAGGTATAAAAGTCATCGAGCTGGGCCAGGTCTTATCTGCTCCGTTTGCAGGATCCATCTTTGCAGACTTAGGGGCGGAGGTTATAAAAATTGAGCGAACCATAAGCGGGGACGACGCAAGGACCATGGGTCCAGCTTTTAGAGGGGGGGACGCGCTTAATTTTCATATCTTTAATAGGAATAAAAAATCGATTTCACTTGATTTAAAAGACCCCGAGAAATTAAAAAAACTTGACCGCTTGATTGCCAAGGCCGATATTTTGATTCACAACCTGCGCCCGGGCGTGACAAAGGACTTGGGGCTTGATGGTGAGACCCTTACCTCAAAGCACCCCAGACTTATTTACTGCGAAATCTCTGCATTTGGTCACAAAGGCCCTATGCAGATGAGGCCTGGGTATGAGCCCTTGATTCAAGCCTACAGTGGGCTGTCAAGCACCAACGGCGGGCCCGGGGACCCTCCAATCAGAATTGGCGCCTCTGTTTGCGATCAGGGAAGTGGGATGTGGGTTGTGATCGGGGCACTCTCAATGCTCACTCAGCGCGCCTCCAGCGGCAAGGGAGGCATTGTAAACACCTCATTGCTTGAAACCGCCTTGGCCTGGAATGGTCAAAAAAACGATGCTTACCTGAACTTAAAACAAATGCCCGTCAAGCACGCATCTGGACACCCAAGCTTTGTGCCCTACGAGGCGTTTGAGACGTTAGATGGTCCAGTTTTAATTTGCTGCGGAAATGACAGATTGTTTCAAAAGTTAAGCAACTTAATGGATAAAGCGCATTGGTGCGAGGACCCAAGGTTTATGACCAACAGGTCCCGAATCACGCACAAAGACGCGCTTTATGAGGAGTTACTGCCGCTCTTGAAACGCAAGTCTCGCAGTCAGTGGTTAAAGGACTTTGATGAAGCAGGTATCCCCTGCTCGCCCATATTAGGGATAGAGGAGGTCGTCCAACAAGAACAAGTTCTGGCCTTAGAGATGTTCCAAGAGGTACCACAGGAGGACTTTACCTTGACCGCACTCCCACTCTCATTCAACGGTTTGAGACCTAAAATTCTCTCAACTGCCCCCAAGCTTGGCGCGCACAATGGACTACTTGAAGAAATGTAGCAATTAGAAAAAAATATTTAGGAAAAGACCCTCAAAATCAACACCCCTCTAAATCAACATTTGCAGCACATTGAACCCCATGAAATCTAAATACACTCCCCTCCTAAAGACTTTTCTTTGGATTATGTTTTGTGCGGCATGTGCGCTTTCCCACGCGCAAACTCTAGATTACCCGAGTAAACCGATTACATTCATAGTCCCGTTTTCCCCGGGGAGCGGCACTGATAGCTTGGCGCGAAGCCTAGCGCAGGAGATCACGTCCGAGTTCAGTGTCAACGTCATCGTAGAGGATAAGCCAGGTGCAAATGGATTCATCGCAGCTCAGTACGTAGCAAAAGCCCCGCCAGACGGCTACACGGTTTTAATTACCACCAATACGACTCACGCAGCCAATGAGCACTTGTTTAAGAAGATACCTTACGATCCAGTCAAAGACTTTTCACCTGTTGCACTTTTGGGCAAAGGATATATGGCGTTGGTTGTAAATCCAAACTCCAACATTAGATCGGTTTCTGATCTGATTCAAGAGGCCAAAAAAAGACCTGGACAGATCAACTTTGCAAGCGGCAGCTCATCTAGCCGACTTGCGGGCGAGTTGCTTAGACAAATGACAGGCATCGAGGTCAACAACATCCCCTATAAAAGCAACCCCCTTGCAATCACAGATTTAATAGGCGGCCATTTTGATTTCATGTTCGTGGACGCCCCAACAGGGTTGCCCCAAGTTAAGGCAGACAAACTAAGGGCTATCGCTGTTAGCGGAACTCGTCACATTTCAACTCTCCCCGGTGTACCCACCGTTGAGGAGACGGGCATAAAGGGGTATGACATGTCTTTTTGGACAGCGGCTTATTTGCCCGCAGGCGCCCCTGCGCCAGTGCAAAAAAAATTACACGACATGTTGGCTAAGGTGAGCAACTCCAAATTGGTGGGGACCTACCACAGCGGCTCAGGAGGAGAGGTTGCTATTAGCACCCCTGAGGGGCTAGCCCAGTTCCAGGCAGCCGAGTCTTTAAAATGGGGGCAGATCATTAAAAATGCGGGGATCTTACCTGAGTAATTTCTTTTCTTACCAAAAGTGGCCCTTGGTTTTTCTGAGAGCATTAAGTGATCAACTTAATTGATCAAGTGAAATACCCGCGACTAAACGCCATTCGGCGCTGTAGTCGGGGCATCTGATTTCGCAATCAAATATTCCTGCTTCGTCTGCTGCTGCATGGACATGGCTTGCGCCTCACCATGGCTTATGCGTGCATCCACAGGCACACCGGACAATTCCTGCCCTGAATCAAT
>CAIQHG010000013.1 GCA_903871545.1 uncultured Burkholderiales bacterium | reverse complement strand
TAAAATTTATAAAAATGCAAATTTATTAACTAAATTTTTAAAATAAGTCATATATTAAACTCTTAAATTTTAAATAAACTTTATATAAATTTTATTATTGCCCAATATAAAGGTATCCAGATACACTCATTTTAATAGCTCCTAGTTAAAGCTTTAGAGGGCATGCTTAAAGGAGCATTAATAATCACTTCGATTATTATTACTATTTTGATTCATCTTCTAATTAAGCTTCATTTGATTTTAATCAAAGACGCCCCTAAAGTATGGAGTCTATACTCGAAAGAGAGTTCGTTGAACTGCGTTTTTAAACTCTCAATAGGGAAATAGCACATGTACAAAAAAATCATGGTTGCAACAGATGGCTCTACCCTAGGAACTAAAGCTGTAAAAAGCGCGATTGAGCTTGCTAGCAGTTTAGATGCAGAGCTTTTTGCACTTAAAGTTATTCCACGGTACCTTCAAACATATTTTGAGGGATCCATTCCCTTGGACAATCAACAAATAATGATGCTTGAAAAACAGTGGGAAGATGAAGCAAGGTCTGTTTTGGACAAAGTAGAAAAACAAGCATCGAAACAAGGCCTCCTCATTAGCACCACCATTGTCAAGGCAAATATTATTTCTGAGGCAATAATCGCTTTTGCACTTAAAAAGAAAGTTGGCTTGATTGTCATGGCCTCACACGGCAGGAACGGATTCAAAAGATTGATACTTGGCAGTGAGACCACTCAGGTGTTGACTCACTCGCATGTGCCAGTCCTGGTGTTGAGATAAAAGTTACTTTAATCTACAACGCAAGAAGTAAATTTAAAAAAATAGTACAAAAAATTTCGTCACTTAATTTCAAGGTCTGCGAGTTATTTATATTGGTATCCATTGAAAAGTTAAGACTTGATATTAATCAACCCGACATGCCCCCGACTTTAGTAACCTGATCGGCGCCTTCTAACCCTCACTTTATATATTTAAAAGAGAAAATTTGGAAAAGTAAAAATTCATATATCGAGTAGAACTATCGATTAATCAAATGCATTTCAATATTTTTTGGGCAACTCACATCCTTTAATCATTGACAACTTAAGGGCCAACCAGGACGAAAGCCTAGAAGATGACTACGATTTAAGTTATAAAAATTTACAAGGAGAGATATCGTGTACAAACGCATAATGGTAGCAACCGATGGATCTGAACTCTCTGACCTTGCCTGTCACCGGGCAATTGAGTTGTCACTTAAGTTGGGCTGCGAGCTCACCGTGGTAACAATTATTCCTAAGTTGAAACACAGTTTATTTGATGGCTCATTTCCGATGCCTAATAATCTAAAGATTGAACTAAAAAGTAAGCTTCTAGATTTAGCGAATTTAATAGTATTTAATGTACAAAAAGAGGCCGAAAAGGCCGGTGTGCTTGCTAAAACATTAGTTGTTAAATCAATACTTGTCTCGGATGGTTTAATCAAAACAGCCATCAATAAAAAGATTGATCTAATCGTAATGGCCTCTCACGGCAGAAACGGCGTCAATAGACTCTTACTCGGTAGCGAGACTCTGCAAGTACTAACGCACTCTAAAATTGATGTGCTCGTTTTACGCTGAAAACTGGTTTCGTATTAAGAGAACTTACAAGACCAAACAGATCACAAAGTTTTCAAGTGTGCGTACGTAATATCTAAATTAACGAACTCCCAACAACTCCACGTCAAAGAGTAGCACGGCGTTAGGCGGAATCACGTTTCCTGCACCATTGGGACCATATCCCATTTGCGCTGGAATCACGAGAGTGCGCTTGCCACCGACTTTCATTCCCGCAACTCCCTCATCCCAACCTCGAATCACGCGCCCTGCACCAAGCGGGAAATTAAAGGGTTGCCCCCTGTCCAGTGAACTATCAAATTTGCGTCCTTTATGATTCATCGCATTGGGCTCGTATAACCAACCCGTGTAATGAACAGTAACCGCCATGCCAGACTTCGCCTCAGCACCGGTACCAACGACATTGTCTATTTTTTGAAACTCTACGGCACTAGCACCTGAGTTAGGGCCAGGGGGCATTGAAGTTTGGGCGCTTACGTTTAGAGGTCCTAAAGCGATACATGCACTGATCGCGGCGTAAATAAATGATGATTTAAGATTTTTCAAGATTGTCTTCTCCGATAAAAAAATTTTAAAGTGTCCGTTAAAGACCTCTTTGTCTCACAGCCTCATACAAACAAATACCGCTTGCAACAGATACATTTAAGCTCTCAACAGCACCTAGCATTGGGATATTGACCAAAGCATCACATGATTTTCGGGTCAACTGCCTTAAACCCGCACCTTCGGCACCTAACACCAAAGCCAGCGGCCCTTTTAAATCAGCCTGGTAAAGCGACGTGCTCGCTTCGTCACTGGCGCCTATGATCCATATTTGACGCTCTTTAAGCTCACCAATGGTTCTCGCAAGGTTGGTGACCATGAAGTAGGGCACAGTCTCGGCGGCGCCACTGGCAACTTTGGAGACAGTGGCGTTGATGCCTACTGCGTGGTCCTTAGGCGCTATGACCGCGTGAGCGCCAGCTCCGTCTGCAACTCTCAAACAGGCACCCAAATTATGGGGATCTGTGACGCCGTCTAAAATCAATAACAAAGGTGCAATGTTTGGTCCAATCCCTTCTAGTAACTCATCTAAACTGTGCTGAATATTAATCACCTCAGCTTTGGCCACAACGCCTTGATGACCAACGCTTGCGCAAAGTTTGGTGAGTCGCGCTCCATCGGATTCAATGATTCGGACTCCTGCCTCCTTGGCTTTATCCAAAAATTGACGCATCCTGGCGTCACGCCGAGATGGATCTACATAGACTTCTTGGACTGATTTGGGATGCGTTTTCAAACGCACGCTTACAGCGTGAAATCCAAAAAGTACCTTAGAGGTTGTAGACATGTTTGGTAGAAATGCTTAAGGTGGAGCTCAAGGCGATGCTGAGGTTAGTGCTCTACCTATAGTTAGAACTTATTTTTCTTGCGCTCGTGCTCTTTTAAAAATCGTTTGCGAAGACGAACGCTCTTGGGCGTAATCTCGACCAACTCATCCTCATCAATAAATTCAACTCCGTACTCTAACGTTAGTTCAATGGGAGGCGTAATTTTCACAGCATCTTCTTTGCCAGATACCCTGAAATTGGTAAGCTGTTTGGTGCGAGTTGCATTCACAATCAAATCATTATCACGGTTGTGAATACCAACGATCATGCCCTCGTAAACTGGATCGTTAGCTTTCACAAACATGCGACCTCGTTCGTCCAATTTACCTAAAGCATAGGTAAAAATCTCTCCGTCGTCCATGGAGATAAGAACACCGTTTTTGCGTCCACCGATCTCCCCTTTGTGCGGCTCATAGCTATCAAAGATATTAGAAATTAAGCCCGATCCACGTGTGAGGTTTAAGAATTCGTTGTTAAACCCAATCAGGCCTCGAGCCGGTATGCGGTACTCTAAACGAACACGACCGCGACCATCTGGCTCCATGTTGACCAATTCACCTTTACGCTCACCAAGGGCTTGCATCACGCCGCCTTGATGAATTTCCTCAATATCAGCAGTTACCATCTCAATTGGCTCGTGACGCTCTCCGTTAACCTCCCTAAAAACCACACGAGGCTTTGACACTGCGAGCTCATATCCCTCGCGTCTCATGTTCTCCAAAAGAATGGTCAAGTGAAGCTCACCACGTCCCATACACTCAAATACACCTTCCTCACCAGTCTCTTTGACACGCAAAGCCACGTTGTGTTGTAGCTCTTTTTGCAGTCGATCCCAAATTTGACGACTGGTAACGAATTTACCTTCTCGACCTGCCAAGGGGCTGGTATTTACGCAAAAATTCATCGTAAGCGTTGGCTCATCGACCTTTAGCATGGGGAGTGGGGCTGGGTTAACAGGGTCCGTAATTGTTACCCCAATGCCAATATCTGCAATACCGTTTATGAGGACAATATCCCCTGGCCCAGCCTCAGTTGCCTGAACACGCTCTAAGCCCTGAAAAGTGAGGACCTGGTTGATTCTTCCTTTAAAAGTTTTACCGTCGGCACCTTCCATGACAAGAACATCGGTCATCGGTTTAATCGTACCTTGACTTATACGTCCCACGCCGATTCTTCCAACGAAGGTAGAGAAATCAAGTGCAGAGATTTGTAATTGAAGAGGGGCCTTGGGGTCCCCGTTTTGAGCGGGAACGTGTTTTAAAACAGTATTAAAGAGTGCCGACATATCGGGTCCCCACTGCTCCCCTGGTGCGCCCTCCTCCAAAGAGGACCAACCATTAATTCCTGAGGCGTAGACAACTGGAAAATCCAGTTGCTCATCTGTTGCGCCAAGTTTGTCAAATAAGTCAAAGGCTGCATTGACTACAAAATCCGGCCTTGCTCCGGGCTTATCAACTTTATTGACCACCAAAATAGGGCGCAAACCCAGCGCAAGAGCCTTCTTCGTCACAAAACGGGTCTGGGGCATCGGGCCCTCTTGTGCGTCAATTAAAAGCACTACACCGTCAACCATGGACAAAGCGCGCTCCACCTCGCCTCCAAAGTCAGCGTGTCCAGGCGTATCAACGATATTTATGTGCGTGCCCTCCCAGCTCACAGCACAGTTTTTCGCCAAAATAGTAATACCGCGCTCACGCTCAATTGCGTTGTTATCCATCACGGTGTCTACTACTTTTTCATGCTCTGCAAAAGTTCCAGATTGCCTAAGTAATTGATCCACCATGGTGGTTTTACCATGGTCAACGTGGGCAATGATTGCTATATTTCTAATTTGACGTGTCATTTTTTTTCTCTAAAGTTTGATCTAAGATAGTTTGAATTTCAATTGCATTTAATAGACGCTGAGAGATTAGCTCTCCCCCGACTACGTGAGCGGTCCCGAGAAGGGCCCGCGGATTTGTTCCATAAACGACGACTTTTTCACAATTTGGCCAATCTCCCCGACGCCTCATACCCGCCAAAAATTTACCCGCCTCTTCTGCATCTAGCTCAATCACATGGTGATCTTTTAACAAAACTTCGGTCGGCATCAAATGAAGAACATGATCGAAGGGGTTCATTTGTGACAACTCCTCCAGCGTTAAACACTGGGACTCGTCAAATGAACCAGTTTGCGTTCTTCTGAGAGCCGTCAAAGATGCCCCACAGCCCAGTGCCTCACCAATATCCTCCGCCAAAGTTCTGATGTACGTTCCTTTGCTACACCGAACGCTCATGGAAATCTTCCTTTGCACTCCATTTGGGTGAGGGCACTCCCCTAAATCTTTGATAGATAAAGAATGAATTGTCACTGCACGCGCTGAGCGCTCTACCTCCAAACCCTCTCTTGCGTATTCATACAAGGCACGCCCATCTTTTTTTAAAGCACTGAACATGGGTGGAATTTGCTGAATCAGTCCAGTAAATTTTCTTCTAACTTCCTCAATTTGCAATGCATTGATTGACACCAATCTTTGCTCAACTACATCACCCTCAGAGTCCCCTGTTGTAGTCTTAACACCCAAAAGTGCTATAGCCTCATAACTTTTATCAGCCTCTAAGTGCATCTGACTAAATTTAGTAGCCGCTCCAAAGCAAATTGGCAATACCCCTGTTGCCAGCGGGTCAAGTGTTCCAGTATGCCCCGCCTTCTCAGCTCTTAACAACCATTTCACCTTTTGCAGTGCATCATTGCTTGATAGACCTATTGGCTTATCCAACAACAATACCCCATGAAGCGCGCGTTTTTGCCTAGGAGAGTTTTTTTTTCCTCTAGAACTGGACGCTACACCTGTGTGTTCATTTTTTTGATCTGCAATCAACTTCAATCATCCAACGCTCGCTCTGAAACTGCTTTAGCAATTAAAGAACTCATGTCAGCAGCTCGCTCAGTGGTCTGGTCATAAACAAAATGAAGAGTTGGGACGGTGTGGATATGAAGTTTTTTAAAAAGATGATTTCGCAAAAAACCAGCCGCTTGACTCAACCCCTCTAAAGCCAGTTGGGGATCACTACCCAACACGCTGAAAAAAACTTTTGCGTGGGAATAATCCGGCGTAACTTCTACGGCTTGAATGGTCACCATTCCCACCCTTGGATCCTTTAACTCCCTAGCAATCAACTCAGCCAAATCACGTTGAATTTGATCAGCAACCTTAAATCCACGATTAGGTGTAGAACTCTTTTTATGTTTCATGAGAAGTCATAGCAATAGACACACTTAGAGTGTTCTAGCAACTTCCTTGATCTCAAAGAACTCGAGTTGAACACCCTCAACGATGTCGTTATAGCCCTTGATGTTGAGTCCGCACTCAAAGCTTTCTTTAACTTCACGCACATCATCTTTAAATCGTTTGAGACTCTCCAACTCTCCCGTAAATATGACAACGTTGTCTCTAAGCAGTCTGAGTCTGGCGGCGCGTCTGACCACTCCGTTGGTGACCATACAACCCGCAATAGAACCAATCTTGCTGATTCGGAAAACTTGACGAATCTCAGCAACACCAATTACCTCCTCTTTCTTATCAGGCGTAAGCATTCCAGACAAGGCTGCACGCAGATCATCCACTGCATCATAAATAATGTTGTAGTAACGAATCTCAATGCCATTGTTCTCAGCTAATTTGCGTGCACCAGCATCAGCGCGCGTGTTAAAACCAATAATGACAGCCTTGGAGGCAATCGCCAAATTTACATCACTCTCACTTATTCCGCCAACCGCCGCGTAGACCATCTGCACCTTTACCTCTTCTCCTGAGAGTTTAAGAAGTGAAGTGGCAAGCGCTTCTTGAGATCCTTGCACATCGGCTTTAATAATAATCGGAAGCATCTTAACTTCACCAGATGTCATATCTGTGAACATGTTCTCCAATTTAGAGGCTTGCTGTTTGGCCAATTTGGTATTGCGGAATTTACCCGCACGGTAGGTAGCAATCTCCCTTGCGCGACGTTCATCAGATAACACCATGAACTCATCACCAGCTTGGGGAACCTCAGTCAGACCTTGAATTTCAACCGGAATAGATGGACCCGCAGATTTAATGGGCCGACCATTCTCATCCAACATAGCCCTAACGCGACCAAAAGTTTGACCCGCTAAGACCACGTCGCCCGTATTTAAGGTACCAGATTGCACCAAAATCGTAGCCACTGGACCCCGCCCCTTATCTAGGCTTGCTTCAATAACAAGGCCCTTGGCCATTGCATCAGTTGGGGCCTTAAGTTCTAGGACCTCTGCCTGCAATAAAACCTGTTCAAGCAACTCTTCGATGCCTTGACCCGTTTTAGCTGAAACTGAGACAAAAGGAGACTCTCCACCAAAGTCCTCAGGTATAACTTCCTCAGCAACCAACTCGCTTTTTACTCGATCAGAATTGGCATCGGGTTTATCAATTTTATTGATCGCTACAACAATTGGAACGCCAGCAGCCTTAGCGTGTTTGATGGCCTCTTTAGTTTGCGGCATCACGCCGTCATCTGCGGCGACCACCAAAATGACAATGTCCGTAGCCTGAGCGCCCCGGGCACGCATCGCTGTAAAGGCCTCGTGTCCTGGGGTATCCAAAAACGTAACCATGCCTCTAGGCGTATCAACGTGGTAAGCACCAATGTGTTGAGTTATGCCGCCCGCCTCACCTGCCGCCACTTTTGCAGTACGTATGTAATCAAGTAAAGAGGTTTTCCCGTGATCAACGTGACCCATGACCGTAACAACTGGCGCGCGAGATATAGACTCCCCGTGATGCGCAGAAGCCTCCTCCTCAGTGAAGGCCTCTGGATCGTCAAGGGCAGCAATAATGGCCTTATGCCCCATGTCCTCAACAAGAATCATTGCCGTGTCTTGATCTAAAGGCTGGTTAATCGTAACCATTTGACCAAGCTTCATGAGCTGTTTAATGACCTCTGAAGCTTTAACAGCCATTTTGTGGGCCAACTCTGCAACTGTGATGGTCTCAGGGACGTGGACCTCGATAATTCTTTGCTCAACTGCTTGAGGCGCAGATTGAGCATCATCGTGGTGTCGGTCTTTGCGCCCTCTGGGTCCCGCACGCCATGCATTTCGACCAACGCCTCCGCTTGCGTCTCCACGGGTTTTAATTTCACGCTTCTTGGCAGCCTGTTCATCCGCCCAACTCGATGAGAGTTTGGAGCTCTTAACCTCTTTTTGACCCTCTTTGGCCACAACTGGCTTTGCAGCAGCCGGGGTTGCGGAGCCAGTTGCAGGCTTATGGATGGTCCCTTTCTTAGCAGAAACTTCTTCTTTTTCTTTTGGTTTTTCAATGACTGGTTTTTTTACAATGACAGGCTTTTTGGGGGCAGGCGCATTCATCATTGCGCGAATGGCTTCAGCCTCAGCAAGAGCCGTATTTCTCCTGCCCTCTAACTCCTTGGCGCGTGTCTCATCTTCCAAAGCCAAAGCTTTAGCCAGTTGTGCCTTTTGGTCTGCTAGTAGCTTCTCCGCTTCAATGAGGGATTGCTCAGCTACTTTGAGTTGTTTATCGTCTCCGGCTTTCTCCGCTCTCTCTGCCTTCTCTTTAAGAGCCGCTTCTTGTAGCGCGTGTTCTTTTGCCTCTTGCTCTTGGCGCAGACGCCTTTTCTCAGCAAGCTCCTCCTCTTGACGACGAATAAACTCAGCTTGTCGCCTTGCCTCTTCCTCGCGCCGGGCCAACTCTGCTTGATCTAATATTGATACCTGTGAAGAAGACGCCGCTGGCAAGACTGGGTCTTGCTGCTCAGGGGATGCACTGGTGTCTTGCCCGTCCTCTGCACCGTCATCGTCTCGCTTGACGAAAGTTCGCTTTTTGCGAACCTCTACTTGAATAGTTCGGGCCTTACCCGTTGAATCGGCTTGCTTGATCTCGCTGGTCGATTTTTTAACAAGGGTGATTTTTTTTCGCTCAATTGGAGCAGAAATAGTGCCGTTGTTGGCCTTAAGGAAAGTCAATAACTTTTGTTTGTCCGAGTCTGTTAAAGCGTCAGAGGGATTTGCAATTACAACTCCCGCTGATTTGAGTTGCTCCATCAAAGTGTCTATCGGTTTTTTGAGCTCATTGGCAAACTCGGCAACTGTTGTACTGGTCATATTTAGGTGTCCTCTTCATGACCGTTACTCTTGACCCGCAAACCAGTGTTCGCGTGCCTTAAGAATCAGGGCCGTGGCCTCTTCTGGGGATTGTTGTGTAATTTCTACAAGCTCATCGACTGCAAGATCGGCAAGGTCATCACGGGAATGAATCCCATTATCGGCAAGTTTGGCAATCAATTCAGGCGTTAATGTATCCAAGTCTTTTAGGTCTTGAGATACATCCTCAACGCTTTCTTCATGCGCAATCTCGATGGTTAAGAGTGCATCTTTTGCACGCGCTCTAAGCTCATTGACTGTGTCTTCATCAAAGCTCTCGATCTCTAACATTTCTTGAAGAGGTACATAAGCCACCTCCTCTAAACTGGTAAATCCTTCACTAATGAGAATATCCGCAACCTCAACGTCAACATCAAGTTTTTCGATGAATAAAGTTCTAAGGGTGTCAGTCTCAGTAGCCTGCTTGGCAGCAGACTCGCTGGCGTCCATGATATTGATTTTCCAGCCTGTTAACTCAGATGCTAGCCGCACGTTTTGTCCGCCTCGGCCAATGGCAATGGCCAAATTTTCTTCATCAACAACCACATCCATAGCGTGTTTTTCTTCATCAACCACAATGGATTGGACGTTAGCAGGAGCCAGAGCGCCAATTACAAATTGAGCAGGATCGTCACTCCACAAAACAATATCAACACGCTCACCCGCAAGCTCATTGGTGACTGAGTTAACCCGTGTTCCCCTCACACCTACACAAGTGCCAATAGGGTCTACACGTTTATCGTTCGAAATGACTGCGATTTTGGCCCTAGAACCCGCGTCTCTGGCACAAGACTTTATCTCTAGCAGGCCTTGCTCAACCTCTGGAACCTCTTGGCTGAAGAGCTCAATCATGAACTCTGGAGCGGACCTTGATAAAAGTATAGGAGCACCTCTTAGGGTTGGATCCACTTCCATGATGATAGCTCTTACGCGGTCACCGTTTCGTAAATTTTCTTTAGGGATCATCTCCGTGCGCCGCAATCTCCCCTCAACTCTCCCGCTCTCAACAATCACATCTCCCTTATCCAAGCGTTTGACTGTACCAACAAAAATTTTCTCACCCCTAGATAAGAAATCGTTCAACAGCATCTCTCGCTCGGCGTCTCTGATTTTCTGCAAAATCACTTGCTTGGCAGCCATTGCGCCAATCCGTCCTATGGGCAAAGACTCTACACCCTCTTCGATATACTCACCCTCCTCGACGTCTGCGATCCGGTCTTTGGCATCCATTAGCAATTCCTCTGCGTCAGGGTTTTGCAAACCAGCAGAATCAGGAACAACCATCCAACGCCTAAAAGTTTCGTAATTACCGGTATCACGATCAATGGCTACTCGGATATCAACGTCACCTGAAAACAACTTCTTAGTTGCTTGCGCTAAAGCAGACTCAACAGCAGCAAAAACAACATCTCGCTCGACATTTTTTTCGCGTGAAATAGCATCTACCAACATGAGCATTTCGCGGTTCATCTCAAACACTCCAATTTACAAATATTAGGCCTTTCGGCCTTTAAAATCAACAATCGGCGCGAGACGAACTTCGCGAAGCTCGTCCCACTGAAAATTCAATACCTGCACAAGCGGTGCAGCTCGCGTTTTCGAGACTCTTTGACCTGGCTTGACCTTGGGCTCATCGGCCCAAGATATCTGCCAACCACCAGTTTGGTCGCTTTTTTCAAGAGTTCCTCTGAATTTTTTTCGATTAGCGGAGACCAGCCCTGCCGCAGCACCACCTAATGCCACCTTAAAGCTGACGTCAACAATGCACCCCTTGAACCGATCAAATTCAGACTCGCTTCTAATCAAACGGTCGATACCAGGCGAGGAAACCTCAAGCCTTTTGTATTCAACACCCTCAACTTCGAGTGCAAACTGCAATTGACGCGTAACTTTCTCACAATCCTCTACTTGGATAAACTGATCTTTTTGCTCTGCCTTCCAAGGAAAATCTATTGTGATGCGCAACAAACCTCCCGCAGAGCGCTCTATCTCCACAGTTTCATAGCCTAAGCCCGATACGATTTGTTCTACAGTTTCTTGTAACGCCAATGTCAATTCCCGTTCGACCAAAAAAAACGGGCGGTTTGGATTCCGCCCGGTTGGTCGTCAAACGAATATTGTAACGGCTAATGGCCTGTAAAATCCAGCTAAATTGTAATCTTGATGCAACATCACCTTATATGGACATTAAAGTGGGAGGAAATATGAGAAATATGAAAGAGAAATATAAGTTTGCAAAATTTAGCTTAGCCTCTCACAACTTACCCCATTTTTGATGATCGGGCTCTCAAAAGGGGCACAAAAGGGGCACAAAAGAGTCTGCTTTTAGACTAAATGCAGACTCAGCCTGCGGCACTCACCAATAGTTGCGTGTATGCCTCTTTCGGTGCTTGAATGATTTCATTAACCGTTCCAGACTCAACCACTAAACCATCTTTCATTACTAAGACGTTGTGGGCCATTGCTTTAATAATGGACATGTCGTGAGTGATTAAGAGATAACTTAAACCTTTAGCACGCTGAAGAGCCTGCAACAATTCAATCACCTGGCGCTGGCTAGTTACGTCAAGTGCGCTCGTCGGCTCGTCCAGCACCAAAACCTTGGGGCTGAGAATTAAGGCTCGAGCAATTGAGAGTCTTTGCCTTTGCCCTCCCGAAAACTCATGCGGATAACGATTCAAAAGACCAGGAAACTGCTCCTCAAACAAACCCACTTCCCCTAAAGCAGCTACAACTTTTGTTTGACGCTTGAGCGCATCAATTTCGGGGTAATGGACGCTTAATCCCTCCCCTACGATCTCAAATACGGTCATTCGCGGTGATAGAGAGGAAAATGGATCTTGAAATACTACTTGTATTTTTGACCTTAAGGCTCGAAGTTGGGATCCATGACTTTGACTCCAACTTTGATTCATCACGCTCAGATCTCCTTGGCTGGGCATCAACCCTAGGCAGGCCAAAGCCAGCGTAGATTTACCGGATCCGGACTCCCCCACAACTCCAAGGGTTTGAAACGGTAAGAGCTTGAAGCTTACATTTTTAACGGCGAAGAACTGACCTTTTTTAAACCAACCCCTAAAGCCAGCTATCGGGACAGGGTAAGTTACGGTTAGGCTCCTTGCCGTGATCAATGCATCTAAGCCGTACTCGCTGAAATCTCCTGATTCACTACTCTTGTCTTTTTGGTCAATGAGAGGCTGTTTATGCACCCCCGCTGGTTGCGCCAACTCCTCAAGCTCAATCACGTTCCTAATTGGCACGCTATTTATCAGCGCTTGCGTGTAAGCCTCTTTAGGCGAGCGCATCACCTCCCCCACAGGCCCTTGCTCTATAACCCGTCCCTTCTCCATCACCATAACACGGTCGGCGAAAGATTTGACCAAATTAAGATCATGCGTGATCATCAAAATGGACATTTTGTATTCCTGCTGAAAACGACCCAATAGCTCTAGTATTTGAATTCGCAAAGTCGCGTCAAGCGCAGTGGTAGGCTCATCTGCTAAAAGTAGTTTAGGCCTACAAGCCAGGGCCATCGCAATCATCACCCGTTGTCTTTGTCCCCCTGATAACTGATGCGGGTAAGAGCGTGCCCGAGTGGATGAGTCTGCAATACCTGTCTCTTGCATTAAGTCAACGGCTTTGTCCCAAGCGGCTTGGCGGGGCATTGCCATTTTCAGCTCTAAGACCTCCGCTATTTGATCTCCGACCGTAAAAAGTGGATTCAATGCGGTCATTGGCTCTTGAAAGATCATGGCTATATCGCGCCCTCGGATCAACCTTAATTCGGGCTGCGAGAGCGCAAACAAGTCTTTTCCCTCAAAGATACACTCGCCGCTTACCGTTGCTCCTCGAGCCAAACCTAAAAGGCTAAGAGCTGTGATTGTTTTGCCTGACCCAGACTCACCCACCAAAGCCAGCCTCTCGCCTTGGCCAATCTCTAAATCGATACCTCTGACAACTTGCGTGCGATCAAAAGAAATATCTAAATTTCTTACCCTAAGAAGCTGACTCAAATAGGGCGTCATTTGTGCTCCTTAAAGCTCAAGTGCCTTGGATCTAAAGCGTCCCGAAGGGCGTCCCCCATAAAGGTCAGTAACAAAAGAGTAATGACCAGAACGGCAAATGTAGAGAGCGATATCCACCAAGCATCGATGTTGTTTTTGCCCTGCGACAACAGCTCGCCCAAACTAGGCGTGCCAGGTGGCACTCCTAGGCCTAAGAAATCAAGGCTTGTGAGCGACAAAATTGCCGCACTCATCCTAAACGGCAAAAACGTTACAACCGGAGTCATGCTGTTGGGAAGGATGTGCTTGATAATTATTTGCCAGTTTGAAAGTCCTATCGCCCTGGCTGCGCGAACATAATCGAGTTGCCGATTTCTCAAAAATTCTGCTCTCACATAGTCCGAGAGTCCCATCCAACCAAACAAACTCAGTAAAACTAGCAATATAAAAATACTGGGCTGAAATAAGGCGGAGAAAATGATAAGTAAGTAAAGCTCCGGCATGGATCCCCATATTTCCATAAAACGCTGAATGCTAATATCCACTTTGCCAGCAAAGAAACCTTGAACAGCGCCGCTCACGATCCCTAGAAACGTACCAGTTATTGTGAGGGCAATTGCAAACAGCATCGACACCCTAAAACCATAAAGCAAACGCGCAAACAAATCACGCCCCCTGTCGTCTGTTCCGAGCCAATTCTCCCTTGAGGGTGGAGCTGGATTTGGCGCTTTGGCAAAGTAATTCAGGGTCGAGTGGTGGTAAGGATTGATTGGAAAAATTGCAAAGTTATCGCCCCTGCGGAGTTGTTCACGGATAAAGGGGTCAAAGTAATCTGTTGGCGTGTCAAAATCACCTCCGTAAACTGTTTCCGCCGGGTTTGAGATAACGGGGATGTACCAGTGGTTGTTGTACTTCACAACGAGTGGCTTGTCGTTGGAAAGCACTTCAGCGACCAAACTGAGCAAAAATAAGGTCACTATAACGACTAGACTCCAGTACCCGCGGCGAGTTCTCTTAAACTGCGCCCACGCCCGTCGCCCAGGTGAACGAGTTGAAACCGAGGCAGGGTTTTTTGTATCTGTAGAGGTTTTGAGCTGATTTGTCATTTCAATCAAATTTAACCCTAGGATCGACCCACAAATAACACAGATCGCTTAGCAATTTAGTAAATAAGCCAATCAATGTAAACAAATAAAGTGTACCCATGACGACGGGATAGTCACGCTTCATGACACTCTCATAGCTCAATAACCCTAAACCATCAAGTGAGAAAAGTGTCTCAATTAAGAGAGACCCCGTAAAAAATGCCCCTATAAATGCTGACGGAAACCCTGTAACTAATGGAATCAAAGCGTTTCTAAATACATGTCTCCAAAGCACCCTTGACTCAGTAAGCCCCTTTGCCCTAGCGGTCAGCACATACTGTTTGCCAATCTCCTCCATAAACGAGTTTTTTGTGAGAATAGTGGTTACTGCAAAAGCACCCAATACACTAGCCGTGATCGGCAGAGTAATGTGCCACAAATAATCCGTGACTTTGGACACCAAGCTAAGCTCTGACCAATTAGATGAGACAAGACCTCTGAGAGGGAACCACTGCAGTTGCCCACCGAAAATGACCAACAAGGCCACCCCCAACACAAAGCCTGGGATAGCAAAACCAATTAAAACCAAAATACTCGTCCATGCATCAAAAGGCGTCCCAGCTCGAACCGCTTTTGCAATACCAAGCGGGACTGAGACCAAGTAACTTAGGAAAAAGGTCCACAGTCCTAAACTGATAGACACAGGAAGCTTCTCTTTGACTAAAGACCATACATCTTTGGGATAATAAAAGCTCTTACCTAAATCAAATCGTGCAAATTGATTGAGCATCATCCCAAAGCGCTCAGTTGCGGGCTTGTCAAAGCCGTAAAGCTTTTTGATCTCCTCTATCCTTTGCGCGTCCACGCCTTGGCGGCCCCTGTAACCCGCACCTTGCACCGCGGCGCCCTCCCCCCCTGAATCCCTTCCCTGTAATCTTGCGACCATTTGTTCGACTGGCCCGCCCGGCACAAATTGAATGACGACAAAGGTCAATAATAAAACTCCAAATAAAGTTGGAATCATAAGCAATAAGCGTTTGATGATGTAAATGAGCATCTTTAGTGCGCCTTTAGATTAGCTTGGCTAGCCCACCAAGTTGTGAGTATCCAGGGTTCTGGCTGGAAGTATCTTGGGTTGATCTCGCTTCTCTCAAAAAGACCATTTCTCCAAGCCACACGGTGAACACTTGAGTACCAGTGGGGAACTGCGTAATAGCCATGCCTGAGCACTCGGTCTAGCGCCTTTAACGAGCCTCTCAGTTCTTCCTTATTTTGAGCGCTGATCACACGCTCAAGGAGCGCATCGACTGCAGAATCTTTTACCCCCATGTAGTTTGCCCCTCCTTCAGTATCGGCACTTTTGGAGCCAAACCTTTGAACAAGCTCTGCGCCTGGTGCATCACTGCCAAGCGTTCTCTCACTAATGACTTCAAAATCGTAGACGTCCATCCTCTTTTGCAAAACCGCTGCGTCTACAACTCTGTAATTTAATTCAATCCCTAGTTTCTCTAAATTTTTGGCAAATGGAGTTACTACCCTCCCCATGCTAGCAGAGGCATCCACAAACTCCATCGTAAAGGGCTCTCCCTTGGCGTTCCTGAGCGCGCCGTTGCTGTAGCGCCATCCAGCCTGCTCGAGGAGGGATTTAGCGAGTCTTAAATGGTCTCTAAGTGTCTCCCCCGAGACGGGATCAATTTGAGTGACTGGGGGAACTGGCACTGGGTCAGTAAAAATTGATTTGTCTAGTTTCTCTTTTATTGGCTCCAAATACACCAACTCTTCTTTAGAGGGCAACCCCATCGCCTCAAAATCACTTCCAACAAAGTACCCCCTAACCCGCGTATAGGCCATATAGAAAATTTGACGATTCATCCATTCATAATCCATGGCAAGGCCAATGGCGCGCCTTACTCGCGGGTCCTTAAATTTTGACAACCGGGTATTAAAAATAAATCCTTGAAAATCCCCTGCGTTTGAGTGCTTCAGTTCAGTCTTTGTGATCCTCCCGTCCTCAAAAGCTTTGCCTTTAAACGCCCTTGCCCACTCCCTGGAGATAAAGGATTGAATAAAATCAAATTCACCAGCCTTAAAAGCCTCAAGCTGGGCAGTGTTGTCTTTGTAAAGTTTGTATAAGATTCGGTCAAAGTTATAGGAGCCTTTTCTAACAGCCAGAGATTGCCCCCAATAGTTGGGATCCCTCACATATTCAATATCCCGACCAAAGTCAACTTTTCCAATTTTGTAGGGCCCAGATCCAATTGGGTCATCCGTGATAATTTTGTTTAAAGGTTTGCCTTGCCCCCAGGATTTACTAAATACCGGCATGGAGCCAACGATGAGGGGGAGCTCTGCATTGACCCGCTTAAAATCAAAGCGAATTTGACTAGGAGACAAAACGGTTGCCCCCTTGATATCCGTAAAAATTGACCGGAACTGAGGGGCGGCCTCATCGCTTACCAGTTTATCAAAAGAATGCTTAACGTCAGCCGTTGTCACGGGCTGTGAATTATGAAATTTCGCCCGTGGATTAAGCGTAAAAGTAACAGACAGTTTATCGGGCGATAGTAATACGTCTTGAGCCAACAAACCGTAAGCAGTTGTGGGCTCCTCAAAATTGCTGACCAAAAGAGTCTCAAAGACGAGTAAATTAATTCCGGGAGGAGCGGTTCCCTTGAGCGTAAATGGGTTGTATTTATCAAAACTAGAGGCCACGCTTGGGGCTACCAATGCGATTTCTCCGCCTTTGGGGGCTGAAGGGTTGACATAGTCAAAATGATCAAAACCAACCGGGTACTTGACGTCCCCAAACTGTGCATAGGCGTGAGCTGCAAAACAACTCGGTAATGCAAAAGTTAATAAACTTGTGAATATAAAAGGTATAAACCGCATAGCTAGATTTTGCAATACATTTGACACTAATTTGGATTTTCAGAATCATTTTTACAATTTTCCTGTCAACACCAACTACTGATCCACCTAGAGCGATGTAGATAAGTAAGTTTCAAGCTTGGAAGACAACAAAAAATGCACGATTTTCATCAGCTTTTCCGTGCGAAAATATTCTAAATATTAATTTAACGGAGCGCACCCTTTCATGTCTAAACACTCAGGCTTCCTAAACGGCAAAAAACTATTGATCACTGGCGTTTTATCCAACCGCTCTATCGCCTACGGGATTGCCAAGGCATGTTATGAGCAAGGGGCGGAGCTGGCTTTTAGCTATGTAGGAGAAAGATTCAAAGAACGGACCGCAGAATTTGCAAATAACTTTGATTCGAAACTTATTTTTGATTGCGACGTGGCAAGCGATGAGCAAATAGAGACAATGTTCAAAGATTTAAGCCTCCATTGGCCTCAGTTTGACGGATTTGTGCACAGCATTGGCTACGCTCCAAGGGAGGCAATTGCTGGAGACTTTTTGGAGGGACTCAGCAGAGAGGCTTACAAAATTGCGCATGATATCAGTGCCTACAGTTTTCCCGCTATGGCCAAAGCTGCTTTGCCTATGCTTAGGGAGCACGCTGCCCTCTTAACCCTAACCTACCTGGGTGCAATAAGAACGGTTCCTAACTACAACACAATGGGTTTGGCAAAAGCCTCACTGGAGGCCTCCGTTCGCTACCTTGCTGACTCACTTGGCAGCAAAGCCCAACACATGCGCGTCAATGCAATAAGTGCAGGCCCCATCAAAACTCTTGCTGCGAGTGGCATCAAAGGTTTTGGCAAAATTTTGTCTGTCGTTGAACAATCAAGCCCTATTAGACGCAACGTTACAACACAGGACGTAGGTAACGTGGCGGCTTTTTTAATGAGTAATTTGGCCGCTGGAGTAACGGCCGAAATAGTTTATGTCGACGGCGGCTTTAGCCATGTAGTTGGTGGAATCTCCGAGCCAAGCGAGAGTTGACACCAAGCCTTTGATCTACCCTAGATACTCTTTTAATATTCTAGGGTTATGATTTAAGCGGTTAGAGCAATCTCTTTTAGTAAAGCTTTATTTGCCAATTTACAGACCTCATGTGGTGGCATGTTTTTGAATTTATGGTCACTCCACAAACGCCGCCAACGCTTGCCACCAGGTTGAGCGTGATACAAACCTAGCATGTGCCTTGCAATGCTAGACCAGTGCACATTATTTCGTTTTTGTTCCGACTCCATGTAGATCACCATCTGGGCTTCAACTTCCTCCCTGCTAAGTTGAAAGTCCTGGAATAGTTCAGCGCAATTGACAGGTGCACCCGATTCATCTGAACCGGGACTAACACCTAAGGGGTTGAGTTCATCAAAAAATTTATCCCACTGCGTCAAGATCCAAGGATTATGATAGGCCTCACGCCCCACCATCACACCGTCTAAACGTGAGAGGTGCAACTTGATATCCGCAGTCGTTTTAACACCACCATTAAACACAATCCGTAAGCTCGGGAACTCAGCTTTAAGTTGATAAGCCCATTCGGGTTTAAGGGGAGGTATTTCGCGGTTTTCTTTGGGGGATAATCCCTCTAGCCACGCATTTCGCGCATGAACTATAAATGTTTGACAACCTGCTTGGCTAACTTTACCCACAAAGTCACTTACAAAAGAAAAGCTCTCACCCCGACCCAAACCAATCCGGTGCTTGACCGTTATGGGCAAAGAACTTGCATCTAACATCGCTTTAACGCAATCGGCAACGGTGTTGGGCTCATTCATCAAGCATGCGCCAAATGCGCCTCTTTGCACTCGCTCTGAGGGGCAACCACAATTGAGGTTAACCTCATCGTATCCGTGTTGAGCGGCCAATTTTGCGCAATGCGCAAGATCCTTAGGATCGCTGCCCCCTAGTTGCAAGGCAACTGGGTGCTCTTGCTGGTTGTACTGCAGATGGTATTCGGCATTCCCGTAAACCAAAGCACCGGACGTAATCATCTCAGAATATAAAAGAGTTTTTCGGCTGAGTAAGCGGTGAAAGTATCTGCAATGCCTATCAGTCCAATCCATCATGGGTGCAACGGAGAGAAGACAATTTACAGGTGTCGTTTGAAGGGTCACTGGCATGAGGGTATTTTAGCCCAGCCTTGTTGAGCTATAAAAAGCAACGAAAGTATTAAAGCCAGCTAATTTGAAACACAACGGGTGGGAAAGCAAAAAATCAATTGATTGCCATATCTTTTTCAGTTTCAGGTTCTAAAAACGTGAGGGGCGAGTTTGGATCTTTTTGTTGGGTCGTTTTATCATTAGACTTGGGTCGCACGGGCGGTGCTGGATTAACGGTGGATCTTGCGGGAGCAGGTAAAGTGTTAAACGCTGGGGATTGGATCTTAGTGAAGTCATCGGGTCCAAGAGTTGAAGCCGTGGGTTGATTGGATAGGGGTAAACCTAATGCTTCTTTTTGGGATGCAGAGAGAGATTTAATTTGTTCGGGCAACAAGGCATTTCTTTGAGCTTCATTTAAAGACTGGAGATGCGCAGGGCCTACTGCACTGATTTGAATACCCGTTAAGCTAGATATTTGAATAGGTGTTAATGCACCAAATTGTGCTGGTGACAGGGATTGAATTTGGTCTCGGGTCAAAACAGATATCTGTTCTGACTGAAGAGCACCAAAATTACTAGGCTGAATTGCGGCTATTTGCACTGGAGTGAGAGACTTAAGCTGATCGTCATTGAAGATAGCTATTTCGGCCGCTACCAATTTATTAATATGCACTGGATTGACCCGCGCTATTTGAGCCGGGTTCAGTGATAAAACCTGATTAAGTTTGAGTTGATTGGCCTCAGATTGAGTTAGGGCGGCTATTTTGGCCGGGCTAAATCCAGCCAAAATCTCCGGGGTCATGGCAGTCAAATGCTCAGGGGTCATTTTCTGAATCTGTAAGACATTGAGCTCTGAAATCTGATTAGGCTTGAGTTGGGCGACCGCTCGGGGTGACAACAATGTCAATTGACTCTTTTCTAGGCTTGCAGGCCGAGGTGGTCCGGCTGCAATGACTTTGTTTGCATTAACGACTTCGGCAGATTTGAATATCTCGACCACAAATTTTTGTCCAGCTGAGAGCAATTGAACCTTTATCGGGAGTCCGTTATCAGGTACATTTTGCGCCACAAAGGAGCTAGTCTTGGCATCAAAAGTTAACCAATTTGGAAGCGGTTTGTCGTTTAACAGTTTTGCAGTCAAATCGTTAGATTTTGCGGATACCGCCTCTCGTAAATTCTCTGGAAGGTTAAAGCTAAATCCTTTGGACTGGGAAAGAGGTACCTCGGCTTGAACAATGCCAGAGGAAGTTCCAATGGGAGCCTTGACCATTGCAACTTGAACAATTGAATTAACGTTTGAGGCCGCATCGGCTGAGCCGGGGACTGCTTGAGCTGATGAGCTTGAAGAATTTGCAGCGCTGGAGGAGCCAACAGCGCTTGAGGAGCTTGAGGAGCTTGAGGAGCTTGCAGAACTATTAGAACTCGTTTGTGCGGCACCGCCCGAGGAGCTTGACTGAGCACTTGAACTGGGTGGGCTTGCAGGAACTGCCAAACTGATTGGCGTGGGCTCTAAAATGGGTTGCGAAGGCACAATCATACCCTTGCCCACAACATAATTAAGAGTGTAATCGACCGCGTTATATCCGGTTATAGCTATCGAGCCTACAACTAGTTTCCTGAATCCAACCATAGAGGTATCGTAGGCAGCAAAGCCAGTTATTTTTGCAGCGTCCCCGCTAATAAACTGAGCGTTATCTACGGTCCAACCCAACGTTCCAACAGGCATAGTCGTTAAACCATCAACCGGTTTATTAACATTTTGCTCTCCAATCACAGTGATGGTCTTCGTTGTAATTTCACCAATGGGACTTGAAATAGTAGTGTTTGCAATCTTATAGCCAAAGACTTGAACTGAGCCCACATTCGCAGAAGAAACAATCTGTACGCCGTTTACTTGTACGACCTTAGCACTACCAACATCTGTAACCCCTTGACCCGTGCCATTCGTCATGTAATTACCAAGGACAGGGTAGTTAAGAACAACTGTATCACCGTCAACATTGTTGCTATAGGAATAGTTAGCCGGGCTTAGCGTTGCGACTGTATTGCCGTCATAGATTTTTGTGATTATGCCAACCACAGACGCAGTTAAAGTTGGCGCAAAGCTATAAAGCAGCCCATTGCCTGCTCCAAGTATTTGTGAAACACCGTATTGAGCGTTGTACTGTTTGTAGTTATAAATTAATCCACCGCGCACGTCACCAATAGATGGCTCCAAATTAAACGGATCAACGTTTGTGCTCCACACTTGGAAGTAATTGCTTGTCTGCGTTGCGCTAACAGTGATGGGACTTGCATTGTTATTTACAAAATGGGGAGTTTGAATGAATATATTACCACCACTGTTGGTGATAAAGGCACTCGAGGCTATTACTAAATCTTCAGCGCTATTAATATGTATTTCCTGAGCGGTGTTAAACACATTTTGATTGATATTGATTTTCCCTAGATTAGTCGTCAAAGACAATCCGGCATTAGAGGTTATTCCAGATACAGTTCCAATTGTGCCTACAGTCAATGAAGAGTTGCTCAATAGGCTCAATTGACCCACATTTGCCGCAGCAATCAAGCCAATTTGATTGTTTGAATTACTCAGATTAAAGCTGCCGTTTGTGAACAAAAGCGAATTTGCTCCTGCATCAATTTGACTTGTAATATTTATTATTCCCGCGCCACTAAAGAGCGTATCTCCGCGCAAGTTAATAGATCCTGCATAGGCAGCGGCTTTTTGAAGATTCGTGTTGAGCAAGGCACCTTGAAGATTGAAACCTTGGCCCGTTATGTTTAGAACGTTAGCAACAGAGTTGCCGTTTAAATCCAAGCTAGTACCGGCTGAAATATTTACCGTGCCCAGGCCAAATGGACTACTAATAAGGGTATTCTCATTCAAAGTGCTGTTGGTGCCAGCTTGAAGCGCACCTGTAACGACAGTCGTTCCACCACTATAGACGTTGTTGTTTGAGAGGGTTAACAAACCCACCCCAAGTTTGGTTAATTGCACATTGGAGCCAGAGACAACCCCTTTAATCAGCCCACTCTCAGAATTGTTAATTGATAAAACCCCAGAAGACGCTAAATTAATCGAAGAGGCATTAAATGATGTGGTTGAAATTGATAAATTGGTTAGACCAAAAGTTGCACCAACGGGTCCGATAAAGTTACTCATACCGGTGTTGCTGAGCGTTAAGGCGTAAGGGCCGTCTAGGGTGCTATCAAATGTGATACCCACGCCCGTTAAGGTGCTCGCTGATGTCAAGTTCACTGCGCCAACGTATTCCTGCGTGCTCGTCGTATTCAGCGCGCTCGT
>CAIQHG010000012.1 GCA_903871545.1 uncultured Burkholderiales bacterium | reverse complement strand
GGTTTGGCAACGGGTACCTTGTTGTTGAACGAGAAAATAGGGTACTGGTCTGGGGTGTAGCGTGCTGCTGCGCGATATCTAGGACGAGAATCAAATCAGACGGCTAAACATGTAGAACTGGGTGAAAAAGGCTTGTGGACGGGGGTTCAAATCCCCCCAGCTCCACCATTTGTTATGTGAGAAAACCACTCTCTCACTTTTTAAGAACCCCGCTGAGGCACATTCTCTGCGGGGTTTTTCCATACGCCCAGCATGGGCGCACTCCTACGGAGTGCAAGTCCCGTCGCAAGTTGATCACTTGATTGAATTAAATCAAAAACTTACTCTGATTAAAACGTCTTAGTGATAGACGCAACTGAAGTGCCCTTACCCGTGTTGCTTAGACTTGTATTAAAGTACGCCGCATTTAACGCATTTGTACTTATGTAGGCGAACGCGCCACTCATGCCGTGACCCAGGTCTTTTGTTAGACCAAGTTTCCAATCTGTATAGGAGAAGTTGGGTTCTTTGGAAAAGTTTGGTGTATTGGGCACTACTTGACGGCCCACGTGGCCGTTCAGAGTTACACCTGCTATGCCTGTGTCATAGTTCAATGATAGGTCATAGTAAGATGAACCTTTGCTGTTGTCAATACCAAATAGATTTGTCAACGCATAGGAATATTTGAAAGTAGCAAATGCGTAAGTTGCACCAGCATAAATTTCTGTCGTATTACCGCTGTTACCCTGAGTTTGTCTTCCTGTGAAGGAACCATACGCTGTGGTAGTTACACCTGGTGCTGTGTAAGTGGTTTTGTTGGGTAGATTTTTGGTGGGGTAGTAATACTCCAAAACACCAACGTCTAAGTTTAGATCTTTAAAAATTTCTGTCTTATAACCACCGTAAAAATCCATTTCTATGGGAGCCGAAAGTCCTGGAACGGCGGGAGAGAGCTGAGCTGGGCTGGCTGAATAGTTATCTGACATCCAACTGATGTTTGAGTTCCAGTTGCCTAAGTAAAAACCGCTTTCATGAGCGTAATCAAAGCCTCCTTGTATAGCTGGAGCTGAGTTTGTTTGGGAGATACCGCGGTAACGGTATTGACTGGCTAAAGTAACGTTGGCTGTCACTGGACCAGTGTCTGGCGCAGCTGCGGCGTCGGTTGCTGGCGCGTCTTCAGCCATTGCACTGGAAATAGCGCAACACGAGGCGAATAAAATTGCTGAAATCGAGAATACTTTTTTCATTACCACACCCTTTTAAATTAAATTCCAAAAAAATTGATTGCAAACCCTTTCAAATCCGCAGTTCTCCCGTTTTGTTTTTGCAATTCCCATGCCCAAACCGAGATTTGCTCGCTCCGACGAAAAAGTAAAACCGGTAAAAACTTCAATGATTAACTGAAGATGCTTTTTTTTTAAGAAAAAAGTAATAAATCTGTAACATAATTTTAATAAAACGGGATAATAAAAAAATTAAACATATTCAATTAGAAAAATGTATTTGATTAATATGTTGGCCCTTTTTTGTAAATTGAAAACGCTGTCTATTTTCACCAAGCACTAAAAAACCGCGTAGCACCAAAATGAGGCCGTTTTGCACCACAATAGAGCAAAAAATGGCGGGTAATGCTTATAAATCTATAGTGGTTAAAATGCGTATGCTTAAATTACTCTTAACATCGTAACTATGCAATTTAAAGAAACTAAAAAGGTTTCACCAGCAAAGTCTACCGGCATATCTTTTAATTCAATAAGATACACATAATTCAAGAAAAGAGGCCGAAAATAATATCGATTCGGCCTTGATCGCTGTGTAGGTTATTTGAGCATTTTCCAATTTACAGGACTGCCAGTTTAGTCGCGGTTCAAGGGGGAACTTTTTTGGGTGCTATATTAAATAGTAAAAGTTAAATGTTCCTTTTAGCGCAGAATTTTAATAAAGGTAAATTAGATATAAGTATCAAAAAATTTGAGCTTAAAGTATTTGAGTTTTACAGAGTTTGTTTAGCAAATGTGACCCAGTTTGCACCTTTACCCCCTGGGACTCGAGAAATTAAGTTTAACTCTCCCGTTGAAGGGTCTATTGAATAAAGAGAAACGTATTCTGATTTTTGACCTGTGGCAACTAAAAACTGCCCATCCGGATCAATGCCAAAACCTCTTGGCATTTGCTCAGTGGGAATTGTAAATAAGTACTTGAGTTTTCCCGTCTTTGAATCGACCTCAAAACCGCTGAGTGAGTTGTTGGTTCTGTCAGAAGTATATAAATACCTTCCGTTTGGAGTGAGTTTGATTTCGGCACTGTAAATCAAATTAGAGTCATCAAATCCTACTGCATCAGGCGAGCCAGTTGGAGGTCTTGCCTTTCCTTGAAAGAGTTTTGTGTCAATGGGAAGGCTGGAAATTGACTGCACAAGGCTTAAATTACCAGATTTTGAATCGATCGAAAAAACCAAAACCTGACCCATCATCTCGGTGATAACGTAACCAAACTTATTATCTTGGGAGATGACGATGTGTCGAGGACCGTACTGCTTTTCGACTGCAACAAAGGCGGGAGATTCAGACAGCGGTTTTTCAAGTTTTGAATTAAAAGAGTGAACTTTGATTTCATCAGTTCCGAGGTGAGGAATAAAGACAAATTGATTATCTTTATCTGTGACTATTGAATGAGGGTTTAGGCCACCGCTTGCAAAAACTTGTGCAGGTATGGGGTCAATTAAGTAGTCTGCGTTCAATTTATGGACGGAATTTTTATGATCTCCAAAAGAAGTGGCCAAAAGCCACTTGCCCGTCTGATCTAAAGAGATAAAGACCAAACTGTGCGGCATGGGTGTTGCCGCCAGTAACTCCAACCCTCCATCAAGTGGGTTGATTTGAAAGCAATGAATAGAAAAGGGGGCTGACCTTACTGCCGCATATAACGTTTTGCCATCAGGCGTTGCAACCATTGGCATTACAAGCTTTCCAACGGCAGTGCGTCCAATTGGATTTAAATTCGCTTGAGATGCTACCCCAGAGCCTGCGTTGGATGCTGCACGTAACTCATACGCTGAAATGTCCCCGTCATCTGCATTTGAAATATAAACATATGTGGCCTTAGAGCCAGAGGATGATGCGGGGGGTACTGCACCAGGGACATCAGCAATCGTAGTAATTTTATTTGACATTTTCTTATTAAATTTTCTGGACTTACTAAAAATGCTCCTTTGAAAAAATTAGATATCAAGAAAGGATCACTCAACACTAAGTACGTATTGAAGCATTTGGCAACTTAACCAAAGGTAGTCTTGCATTATTCCGATCAGATTTACCGTTTTCCAAGGAACCGCTTCAAACCTTTGAATCTTAGCTCACAACCCCAATGTTCCATGGAACAAACTCATGGTTACCAAGATCCAATAGTTCGCTCTTAGTTCGCTCACCAGAGGCGACTTTAAGCATCAAATCAAAAATTTTCTGCGCTGTTTCTTGCAGAGTTGCCGAGCCGTCCAGGATTTCTCCGCAGTTGAGATCCATGTCCTCCGTTAAGCTTAAATACATTCGCGTATTAGTGGCCAGTTTAACCGAGGGAACCGGTTTAGCTCCAAACATAGATCCCCGCCCTGTTGTGAACATAATCATGTTTGCACCACCTGCTATTTGCCCAGTTGCTGAGCAAGGATCAAATCCAGGAGTATCCATAAAAACAAAACCATGATCGCTTACTTGCTCTGCGTAGCGGTATACCTGCATCAAACCCGTAGTCCCTCCCTTCATAGAGGAGCCTAGAGATTTTTCGAAGATATTAGCTAAACCACCCACTTGATTACCTGGGCTGACAGCGCCGTTTATTTGTACATCTCGTCCGGGGGAGTAAACATCTTTCCACCAACGGATCCGCTCGATGAGTTTCTCGCCCACTTCCTTAGTTACAGCGCGGCGGGTAAGCGTATGCTCAACGCCGTAAATCTCAGGCGTCTCTGAGAGAATTGCAGTGCCGCCGTGCTTAACCAAAATATCCATCGCAGCCCCCAGCGCTGGGTTGGCCGTAATGGAGGAGAACCCGTCGGATCCCCCACACTGCAGTCCAATCTTCAAATGACTTGCCAGAACCGACTCGCGTTGTACGTTGTTGGCCGAGTAAAGCATGTTTTGGACTGCGTTTACGGCTAATTCAATGGTTCTTCGGGTGCCCCCGTTTTCTTGCATTACAAATGTCTTTAAATTTGGGTTGGGCTCAAGACCCTCTTGACCCATTAAACCGGCCAACTGGTTGCGCTCACAACCCAGGCCAATAATAAGAATGCCACCAAAATTTGGATTTCGTGCATATCCGCCTAAGGTTCGACGTAAAAGCTCCATCGGCTCCCCCGTCATCTCCATACCGCAGCCCAGCCCGTGACTCAACCCGACCACCCCATCTATGTTGGGAAACTCCTTTAACCTATCGGCCGTAAAAGCCTCTGCAACTTTATGCACCACAGTTGCAGAGCAATTAACGGTAGATAAAATACCGATGAAATTTCTAGTTCCTACTTGGCCATCAGGGCGAACAAATCCCATAAAACGAGCTTGCTGATCAGGCGGCAGAACAGGGGTTGGGACATAGTTTTTTGCGTATGCATAGTCACGGTCATATTCTTGGAAACTGACGTTGTGAGAATGCACATAAGTGCCTGCGGCAATATCTACTGCGGCAAATCCAATACAAGTATCGTATTTTAAAATTGCAGCGCCTTTGGCGATGTCAGTTGCAGCAATCTTGTGACCCGCAGGTACTTGACTTTTAGAGGTAAAGCCTTCAGATGCGATTTTGGAGCCAATGCCTATATCAATTCGTGCGATCACAACGTTATCTGCTGGATGCAAACGAATTACTGAGCCAGTGGTGCTTTTAGTTGTAGTTTCTATCATGACTAATAATTTTTTTAAATAAACTATGAAAAGGATTAGACCGATAAAGGTTTGGGGTAAAAAAATGAACTTGTAAGTTGCTCCTTCCAACTCATCAAGTTCAGTTTAATTTGTTATTTCTTTGATCCAACGCATGGAGAGAATTTTGGGCCTCAGTTTAACAAAACCTAACCCGAAATTACCTAGGTGTTTTGCCGTGAATGTGCTCAGCACGTAGGAAATCAAAATCAACCCCTTTATCCGCCTGAGTTACGGTTTGGAGGAACAACTTTCGGTATCCCCTGGCTGCAACAGGTTCTTTAATTGGATTTTCAATCCCGCGTTTTGTAAGTTCCTCTAGACTCACGAGTAGGCTTATTTCGCGGTTTTTAACGCTAAGTCGAATCCGGTCACCGCTGCGCACATGGGCGAGGGGGCCGCCGACTGCGGATTCAGGCGTCACGTGCAAGACGATCGTTCCAAATGCAGTGCCGCTCATTCTTCCGTCCGATATACGGACCATGTCTTTGACGCCTGCGCGTGCCAATTTTTGAGGAATGGGGAGGTAGCCAGCCTCTGGCATTCCAGGAGCACCCTTTGGCCCAATGTTCTTGAGTACCAATACGTCTGAAGGGGTCACATCCAAATCATCGCGATCAATGCGAGTTGCCATATCTTCCATGTTTTCAAACACAACCGCGCGTCCCTCGTGCTCCATGAGCTCCGGATTTGCAGCAGATTGTTTGATCACTGCTCCACCTGGTGCAAGGTTGCCGCTGAGCACTGCGATTGCGCCTTGGGGGTAGATTGGGTTTGAGATGCTTCTAACCACATCTTGTTTGAAACCTGACCCATCCAACTCAAGCTGTTCCCCCAATGTGCGGCCCATAACAGTTAATGTATTGAGATTTAAGAGTGGTTTTAATTCTCGCAACAAAGTGGCCATTCCACCTGCATGATGAAAGTCCTCCATGTAGTGAGAACCTGAGGGTTTGAGATCCAACAGAACAGGTGTTTCACGCCCCATGCGGTCTAGGGCTTGCATATCGATCTCCAAACCCACTCGTCCTGCGATAGCTGCCAAATGCACAATACCGTTTGTCGATCCACCAATTGCAAGGAGTACCCTCATTGCATTTTCAAGTGATTCAGCGGTGATGATTTTGTCGATTGTCAAATGATCTTGAGCTATCTTAACAGCTTGAGCGCCAGACTGCTCAGCTACTCGAATGCGGTCTGCAGTGACCGCAGGGGGTGAAGCACCACCAGGCACGGTCATACCTAGAGCCTCTGCAATACATGCCATCGTACTTGCAGTCCCCATCACCGAACAAGTGCCAACACTTGCGACCAGTTGATTGTTGACGTCTGAGATCTCTTGCTCATCTATCTCACCCGCTCTAAATTTACCCCAGTACCTTCTGCAATCCGTACATGCCCCGACCCTCTCCCCGCGGTGAGACCCGGTTAGCATAGATCCAGTGATTAACTGTATAGTGGGTATTCCTGCAGAGGCCGCACCCATTAACTGGGCGGGTACAGTTTTGTCGCACCCTCCGATAAGCACTATTGAATCCATGGGCTGAGCTCGGATCATCTCCTCCGTGTCCATGGACATAAGGTTGCGCATAAACATGCTGGTTGGAGAAGCAAAACTCTCGCCAATAGAGATCGTTGGGAACTCCATCGGCAGGCCCCCTGCTAACATCACACCGCGTTTGACAGCCTCAATTAGTTGAGGCATGTTGCCGTGGCAGGGGTTGTAGGCACTGCCCGTGTTGACGATACCAACCACGGGACGTTCAAGCGCGTTGTCCGAGTAACCCGCCCCCTTAACGAAGGCTTTTCGTAAAAATAGGGAAAACCCAGTGTCCCCGTAATTGGTCAGCCCCTTTCGCATACCAGAGGCACCTTTTTTAGCATCTAAATGTTTTTTATCAGTCATAGGTTTATTGTGTTTGAATGTTGAATGAATTAATTATCTTTGTCGATTTGGGGACTTCTGTTTTTAGATTCCAATAAATGTAGCTCTGACACGCCACTATGTCAGCAAAAAAAGCAGTTAAAGCTAAAGAGCGGCAATGAATTAACATTTTGTATGTAAATAAAGTAGGGCATAACCAATCATCTAAATAATTTAAATAGGCTGAGAAACAACTGCGATAGCGAAAGCCAAATAATTCAAATTAAGTATCTTACCAAATATAAACTATTTGTAGTTGGGTGCTAACTCTCTGAGCCTCCAACCTTCGTCGACATACCCGACATTGCCAGCGATATCCATAGGGCAGAAAAATCCCCGTAAAAAAGTGATGTGAAGGCATACTAAATTATGCCGTGAACAACTCGGCCATAAATCAACAGAACTTCGGACTGTTTTTTTAAGCAGCCTTCTCTCTTAACGAATCATGATCTTCATGCAGGTCCTTGGACCTGCGAGTATTACCTGGATTAAGGCTTGCCCTTGGTCGCAGAGCATTCTTAGTCGTACCAGTCAACTCCTTTTCTCACTTTAGTGTTAATTTGATCCCTCCTTTGCGGATCACCAGTGCTGCGTTGCGGTTAGGTGTGTTAGGATGATTTTTTTTTGGAGATAAAAATGAAGTTAAAACTAAACACCACTAAATTCCTCTTGGCTTCCTTTTTTGGGGCTGTGTCTTTTTGCGCTGCAGGGCAGTCGGTAAACATTTCTTTGTCAGGAGCTCAAGAAGTCCCACCAGTGACGACCGCAGCAACAGCTTCAGGAACAATAACTGTAGCCGGCGATGGAGCAGTTTCAGGAAGCATAAGCACCAGCGGTATGGAGGCAACTATGGCGCATATCCACGAAGCCGCCACGGGGCAAAACGGACCAGTCATCGTTCCATTAAGCAAAACTGCAGATAACGTTTGGTCCGTTCCACAGGGCGCTAAATTGTCCGCCGCTCAAATGCAAAGTTTTAAAGACGGCAACCTTTATGTTAATGTGCATAGTGCCGCTAACAAAGCAGGTGAAATTAGGTCTCAATTAAAGCCTTAAAAAAAGTTTTCGATGGGCAACTCTTAATATGAGGGTTGCTAAACTTGATCAATATCAAAGAAAGTCGAAAAAGTAAATAACTAATTCTTTCTTACAAGAACCAGAGTTATTGAATCTTACAGGCGCAGAAACCTGTTAAATTGTTTTAAGTGTTTAAATGGAACTTTCTTTTCAAACACCCTTAGAAATTCGCAGCCAAATATGGAAAGGGCTCAACCGTGCTGTGCACGATAAGCACCATTCGTGGCGCACTCCCGTTCTCTCAACACTCGCAATTGATGGAGGTGTAAATTCGCGAACAGTTGTGTTACGCGGTGTCGATGATGCGGCAAGTAAGCTTACAGTTTATACAGATGCCAGGAGCTTAAAAGTTGCAGAACTCAACGCTAATTCAAAAGCTGTTTTTGTATTTTGGAGTCAACGTCTGCATTGGCAACTCAGAGTTAAAGTTAACATATCAATACTCACGACTGGCCAACAAGTTGAAACTTTATGGGAGAGGGTTAAACAGTCCGCGGCAGCTTTTGATTACATCAGTCCTTTAGCTCCTGGGTCAAAATTAATAAATACCACTGAGTCATCAACTTTAATCAAATCAAATGATCACCACCTTGCAGTTCTTATTGCAAGCGTCGACGAGATTGATTGGCTAGAGTTGTCGATTAAGGGTCATCGTAGGGCAAGGTTTAACGACACTTTTTGGGAGTGGCTGGCCCCCTAAGCAACCCTGTTAGAAAATTAATTTATAGATTGTCCCTGAGCTTGATTTTTAAAGTCCCTCTAATAATTGCTGAATTATTTTCTAAAGCAAGGGGGGCGCTACTTCTTATTGCCAATTGATTAGGGTTTATATTGACATGGAAAACACTTTGAAATTAAAAAGAAGTAACTTGTATAGTTGTATATCTTTATACAATTTTTACAGATGCGTTTAGAAAATTTCAATTTTGTTAATGTAGAGTTACTTCCTGAAAAAATAGCTAACGCTTTAAGAAGCGCTATTGTGGAGGGCTCTTTGGCCCCGGGGACTAGACTTGTAGAGACAGAGTTGACGCATCAATTTAATGTCAGTCGAATACCTCTTCGAGAAGCGTTTAGGGTTCTTGAGGGCGAAGGTCTTATAAATATTATTCCTCATCGCGGCGCAGTGGTCTCTTTATTAAGAGACGATGAAATAGTGGAATTATTTAAAGTTAGGGCTTTATTCGAATCATTTGCGGTTGAGTGCTTGACAGAAAACCCAGATGCTGAAGTATTCAAAAAGCTTGAGACAATCATTGCACAAATGCGTCTTGCTGTGTCGAGTGAAGACGTCAGCTCTTACTACAGCTTAGCAGCTGAATTTCACGCAGCCCTAATCGCTGAGGCCCGCAACACTGTGCTGACCAATCAATACGGTCAGATAAAGGGTAAATTAAGCAGGTACCAGGCCGCTTTAAGTCGGCTGCCCGATTCACCCAAAAAATCTATCGCCGAGCACAGCAAGATTGTTCGCTACATCAAGGCGGGAGATAAAGCGCTTGCGGCTCAAGCCACCAAGCAGCACATCGAAGATTTGATAAATCGCTATTTGAATTCACGGATTAAGGAGATCAAAATCGATACATCATCAGTTGGCAAAAGTACTAAAAATAAAATCGCTCTTGCGCAGGTTTAAAGATGAGTGATACTGACTTTGCCCAAATCCCCTTTATTAAAAAGGTCGAAGAATATGCAGAATCAATTGCTGCTTTTTTAACTATATTTGCTGCATCGGTCATATTTCTAGGTGTCATTCTTCGCAACGTTTTTAAAACCTCACCCTCTTGGATTTCAGAATTACCCACGTATGCTTTTACTTGGGCTGTTTTTTTAGGATTAATGGCTGCGTTCTCTAGAGGGCCTCAGTTAGGTCTAGATATGATAGTTCGCAGGTTTACTCATAAATGGCAACAAATTATTTATTATTTTTCCGCGGTCGTCATGCTTGTTATTTCAGTCATTTTGATGTGGCTTGGGTCGGTGCTAACGGTACAGCAATTTTTAACTGATGCAGTTTCTAATACTGCGCTTAGATTTCCTTTGTGGGTAGTATCTTTGGCACTTCCAGTTGGTTTTTTGCTGTTAGCCATTCACGCGGTAATAAGAATTATCATTAAACACAGGCAAGATTTCCGATCATGATGGCAGCAACAACAATTATCCTGCTCTTATGTTTGATACTTATTGGCATTCCAGTGGGTCTTGCGCTTATTGGTAGCTCACTAGTAGCAGTATTAGTTTTTTCTAGTGAACTTTTACCCTCAGTGGGGTTGTCCATAATGTCAACTTCAAGTAACTACATCTTGCTGGCTATTCCAATTTTTATTTTGGCAGGTGAGCTTGCAATTAAAGGAAAACTCGTTGAACCTTTGGTAGAACTTACTCGGGCTTTGTTAGCGCCCGTGCCTGGTGGAGCAGGAGCGGCAACAGTTCTTACGTGTATGTTTTTTGCGGGTATAACGGGATCCACTGCAGCGGAGGCAGCGGCAGTGGGCTCTTTTGGATTGCCAGTTTTAGATAAGGCAGGCTATCCAAAGGCTTTCTCCACTGCAATTATTGCGTGTGCTTCTACTTTCGGTATTTTAGTACCACCAAGTCTCACCATGATTTTGTTTTCAAGCATCACCCAAAGTCCAGTAGGTCCCCTTTTCATGGCGGGCATGATTCCCGGTTTAGTGTTGGGTTTAACTTTGATGGTGTTAGTTGCATTTTTAAGTTGGCGTGGCGGGTTTGGGCAGCCTGAGTCATTCAGCCTTAAAAGACTCATATCCGCTTTGATAAGTGCCATTTGGGTTATTGCGATGCCAATCTTGGTGGTTGTTGGAATTTATTCAGGATATTTCACTCCTACCGAAGTGGCCTCTGTCGTTGTGGCCTATGGGCTAGTCATCTCAGTGGTTGTTTACAAAGCAATCACCTTTAAAGATATTGTGGATGTGTGTAAATCCACAATTAGATTATCTTGCATGATTTATCTAATATTGATCGGCGCGTCCTTATTTGCATTTGTTTTGACGGCAGAAGGGGTACCGCAAAGTTTGGTTGAAATCGTACTGTCTCTAAATCTCTCGTCCCTGGAGTTTTTGATTCTTCTCAACTTAATGCTACTAATTTTGGGTTGTTTTTTAGATGGCTTATCTAAACTAGTCATAACACTTCCACTGATCTACCCAATTGCCCAGTCTCTTGGCATTGACCCGCTGCATTTGGCTGTATTGATGACAGTCAATATTGAGTTGGGAGTATTGTTGCCCCCAGTTGGTATTAATTTGTTCGTGCTTTCTGGAATTTCTGGTTTGAGGATTGAGGTGATTGTTAAAGCGCTGGTGCCTTTTTATATTTTCTTAAGCGTTGCACTCATTACGATGACCTATTTTCCGAAATTTTCAACTTGGTTACCAGCGGTTATGAGTCATTCTTTATAAACAAAAAAAGGTAGAGTATGCTAAACATTCAAAAAATTATTGCGGCTTTGTTAATGGTGTTGTCTGTTGAAACATTTGCTGAAGTAAAAATAAGACTAGCCCATGAATTACCACTAACTCATTACGGCCATGTTTACATAGATAAATGGGCTAAATTGGTCAAAGAACGAAGCAATGGGGAAGTGGTGTTACAGGTATTTCCGTCCGGACAGCTTTATAAGGATGCGGATGCAATTCAGGCTTTAAATAACGGTAGCTTGGATATGCAATTAGCTGTTGCTTCATATTTATCTGTAGTTATTCCAAGCATGCGTTTAGTTGATCTTCCTTATTTAGCTCCAAGCCCTTATGACTTACCCGATCTTTTAGATCTATCAAAGCCACTTGGCAGCTACATAAATACCAAGGCCAAGGAGAAAGGACTCAATATCTTAGCTTGGTGGGCTGCGGGAGACGTTGTAATGGTGTCTACGGAAAAACCCATCAACTCCACCAACGACTTAAAAGGAATGACTTTTCGAGTAATTGGTGGAGCACCCGCTGAATCATCTCTTAAAAATTTAGGGGTAGAGCCCATCCATCTTTCCCCAGTATTGCTAACAACTGCAGTTAGCCAGGGAACCGTTCAGGGTTTTGAATCCACATACAGTTTTTGGAAAATATTTCCAAACGCTAAATACGGTACTAATGCAGGAACACTATCTATGCTCGGTTACTCGGTTTTAGCTTCAGACAGGGTCTGGAATGGGCTTAGTGATAAGCATCGTTTGCTGCTAATTCAGTCTCTCAAAGAGATCACGGCATCCGAGATTGAGGGCGTTAAGGAGCTGGATAAAACAGATAGAGAACTGTTGATCAAACAGGGCCGCCAAATTACGAGTCTTACGCCAACAGAGCTAAAGAAATGGAAAGATCTTACTGAGCCTGTGTACAGCCAATTTAGAAAAGAAATTGGTAATGAAGTGATGGATTTATTAGACAAACAACGTACAAAGTAAAAAGGCAATTTTGAGTATGAAATTACCACTAGAAGGCATAAAGGTTTTGGATTTATCCAGAGCTTTAGCAGGTCCTTTTTGCACCATGATTTTGGCCGATTTAGGCGCTGAAGTAATTAAAGTCGAACCTTCTCCAAGTGGTGAAATGATTCGCGGATGGGGTCCCTTTAAGGACGGGGTCAGCGTTTATTATTTGTCAATTCACCGAAATAAGAAAAGTTTGGTCGTTAATTTTAGAGATCCCGTAGGTTTGAACTTGTTAAAAGACCTGAGCTCCAAGGTGGACATCGTTGTGGAGAACTTTAAGCCAGGTGTAATGAAATCAATGGGTATGGCATATGAAGATCTCAGAGCGCTAAATTCTCGTTTAATATTTAGCTCAATCTCTGGGCTAGGGCGGGGGGGGCCTTATGAGGACTGGCCGGGAGTTGATCAAATTGCTCAAGGAATGTCTGGACTAATGTCTTTGACAGGGAAAAAAGAGTCGGGTCCGGTAAGAGTGGGTATTCCAATTGGAGATGTAGTAGCGGGTATGTGGTCAGCGATGGGCATACAAGCCGCACTTATTCAGCGGCAAAGTACTGGGCAGGGTCAACTTGTTGAAACTTCCCTACTAGCTAGCCTGATAGGAATGCTGAATGTTCAAGGTCAAAGGCAACTCACTTTGGGTGAGACGCCTGATGTAGTTGGAAACGATCATCCCGTTATTTGTCCTTACGGGGTATTTGAGGCAAGTGATGGTCCATTCAACATGGCTGCTGCGACAGATGATATGTTCGCAAAGCTCTGTACTTTGATTGGACTTCCAGATTTGGTTTTTGATGAGCGTTATATCAATAATACTGCCCGCATGAAAAACAGGGACGAGCTCAAGACTATTCTTAATTTTAAATTTATGCAGCGGAAAAAAATGGAATGGACTCTTGACTTAGTTAAGTTAGGTCTACCCGCTGGCCCAATTTTTAATTTAGAACAGGTCTTTGCCGACCCTCATGTTAATCAAAGTGGCATGACGCAGGAGGTTGATCATCCTTCTTTAGGGCGAATTCGTTTACTTGCTAACCCGATTCGAATGGATTCATTGACGGGTAATTCAGTCAGAACTGCACCTCCATTACTTGGTGCAGATTCGTTGAATTTACTTAAAAATTTTGGCTACTCTGAGCTTGAAATTCAAAAATTGATTGATGAAAAAGTAGTCTTTCAGAGTTGAAATTTAAATAATAGGAATAATTATGATTGCAAATGAAATCGCATACGTTGCTTTAGTATCGTCCGATGTATCAATGACTTCTAATGTATTGGGTAATATTTTGGGTCTTCCCCGTAATGATGTGCCTTGCAATACGAGTGGAAAATCTATTCCCGTGTTTACGGTCGGTAAAAGCGCCCTTGCTGTTTTTGAGACCGGTGACCCAATGGTCGAAATGCAGGAAAAACCTGGTGTCCATCACATTGCTTTAGTCAGCAACGATTTCAAAGAAACTTTGAGGTTTTGTGAGAAAAACGGGTTGGCGCAACCTGAGGAGTCCAAATTCTTGGGTTTAAATGATTTGCCGCTTTATAAAATTCCAAAAAACCAGACGACTGGTGTTCAAACTTGGATCACTTCAAAATTAAAGTTAAAACCTCACACCCCAGGTATCATTGAAAAAATAGATCATCTAGGTATAGCGGTTAGTGATGTTTTTGCATCAGAAAAAATATTTGCAAATAAAATGGGCTTTGAAGTTGAGAGTCGTCAAACTGACATGGAGGTTAATTTAGCTATTGAGAGCTTTACCTCTGATAAGTACGGCGTCGTCTACCACAACCGAGATCCTAAGCCAGTTGGGGGATTGAGGGTCTGTTTTATAACTGTAGGAGATTGCGAGCTTGAGTTTTTGGCAAACTTCAACCCAAATCAATCAGCAGAAATTGACTACGGCCGCCCTGGCAATACTAAGCAAGATCAAGGAGCCATTACAAAGTTCGTAAATTCTAGGGGTGAGGGGTTGCACCACATTGCGTTGAAAGCATCCAATATCAATGCCACCCTTGCTTTACTCGATAAGGCAGGTATTCCACTGATCGATCAAGTTGGAAGGCCTGGTTCCAGAAGAGCTTTAATTGGTTTCATTCATACCAAAGGTCTTGGAGGAGTTTTATTACATGTCGTCGAACGCCCATAACAGCGAATCTATTTTAAAGATTCATAAAATCGAATCAACGGTCATTTTGACTCTGAATCGTCCCAGTGCGGGGAACTCAATGTCCTACGAACTTGCTCTTGAGTTGGATAAATCATTGCAAAGCATCCGCACCGATTCATCAGTGACATCGGTGATTATTACGGGAGAAGGAGATAAATTTTTCTGTACCGGCGGGGACGTCAAAAAGTATGCCTCCTTCAATACAAAGGAGGAGTTGCAGTTAGTATTTGATAAGATTTGCGATGTTCTTGATTTAATTGAGTCAATAGACATTCCCTTCATTGCTGCAATTAATGGGTTTGCAATTGGGGGCGGGTTAGAGTTGGCTTTGGCTTGTGATCTAAGGGTGATCAAGGCTACAGCTGAAGTTGGCTTTCCTCAGTCAAGAATTGGCGTTATTCCGGGTTGGAACGGCATAGAGCGTTTACTAAACACCACGGGGCGAGGAATTGCAATGAAAATGCTTTTAACTGGGGACCGTATAAACGCTGCAGAGGCTTTGAGGGTAGGACTCGCAGAGGAAGTTGCGCATGATCAGTCAGTTTTGCAATGTGCGCTGTCTTTGGCACAAAGAATGCAAAGTGCCGCTCCGATGTCTTTGGGCTCTGTCAAAAAGGTGGTGAGGTCCCACCTGCATTATGATAAAGACCAGACTAGAAAATTGGCAAGGGATGAATTTGCAAGACTGTGGTTCTCAAAAGATCATAAGGAAGCGGAGGCTGCGTTTGCACAAAAACGTCAACCGATCTTTGTGAATGAATAATTACTGTAATGGTTTGGAACTGAGTATCTTTAAAGATTTTTACCTGCTAAAGTAAAAATTTAAGCAAACTAAACCCATATAAAAAAACTACATTACAAAATTCTTGAAAACCTGTGAGTATTGGGTATTAAAGGAAATGATGGGTGCTTTAAGCAGGGTTGTTTTTTAGTAATTCATATTTGAATCCACGTTTTGGTGGAGCAAGTCGCTATGCTAGCCCTTGAATTTTCCCAAAGGCTTTGGTTTTAAAGCAGGGTCAAGTGGTTTGCTACGGGGAATCTAAAAAATTATTGTACAGTCCCGATTTGATTTCTAATTATTTAAGCTAAATGAATACCAAATTTTGTTGGCTTTTATTAGTCTAAGTGTGTGCAGACTGATGAGTTAAATTAATTATTAATTGAAACATAGAATGTAGCCTAACAATAACTGCTTGCCCTAATATAACTCTCATCTCTTTAATAGACGCTCACCTAAGCGTTAAATTTAATCTATCTTGTCTTTGAAAAAGCTATTGCGTGATTAAAGTTTTTTGAATCAACCAAATATCACAAAATTTCATTACTTCCAAATATAATCTGGATTAGACTGATAGTCGACCTTTGAACAACGCTTAAACATACAACTTGGTTAGAAATTTTTAAAATGCAAAGAAGAAACTTATTATCTAAAGTAGGTGCCGCAGGATTGGGTTCCTTCGCGCTAAGTGCTCAAAATTCATATGCAACGAACTCAGTTAAAACACCTTTTGAGGTTCCATCGACTTACATACCGATTAAAGGCTCTGCAGAGTTTTTTCCAGTTCGGCGTATTTATTGTATAGGCAGAAATTATTCTGCCCACGCAATTGAGATGGGCTCTGACCCAACGCGAGAGCCTCCCTTCTTTTTTCAAAAGCCTACCGATTCGGTTCAGTATGTAGCCGAGGGGCAAACGGGTAACCACCCTTATCCTTCACTAACTAAGAATTACCATCACGAAATTGAATTGGTGGCGGCCCTGCATAAGGGGGGAAAAAACATTCCTGTTGAGCTTGCCTTAAACAATGTTTACGGCTATGCAATAGGATTAGATATGACTCGCCGAGATTTGCAGCGTGGTATGGGGGATCAAAAAAAACCTTGGGAAATCGGTAAAAGTTTTGATCACTCAGCTCCGATAGGATCCATACATAGAGTTGAAGATTATGGGCACTTCACCAAAGGCGCAATCTGGTTGAAGATCAACGGCGCGACTAAGCAAGAGTCCAATCTATCATCTATGATATGGTCGGTTGCCGAACAAATTAGTCAACTATCAGCCGCATTTGAATTAATGCCGGGCGATCTAATTTACTCAGGAACTCCAGAAAATGTGGGTCCCGTTGTAGTGGGTGATTTGATGGAGGGGCATATTGATGGATTGCCCTCTATCCGTTTAAAAGTTGTTTAAGTCTTTTTTAAAAGACGCATTAAAATCTAATTTAGTGGCAGTTTTGCATTTGAAACATTTACATGAAATTCCAATGCAAAAATTTTTAATTAAATTATCAATTTTTTTCCTAACGTTCCATATCGCATTTAAATGTTTTTCCGAAAATTTAAATTTACGGGAAAAAGAAATCAACGCATGTTCCGTAGAGGAGGTTATTACTTGGAATGACGGGGTGGATAAAAAAACAAATATCCCAAACCTAACTTTCGTGTATGTGCCGGGCAATGAACCCTCCGCCTTTAGTTCGCAAGAAGTTACTGATATGGTCAAGCGAGCGGTTAATGCGTGGTCAACTTGCGGAATAAGCACACAGGTTAGTGTCCGTGCAGACCCTAATTATTCTTCTAATAATGAGGTCATGATAATTTGGAATGACGCTAAATCAATGGGTAATATCGGTGCGTCAGATACAGTTCATCAGCGTTTATACCTCTCTCCAAGCGTTTTTAAACTTCTTAAAGAACGACGTCCTACTTACGACTCTCGTTATACGCTACAAATGACACTCTCTCATGAAATTGGTCATTTTTATGGACTTGTCGCACACTCAAAAAGATGTGTTGATGTTCTTTCTTATTACAAAGACGCTAGCGGAGCGGAGTGCACCGTTGGGAGTAAAGAGGAGTTTAAACGGTATATTGAGTACCGCTCTGAATTTCCTACGGCTTGTGATTTACAAAGATGTAGAAGAAATAATCAATGAAGTTTGAGAATCTTTGAAACGATTAATTTAATTGGTTCTTCGGCAATTTCTGTGGTTTTTTAAATGCTCAGATCCAACTTGCCACAATGAAGCTAAATTCTCATTCTGTAATTTTTGAAGCTTTTAAATTCTCTGGCATTTTTTTGATCAATTGCATCACGCTAATGAATACCTCAGCAGTTGCGCTCGTTACGTGATACTTGCTGTAAATGAGCAGACCATCTAAATGTCTTCTCAGCATTCCCACCACTTTTTAAGGCAACTTCAACAATGACTTTCTTTTCCTCCATGTCCAGGGTAACGTTAATAACGGTCCAAGGATCTTAGACGCCCAAAATTGCTTTATAAAACGCGTTGCTATCCATTTTGCACCCCTAATCACGTGTCATAAAAAACAGTATTTTTTTTACATTTTTTAGCTTTGGCGGCGAGTTACCCGTAACGGCTTTGCGTTCGTTGCTAACGAAGACAGCCATTGTGGATAACTCTCGAACTCGCAAATCTAAGCAAAAAATCGTGTCAAATTTACCGATGTCCCAGAATCTTGAACATGCTTTGGTAAACCCTCGGTTTAGGTCCGAAAATTAACTTTGAGTCTTGAATTTGGGTAAATGTTTGTAGGCTATTGCGTTTGGTGTGCCCGATTTCTAATGGTTTTACTTGATAAGAAAGCGTTATTTTTTGAGTATAGTAATTGGTGTTATATCTCCAACTTAAGCCTAAGAGAAAACTATGAAAATGCTAAAAATAGCCGCTGTGATCCTATTTGCCTTAACGGGCTCATTTGCTTGGTCAGCTGAAACGATCAAAATTGGACTCATCAACGAAACCACCGGACCGAACGCCGAAGCGGGTAGTTACGCTATCAACGGGGTTAAAACTGCGATTGAACAAATTAACAAAAAGGGAGGCTTGCTGGGCAAACAAGTGGAGGTGATCATTGAGGATACGCAATCATCAAACCCTGGGACAGTCCTTGCTTTTTCTAAACTCGGTGGCGATAAGGATATTATTGCGATGATCGGACCCATTCGCAGCACTCAGGTCATGGCTGCGTCTCCAACCATAGCTAAAAATGCGATACCGGTCATGATTGGAGGGACGGATCCGAGTTTGACTCACATCAACAATCCATGGGTATTCAGATGTAGGCCTAATGATAGTTTTTCCTCAAAAGTAATTGCGGACTTCGGGGTTTCCACTCTGAAGTTGAAAAAATGGGCAATTATTCATTCAACGGATACCTTTGGAAATGGGGGTAAAAAAGCGCTAGAAGACGCACTAAAGTTACAAGGCATTACACCTGTACTCACCCAAGGTTATACCAATAACTCACAGGATTTCACGCCTGTCGTTCTTGCTGTTAAAAAATCTGGCGCTGATATTGTGGCCAGTTATATGACAAACTCAACCGATGTAGGAATTCTTGCCAAGCAATTGCGCCAGTTAGGTGAAACCTCCCCATGGATTGGCTCTACATCGATCACCACGGATACTGCAATTACGCTTGCAGGTGAGGCCTTATACGGAACTTACGGAGTCACAGACTTTAACGCTGACGCTAATGCTGAGTCAAAGGCCTACTCAGCCATGTACCGCTTGAAGTACAAAATTGAGCCCGATGTTTACTCAGGCTGGACTTACGACGCAATCAATGTGCTTGCGCAAGCAATAACAAATGCAAACTCCACCAACCCAGAGCAAATTAAAAAGGCAATTCTTGCTCTAAAGAATTTTAAGGGAGTCGAGGGAAACTATAACTTTGATGAAAATGGCGATGGTCTAAGTGGATACAACATTGTCAAAAATGAGAACGGAAAACTCGTTTTCAACAAGCACATCGAATTTCCAAAATAACTTTACGTAAACGCACCTAGTATTGTGGATTTAGCTAATAATTTCCAGGTTCTTTTTCAAGGCTTAGCGCTAGGTAGTATTTATGCACTAGTTGCCCTGGGTTTCGTGCTGATCATCAGAGCTACCAACGTGGTGAATTTCGCCCAAGGTGACTTTGCGATGGTTGGGGCCTACACGCTGGTAATTTTTCTTAACTACCTTAAAGTCCCTTACGGATGGGCTTTTTTACTGAGTCTGCTCAGTATGGTCGCTTTTGGTTTGGTCTTTAATTACGGGGTTTACTTTCCACTTCGCAATAGGCCTTATCTGCCTGTCCTTATTTCAACGCTCGGGGCGTCCATTTTTTTACAAAACAGTGCGCTTGCAATTTTTGGTCCACAACCCAAATTAATTCCAAAGGTGCTAAATTTTGATGGTTTTCAAGTTGCGGGTGTGTTTCTTGATAGTCAGTATTTGGTTATCCTTGTAGTAACGATGGTTTGTGTTGTATTCCAATACTTCTTTTTTGAGCATACGTTGTTGGGCAAAAAAATTCAAGCTACCTCTCAAGACAAAGACATGGCAAGGTTGTTGGGGATTCCGGTGGCTTTAATGATTGCAATCACATTTATATATAGCGCAGCGCTAGGCGGGCTCGCTGGAATATTGGTTGGGCCCATACTATTTGTCTCCATCGGCATGGGCTCCATCATTGCTTTAAAGGCTTTTGCAGCAACAATCATCGGAGGTTTTGGGGACGTCAAAGGGGCTATTGTTGGAGGTCTTTTTATTGGGGTTGTTGAGAGTTTTGCGGCTTATTACGTCTCAGTACCCTATAAAGACGCTTATGCCTTCGCCATACTTTTTGTTGTGTTGATATTTTTGCCACAAGGTTTTTTTGGTGAAAAAATATCTCAAAAAGCTTAAAACTCCAAAGTTATAAATCTAGCTCTGTATCGATGTCCAACCTAAACCACCCGTTACCAAAGTCCCCTAAACTGGGGTTTGTAACCAATGCTTTTATAGTGGCAACTTTGATTGTTCTAGCCGTCATGCTACCCCTTGCACCTTGGCTATTTAAAACAAGCACTTTTGTGATTACGATGCTTATTCAATCAAGTACGTATTCAATTGCTATTTTGGGTATGGTCATTGTTTTGGGATATACCGGGCAAATCAATTTAGCGCAAGCCGCTTTTTTTGGATTCGGTGCTTACGGCGTTGCTCTTGGCACAACAGTCTACGGCTTTGGTTTTTGGAGTGCTTTGGTTGTGGGCGTGCTCAGTGCTGGATGTGCAGGAGCCATACTGGGGTTGACGACGCTGAGGTTGGGCGGACACTACTTGGCCATGATAACGATTAGTTTTCAACAAATATTTGATCTAATCGCTGTCAACTGGATTGATTTCACACACGGTCCAGACGGTATTTCCGGGATTGAGAGACCCTTAGTTGGCACTTTTGCCTTTACGGATGATAGGGCTTATTTAGCTCTTTGTGCGTTAGTGCTTTATCTATTAATTGCGCTTGTTTGGTATTTGCCTGGCACCAGGTGGGGTTTGTCGATGCGCAGCGTTCGTGAAAATGAATTGGCCGCAGAGGTGGGCGGAGTCAACACCTTGAGAATTAAAGTGACTGCGTTTACCCTTTGCGCCGCACTAGGGGGATTGGGTGGCGGTTTATTTGCAGGCGGCTTTGCGTACGTGAGCCCAGATAACTTTAATTTTGCAAGAGCCATCGAATTTTTGTCTATGGCGTTACTCGGCGGTGTGCAGTCTCCTTTTGGCGGTGTAATAGGTACGACTTTGTTGATACTCTTGCCCGAGTGGTTAAAGCAAATGCCCCCCGAACTCCAATTTATAAAAGACGTATACCTGGCCTTTTACGGGCTTGCAGTTATTTTGATTATGGTCTTTATGCCTGAGGGGATTTGGGGGCTAGTGAAAAAATTGTGGCCCCCTGTTGGTTACACAGTTTTAGAGAAAAGTTTATCTAAAGCACAATTTAAGTTAATCAACGAAAGTGCTAGTAGAGCCATAACACTGGAGATCAAAAATCTTCAAAAAAACTTTGGGGGTTTAAGGGCGGTAGACGACTTAAGCATCCAGGTTAATAAGGGAACAGTTCATGCATTAATTGGCCCTAATGGGTCTGGTAAAACAACGACGCTTAATTTAGTCAGTGGTATTTACACACCCAGTTCTGGACAAATATTTGTTGAGGGATTGGATATCACCAACGACAAACCTCATTTGCGCGCATGGGCTGGAGTCGGGCGAACTTTTCAAAATATTCGTCTCTTCTCCAATATGAGTGTGTTGGAGAACGTCATGATTGGAGCTCAAAGGGAGAATAACCCAGCCCTTTTCAAAGGCTCTACCAAAACAGTCCGCGATTGCGCCTTAGAGGCTATCTCTTTTGTGGGCTTGGAGTCCAAACAAAACGAGTTGGTTTTAAACCTTCCATACGGCCACCAAAGGCTAGTCGAAATAGCTCGAGCCTTAGCCGGGCACCCCGTGTTACTGTTACTTGATGAGCCTGCTGCGGGCCTTAATCAGACAGAAAAGGGCGAACTGGTTCAACTCCTTAAAAAGCTAAGACAGGGCCACGGATTGACAATCTTTTTAATTGATCACGACATGAAGTTGGTTGGCGGCGTCTCAGACGTAATAACGGTTCTTAACTTTGGTCGCAAGATAGCAGAGGGTACGCCTGACTATGTGTTAAATCATCCACAAGTCATTGCAGCTTATTTAGGAGCGCCCGATGCCACTTCTTGAATTAAAGGGTGTAAGTAGTGCCTACGGCAAAGTTGAGGTCTTGCACTCGGTTTCAATCACAATTGAGGAGGGTGAGGTCGTTACCCTTTTAGGGGCCAATGGTGCGGGCAAGACGACTACGCTGCATACGATATCTGGCCTTAAGACTCCAACAAGAGGTGAGATTTGGTTTGACGGGCTGCCCATCCACTCATTGGCTCCCGAGGAGATTGTGCGACTCGGTTTGGCTCATGTGCCTGAAGGACGAAGAATTTTCCCTGGACTTACAGTGAGAGAAAATATTTTGCTAGGCGCCTCCAACCGCAAGGGCCTTAAACGTGCCCAAATGGAGCTAGAGGTTGATCAGATGTTTGAGATCTTTCCAGAAATTCAGCCCTTTCACAACTCGTACGGATGGACACTGTCTGGGGGGCAGCAACAAATGCTTGCAGTTGCAAGGGGATTGATGGCAAAACCGAAGTTACTACTTTTGGATGAGCCCTCCCTTGGTCTTGCACCTGTGATTGTTCAAAATTTATTCAAAGCCATTAAAAATATCCATTCTTTAGGGACCACCATTTTATTAGTCGAACAAAATGCAAATATGGCTTTATCAGTAGCATCCAGGGGATACGTCTTGGAGACTGGGGTTGTTAAGGTTTACGGAACGACGAAAGAGCTACTCGGTAATGAGCAAGTGAGAATGGCATACCTTGGGGGTACTCATTAGAGGAATGCTTTAACATGTTCATCCCGACTTTTGCGCAAAACAAGGTCGGTGCCGGTGCTTCTTTTTTAAAAGCTTTAGAGGTTTAATGAGTATGGAAAACATTGACTTAATAATACGTAATGCACTAGTCTTTGACGGCGGTGGAGGCGAGCCTGAAATTTTGGATGTGGCCGTACATCAAGGTAGTATTTATGAAGTTGCTAAGAGTTTAAAACTAAAAGCAAACGAAACAATCGACGCCCATGGGCTTGCATTAATGCCGGGCATCATTGATAGTCATACTCATTATGACGCTCAAATCACTTGGGATCCCTACGTTAATCCCTCCCCAGCCCTAGGCGTTACTACAGCAATCATTGGAAATTGCGGTTTCACTATAGCTCCGTGCAAATCCTCTGACCGTGAACTTACCATGCGCAACTTGACGCAAGTTGAGGGCATGTCACTTGATGTTTTGAGACAAGGTGTGGACTGGGGTTTTGAGACATTTCCGCAGTACTTAGAACTCATTAGGCGAAAAGGCAGCGCCGTTAATATCGCTGCTTATGTAGGGCACTCTTCCGTTAGAACTTGGGTTATGGGTAATGACGCTAATAAGCGAGCAGCAAGCCCTGCTGAGATCGAACTCATGGCAGATATAGTTCGAGATGCGATGAAGAGCGGCGCCGTTGGTTTTGCTAGCAGCACAAGCCCCGCTCACAACGGGGAAGGTGGATTTCCCATGCCCTCTAGACTGGCAAATGACGATGAAATGATGTCTTTAATTAAGGCAATGGGTGAGGGGGGCAGGGGCGTTTACATGGTGACAAAGGGGGGGCAGATGCCTGTGAGTTTCTTAGAGGAAATGTCTTCTCAATCGGGGCGTCCCGTTATGATTGCAGCCCTACTCCACAACAGCACAAATCCAGACGCAGTGTTTAAAGATTTGGAGGCAATCACACAAGCCAACGCGCGGGGGCGACAACTTGTGGGTCAAGTTTCCTGCTGCCCGCTCACCATGGACTTTACCTTCCTCTCGCCCTATCCCCTTGAGGGACTCAAAGCGTGGCAACCGGCGCTTGGTCTGGAACACAATTTATTAGTAACGCAGCTTAAGGACGCAAATTTTAGAAATGCAATTCGAAGCGAATTGGCAACCAAAGCTTCCTTTAGGTTGTTCAACAACGAATGGGACAAAGTCCATGTGATAGAAACTTATCTTGACGAACACCAACATTTTGAGCAACGAACCGTCTCTGAGCTCGCTACTGAGCACGGTAAAGATCCTCTGGACTTTATTTTAGATTTAGCTTTATCTGAGGACCTAAAAACCGTTTTTACTGCGCTGTTACTAAATAGCGATATCCCAGCGGTCGCCATGATGCTCAATCATCCCCATAGTTTGGTTTCCTTGAGCGACGCGGGCGCTCATCTAACTTTCTTTAATGATGCGGGCTTTGGTTTACACCTGATGGGTTATTGGGCACGTGAAATGGGTGTCATGACTTTGTCTGAAGCCGTTCGAAGACTAACCTTACAGCCAGCCCAGATTTTAGGTTTAAAAAATAGGGGGCGTATTAGTAAAGGCTATTTTGGCGATCTGTTACTCTTTAATCCTTTGACTGTTAACCGTGGCCCAAAGCGGCGAGTATTTGATCTGCCAGGCGGGGCGGCGCGTCTTCATACAGATGCCGTGGGTGTTCGGGGCGTTTGGGTAAACGGCCAAAGAGTTGCAGATCAAAATGGTGTGCTCAAAGGGGCTCCCCTTCCAGGTGAACTGCTAACGAATTTTGAACAATAGAGCTAAGGATTTTCAATCCTCTGTTTTACCGGCTGAGATGCCGGACAATATTTAAATTGAAAATTCAAATTAGGACAAGAAATGAGATCAATATCTTCAACAATAAAAATTTATTATATTACTCACTCTCAGTCTGACATCACTTTCAGCATTTGATATTGACCCCTGTAACAATGGTCAATTGATAATTCCATCAGTCATAGTTAGATCAACAGTTTGTTAAAATTTTGCAATAAAAATTAGAAAAGTTGATACAACAGAAGTCTTCTACATCACTAAAAAAATAACTCATCAGCATCCACTAACGCCGTGACAAAAGTTGGAGTAAAAGGACTTAAACATGAAAAAAATTATATTGATTATTGCTAGCTTGATTTCTTTGATTCAATCCAATATTTCTTTTTCACAAACAGCTTATTCATTGAGCGGTACATTTGGTTGTTTATCAAATCCAAATTTTTCAGGATTTGTCAATAGATTATCCAAGGGGTCTGGATCGTCCAATGGAGCCAATACACTGCTACTAATTACATTTACTTCTGGTTCACCAAATGTGACTTTGTCAGGAGTTAGTAACAATATAAATAATTTCGAACAGATCAATGCTACCAATACAGCGCAATCTATAATTAATGCCACACATTTTTACTACACACCTAATACGCCTGTAGCTAATATGCTTACGGATACAAGTTCAACGCCTGCTTTTTCTAGTTATTTTGTTTTGGTAAATGCTGGTAAAACATTGCTAGGTATTGACGCTCCCACAGTTGATAGAAACAACAATATGGTTTGTCAAGCCATTTAATCCAACTTATCAAAAGTCATATTAAAATTAGTTGGAGTTGTTGTCACAACATGAGCCTTCTTTAACACCATTCAAAATAACTCATCAGCCGCCGCGAGCGTTTTGACAACAGTTGGAATGTAATCCCATTAAAAAATTTAATATGAAAAAAATACTCCAATTATTATTTCTAGTTAGCGTAATTCTTCCGCAACTTTCTTTTGCTATTGGTCAGGTAACTTTATCTGGAGTATGTGGCGCAATAATGACTGCAAACAATAGTGGTTGGGAAGGTGTTGGTTCAAATTTTCAAGCACAAATGCCTAACAACGCCATTGGAACAATTAATTTCGATACCAGCACTTGGAAATTTAACTTCAGTGACGTTGCGCCATATGGGAACAAAACGCATGTAGATGGGAAGTATTATTCGGCTTCAGGGAAAATTACATTTTTAAATTTTGATCCAGAAAGCGGCGTGTACACATATACAGGAACAATTTCTTTAGACACCACGGTGACAACCCACTTCAATATATTACCCGTTAACAGTGGTAATACATTTTTAATAACTGTTTATCAAAGTTCTCCTAGTTCCTCAACTGGTCCAATTTTTGCGGGTGTATGTCAAAAAATATAATACATACAAACCGTCGGGAAGCTTTTTGGGAGGGTTAAGCGGACGTATATTCAATATCAGTTTGGGCCAATCCAATTAAATTAGTGTTTTTCGTGTTGAAAAAGATATCCGCGGTAAAGAATGCTAAATCACCAACTTCAGTATCTTAGGCAAGCATTTTAATAAATGGTGTTTTTCAAAAGCACTTGTAGCAGAGTCGACAACATTTCTCCATAAAGTTGCGACTATTTGATCAGGAGTAAATGAGCCTGCCGCATTTAAGGCAGGTAAGGCCAGATCATTGTAGGTAATGCCTTTGTAAACATAGGTGAGGCCGATGCTCACAAATGTTTTATATGTACTGCGGTTTTGCCAAAAACAGCTCCTAGTACTTTCCCTATGGTTCCTGAGTTTAATGATGAGTCAAAAGCAATTGATTCATCTGTACAGTTAAAATGTTGATCATTTTGTAAATAATCTGCTGCTGTTGCTTTTGACGGCAATACATTCAAAACTCCAACAGACTTATCGGTAATAACGTATTCAGTGAATGCTTTAAGCATAGCTAAATTAGATGTTTGAGTGAGATCAAAAGCGAGTGGTGTGTGGACGATTGTTGGCGGCGTCTCATAGCTTTGTACGCATCAATTTTGGAGGCCCGCTGTACCACTCCTGCTTGCTTTCTATATGCCGCCGTAGTAGTATTTTTCAAATACCGCCCATTTAAAGTTGATTCAGGGGGAAAGATCTAGTGCCATTACTCAATAACCCTGGGATATTTACTTAGTTAAATATGTTTAACAAGGTGTTATATTGCATTTAACTTCAAATGCGACAGAGATCAAATAAATTAAAAGAAAGAATTTTTAAAGATCGTTTTTAAATCCATTACTTAAAGGTTTGCTATGACAGAACTATCTCAAAACAGAAGAAAAATTATTAAAGCAACGGGCAGTGCTTTTTTTGCATCTGGACTTAGTGCTATACCCTTGAGAGGCTACGCAGCAGATCCGGTGAATATTGGTGCGCTTTACCCGGTCACGGGCAGCATGGCTCAGATTGGAACGGGATGCGTTGCGGCGGCTAAATTAGCTGTTAGTATGATCAACGATGCTGGAGGTATAAAGTCTTTGGGAGGAGCTAAGCTAAACCTCATCATCTCTGACGTTCAAAGTGATACAACCGTTACGCGAACAGAGACTGATCGCTTGATTACGAGTAACAAACTCTCCGCCATACACGGCTGCTATGCATCTGCCCTGACTTTGATTGCTTGTGAGGTCGCTGAGAGAGCAAAAGTTCCGCTTATCACTGGCTCAAGCTCAGACATGCTTAACAAGGGTGGACGCTCATATACATTTACCCCTTTTGCAAGGGCCTCACAATTTGCTCAAACTCAGCTGCAAATGTCCAAGCTAGCCTCAGATAAACCAAAAGTTGCTGTTATTTTTGAGAACACAGCTTTTGGAACCGCAACCTCCAACGGCGTGAAAGAATTGGCTGCAAGCGAAGGTGTGGAGATTGTGATGTTTGAGCCCTACTCGGCTGGATTCACTGACGCTGCTCCTTTACTAAACAAGGTTAAGGCATCTGGCGCTAATACGCTTTTCTCCTTGTCATACCTAAATGACTTGATCTTGATTGTGCGATCAATTAGGCAGATGGGCCTTAATATCGCTGTCAACGCCGGTTCTGGTGGGTTTGTAATGCCTGATTTTTACAAAAACGTTGGCAAATTGGCTGAAGGCTTGCAAGGGGTTACGCACTGGAATCACGACATAAGCGCTGAGTCACAAAAATGCAACGAAGAATTTAAGAAAATCACGGGTGAATTTTTATTCGAATACGGCGGCGGATTAATTGCACAGACTTATATGCTGGCTGATGCGCTTGAGCGATGTGCGTCCAGAGATCCCCAAAAAGTTCGCGAAGCGCTTTCAACGCTTGACGTGTCCTCAGGTTACGCAGCCATGGCACCAGGAGGACGGGTTAAATTTGGTCCAGACGGTAAAAATATCTATGGGCGTCCCGTGGGTGTTCAGTGGCAAAACGGTGATCTGGCAAGCATTTATCCTAAAGATTTTGCCAAAGCTTCTGTTATGAAAACTTAATCTTCGATCAATATAAATCTACATATTGGTTAGTCTTAAACATACTTTTACGTTGGTCATCAGATGCTAGAAACCGTACTGCAAGCCGTTATCAACGGTTTACTGATCGGGGGGATATACGCTTTAGTCAGTATTGGTGTGACCCTGATCTTTGGCGTGGTGAAAATTGTCAATTTCGCTCAAGGCGAGTTTGTCATGATAGGCATGTATTTGAGTTACTACTTGTCCTCTCAATTCAATATAGACCCTGTTGTGTCTGTGCTGTTTTCTATGCCGATACTGTTTGTGGTTGGTGTTTTAATTCAGCATTACTTGATAAGAAGAGTACTGGGTCTAAATGATCTTCCTCAGATATTTTTGACATTTGCTTTGTCTCTTCTTATTATCAACTTATCATTGATGTTCTTCACAGCTAACTACAGAACGATCCACACCTGGTATTCAGATGAGGCTTTTCACTTTGGTGGAGTTTATATCCCTTATGCTAAGCTCATAGCCTTTGTTTTGGCAATGATTTTGAGCGGCATACTTTGGTTATTTCTAAAGACCACTGATTTAGGAAAGGCGATGCGCGCGGCTTCTCAAAATAGGGATGTTGCGCAGTTGATGGGAATTAATCCTAACCGTGTTTTTGCTGTAGCTCTTGGAATCGCCCTAGCTTTAGCTGGTGCAGCGGGCTCTTTGTTGATGTCCTTTTATCCAGCCTATCCTTTGGTTGGCCAAGTTTTTGTGCTTATGGCCTTTGTAGCGGTTGTACTTGGAACCTTGGGAAATGTCCTAGGCGCTTTAGTGGCGAGTTTGTTAATGGGAATAGCGGAATCTTTAGGAATTCAGTTCATTGGTGCTGACTCTGGATTGATCGTAGTATTCATCTTATTGCTTGCAACTCTTGCGCTCAAGCCAAGTGGTTTAGCTGGCGGGTGGAGAAAGTAGTGCATAAACTAATTCCTTCATACAAAATTTTTATTGGACTCTTGTTGATTCTGATGGTTGTATTTCCATTCGTGATTACAAGCTCATTTGCCTTAGAAATTTTAGTTCGCATACTTCTTTTTGCGTTTATTGGCACGTCTTGGAATTTACTTGGGGGATACGCTAAGCAACTTTCTTTGGGGCACGTTGCATTTTTTGGACTGGGCGCTTACACCTCTACGTTGATGGAGATCAATTACGGAATTTCGCCTTGGATTGGAATGGTGGTGGGTGGTTTTGTGGGGATGTCTGCTAGTTTGCCAATTGGATGGCTTTGCTTTCGCTTAAAAGGCCCGTACTTTACCATCTCCACCATAGCTACAGCGAACGTGTTGATGTTGATTTTCTTAAAGTTCAGAGATTTTGCTTGGGGTGCTGAAGGGACTACTATTCCCAATCTAGGACATGCTCCTTTGATGATGCAGTTTGAGACCAAAACACCTTATTACTTCATCGTACTAGGATTACTTTTGATTTCGTTGGCAATTACGGCTTGGATTGAGCGCTCTCGTATTGGTTACTATTTAATTGCGCTTGGCGAGGACGAAGACGCAGCCGAGGCCAGTGGCGTGGACGTCGTTAAGGTAAAGCGCAATATCTACATGCTTTCAGCGTTTTTAACCTCACTTGCGGGTACTTTCTACACTCAGTATATTTACTTTATAGATCCCCAAACTGCTTTTAGTTTTAACGTATCGATCGAGGCCGCTTTGGTCTCCATTGTTGGCGGTATTGGTACCTTGTGGGGCCCACTAATTGGCACGATCTTGCTTGAAACCACAACTGCTCTGCTCCAAAGTTATTTGGGTAACTCTATTGGAGGGATACAACTCACTGTATACAGCTTGATATTGATGGCCGTGATTTTGATTCGACCTACCGGAATAGTTGGGTATTTCAAAGAAATCAAAGCTAAATTTTAATACCGGCCCCCAACCTAATCCATCTAAGTTATAAATGACTAACGCTCTTGTTATAAAAAACTTGAATAAGAAATTTGGCGGATTGCACGCTGTCAATGATGTTTCCTTTTCTGTTAGAGAAAACGAGACCCTAGCCCTAATTGGACCCAACGGGGCGGGAAAGACAACCGCTTTTAACTTAATCATGGGCTTTCATCGCCCTGACTCAGGCTCAGTTAATGCCTTGGGTCATGAGATTGCCAATCTTCGACCTCACCAGGTATGTGAGTTAGGGATGGCTAGAACTTTTCAGGTTGCAAAACCCTTTGGTGCAATGTCAGTGTTAGAAAATGTCATGACAGGTGCTTTTCTAAGGCAACCCAATACCAACCGGGCCAAAGAGGTTGCAAGGGAGTCGATTAACTTCTTAGGTTTAAGTGCCAAAGAAAATTTTGCTGCCCGCGACTTAACCACCATTGATCAACGAAGACTTGAGATGGCTAGAGCCTTGGCAACGCAGCCCAAGATTTTGCTACTCGATGAAGTCATGGCAGGCCTAAATCCATCCGAGGTTGATCAGGCAGTAGAACTGATTAAAAAACTATCAAGCCGGGGCTTGACCATTGTGATTGTGGAGCACTTAATGCGCGCCATTATGGCTGTTGCCAAGTATATGGTTGTGCTTGATCATGGGCAAAAGATAGCCGAAGGCAGCCCGGACGAGGTGATTAAAAATCCGGAGGTCATACGCGCGTATTTAGGATCTGGGTATGTGAAGCCACAAGGAGAAACCCACCATGATTGAGTTATCCGGGGTCTCTGCAAGTTATGGATCCGTTCAAGCGATCACCAACGTCACCATCACCGTTGGTGAGGGGGAGGCGGTTGGATTACTCGGCGCTAATGGGGCAGGTAAAAGTACAACACTTCGAACCATCTCTGGTTTAGTGAAGTTAAAAGCGGGGCGTGTGAGTTTCATGGGCCAGGATTTAAGCGGACTTTTGCCTCACCAAATAACTGAACTAGGTATAGCCCATGTACCTGAGGGGCGACAAGTCTTTCCCGAAATGAGTGTCCAAGAAAATTTAGAAATAGGAGCTTACGCGCCAAGAGCAAAGGTAGATAGGAAGCGCTCTCTTGAACTCGTTTACAGTATCTTCCCAAGACTGGCGGAGAGGAAAACTCAATTGGCCGGCACGATGAGCGGGGGTGAGCAGCAAATGGTCGCAGTTGGCAGGGGGTTGATGCTCAAGCCACGTTTGCTAATGCTAGATGAACCTTCCCTTGGATTAGCCCCCGTGATGTGTGATGTCACATTTGAGAAAATTCACGAAATTCATAAAATGGGTACCTCCATTTTGCTTGTTGAACAAAACGTTAGCCGAGCCCTCAGTTTGGTAGATAGAGCCTATGTGCTTGAGAGTGGTCGTGTTATCCTAGAGGGCACAAATCAAGAACTACTCAATAACGAACAGGTTCAGTCTGCCTATCTGGGCATTTGATGCTTAAAGCGCTTAAGTTTTTTAGAAACGGTTAATAATGAAGAAGATACTTTTGACAGGTTCTGCTGGACTCATAGGAAAAATCCTTAGATCAGCTTTGAAGGGGCAATATGAGTTGATTCGGTGTATGGATGTGGCCGAACAAGAGCCTGGCGGACAGGGGGAGGAGATTGTTCAATGTGATCTGCGAGACGTGGAAAAGCTTCGCCACGCCATGAGGGATATTGACACAGTGATTCATCTGGCTGGGATATCTGTAGAGGACTCTTGGGAGAAGATACTCCCCGCAAATATTGAGGGCTGTTACAACACGTTTGACTGCGCGCACCAAGCGGGCGTGAGAAGAATGATTTTTGCAAGTTCCAACCACGCAGTGGGATTTCACAGAAGAGAGCGCTTTATTGACACACAAGTGGAGCCCCGCCCTGACGGAAGATATGGCGTCTCCAAAGTGTTTGGTGAAGCGCTTGGGCGACTTTACGCCGACAAATACGGGATGCAGGTCGCCTGTTTAAGGATTGGCTCTTTTAGACCCGACAACAAACCAGCAGATGTTAGACAACTCAACACCTGGATTAGTCACAACGATATGATTAGACTCACCAAGGCTTGTATCGATCACGCAGGGTTTCATTTTGAAGTGATTTACGGTGTCTCCAAGAATTTAAGAAACAGGTGGGACAACACGCTTGTAAAACACTTGGGATACGCTCCACAAGACAACGCTGAGGAATTTAGGGACGAAATGTTTGCCAAAGGAATAAAAGAGGACCCCGTCTCAGAACTTTTTCATGGCGCCATGTATTGCCCAATGGAATTTGTAGGTGACGTGGACAAAATACAATAAACGAAGAGCCACACAATGAACAAAATAAAAGCAAACGGTATTGATGTTAACTACCGCGTTGATGGTTCCGAAAAAGCGCCTGTGGTCATGTTCAGTAACAGTTTAATGTCTAATTATGAGATGTGGGACTGTACGTTGCCTGCTTTTTCAAAATACCGCGTACTTCGCTATGACACTCGGGGGCACGGAGGCACGCAGGTCACACCCGCACCTTATTCGATTGAGTTGCTGGCACAGGACGCTGCAGAACTAATCAAATCCCTTGGAGTAGGCCCTGTTCATTTTGTGGGCCTATCTATGGGGGGAATGATTGGACAGTACCTAGGCGCAAATTACCCTGAATTAATCCGCTCTTTGAGCCTTTGCGATACGGCCAGTGAAATGCCGCCTCGCCATTTGTGGGCTGAGCGCCTAGAGATTGCAAAAACGCAGGGAATTGCTGGGTTAGTGGACGGTACGATCAAGCGGTGGTTTAACAAAGGCTTTGTTGAGTCCAAGCCAGAAGAAATAGCAAAAGTTAAAGCGATGATAATTGGTACTCCGCTTGAGGGTTATACAGGGTGCGCAAGCGCTGTGAGAGACATGTCGCAAACCACAATGCTACTTAAAATCAAAGCGCCAACCCTCATTGTTACGGGCAGACAAGACCCTGCTTGCACAATCGACCAAGCTATGGTGTTGCACAAAGTAATCGAGCACTCAAAGTTTTCAATAATTGAAAATGCGGCTCACTTGGCAAACATTGAACAGCCTGAGCAGTTTAATAAATTGGTGGGAGAGTTTATTGATTCTCTTAGCACCAAGTCATAGGTTTTTTTGGCATAGTTTTGGACGAGCGTGATGATTTAAACATTCGATTTGCAGTTAGTTCAACTCTACTCATAAGCTCTACTCATAAGCTCTACTCATAGGCTCTACTCATAGGCTCTACTCATAGGCTTATTGGTGTGAAAACATTTTCTTACCAGGCACATCTAACTTGGCCGTAATCACAGTCCCAGTGCTAGATTCTGTGATGTAAAGAGTTTTATTATCTACCCCTCCGAAAGCAACGTTCGTGGTGTACTTCTTTTTGCATGAATTGATTCTGTAAATTGGCTCGCCCGTTTGGTCCACAATCCATACACAACCCATACCTACATGCGAGATGGCAAGTCGGCCCTCACTGTCCAAGGCCAAACCATCTGGGCCCACGCCACCCGATAGCTGAATGAAAGTGCCCACCTTGGAGACACTTCCGTCCAACATTAGGGGCACGCGCCATACTGAGTTTGCTCGGGTCACGGCCAGATAAATCGCAGTCTCATCTAAATTCATCACTAAACCGTTTGGACTGGGTATGTTGCTTAGTAGGCACTCCAATTGGCCGCTTGCCTTTAGTCTAAACAGTCTCCCGCTAGGGTCTTGCAACCCCGTCAAGCCTTGATCGGTGAAATAAAGATCACCATTTTTAGCAAAAAATAAATCATTTACACCTTTAAATCTCTCCGCTTGGAATCTTTGTAGCAAGGGTTTTATTTCATTTTTAACCGGATCGAATACCATGATGCCGTTCTTGTAGTCAGCTATGAATATTCTGCCGTCTTTGTGAAACTTTAAGCCGTTGGGCCATCCGTCGTACTTTATCAAAACGGAGAAAACCCCTTTGTGATCAAATTTTATAATTCTTCCGTTGATGACATCAACGCAGTAAAGATTGCCATGCTCATCAAAGGAGGGCCCCTCTATTAAGCTTTCATAAGGGCTACCAATTGGTTGAGTGGTTGTCCATTCATTCCTTGGGTTGGCACTTAGTTGGTTCTCAGGAATAGAGGCAAAGACCGTAGTTTCAATTATTTTGGGTGGAGTAAAGAACATTTGTTAATTTATTTATTTCTATTAGAGATGAATTTAAACTAATTTTTAACCCATTGAAGCAGGGTAAATACTAGAGTTTTGAAGTTGGGCCCTAGGTTGCTTATTAATTTGTTCATCTCATAAAACTGAGATCTATTAGAGCTATCGGTATAAGTGGGTATTGATCAAAACTCACTATTAAGGCAAAATTTTAATGTAAGGTTTTATTGGTTTAGTTTTTAAAGAGATAACTGTTACTGCTTAGTTTTAATTTTTTTTGAAACTTTGCACGAACCAGGCTTTAATCCAGCGAACACAAAGGTGATGTCCATTGGATATAAATTTTTTGAATTTTTTTAAGGGACATAATTCTCTATGCCTTTTTTAAGTAAGTCCTTCGTTTGGGCAAGTTTAAGTGCTCTTGTAAGTGGGTTGCCCCTATTTTTGTTTTGCACTGTAGCCCAAAGTGCATGGCCAACTGATCAAGCCATTAACCTGATAGTTGCATATGCACCTGGGGGTGGCACGGATATGGTAGCCCGTCAACTCGTACCTTACCTTGAGAAATCGCTGGGTCAGGGCGCGCATATAAATGTTATAAATAAAGTTGGCGCGGGAGGGGAGATCGGTTTTGCAGCCCTAGCCCTTGCCGCTCCAGATGGTTACACCATTGGATTTATCAATACGCCCCCTGTTATCACAGTGCCTATCGAGAGAAAGACAACTTGGACTTTAGCTAGTTTTGATCTTTTAGCAAACGTGGTCGACGATCCGGGTACTTTTTGTGTTCATAATGACAGCCAAATCAAGACACTCGCTGATTTAGCTAGCCAAGCGAAGACCAACCCAGGCGCAGTGACTTTAGGTAGCACCGGAGTGGGCTCAGACGATCATTTGGCAATGCTCTTGTTTGAGAAAATAGCGGGCGTTAAAATGACACATATTCCTTTCAAAGGCTCCTCTGAGGTGCGATCTGCAATGATCGGTCACCACATTACAGTCGGGGCTATAAATGTGGGGGAGGCTTTACAGTACCAAAAGGGCGGATCACCCCTGCGCTGTCTGGGCCAAATGACGGCCTCTAGAATTGCAATGGCAAGTGATTGGCCAACTTTTAAAGAACAAGGGTTTGACTTTGAGATGTCATCTTTGAGAGGCGTTGCGGCCCCTAAGGGCATTGCGCCTTCAGTGCGAAACCGACTTGTAAAAGCACTCAATGAAGCCATCAATGACCCCGTGTTTAAGCAAAGTGCAGAGAGCGGTTTTTCGCCCGTGCGGTTCTTATCTCCAAGTGCCTACGAGGTCGAGACCAAAGCAGCTGACGCCATGTTTCGGCAGCTTTGGAAAGAAATTCCCTGGACTGAGAAATAACTGAGATTTATAAATATGTATGATTTCATTATCAAAGGTGGCACCGTTGTAGACGGCACCGGAACCAAGCCTAAGCTATCTGACGTAGGGATTAAAGACGGACAAATCGTAGACGTTGGAAAAATATCAGGCCAAGCTACCAGAATTTTCAATGCAGACGGGTTGATGGTTACGCCGGGATGGGTGGATATACACACCCACTACGATGGTCAAGCGAGTTGGGACCCCTTAATGTCTCCATCATCTTGGCACGGAGTGACAACTGCGGTGATGGGCAACTGCGGGGTTGGCTTTGCTCCTGCGCACACGCATCAAAGGGAGTGGATGATAGAGCTTATGGAGGGGGTTGAAGATATTCCTGGTGCAGTTTTATCAGAAGGGGTGAAGTGGGAGTGGGAGAGTTTCCCCGAATACATGAATGCAATGGCCCGCATTCCCCGCATCATGGATATCGGCACTCAAATTCCGCACGGAGCTTTACGCGTTTTCGTAATGGGGGAGCGGGGTGCTAACCGTGAGGCAGCAACGCTAGAAGATATGAAGGCGATGGCAGCACTCGCCAAAGAAGCGGTTTCAAAGGGAGCACTTGGATTTACTTCCTCTCGAACCGCAGTTCACCGAACAAAACAAGGCGAGGCTGTGCCCTCTTTAGGGGCGGCGTCGCAGGAGCTAATCACTATCGCCAAAGCTATTGGAGAGACCGGAAAAGGCGTGCTGCAACTGATTACGGATTGGGACGATTTGGACTATGAATTTAAACTCGTTGAAGATCTAGTCAGCTCAAGTGGTCGCCCCCTGTCGTATTCTTTGCTTCAGCATGATTTTCTTCCAGAACGTTGGCAAGAGGTGCTCCGTCGAACAGAGAGTGCCCGTAAAGGCGGACTGGACATTAAAGCCCAGGTTGCCTGCAGAGGGATCGGCATGATACATGGGTTAGAGTGTTCGATGCACCCTTTCTTTTTGGCACCCTCTTATAAAGCAATCTCTTACCTAAGCGTCTCAGAGCGAGTGCGCGAAATGCGAAACCCTCAGTTACGGGCGCGTATTTTAAGAGAAGCTGCAGTGCCGCTCGACAACAGGCGGCTCGATAGCATCACACAACATTTTCACAAATACTTCCCCATTTATGACCGTGCCGACTACGAGCCTTTGCCAGAGGATAGTGTTGCTGGCATTGCTGAATTAAGAAAACTTCCCCCCGCTGAAGTTGCTTACGATATGATGCTGGACGACGAGGGACGTCAAAAGTTTTACTTTCCCCTATATAACTATACCCACAATAATTTAGACGCTGTGCTTGAGATGATGAGCCATCCTGCAGCGTTACTAGGTCTTGGAGACGCAGGCGCACACTGTGGCTACATCTGTGATGCAAGCTATCCAACTTACCTTATCAAGCACTGGGCGAGAGAGAGAACTAGAGGTAAGAGGCTGCCCATTGAGTTTCTAGTTCATGCACAAACTCAGCGCAATGCAAAAGCGCTAGGAATGCTAGACAGAGGCGTTCTGAGGGTTGGGATGAAAGCGGATATAAATATTATAGATTTTGATCAACTAGATTTATCCATTCCAATGGTCTTAAACGATTTGCCCGCTGGCGGTCGACGGTTGGTACAAAAAGCAAAGGGCTATGTGTCAACCATCATCAACGGGGAAGTGGTGATGGAGCAAGGTGAGGCAACTGGGGCATTACCTGGGCAGTTAGTGAGGGCTTAGTTTGAGTTTAGCTGGAACTCATAATGACTTATTTGAGCTCAAACTCACTAATTAACTTGCGTTCGCCTGAGAAGTTGGAAATTCACCGAGATTAATATTTTGATTAAAAATTTCAGTTAAAACCGTTGCAAAGAGCTGCGAAGCGTTTACTGCTCACCAATCCATCTAAATCAAACAGCGCTATAGACGTACCGTTATTTGATTCTTGCTCCCATCCTAGTGGGATAATTCACGAATTGCACATAACAATCAATACGCTATTTTATGAAACTCAATTTAGTCAGATTCGATTTTTGGATTGACGATATCTTTGAAGCTGAGATTGCAAAAGATCCGTTAATCAATTTAATCCGTTGTAAACAATCGGATTTAGATATAGTTAATATGGAGCATTTTAGGACGGCTCACATCTACCACATATTAGCAGCTAGAGACGAGGTGCCCAAACAGTGGCACGTTACAGAGCAATTATTAGAAACGTGTAAGGATTTGATTTGCGTCTCCTCATCAGGGGCCGGGTATGATCCGGTAGACGTCCAGGCCTGTACGAGCAGGGGTGTGCTTGTGATTAATCAAGCAGGTGGTAATGCAGATTCCGTGGCAGAGCATGCCATTGGATTGATGCTCGATGTCAAGCACAGAATTAGCGAATCCGATCGTTTAATGCGAGCAGGCAAAACAACAAGCAGAGAAGAATTAATGGGCAATCAATTAAGAGGCTTAACTCTGGGTCTCATTGGAATTGGTGAGACAGGACGTCGCACTGCTTTGCTTGCTAAAGCTTTTGGGATGCGGGTTTTGGCATTTGACCCTTATTTCAGCCAAGAGGAGATACATAGTAGGGGTGCTGAGCCATGTCGATTTCAAGATTTAATCCCTCAGGCAGACATTATTTCTGTTCACTGCCCTAGAAACTCAGACACTCTCAATTTGTTTAATGCAACTACCTTCAATCAGGCTAAAAGCGGCGCTACATTTATTTCAACGGCGCGAGGCGGTATTCATAATGAAGACGATTTGTATGTGGCCATAAAGTCTGGGAAAATAGGGGGCGCCGGATTAGATGTTTGGGCTGTTGAGCCGCCCCCGAAAGACCACCCTTTGCTGTCTTTGCCTAACGTTGTTTCAACCTTTCATACTGCAGGCGTGACTCATGAGGCTCGGTTCAATAGTGCAAAAATGGGAGCCGAGCAAATTCGTTCTTTTGTTAAAGGTCAAAGATCCACGCGTATTGTTAATCCCCAGGTTTGGCCAATAGTGGAATTAAAACTAAAAAAAATCTTAGCGCAATAAAAAATCTAAAGTCACAAAGATATTTGAATTCACTTAGTTTTGAAAATATAACAGTAAATAAAACCACTCCAACTAAAATGAGTGCCATGAGTAAACTATCTAATTCTTTGCAGGCGGTGTTTGGAACTACCGATGAACAAACTGCCAAGCGCGTGCGCGACGTAATTCGTAAAGGTGCTTGGAGCTCGCACACAAGTGGATTAGCCAGAGATCATGTCTAAGGTAATGTGATCATTCTCCCTCAGGCCATGGCTGCGCAATTCTTACTTTACTGCCAGCGCAACCCCAAACCCTGTCCCTTGCTAGCTGTCTTCGAGCCGGGTAATCGCGGATTGCCAAGTTTAGGAACGACCATTGATATTTGCACTGATCTTCCTCGCTACCGTGTCTGGAGCCACGGACAAATCGTTGAAGAACCAACAGACATATTATCCGTTTGGAGAAATGATTTGGTTACATTTGTTCTAGGGTGTTCTTTCTCTTTTGAGTAGGCTTTGTTGCAAGTTGGCTTACCTTTGAGGCACATAGAGCAGGGCAAAAATGTAGCCATATACCGCACTACTATTCAAACCGAACCCTCAGGGGTATTTCGTGGTCCAATGGTTGTATCCATGCGACCAATGAAGGCCGCAGACGCTATTCGCGCTGTCCAGGTAACCTCTCTCTACTCACCCTGGTAAAGGGTATAGTTGGGTAAACTCTTGTTGAGCAGATGAGACGATATGACCACTTTCGCTAAAAACCATACTTCGTGAGCTAAAGGTACCTTGATCAAGAGCAAGAATGTAGGACATGGTATGAATAATTTAAATGATGAGTGACTAAAATTTTATTTCAAAACAAATGAATACTCAGAAAACTTCAGCCCCATTTTTAGCATTATCCAACAAAGGTTTTAGGGCTCTCATTATTACCTACATCCTGGCGATGATGGCTGACAACATCGAACACGTAATCAGTTATTGGATGATGTATCAAAAATTTCATTCGCCAGAGTTGGGCGGTTTCGCTGTGCTTTCCCATTGGTTACCTTTTTTATTTTTTTCAGTCCCAGTTGGAATGTTGGCCGAGAGATTTGATCCAAGAAGACTTATTCAAATAGGCATGCTTCTTTTCTCAAGTGCTTCGATCGGATGGGGTTATTTCTTTCTAACGGATAGTTTGGAAATTTGGGCTGCAATGCTTTTGTTAGTGTTGCATGGTTGCGCGGGCGTTTTTTGGCATACCTCGACGCAGATTTTATTACATGACGTCGTCGAAAAAGAGGAGCTTCCGAGTGCAGTCAGATTGCTAGCAACTGCCAGATATCTTGGTATATTGGTTGGCCCTGGAGTAGGGGGAGGTATTCTTATCGCAATAGGTCCTAGTTATGGGATCATACTAAACGCCTTTTTTTATGTGCCAACATTTTTATGGTTAATCAACGCCCCGTGCAAGTTTGCATTTAAAGATCCATCTAAGGTTTTAAAAATTCCAGTCAGAGGAATCGCAGATATGGTGAATACTTTTAACGAAGTATCAAAGATGCCAATCATATTTTCTATGATACTTTTGGTTGGTGCTGCGTCTTTTTGTGTCGGCACAAGTTATCAAGCTCAAATGCCTGGGTTTGCGCACGATCTAGGTCATGGTGATCCAGGTTTGTCCTATAGCATTTTGTTGGCTGCAGACGCTGCAGGTGCTTTACTTGCTGGGTTGATACTCAGCAACAAAGGAATTATGAGGCCAAGAAGCAGTTCTGCGCTACTCATTGCTTTGCTATGGTGTTTATCTTTGTCTATGTTTGCAATAATCAATAATTATTTTTATTCGATTCTACTTTTGTTTATCGCTGGTTTTTTAGAATTAGCGTTCAGCTCTATGGCCCAAACTCTTGTGCAACTCAATGCACCAAACGAGCATAGGGGTAGAGTCATTGGACTGTTCAATATGTTTGCACTAGGAATGAGGGCAGGGTCTGGCATTACAGTTGGTTTGATCGGAGGAGTAATCGGCATTCATTTGTCACTTGCGCTTTCGAGTTTATTCTTGGCAGTGCTACTCTTGTATTTGATTTACCGCTTCCATTTTAAATTATCGTTACGTGCTAAATAGAGCAAGACACTCAAATCTATAACTAATAAAAGAAGATGTTAAATTCCCCATCAATTCCTTGCATGACTGAACTAGAGCATGCAGCGGACCATTATGATGTGGTGGTGGTTGGTGGGGGTGTGAACGGTACAGGGATTGCAAGAGATTTAGCGGGCCGTGGACTTAAAGTCTTATTGTGCGAAAGTGGAGATTTAGCTTCTCAAACCTCATCAGCATCCACTCAATTAATACACGGTGGCCTCCGATATTTAGAACAATTTGACTTTACACTGTTGTCCCTAATTTTAAATTTGGGTTAAAAAACTCTATTAGCTTTGGACTCAATTGTCATAAGAAAATACTTGTACCTAAAAATCAAAATCTAAGCGTCATACAGGCCAAGCGTTCTAGTTGTTTCCAAAACTTAATTTAGTTTTTCAAGCAATCATTAAAAAAACCTTTTCAAGCATTAGTTTGTCAGTGATAACCCTAGTTTGGGTTATCGCTATTGATAATTCACCTATTTAAATATTAGTATCGTAGTACTCTAACGATATTAAAGGAATTAATATGAATTTAAGTAGGTTCAAAGGCCAATATAGCTCTACATCTCTCTTTACGCGGGTTAATTTATTTGCCTTCCTTTTATTAATTGGTCTTGGCTTCATAAATACAGTGCATGCTGAAGATTTTCCGAATAAATCCATACGTTGGATTCTTCCCTACCCTCCTGGCGGTGGTGGCGACATTGTTGCAAGAATAGTTACCCCAAAATTATCTCTCGCAGCAGCGCAACAGATTTATGTGGACTATAAGCCTGGAGGCGGAACAGTGATTGGCACTCAAACGTTATTGTCTAGTAAAGCAGACGGATATACCGTAATGCATACAGCTGAGCAAATGGCCGCTAATTCATCTCTTATGAAAAATCTTAAATACTCTGCAGAAAAAGATGTTGACTTTATCGGGACCATGGTTAAAACTCCTCTGGTCTTGTTGGCAAAATTAGATTTGCCCGTGTCTAATGCTCAAGAAGTTATTGCTTATATGAAGGCTGAGGATAAAAAAGTAACTTACGGGAGCTGGGGGCAAGGTGGTATGAATCATTTAACAATGGAGGCATTTGCCGCCAGACTTAACGTAAACCCTGTGCACGCTCCGTACGCTGGGGCAGCTCCTGCGATTAAGGATTTGTTGGGAGGAGTGATCGATTTATATTTCTCTGACTTAGCTACCGCACTTCCCTATATTAAGGACGGAAAATTAAAGCCTTTACTTGTTTCATCTCGTACGCGAATTCCTTTGTATCCCAATCTACCTACGCTTCAAGAGCTTGGGTTTGATGGGTTTGATATGTACTCCTATCAAGGTTTAGTAGCGCCTAAGGGTCTTTCTCCAGAGGTATTGAATAAACTCTCTGAATTACTTCGCAACACTGTGAATCTTCCGGAGGTGAAATCGGAGTTGTCAGCTCGGGGTTTTATTCCTGCTTCCAGTACTGCTGCAGAATTTAGAACACAATTCTTAGACAGTCAAACGTTGCTAGGAAATGTGATTCGACAAAGAAATATTTCGATCGAGTAAATTTAAAAAACTTATTGTTAAAAAATAAATTCGGTTCAACAAAAAGTCTTTTAATCTGAATCTTTCTATTTTTTTATTTAATAAGGGTTTTATATCAATACTTATGTTCACAACTCGGCCTGAAATCAGTGGCACCTTTGGGGTCTGTGCGTCTACTCATTGGTTGGGTTCGCAAACCGCTATGAGTGTCCTTGAACGAGGGGGGAACGCATTTGACGCAGCCGTTGCTGGAGGGATGGTTTTACAGGTCGTAGAACCTCACCTTAATGGTCCTGGAGGCGAGGCGTCCATCATGCTGTGGAATGAGCGACAAAGTTGTGCTCAAGTTATTTCCGGGCAAGGTTGTGCACCCAGTGCTGCGACGCCACAATACTTTAAAGAAAGAGGTATGGAGCAAGTCCCCGGTATAGGCTTACTTGCGGCCACTGTACCGGGTGCATTTGGCGCTTGGATGCGTCTTTTAAAAGACCATGGGACTTGGAGTTTATCGGATGTTTTGTCACCTGCGATTAAGTTAGCGCAAGAGGGTTTTCCTGTTTCCCCAAGAGTCTCTCAAGCCATAGCAGCCGTTAAACCTTTATTTGAGAACGAATGGCCAAGCTCTGGCCGACAATGGTTAAGACAGGGTAAGGTGCCTCGCCCGGGTTCTTGGATCACCAACACTTCTCTAGCTCAGACTTATAGCCAAGTGATCGCAAAGGCCCAGAGCCAGTCCCAACAAAGGGAGGGTCAAATTGATGCAGCAGTGCGCGTTTGGTACGGCGGTTTTGTGGCCCAGGAAATGGATTCGTTTTGTAGGCAATCTTTTGTCGATTCAAGCGGTAAACCTCAAACTGGCCTGCTAAGGTTGGCAGATCTTGTCAATTGGGAGGCTCAGGTGGAGAGCCCGATTTGGCATGATTTTGGTCGCTACAGCGTTGCCAAATGTGGGCCTTGGAGCCAAGGTCTCGTTATGCTGCAACAACTGGGTTTGTTAGAAAATAAAGGCCTGCAAAACTTTGATCCTCATGGCGCTGACTTTATTCACCATATCACTGAAGCTTGTAAACTTGCGATGGCGGATCGTTTAGCTTGGTTGGGAGATCCGCGTTTTGCTGACGTTCCAATTGAAGGATTGCTATCCCCTGGTTATATTGCTCAAAGAGCTGCCTTGATTAGCTCCCAGGCCTCAACTGCACTCAGACCTGGATCCCCATCTGGGGAGGCTTTTAAATTGCCAGACTTAGATGTGTGCCGTCGCACTCTGGCTGTTTCTAATTCTATTTACGGTGTTGGGGAGCCTACTTTTGCAAAGTTACCGGATCCCTCCGAGTGGGCCTCTCATGAACTCTTTGTTGGGGACACTTGCCATATTAATGTAATTGACAGGGCGGGTAATATGGCTTGTTCAACACCATCTGGTGGATGGTTATCATCTAGCCCGACCATTCCTAGTTTAGGCTTTGCGCTCAATACTAGACTACAAATCTCTTGGCTTGATGAGGGAGTCCCAAACGTTTTAGCTCCAGGCAAAAGACCTTGTACGACATTGTCACCAACTTTGGTTATGAAAGATTCAAAGCCGTATATGGTAATGGGCACACCCGGGGGTGATCAACAAGATCAGTGGCAAACCATTTTCTTTTTACGTCACGTGCTACACGGAATGAGCTTACAAGCCGCCATTGATGCACCAACGTGGCATGTTGAGCATTTTCCGGCATCATTTTGGCCGCATCAGCTGAATCTAAATCGACTTGTCGTTGAGAGCCGTATTCAGCCCTCTGAGATTCAAGCACTAAAGAATATGGGCCACGAGATACATTTGGGGGATCCTTGGTCAGAGGGCAGATTGTGTGTGAGTACTAGAGAGTTTGATAAAGCCGGGCGGCTGATCTTTAAAACTGCAGCGAGCCCCAGGGGCATGCAGGCTTTCGCAGTAGGGCGGTGAAAATTTAAAAAAGATCGCTAGAAAAAGATGATTGATTTTTTAGGGTAAACACTAGACGCACATCAGTAATTTCGATGGAAACTTGACCCTATTGATTATTTGAAAAGGAGAGAACACGTCATGGAAACTGCAACCAAAGAAAAACAGCGTCCAACTCATGAAGAAATAGTTGCTACGCCGCGATCAGTATTTGTTGATGTACTAAAAATGCCCTGGACTGCGTCTAAGTTCCCAGGGGTTGATTTCAAGGTTCTTTACCAAAATGACGACGGAATGTTAACCGTTCTAACTCGCATGAAACCTGGTTCATTTATTCCATTGCATACGCACACAGAGGTTGAGCAAACTTATGTGCTCGAGGGTAGCTTAGAGGATGAGCAAGCTCCTGCAATCGCCGGAAATTTTGTGTGGCGACCAGGTGGCAATACCCACATAGCCCATGCGCCAAATGGTTGTTTGTCGATCTCTTTTTTCACTAAACCTAATAAATTCTTTGATGAAGTTGAATGGTTCAATGATTTAAAGTAAAGGTGGGTTTAGAACTGTTATTTTCTATAAGCTAAGTTACAAATACTCAGTTACAAATAAAGGGTCAATTAACCAAAGCAAAGTGCATAGTAAGAACTTAGTTTAAGACAAGCCAAAACAAGTGGTGTGTTTGATAACGTACGGTCTTTTATTGGATAGTCTTTAAAGTAGGGGTTGCCAAAACTTCACCCCTACTTTTTAGACTAAGGAGTCAAAACCAATGGACCAAACCACAGAGCAAAGACATCTGCACGACTTAGTGAACGATTTTCACATTGCGATGCTTGTGACCCACAATTCCAAAAGCATTCATTCGCGTCCAATGATCATTGCACATCTTGACGAAGCCATGGTTGCATACCTAATCACAGACATTCACTCAGTTAAGATAGATGAAATTAACTTAAACCCTTACGCGCTACTCACTTTTCAAAGCTCAAGTAGATACGCCTCTATAAGTGGCAATGTGTCAGTACTTACTGACCGCACAATGATCTCACTGATGTGGAAAGAAACATGGCAAGTGTGGTTTCCAAAGGGGAAAACCGATCCAAACATCACTTTACTTAAGTATACAATTTCAGAAGGTGAATACTGGGATAACGGCGGCGTTCATGGGCTCAAATTCGCCTACAGCGCCGCTAAGGCTTATGTGAGTGGGGAAACACCCGAGTTAGGTTCCGATATTCATGCAAAAGTCAGTTTTTAGAGCACGACTTTTTTGAAAGTGACCCCGCAGTACTTGATATTTTAATTCAAGGACACAAGGCTGGGTCACACAGAACAGCAATTCTCTTTGATTAGATCCAATTCGAATTTGGCAAAACATCATTGAATTTTTACCATACTAGAAATGACTATCCCATAACCCGAAGAGCCACCGAATGGGAGAACAATCTCATTAAATATTATTGAGCATCACTTCGCATAATCAATGCACTGTTAAAATATAGTCATAACTATATTTCAATACAAAACAGTCATGTGTCTCCTCTTATTTTTATAAGCTGAGACATCAGAGCCTATTATTTTATGAACTCTCTGATCAAGCTTCCAAGCGGCATGCACTTTTTAGAGCGCGGCTGGTTATCTTCTAATAATTTGATCTTAACGAGCGCCGACGAAGCGTCAATGGTGGATAGCGGGTTTTGGAGCCATTCTGATCAGACCCTTCAACTTGTTAAGACCGTGCTACAAGGCCGCTCATTAAACACTTTGGTTAACACTCATTTGCACAGTGATCATTGCGGTGGTAACGCTGCTCTTCAAGGCGCATGGCCCAACTTGCAAATTGGGGTTTGTGAAAACCAACTTGAGCAAGTGCAAAATTGGGAAACTAGCGAATTAAGTTACGACTTAACTGGTCAACATTGCCCGAGATTTTCCCCACATTTCTCGTACTCACCGGGTCAAACATTACAACTCTCGGGCGTGTCTTGGGACGTTTTCGTGGGGGCTGGACACGACCCTAACTCTGCTCTTTTATTTCAAAAAGACTACGGGTTGTTAATCACGGCTGACGCGTTATGGCAGAATGGTTTTGGTGTTGTTTTCCCTGAGCTAGAAGGTTTAAAAGCTTTTGAGGATGTTTTGCAAACCTTAGACTTAATTGAATCCCTTAAGCCTAAGATTTGTTTGCCGGGACATGGTCCTATGTTTAATGATGTCGATTGTGCACTTAAAGTGGCTCGCGCTCGGTGTCACTTTTTCATTCAAAACCCAAAAAAACATGCAATATACGCAGCAAAAGTTCTCATTAAGTACCGACTACTTGAGCTTCAAAGATGGAACTTGAGCCAAGCTCATGATTGGGCCAGTCATGTTCCTCTTCTAATAAGAATAAAAGAAGACTATTTCTCAAACACTGATTTTCAATCAGTAATTCAAGAGTTCATTGATGGCCTCGTCCTATCACAAGCCGCTAAAATTGTGGATGGAGATCTATATAACCTTTAGTTAATATTGTTCGCCTACTTTGCTCTTTAAACTAAATTGTCTGCATAAATAGCCGTTAATGCTCCACCGCGTTTAACTTTTATCAATTAGGACTTAGGCTTCAATCTATGCTGATGTTCCCCTAGTTTGGGTGCCCTTTTTAGTATCTTCGGACGCTCATCATTGAAAGAGATGGGTAGGCCCGTTAATTCAAAATTATGATCAGGAACCCTCCTAATCAAATCAAGAGCCTTAACATGAGGATCAACTGAAATCTCCTCAATGCTTTGAACCGGGGAAACGGGGACGCCAGCCATTTGTAATTTTTCAGTCCAAAAGGAGCGAGAGTTCGTCCTGAGTTGCGCCGTCATCAGTTCAACCAAGCTATCTCTGTGCTTGAGTCTAGTTTGGTTAGTGCAAAATCTCTCGTCGCTCAGCCACTCAGGGTGACTCAAGGTGATGGCAACTTTAGAGAACAGACGATCATTGCCTGCGCATATCATAAGCAGTCCATCAGCGGTCTCAAAAGCTTGGTAGGGAACAAGGTTTGAGTGCCCAGTACCTAGACGCTCAGAGATCCTTCCTTCGTTCTTCCATTCATGAATCCGTGGTGCTGCCCAGCTTACCGCTGTCTCAAGCAAGGAGGTGTTGATAACGCATCCTTTTCCGCTGTTGTTTCTGCTGTGAAGGGCAGATAAAGCGGCAATCACCGTCCACATACCTGTGCCCTCATCAACCAATGATGCTGGGATTCGGGCAGGGGGTGAGCTCGGGTCTCCAGTCATACTGATCAAGCCCGAATAAGCTTGCATGAGGGGCTCATACCCGGGTAGCATTCGCTTAGGTCCCTTATGACCAAAGGCGCCCATTTCACAGTAAATAAGTCGGGGAAATTTTTGGGTGAGAGTGGGGCCATCTAGTTTTAGTTTTTCAGCGTCCCCAGGTCGAAAATTGTGAATAAAAATATCGGCAGAACCAAGAAGCTTTAAAATAGATTCATAACCTTCTGGTGTTTTTAGATCAACGATCACTGACTCTTTATTTCTGTTTACGTCTTGAAACAACATAGACGCGTCATCCAAAAAAGCAGGCCCCATTTTGCGCGCGTCGTCACCGCTCATTGGTTTTTCAACCTTAATGACTTGCGCACCTAAATCAGCCAATATCATTCCCGCATAAGGGGCCGATAAAACTTGGCTGCATTCGATTACTACTATTCCGTTCAATAACATACTAGCTTAATACTTTTTTGTAATTTAGTCGTTGCTTCAACAACTCGCTCCTGTACTTGGCGGGATCTAACTCCAAGCCGTATCGCTCGCTGTTAGGGTAATATTTTTGAATGTAATCTCTCTCTTCTTGAATAGCTTTTGTCATCACACTTTGATTGGGTAAACCTTGTTTCTGGGCTATGAGCTCAGTGACCCACTCTGCTTGGTCATCCATCATTCTTATGTTGCCACCTCCACTTACATTAAAAAAACCTACAAAGTAAAGCCCTTTGTGTTTGGGGCTGACGACCCGGTGAAAGAGATCTAAATAAGGATGCGTAATGGGGGAGTTCTCTGTATTTAGAAATGGGAGCGATAAGGAGTAGCCAGTGGCTGCAATCATGACATCAAATTTCTGACAAGACCCATCCTCAAAATACACATCTTGTTTGTGCACATTTTTAATGCCGGGCTTTGCTTTGATTCGCTCCCAAATCATATGCCCCATAAGCAAGTGATGTCCTGCTGGGTGAGTGCGGGTTTTTGGTGTTTTTAGCCCCCATTGCTCCATGGTTCCAAATGCAAGTCTTGAAATCCAGGTCCTCAACCACCGCTTCATAATCCAGGGCATCCAAGGTTTCTCTAATTTACCAAGAACCCTGGAGGTGGGCACTCCTAGGAACATACGCGGCATCAGCAAAACGGGAGAGCGAACGGCAACAGTAACTGATTTGGCTACGGAACAAACATCGGATGCAATATCGCAAGCACTGTTGCCGATACCAACAACTAAGATATTTTTATCTCTAAAGGGTTCGGGTACTTTATAGGCTTGGGAGTGTAAGTATTCCCCAGAAAATTGATCCCGAAAATTTGGGTGCTTGGGAACTCCTTGGTGACCTGTAGCTACAACGACCGCGTCAAATAGAGTTTGTGTTCCGTCAGCAAGCGTTACTCTCCAACGTTGGTCTTGATCTGGAAGTACGTTTGTGACGACGGCTTTAAAGCGGATAAGCTGAGTAATTCCAAAATGATTGGCATAATCATTCAGATACTCTACCATTTGCGAGTGATCGGGGTAGATAGGAGCGCTTTCCTTGAAGGGGAAATCTTTATAAGCTGTAACCTTATTCTCCGAGTTGACGTGCAAGGACTTATAAGCTGGACTCATGCCGTTGTCGTTTTCGTATACCCATAATCCACCGATTTTGCTGCCCATCTCAAAGATGATGACCTCTTGGCCCGCAGCGGCTAAGTGCTTAGCTGCACAAATACCTGCAGCACCTGCACCGATGATTGCCACTTTTTTTATCGCCCCTAAAGTCATCTAACTATTTTCCTATAAAAAGGGGTGCGCGCTTTTGTGCAAAAGCTTTTGCAGCTTCTGCGAAATCTTTGGTCATTAAAGCTTGAACCTGTGTGTGATTTTCCAGCTCAAGCGCTGACTCTAAAGAGGGTGCGTTTAGGTTAGTCCACATAATTTTTTTAGTCTCCTGGGTACTGTAAGGACTGTTGCTCAAAATATCATTCGCACATTGAATTGCTCTGCTCATTAAATGAGTGGAGGGCACAATGTCCGCTATCAACCCAATACCCAGAGCCTCACTGGCCTCAATTGCCCGCCCCGTGAGCATGACCTCAAACGCTCTTGCAGCCCCGATTAACTTGGGGAGGTGATAGCTGATACCGCACTCACCTGCTGAGAGTCCCATTTTGACAGCGCCGATGTGAAAGCTCGCGGTCTGTGATGCAAAACGAATATCTGCTGCAAGGCTTAGGGCAAATCCAGCACCAACCGCAACCCCGTCGACAGCCGCAATAATTATCTTAGTAGATTGCCTTAATGCACGAACAGAGCCCTCAAAGCACTTTTGAAGCTCATATGCTTGGTGAACGCTTAGGTTGTAATTTTGATTTTCATCCAACAAAGATTTCAAATCAAGGCCAGTGCAGAAGTTTCCTGCATGCCCTCTTAAAATAATGACTCTCACGCTGGGGTCATCGTTTAATTTTGCGATCTGTTGTCGCAGTTCAGTCATTGAATTGGTATTAAGAGCATTCATTTTTTTGGGTGAATGAATGCTGATAACTGCCAATTGCTCGTTTAGTTTAAAGGTGTGGATGGGGGAGTCATTCCTCTCAATCTCCAGAAGCATTTTAGCGAGCATGGGATCTTTAGGCTCAACCTCAGCGCCTTTAAAGTTGGGTGTACGCTTTTCAAAAAATGCGCTTACGCCTTCCGTGAAATCACTGCCTGATGCGCACTCGAGAAAGTTTTTTGCCTCTGCCGTTAGATGCTGGGTTAAACCAGTAAGGGTTGAGTCTTTGATCAGTCTTTTTATTCTTCTAAGGGCTTGAGGTGCGCAATGCTCTAATTTTTCGGCGATCTTGAGCGTAACTTCTTGTAAATTCTCGTTTGGAATTATTTGATTAATTAGCCCGATCTTTAAAGCTTCATCTGCATTAACTGTTTCACAAAGCATTGCCAACTCTAATGCTTTTCTTGTGCCAACAGACCTTGGCAAACCCCACGATGTTGAGCAATCCGGGCTTGCTCCTATGCTTGTATATGCAAAATTAAAGCGTGCGTTATCGGAGGCAACAATCCAATCACAGGCCACAGCAACGCCGAGACCACCGCCTGCGCATGCGCCTTGAACGCTTGCGATGACGGGAGCTCCAAGGCCATCTAAAATCATGATGGCTGAATGCATGTGTTTAATTAAGTTTTTGGAAATTGAGACCGGATCCGCTTTCATAGCTTGGAGGTCCCCGCCGGCCATAAAATTTTTACCCTCTGAGCTAACGATTACAACCCTAACCAATGGGTCATCTTCAATGGTCTTGCAAGCTAGCAAGAACCCCTGGGCAAGCTCAATGTTGATGCTGTTTAAGCTTTTAGGACGGTTAAACCGAATGTGGGCTATCCCATTAATTCGCCAAAAATGAACGGATTGGTTAGTATCTTTATCAATATTAGGGTAAGTCATAGTAAGGACTAATTAAGCGTTTATTTGTCTCGATACTAGCTTAAAAACATATAAAAGTGATGAAGTAATTACGCCTAATTAGGGAAAACGACTGTATTTGGTCCAACCATTTTAAATAAAAATAGTTTTGTTTTTAATAAAGATAACTCTTTGCGTTTAACAAATGGTCCAGATCAGTAAAGTTTTAATCCCCAAAGCGGCAGACTATTTAGCTCTAAACCTGCGCACTCAAATATTAACGGGTTCTTTGCCCGAGGGAATGTTGTTGCCCAATGAGCGAGAGCTCTCAGAGCGTGCCAGCATCTCTAGAACCTCGGTCAGAGAGGCTTTGAGAATATTAGAGGGTGAGGGGTTGATCGCCATACGAACCGGCAGAAAAGGTGGCTCAGAGGTGATTAAGCCCTCAAGCATAGGCATAGAAAAATCTATTGATATCTTTATCAAAGGCCAGGGAATTAGGATGCAAGCCGTCTCAGAGGTAAGAGAGGCAATTGAGCCTCATGCTGCACGACTTGCTGCGCAAAATCGATCGAATGAGGATTTGCAAGAATTAAAGAAAGCACATGCAAATTTAAAAGAATCGGGGGAGGATATTCCTGCATTTTTGAAAGCAAATTTGGTTTGGCATTTACAGGTTGTTAAAGCAAGTCATAACGAACTCTTGATTGCATTTATGACAGCTATTTCAAAATCATTTTATGAATCAACAGACGTAACTGACTTCAATTCAATTGAAATAAGAAAAGCAGTTGAAATTGCTCACCAGCGCGTGATAACGGCCATTGAATCGGCCAACCCTGAGTCGGCATTTAGAAGAATGAGCCAACACGTCTCAGCTTACATCACAAGTGTTGAGGAGATTGGCAAACCAAATGTAAACCAAATGCAAACCAAATAAACTCAATTTAATTTAGAAGGAAAGAAGATGAATGCAATTGTCGGTATAGATGTGGGGGGTACTTTTACAGATCTCTATTTTTCTGGCAGTTCAACTCGGCCACATTTAATATTAAAAGTTCCCTCAACCCCTCATGATCCTTCAGTTGGGTTGTTGGATTCTTTAAAAAATGCAAATATAAGTCCTGACGAATTAAACGCCATTTTGCATGGAACGACCATTGCAACGAACGCCATAATTGAGCGAAAAGGCGCACGCTGCGCACTTATCACGACTCGTGGTTTTAGAGATCTTTTAGAGTTGGGTAGACGCGACAGACCCAATATGTATGGTCTTGAGGGAACGCATGAACCGTTGATTCCTCGGGAACTTCGCTTCGAAATCCAAGAGCGGTTGGATTATGAGGGCAAAGTGCTTGAGCCTCTAGATGAGAAGGCTTTAAAGGTCTTGGCCGAGACCTTAAAGCTGAGCGGTGTTCAGTCTGTTGTGATTGCCTTTATGCATTCCTATGCAAACCCCATTCACGAGCTCAGAGCGCAGGAAATATTAAATGAAATCAATTCCTCTTGGGAGGTTGTGACCTCTACTTCTGTGGTCAGGGAGTACTATGAATTTGAGCGAACAAGCACCGCTGTAGTTCAAGGATTTCTTCAGCCCTTGGTGTCTAAATATGCCAAAAATTTAGCTGAACGTTTAAACCACTGGGGCTTTAACCGTGAGGTTGCCATCATGCAGTCAAACGGCGGCGTTGCTCCCCTAAAGCAATTGGCTGAACGAGCGGCCTACATTGTTCGCTCAGGGCCAGCGGCGGGGGTTACCGCCTCAGCTCGTTTAGCCACTCAAGCCGGCTTTTCACACATCATCACTGCAGACATGGGGGGTACAAGCTTTGATGTGGCTGTTGTAATCAACGGCCAACCAAAAATTGCTGAAATGACCAATCTGGATTTTAGGATTCCGCTTCGTTTGCCCATGATTGATGTTCATACGATTGGCGCAGGGGGAGGAAGTATTGCTTTTCTTGACCGTGGGGGAATGCTGCAGGTAGGTCCCAGGAGTGCTGGGGCGGTGCCGGGTCCAGTTGCTTTTAAAAGAGGCGGTACAGAGCCAACGGTCACGGATGCAAACGTAGTGCTCGGACGAATAAATCCGGAAAGTTTAATGAATGGACAGAATGCTCGTCTTGATGTAGAGGGTGCCAAGAAAGCTGTGAGGGAGATGGGCGCCAAACTAAATCTCACTATGGAGCAAATGGCCGAGGCTATATTGGCCGTGGTTAATCAACGCATGTCGGGTCGTATCCGCTTGATGTCAATCGAGCGGGGATTAGACCCAAGGGATTTTGCAATGGTTGCCTTTGGGGGTGCAGGACCGCTTCACGGCGGGGCCCTTATCAGGGAGGTCGGCATCAGCACGATGTTGGTTCCTGAGTACCCGGGCGTGCTGTGTGCGCTGGGTTGTGCGTACGCAGATTTAAGATACGATATTTCTCAAACTGTTGAGAAAAGACTGGATCTAATTCCTGAGGCGCAGCTCACGCAAATCATTGAGCAGCAAATAAAGCAGGCTCACGATCAAATCGTAAACAGTCAAGTGCCTGTGGATGAGGTTCGCATTACACACGCGGCTGATATGGCCTACACCGGACAAATTCACTCAATCAGAGTTGAGATTGAAAAGGGGTGGAGTCCAAAGCAGATGCAACAAGCTTTTAACGACGCCTATAGCGCTCAGTTTGGGAACACTTTAAAAGATATTGCTATCGTGATTGTTCATTTGAGAACCATTGCGATTGGACTCAGAACCAGCTCGGCAGAACAAAAACGCGCTCCAAGTGTAAACACTTCCTCAGAGCTTGAGATCAAAAGTAAGCGTCCCGTTTATTTTGGTGCCTGGATGGATACGCCTATTTACGCCCGCACCAGCTTAAGGCCAGGAATGACGCTTCATGGCCCAGCCATCATTGAGCAACTAGACACCACAACCGTGGTTGAACCAGATATGACCCTTAAAGTCGATTCTTTTAATAATTTATTGATAAGGTTGAAATAATGGATCCAGTAACTTTAGCCGTCGTCAGGGGTAGTTTAGAGCAAATAGCAGATGAGATGGATCTGCATTTAATACATGCAGCCATCTCCCCCATCATCTCAGAGACCAATGATTGTGCAAACGGTATTTTTCATCCTACAACGGGGGAGACCATTGCACAGGGCAGGTACGGTTTACCTGTCTTCTTAGCCTATATGCAGTTTACTGTTCAACATGTCATTGAAAAAGCCCGGCTAGAGGGGGGCTTTAAACCAGGCGATATGTGGATTTTGAACGATCCCTACATTGGCGGGAGCCATCTTCAAGATGTTCAGTTGATTGCCCCCGTTTTTGTAGACAACGAACTCTTTGCAGTGATGGCAACCACAGGTCACTGGATGGATATTGGTGGAAATGTCCCGGGTGGGTGGGCGCCCAAAGCTACAGAGATCCACCAAGAGGGGATCATCATTCCCCCGGTCAAACTCTATGAAGCTGGCAAACTAAACACGGCGCTAGTTAGTATGTTTACCGCAAACGTCAGATTGCCCAAAGAAATCTCAGGCGACTTGTCTGCGATGGCAAACGTGTTTAGTGTGGGTACCCGTGGAATAGAGACTTTGGTTAAACGCTATGGCAGGGCTGTACTTTCCACGTGCTTAAATGAGATGATTGAGTACTCAGAGCGTCAAATGCGCTCTTATATTGAAGAGCTCAAAGACGGGGAATACGCCTATGAAGATTTCTTTGACAACGACGGAATCACAGATCAACCTATTCCTATTAGGTTAAAGATTACCGTCAAAGGCGATGAAATGCATTTTGATTTCACGGGCACAGGTGCCACCGCAAAGGGTCCTTTGAATATGTCGAGTAACACGACTTTATCGACAAGTTATGTGGCCATCAAGCACATCTTCCCCGACGTCCCAGTGAACGGAGGAACGTTTAGGCCGATTCACTTTACGCTCCCCGATAAAACGGTTTTGTCCGCCCAGTACCCTGCCCCTGTCGGGGGATACCTTGAAGGGGTGGGCCGTGTCATAGATTTGATTTTTGGGGCTATGTCTCAAATCATTCCAGACAAAGCTCCGGCTGCCTTTTTTGGAACAACTGGGGTTGTGACCGTAAGCGGCACCCACCCACGCAGCAACAATTATTTTGTCGGAGTATTTCCTTACCCAGGGGGGTACGGCGCTTCAAAGGCGAGTGATGGTTTAGTCAACGGAAACCCGCCCCAGTCGATGGCTAATTTTATGTCCCTAGAGATGTGCGAGCATCGATTTCCATTAAGGTTTGATTACTTTGCGCTCAGGGAGAACTCAGGCGGAGCGGGTTGGCACAGGGGCGGATGCGGGACCTCTTACGGTTTCACTGCATGGTCAGAGTGCGTTGTATCCGTGTTGGGTGATCGAGTGGATTACGCCCCCTTTGGCGTTCAAGGAGGTGGACCAGCGTCCCCGAGCCATGTTGAGTTCGAGACCCAGGGTAAAAAGTGGATTCCTCACTTCAGAAGTAAGGAAGAAAAACAACTTCTCAAACCAGGCGACTCTTTGCGTGCTGCCTCCCCGGGCGGGGGTGGCTTTGGTGACCCCCTCGAGCGCGATTTAGACAGCGTCCAGTTGGACTTGAACCGCGGCTACATCAACGAGTCTTCGGCCCTTGAGAAATACGGTGTAGTTATTGCACCTGCGCCTGACTCTGCGGGTGATGCTGAGGGGGCAGGGCACAGGACTTACCGATTGGACCGACAAGCGAGCGCGACCAAAAGAGCGGCGCTGTTGGACAAGAGAAAGCACAGTCTTAATGAACTGAAAAATCAATTCTCAAACCCCAGGGCCAAGGCGTCGCAGGCAAGCGCACAAAGCTAATAACTAGTCGACTTAACTAATAAAGATCCTTTTTTTATAAAACAACCTAAACAAAATCATGACAAATATTTCTCAAGAAGAAATCTCCAAACTATTAGAGCCCTCTTTAGGCGCATGGGAAATGCCTCAAGAGTTCGAAATGCTCAGAGACACTATCCGCCGCTTCATGCAGCAGGAGGTGAAGCCGCTTGAGGACCGATTGCCACACGACGCCTACACACTTGAGCCAGAACCGTTAAAGAAACTACAAAAAAAAGCTAGAGATGTTGGTTTATGGTGTTTCGAGACGCCCGCGGAGTACGGGGGAGCAGGTCTTAATTTACTGGGCCAATGCATCGCTGCAGAGGAGGCTGCCAAATGCAAAATGGGCGCCTACATTGCGGGATGTGGAGCCTTTGGTTTTGACCCACCGAACGTGATTTGGAAAGGCACAAAGGCCCAGATTGAGAAATACGGAATTGCAAACGTAAATTCAGGAGAAAAAGCATTTGTAGCCATCAGTGAGGCCAGTGGTGGCTCTGACCCAAGCCGTTCCATTCAGGCAAAAGCCGTCTTAAAGGGGGATCGATACGTGCTGAACGGTACAAAGATTTGGATTTCCGGTGCAGGGCAAGCTAAATGGGGAATAGTCTTTGCATTAACGGGGGAGGAAAAAGGAAGAGGTGCGATCACAAGTTTCATAATCTCAACGGACAGGCCGGGAATTTCCCTTAAACCCATACCTGTCATTCGTTCCTATTCTCCTTATGAGGTTCATTTTGATAATTACGAAATTCCCGTAGAAGATCGTTTAGGAGGGGAGGGGCAGGGCTTTGCACTTGCCGAGGACTGGTTGTTGCACGGGCGAGTACCCTACGCTGCAGCCACCCTTGGTATAGCGGAGGCTGCGCTCGAGTTGGCCATTGAATGGGCAAAGCAAAGAAAAGTTTTTGGAAGCCTTTTGGCTGAGAAACAAGCGATTCAGTGGATGATTGCAGACTCTGCGATTGAGCTGAGGGCAGCCAAACTAGTGGTTTACCAAGCTGCGTGGAATGCTGATTTAAATAAAAATATCAAAGTTGACGCATCGGTTGCAAAAGTATTTGGAACCGAAACTGCTGGACGAATTGTAGACCGGTGTATGCAAATATTCGGAGGTTTGGGGGTTTCTCAGGAAATGCCTCTTGAGCGTTGGTACAGAGAGATGCGTATCAAACGGATTGGAGAAGGTCCCTCAGAGGTGCACCGTATGGTGATTTCTCGAGATCTATTAGGCAGCAACCGAACAAGGGGTTAATAATGTCCATAGACTTTAAAGTAGACGATGCTGGAATTGCGCTCATTACGATCAACCGCCCAGAAAAACTCAATGCAATGGATGCCGAGCATTACCAAGGGCTCTCCAACGCTTGGATTAGTGTGCGAGATGATCCTAAAATTAGAGTGGCCATTGTGACTGGAGCGGGTGAGAAATCTTTTACTACTGGGGCTGATATTAAGAGCTTTATAACTGCTCCCACACCCATGTCCCAAATGTGGTTAACCCAAGCCGATCAACTCTTAAATCGTGGCCTCGAAGTCTGGAAGCCCGTCATCTCAGCCGTGAACGGCTTTTGTTTAGGGGGCGGGGTGACCTTGATGTTAGCAACGGACATTCGAATAGCAGCTACACACGCTACTTTTAATTTAGCGGAGGTCAAAAGGGGAATCATTGCTGCCAACGGGGGCACGCAACGAATCATAAGCCAAGTACCTTACGCAATTGCAATGGAAATACTTTTGACGGGAGACTCCTTCAACGCTCAAACCGCAGAGCGTTGGGGTTTGGTGAATAAGGTGGTGAGTTTAGAGGAGCTTTTGCCTACCGCTTATGCCTACGCAAAGAAAATAGCAGCAAATGCACCCTTAGCCGTGCAAGCCGCGAAAGAGCTTGCCATACGCAGCAGAGATCTTGATTTGCAAAGCGGGCTGAGGCTTGAGAGATTAATCGCTCGAATGCTTCAATCTACACAAGACGTCGCAGAAGGCGCTAAGGCTTTTGCTGAGAAACGTCCTCCTCAATTTAAGGGCGAATAAAATGAGTCGCCCTTTGCCACTGAGTGGTATCACGGTTGTAGATCTTGGGCAGATTTATAACGGCCCTTACTGCACATTTCTTATGGCAATGGCAGGGGCAAAGGTCATCAAAATTGAGTCAAGGGGGGGTGAGCATCTCAGACGTAGGAGCGTTGTGGGGGGGGCAGCGTTGCCCTTTGCTATGCTGAACTCGAATAAAACATTTGTCACACTTAATTTAAAAAGTGAAAAGGGCAAAGAGTTGCTTAAAGAGATGGTGAGGAGAGCAGATATTTTGATTGAAAACTTCGCCCCCGGCACCATGCAAAGATTGGGACTGGGTTTTGATGATTTAGTTAAAGAAAACCCTAGGCTAATTTACGGCGCAGGTTCAGGCTACGGGACGAGCGGTCCCAACAAAGACTATCCCGCGATGGACTTGACCGTTCAAGCGATGGCGGGGGTAATGAACGTGACTGGCTTTGCAGATCGTCCACCGGTTAAAGCGGGGCCCGCGCTTTGTGATTTCTTTGGAGGCGTGCATCTATACGGGGCTGTTATGACTGCCCTTTTTGAGCGTGAGAGAACGGGACTGGGTCGTCAAGTTGAAGTCTCAATGCAAGAGGCTGTATACCCCTCACTTAGTTCTAATTTAGGTTTGTATTTCGGCTCCAAAGGGACTGCAGTTCCTAGGACCGGTAACAGGCACGGCGGATTAGCTGAGGCACCTTATAACGTCTATCCAACTCAAGATGGTCATATTGCCATTATTTGTGTAGGTGAAAAACACTGGCATTCATTATTAAAAGCGATGAATCGCACTGATTTAGTAACTCACCCCTCCTACCAAAATTTAAAGCTGAGGGTGGACCATATGGAGGAGATTGATGAACTTGTAAGCGCCTTCACACATATCCATAAGAAGCAAGATTTGTTTAATCTTTTAATGCAACACAAAGTCCCCTGTGCGCCAGTTCGAGATTTAGGGGAGGTGGTTAATGACGCTCATATGCATGAGCGCAAAGCGCTTGAGTGGGTAGATCACCCTATGTATGGGCGGGTGTGTTTGATGAATTCTGCCATGCGCTATCAAGACAGCGAAACAATTGCGCTTGTCCCGAGCGGGGAACTCGGTTCAAACAACCAAGAGGTCTACGGGGAGTGGTTAGGATTATCTAAAGAGCAAATTCAAGGACTCTTAAAAGAAGAGGTGATTTAATGCAAGAAAGAGTAGTTATAGCAGGCGTTGGCCATACCGATTTCGGCAAACTAGAGGGGCGCAGCACCATCTCCATGAATGTGGAGGCAGTGCGCAAAGCGCTCGAGGACGCTGGTGTTGAAAAAAGTAGCGTTGATGGATTATTTGTTAAATTTCCGACCTCAAGTTGGGAGATGATGTACGGTCAAAAACTCGCAGAGTCACTAGGCATAGTGCCGCGTATCGGGGGTGTTTGGGACCAAGGAGGCGCAGCCAACAGCAGCATGATTGGGTACGCCTACATGGCAATTGAGGCCGGGCAATGCGAGGTTGCGGTGGTTTGTTTCGCCGATAACCCTAAAACAGGTTCCCGCAGCGCTTACGAGAAGGCGTGGGGAGATGACGATGTATACGGCTGGTTCGGCACGCCCTCGGGTTACGCCATGATAGCTAGGCGCCATATGCAGGAGTTCGGCACCAAGAGCTCACAGCTTGGCGCAATCGCGGTTGCTTGTCGTCGTCACGGCGCAGCCAATCCGAAAGCGCAGCTAAGGAAGCCCTTAACGATTGAGGAGTACCAAGCGTCTCGGCTAATCGTTGCACCTTTGAAAAGGGATGATTGTTGTTTAGTCTCTGATGGGGGCGCAGCTGTCGTACTCATGTCTGCATCAAAGGCTAAGGAGTTAGGAGTTAAAAAACCGGTCGCTGTTTTGGGATTCGGTCAAGGTCAAACATCTTGGGAAGTGGCTCAAAGACCCGTTCTAACCTCTACAGCTGCCGCAGTCTCGGCGCAAACTGCATTCAAAATGGCTGGCCTAAAGCCCAAAGACATCGATGTCGCCCAGCTCTATGATTGCTTTAGCATTGTGCCGCTCATGACGCTAGAGGATTACGGTTTTTGCAAAAAGGGAGAGGGAGGACATTTTGTTGAAGCGGGGCGTGTAGAAATTGGGGGTGAATTGCCCATCAACACCGCGGGTGGCCTTTTATCGGAGACGGGTATGCCGGGAATGCAGTTGGTTATTGAGGGAGTACGTCAAATGAGAGGCGAGGCCAATTTGCAAGTGCCTGGCGCTAAAAAATGCATTATCAGTAATCAAGGCGGAATCATGCACACCCATTCCACACTCATTTTGGGTCAATAAGGAGATATATAGACTATGGACTCAACCGAAATTCCTTTGCCTCATATTAATTCATTGACTGCCCCTTATTGGGAGAGTCTGAAAAAGGGCGTCCTAAGCTATCAGTGCTGCGCGCATTGTAAGCATGCGTTTTTGCCCCCCCGCTCTGAGTGTCCAAACTGTCTGCAGGATAACTTGTCTTGGAAAGCGGCCAGCGGCAAAGCAAAATTAATAAGCTGGGTGGTTTTTCACATTGCATACCACAAGGCATTTGAGAGCCGTCTGCCCTATAACGTTGCCGTCGTTGAATTAGAGGAGGGCCCGCGTTTGCTCAGCAACGTCATCCATATCCAGGACGCTGAAACCCTCCAAATAGATCAGCCCCTGAGGTTGGTGATCCAGCAAGAGGGTGAGTTTAAGGTTCCAAGGTTTGAGCCTTTTGATCCCCATTAATTGACATTTATGCCAATTCACGGAACAAACTCTTCATGAAAAAATCAAATAACGATAACGCTGCTGCAGTCTCACTTGGGACTAAAAAGGGTTATGTTTGTCGCCAAATGCACATTGTCTTTGGTTTGCGTTTTGTGGATTATTTTTTTAAATTCTGTTTATGGGCAGCAGCACTTATTTGTGTGGAGTTCACAACTCAAAATATGGCCCTTGCTCAGAGTAATGATTTTCCTTTGCACGCCATCAAAATGATTGTTCCAACCAGCGCGGGCAGCGGCTCAGACACCACGGCGCGTTATTTTGCGGAACAATTGGCTGCATCTTTAGGTGTCGGTGTGGTTGTTGAAAATCGTCCGGGGGGTAATGGCATCATTGCAGCGATGGCCGTAAAACAAGCGCCTGCAGACGGATATACTATTTTTTTAGGCACCAACACACATCTGTCGGTTAATCCCGTCATCGTTAAGGATTTGCCCTACGACCCTTTTAAAGACTTTAAACCGCTTCATGGTTTGGCAAGAGGGATGATGGTGTTTGTATCAAACCCGCAGTCCAAAATCGTCACAATCAATGATTTGGTCAGCGCGTCCAAAGCAAAGCCACATGGACTAAATGTAGGCACTTACACGGCCGGGTTTCACTTATCTGCAGCATGGTTCTCATCTGAAGCTTCCATCAATTTTGAAAATATTCCCTACAAAGGCGCGCCCGAGACTTTTCTTGGAATTTTGGGCGATCAATTGGACTGGGCCGTAAGTGATTTGATTGCTGCCATGCCCCAGGTGAAGGCTGGCAAATTAAGGGCCATAGCTGTAACGGGGGAGACCCGCCATCCTGATTATCCGGATATACCCACCGTGAAGGAGAGTGGGTATCCCAATTATGTGAACTATTCATGGACTTCCCTTTATGTCAGATCTCAAACACCTGAGGGGGTAACGGGCAGGTTGGTGGATGCAATTAACAAAATCGTGTTGACCAAGGGGACGGATGATTTTATTAAGTCCATCGGTTCAGCCCCTCTTAATTTGAGCCCCAGTGAGATGCGTGAATTTCAAAAGCAAGAAACAGAGCGTTACAGGCGTATTGCAGACGGCGCAAAAATTGCTCAACAGTAAATTAATCCAAGCAACAAAATCCATCTCAAAAAATGTTACAAAAATATTGGTTTGATAAATCTGTTGTGATCACTGGAGGCGCCAGAGGACAAGGCGCAAGCTTAGCATTAATGCTGCTCGAGCAAGGTGCCCATGTTTTTGTGATGGACTATTTTGATACTGAGCAACGAAGTTGGACTGCTTTGAAAGACAGCGCAAAAGGCAAACCAGGCACCCTACACTGCCTGGACCTTGATATTTCCTTTGAGTCTTCGTGGATCAAAATGGTTGAGATACTAAAAAAGACGCAAGCCTCTTTATTTGGTCTTTTAAACAATGCAGGCATTACAGGTAGCCGTCAAACCGTTACTCAAACTCAACTAGACGAGTGGGGGAAAGTGATAAGCGTTAACTTAACTGGTGCATTCTTGGGGATCAAGCACTTGGCGCCCCTCATGTCGCAAGGAGCTTCTATCCTTAATGTATCTTCAATCGTAGGACTCACCGGATACTACTCCGCTGCCTACACCACCAGCAAATGGGCGATGCGAGGCTTAACCAAAAGTGCCTCCCTTGAGTTGGCCTCAAAGGGAATCAGAGTGAACGCAATCATGCCTGGTGTTGTAGATACTGAAATGATTCAAAACAGACCCGATCTGGTTCAGGCTTTGGACAAAATCATTCCAATGCAAAGAAAAGCTCAGTCCGATGAAATCGCAAAAGTAATGTATTTCTTGCTAGGCCCAGAATCAAACTACATCACAGGTGCGGACATACCTGTTGATGGAGGCATAGCGGGTGGGGGTATCTTTTTGTCTGTTGGTAGAGAAATTGGTGTTTTATAAATTGTGCAAATAAAAAGTCAAGGCTTAACAAAGACTATTTTTAAAGGAGATTAAGTTGAAAAAAATAATGAACAATCCAAAGATTACGCCTCCAAGTTCCAGCGCAACTGCAACAGGGTTGCGTGAGAGTTTGAAAGTGGGTTTAAGAGCGACACTGCACACAGTGTTGTTGTCAGGCTTATTTGCTTTTTCAAGTTTTACGAGCGCTCAACAAAATTTAAAAATTGGGGCTATTAATCCCTACAGCGGTCCCATGGCGCTGTACGGCACAGAGGTGACCAGAGGCTACGAATTAGCAGTTGAAGAAATAAATAAAAAAGGGGGGCTACTTGGGAAGAAAGTCGAGTTGATTCGCGGCGACGCCTCAACCCCACAGCAGGGAATTGCAACAGTCGAACAACTCGCAAACAACGACAAAGTTGACCTCTTTATGGGTACTTATATAAGTGCCATCTCCTTAACTGCAAGCGATACCGCGGCTAGGTATAACAAGCTCTACTGGGAGACCAACGCAGTTGCTCAAAATTTGATTGATAGAGGACTGCCAAATTTCATTCGAAGTGGCCCCGATAGCGCGGCCTTCTCCACCACCTCAGTAGCCACTATTAAGTACATCGTTGCACCAGCGCTTAAAAAAGAGATGAAGGATCTTAAAATTTGGATTGAGAACGAGGACTCAATTTACGGATCCTCTATCGCAAACTCGCAAAAAATCTCTTTAGAAGCCTTGGGCGCTAAAGTTGTAGTTATGAGTGCGCATTCTGCGAAATCAATTGATATGAATGATTCTGTTCTTAGAGCCAAGCAAGCAAACCCAGATGTGCTTTTGCAAACAGGCTACGTCCCAGATGGCTCGCTGCTACTAAGGACCATCAGAGACCAGGGCGTCAAACCCCCCGCCATTGTTTTTGTAGGCACAGGGGATACAAAAGAGACCTTGGACGCTTTAGGAGCGGATTTTATGGAAGGTCTATTGGTTGTTGGATATCCTAAATACGACATCTCTGAGGTTTATGGTCCAGGATCAAAGGCTTATCTAAAAGCTTACCGCGCCAAATATAACGCAGAGCCATTAGCCCCCCAGAGCATGGCAGCCTATTCTGGCGCTATGATTTTATTTGATGTTATAAAAACCGCTGGAAGTACTGATGTTGATAAAGTGCGCGCAGTCGCAGAGAAAATGGATGTGCCAGAGAGTACCTACCCCTCAGGATACGGTGCAAAATTTAACAAATTACAAAACGTCAGAAGTAACTTTACAACTGCCCAATGGCAGGCGGGCAAGATGGTAACTGTCTTTCCTAAGGAGGCAACCCCAGCGGGCGTCGTGCTTAAGAACTTACCCCGTAAACAGTAAATATTAATAAATACTTTTTTAGTAATTCAATTAAATATAGCCTCACGATGGATCAAATACTTAACGTTCTCATCATCGGACTGCTTTTGGGTGGCATTTATGGTCTCGTCAGTATTGGCCTAAATCTCATCTTCGGAGTGGTGAGAATTGTTAACTTTGCACAAGGTGAGTTGGTGATGCTGGGGATGTACGGAAGTTACTTTGCTTACAACCACTTCAATATCAGTCCCTACCTTTCCTTCTTAGTAGTTGCTCCTTTGGTTGGTTTGGTAGGGATAGTGATTCAGCGCTTTGTGATTCAACCCTTAAGAGCTGAGTCAAATATGCAAATATTTGCCACCTTTGGGTTGTTGATGATGTTTCAAAACATCATGTTGATGATTACAAAGGGAGAGGCCTACAGCATCGGGGGTGAGAGCAGTAGATGGTCACTCAGCTTAGGGGAGCTTAACTTAAGCGTTGTAAGGTTAATTGTCTTTTTTTCTGTAACGCTTATAACGATTGGGTTGCATATATTTTTGAATAAAACCTTAACAGGCAAATCTATTAGGGCGGTTACTCAGGACAAACTAGCTGCTCGGGCGATGGGGATTAATGTAGAGCGCACCTATTTACTGACCTTTGGGATTGGCGCTACTTTGGCAGGTTTTGCAGGAGCGATGCTTACACCTATCTACTCAATAACCCCAGGGGTGGGGGGGAACTTTATTTTGGCCGCCTTCGCGGTTGTGGTTCTAGGTGGACTGGGAAGCGTTTGGGGCGCATATCTCGGAGGTTTAATTGTGGGTGTTGTTGAGGCACTCGCGGGATACTATATAGATCCGGTTTTGCGAAGTGCAGTTTGGTTTATGATTTTTTTGATTGTATTGATGGTTCGCCCAAGCGGACTACTCGGTATGGTCGGAGCGGAGGAGGTAGGTTTTCGTGAACAAAACTGAACACACTGTAGATACTGTCCCAATTACTGTCTCATCACTTGAGCAAACAATAGATGTGGACTCTTCCCAATTGATTGAAACACCCAAATCATTGAGTTTCAAATACGTTGGATGCATGGCGCTGCTCTTTTTGCCTGCATTGCTATTGGCTCAGTACCCCCAGTGGATCAACATAGTTGCGTTTACCTATTTGATGGGCGGAGTGGCGGTGGCGTGGAATATTATCGGAGGTTACGGTGGGCAATTTTCACTCGGGCACGGCGTATTTTTTAGTATCGGTGCCTACATGACTGCTGCCTTATTTATCAACTACGGAGTCTCTCCTTGGATAAGTATTGTCCCAATAGCACTGATAGCTGGTTTGGTCTCGGTTTTAATTTCGTGGCCAACTTTTAGATTAAGGGGTCCATTCTTTGCAATTGCGACCTTGGCCTTTAATGAGGTGATGTTTGTATTGGCTAATCATTTTGATAGTCTAACGGGCGGACCAAGAGGGTTGATGATTCCGTTTAAGGCGGGTTTTGCCAACATGATCTTTACTGAACGTTCTTACTATGCTTATCTGATGTTCGGGTTTGCTGCGTTTAGCGTTGGAGTCTCCGTGCTGGTCAGGTACAGCAGATTGGGATACTATTTGCTTGCGGTTAGAGAGGATGAGGATTGCGCCCGGGCTTGTGGAATAAATGTCTTGGGCGTCAAGTTAAGTGGCATGGCCATAAGTGCGATATTGACCTCAATGGGGGGTACCTTATTTACAATGTACCTGCGCTATATAGACCCGCCGACACTGTTCACCATGTCAGATATTGGCGTTAAATTTGCGCTTCTTTCTTTGATCGGGGGAATTGGAACTATAGCCGGCCCGGTCTTAGGTGCTGCGTTAATCATTCCTTTTGAGAATTATTTAAGAACGGAGCTCTCAAATGGTTTGCCTGGATCTAACTTAGCCGTGCTTGGATTTTTAATGGTATTGGCAGCCCTATTTATGAAAAAGGGTATTTACGGTTTATTTCAAGAAAGGTTTGGTAAAAATAAAAAACCAAAAAAATCTACACCGATGAGTGTAAGACCGGGGGGAGGTGCAACTTAATGGAAACTTCGCAAGATTTAAGCGCGCCTTCGCCTTTGCTACTAGTGCAAGATGTGACTAAGCAGTTTCTTGGTTTAAAAGCAGTAGACAGTGTCAGCTTGTCAGTGAGTAAGGGTGAAATTGTTAGTATTATTGGTCCCAATGGGGCGGGTAAAACGACTTTTTTTAATTTACTAACCGGGCAATTGCAACCCACCCATGGACAGATTAATTTTGATGGCAAGACCATCAATAGCTTAGGTGCGCACGAGAGAGCTCGACTTGGAATGGGGAGAACATTTCAAATCTCAAAACCTTTGATTGCACTCAATGTATTGGAAAACGTCATGATTGGCGCTTTCATGCGCGAATCAAACATGGAGCGGGCAAAGGAAAAAGCGATCTCTTTACTTAGAAAAGTAGGCCTTTTGCAACTTGCACCTGTTAAGGCAGGGGATTTAACGCTCAGTCAAAGAAGACGCCTAGAGGTTGCAAGAGCGTTGGCTTTGGATCCTCAAATTATGTTGCTTGATGAGGTAATGGCAGGACTAAACCAAAGCGAGGTGTCTCAATCTATTGATCTTTTGAATCAATTGCACTCTGAGGGACAGACATTTTTAATTATTGAACACAATTTAAAAGTTGTTAGAGCTTTTTCCCAAAGAGTAATTGTTTTGGATCGAGGGTGCTTGATTGCTCAAGGCTCGGCCAGCGAGATATTAAATTCACCCAAAGTAATCACTGCATATCTGGGGGAGGGACACAAATGGAAAAGATCCTAAGAGTCGATAACCTTAGCTCAGGTTACGGTCAGTTTACAGTCTTGAGAGACATTAACTTGTATGTGGGCGAAGGCGAGATAGTCTCAGTTGTAGGCGCAAATGGGGCGGGGAAGAGTACTCTTTTATTGACCATCGCGGGACATCTTTCAATAAATGCTGGGCAGATTAGATTTGAGAATCAATCCATTGCGAATGTGCCAGCGCACGATTGTCCTGCTAAGGGATTGGTTCTAATACCGGAGGGGGGGCGTCTTTTCCCCTTCATGACTGTTTTAGAAAACCTTCAGCTAGGTGCTTATCATTCCACTGCACGACATGATATGAAACGTAAGTTGGAGGAAGTATTTGAATTGTTTCCCTTATTTGCAGACCGCAGCCATCAGTTGGCAGGACGTTTGTCAGGAGGAGAGCGTCAAATGTGCGCGGTTGCACGCGCAATGATGGCGAACCCTAAACTCCTTATGTTGGATGAGCCCTCTCTTGGGTTAGCCCCTATCATGGTTGGGAAAATATTTGAATTGATAAAACAGTTGGTGAAAACTAAAAAAGTTTCAATCCTATTGGTTGAACAAAATGTGGGTAACGCACTTGATTTATCTGAAAGAGGTTACGTTCTTGAGCAAGGCCAGATCCGAAAAAGCGGAGCATCTAAAGAGCTCTTAATCGACGCCGATATCCAACGCTCTTATATGGGTTTATAAATCATGAATGAATCCCAAAAACCCATAACCTGTATAGGCTCTGGGGCTGGCTTCGCAGGCGATAGAGTTGACCCAGCTGTGGCACTTGTTAAATCAGGGCTCATAGACTCACTAGGACTGGAGTGCTTGGCTGAGAGGACATTAGTCCCAGCGATCAAGTTGCGAAAAGAGAATTCAAAAAAAGGCTTTGATCCTCGCCTGCGAACTCGTTTGACGCCTCTACTCCCAGAGGCCTTTCAAAAAAACTGCCGCATCATCTCAAATCTTGGTGCGGCTAATCCGGCCTGCGCTGGTGAGGAAATAGCCCGTCTGGCAAATGAACTTGGCTATAAAAAACGTCGAATCGCTGGGATGATTGGTGATGATGTGATGGGTTTAACTCAGCACATCAAATGGAACAAACCCATTGACGGTCAAGCTAATTTACTTGGCGCACATGCTTATTTGGGATGCAAAATGATGTCTAAGGCACTTGAAGAAGGCGCTGATGTGGTTGTAACGGGCCGAGTTGCAGATTCTGCTATTTTTGCTGCGCCTGCGCTTGCCCATTTGGATAATGAAGGTGATGCATTAGCCGGTGCGTTAACGGTTGGGCATTTGCTTGAATGCGGGGGGCAATTGACGGGCGGTAATTACGAGCCGATTGCTGGGAATACAAAGCCACCCCCTTTGAGCGCGCAGGAGTATGCTGCATTGGGGTATCCTCTTGCAAAGATATTTAAAGATGGGCATGCGCAAATTAGCCTTGTCCCTGGTTTGCCTGGAATTGTTGACAAGCTCACCTGCACTTTACAATTGCTTTACGAGGTACATAACCCTGCGCATTACATCACTCCAGATTTAATACTTGATTTCTCAAATGTAAGGTTTGAGCAGACCGCGTCAAATCAAATCATGTTGTACGGAGCTTGCTCTAAAGGGGCTCCACCCACGCTGAAGGTTGCCGGATTTGTGGAGCACCCCGGTTTCACAGTTGACATTGAAATCGGATATGCGGGCACTGGGGCTTTAATGCGTGCACAATTTGCTAGCGACGTGTTGCGCCGTAGAGTAAGCAACTGGCTTGGTATTGAGGCCCAAATAGATTTGGTAGGTGTTAATTCCGTCTTAGGCCAGTGCTCACGTGATTTGACAGCAGAACCGGTGGAGGTAAGGGTTCATATATCTGCTGTTTGCGATGACTCATTCGCCGCTCAAAGCGTAGAGGATGAGGTGTATGCATTGACTTTGTCAGGTCCAGCAGGTGGATGCAGTGTTCGCTCTGAGAAAAGAGCGCGCATTGAGGTCTTAGATGGATACATAGAGCAAAAATGGATCCAAGCTGAATTGATTTGGAGTGAGTCATGAGAGTTGGAGATATTGCTACAGGGCGATCAGGGGATAAGGGTGATATTTTAGATCTGACCCTTGTGAGCGAAACGCCTGAACATTACAAATTACTATACGCACAACTTACCCCAATGGTGGTCAAAGAGTTGGTGAGTCCGCTTCTAACAACAGAGGTTATAAGGTATGAGCTAGAGGGGCTTAATGCTTTGAAATTTGTTTTCCCAACTGCCTTACCTGGAGGTGTGTATGCCTCAATGCACGCAGGCCTACATTGGCAAAAAGCAGCAATTTGGTTGCTGCTAGATCATGAACTCTTAATTACTAATATGGGAGTGCCTCTTAATGAATCCAACTGAGTGGCCCAGAATCCGCGTTGAATCACATTTTGGAGATAGGGTAGTTAAATGTTTTGAAAAAAGAGCACAAACTCTTTATCAGTTGCTTGAAAAAGCATGTGAAATTAACCCTCATGGAATTGCTTTGGTTTGCGAGGAAAGTCAATTAAGTTATTCAGAGTTACGGCGTGATTCATCCCTTTTAGCTCAAAGAATGTCTTTAGAGGGGATCAAGCCAGGCGATCGAATCGCTTTGCTACTTAACAATAGAATTGAATTTGTCGTAGCCTTGTTTGCCATTACCGCAATCGGAGCTATTTGTGTACCACTCAGTGTAAGGGAACAAAAAACAGGAATTAAATTCGCGCTCACACACAGTAAAGCTTCAATGGTGATACATGAATCTAACTTGGCTCAACTATTGCCTACTCAAGAAGAGGCTCCTAGCTTAAGATTTAAATTGTCAATCCAAACTTGCGAGTCCTCGCAGTCTTATGCTGATTGGATTGAAATTGATAATAATGAAGCGCAACACGCAGCATTTACCCCTTTTGCCTGCGATGAGGAGGATACCGCCATCATTTTGTATACCTCTGGCACCACGGGTCTTCCCAAGGGAGCAATGCTTAGCCACTTTGGGTTGGTTCACTCCTCAATGCATTACAAATTTAGTTTTAATTTGAGTCATACAGATTGTGCCATCGCAACCGTACCTCTAAGTCATGTCACGGGTGTAGTTGCGCTGATTACATGTGTAATCATGGCTGGTGCCAAATTAGTAATCATGCCCAATTTTAAGGCGGCTCATTTTATTAGCCTTGCCCAGGTTCACGCTATGACCTATACGTTAATGGTTCCAGCTATGTACAACTTGTGTTTGTTGGATCCGTTATTTGAGAAGACCGATCTATCAAATTGGCGCGTTGGCGCTTTTGGTGGAGCGCCGATGCCAGTTGCAACGATTGAGCAATTAGTCGGCAAAATTCCAAAATTAATTTTGCTCAACTGCTACGGCTCTACTGAGACAACTTCTCCCTCCACCTTGATGCCAAAGGGTGAGACCCTTCGCCACTTAGATAGCGTTGGCCAGGCGCTGCCGTGTGTTGAAATTCGAACTATGGACTCACAGGGGCGAGAACTCGCCGTGGGGGAGTTGGGTGAAATTTGGATTAAAGGCCCCATGGTTGTGAAGGGGTATTGGGACAATCTAGAGGCCACACGCACTAACTTTGTGGGTGGCTTTTGGCGTTCCGGAGACTTAGGCTCAATTGATGAGAAGGGTTATTTAAAAGTCGTAGACCGTATAAAAGACATGATCAACAGGGGCGGCTACAAGATTTACACGATTGAGGTAGAGAATGTACTTTATCAGCACCCAAGTGTTTTAGAGTGCGCTGTGGTCTCAAAACCTTGTCCTGTGTTGGGGGAGAGAGTGCACGCCTTTATAACTTTAAAAGGAGAACTAGTTAAAGAATCAACTTTGAAGGAATTTTGTGCTCAGCACCTCGCTGATTACAAGGTACCAGAATCATTTTCTATCTCTAAAGAGTTGCTCCCTAGAAATGCAAACGGTAAACTCTTAAAGCGAGATTTGAGAAACAAAATTACGCCCTTTACTGCTTGAGGTAAGTCTAATATGAGTCAACTATCATTTCCAACATTGGAGGCCCTACAAAGTGTTGTAGGGGCTCATGCGTTCACCTCAGATTGGGTGTTAGTTGATCAAAAGAGAATAGATCAGTTTGCAGAGGCAACGAGCGATCCACAGTGGATTCACATTGACCATGAGCGGGCTGCTAGGGAGTCTCCATTCGGGAGTACGATTGCACACGGTTTTTTAACCCTTTCGTTACTTGGAAAGTTCTATGATGAAAAGCTGTCACTCCCCTTTTGCCAAATGGGTATTAATTACGGACTAAATAAGGTTCGTTTTATTAGTCCAGTAAAAGTTAATAGTCGTGTAAGAGGTCAATTTCATTTATCAGCGCTTGAACTTATTGAGGGTGGTTTGCAAATGATATTCACCGTCACGATAGAGGTGGAAAATCAAGAAAAACCAGCCTGCGTTGCTGAATCGATTGTCAGGCAGTACTTCAGTTCCAAGGTTTAAGTTGGAGGAGAAATCATGAATAAGGTGCAAAATCAAAAAGTGGCTATAGTGACTGGGGGGGCAGGTGACGTAGGCGCTGCAACGGCAGAATTTTTTGCAAGCCGTGGATATCACGTTTTAATAAATTACAACCGAAGTAAAAAAAGGGCTGAGGAGGTTGTTGAAATTTGTAAATCTTACGGCGTAGAAAGCACTGCAATTTGCGCTGATGTCTCCTCAAATGAAGGGTGCCAAGAGGTCGCTAAAGCCGCTAATGATGCTTGGGGTCGAATTGATGTTTTAGTCAACAGTGCAGGAGCGACCCAGTTCATTCCGTTGACCCAATTAGATGATGTGCAGGCGGAAGATTTTTTGAAAATTTATTCTGTAAACGCTGTAGGCCCTTTTTTAATGGCCAGAGCGGTCAGTAAATTCATGAAAGAGGCTGGCTCCATTGTCAACATTTCCTCCATCGCTGGTGAAACTGGTCGTGGCAGCTCTTATCCTTATGTGCTCTCAAAATCTGCTTTAAATATATTAACAGTAAGTTTAGCAAGGTCCTTGGCACCTAAAATAAGAGTGAACGCTGTTATGCCGGGGATGATTGAGGGCAAGTGGATGCTAGACGGACTTGGGGAAGACTCATACAACAGAGTTAAAAAAGATTTTATTGATTTAGCTGCCCTTGGGAAAATCTGTAGGCCGCAAGATATCGCTGGGGCCGCTTTTTGGCTGTCTGATCCCGATTCAGTTGTAACTGGACAAGTTATAAAAGTGGACGCAGGGTTTACGTTGGGGCGCGATCGCAATCAAAGCAGATAACATGCCTCAGAAACAGAGATCCTAATTTACCTTGCAATCTAATTCAAAGGGTATTTATATGACTTGGTATAAAGTTTTGTTAAGTTTGCTCATAGGTTTGTTGGCTACCTCAGCAAAGCCTCAAAACTTAGACTGGCCCAGTAAAGGTTTAAGAGTTGTTACTGCTTTTGCGGCGGGTAGTGCAAGTGACATCTTGGCTCGAATGGTTGCAGAGGATCTCCAAAATGCATTCAAACAGCCCGTTCTGGTTGAAAATAAGCCTGGTGCTTCGGGAATTATTGCCGCTGACTATGTGGCTAAATCTGCACCTGACGGCTACACCCTATTTCTAACTACAAATACAGTTAATTCAGCAAATCCTTATTTATTTAAAAAACTACCCTACGATCCTATCAAAGACTTCACCGCAATAGGCCGAATAGGTTTTGCCCCTTTTGTGTTGGCTGTGAATAATTCGCTGCAAGTTAAAAGCGTTGAAGAGTTAATTGCTTTTTGTAAGAAAAAAGAAAATCAAGCTAGCTATGCATACGGTAACAGCACTGGGCAAATAGCGGGGGCTGCCTTTAGTAATCTGACACATATGGATGTCTCTGTTGTTGCTTACAAAAGCACGCCCCAAGCCTTGACTGATCTGATGGGAGGACAAGTTACGTTTTTATTTGTAGACCTTGCCTCAAGTCGTCCGCACGTAAATTCTGGGCGGGTGAGAGCTTTGGCGATTAGTACAGAACAAAAAACATCTTTGGCAGCCGATTTACCCACTGTTGCTAATGCGGCTCACCTGCCCGGGTTTGATTTGGCTGCATGGATCGGTATCATTGGGCCTTCAGGCATACCAGCACCTATTGTGAATAAGCTCAATGAGCGTTTAGTGCAGTTTTTATCACGCAAAGATATAGTCGAGAAACTCTCCCTCCAAGGCATAGAGGCCTCTCCTAGCACCGCTGCTGAATTGGATGAGTACATGAAGAAACAACTCGATATTTGGGGCAAAAAGGTTAGGGATGCAGGGATAGTTCCCGAGGTGTAATTCAAATATTATTAATTCGTTACTAAAATTGTATCGGTTAATTGTAATTAAAACCTTGGGCTGACCACAACTCCCTACAAGCCGACTCTCCAGCTTTTGTGACCTCATCAATGTCTACTTGGGTTGGAACTCCGTCAATCACCACCCATTTGCCGTTGACCATGACTCTTGATACATCTCGTCCTTGACCAGTATGAACGAGAGTTCCAACCGGGTTAATGTGTGGGCGCAGATGTGGGCGAGATGCATCTATTACAACTAAGTCTGCTTTTTTGCCCACGACCAAAGAACCAATATCTTCTTGCATTCCTAAGGCTACTGCGCCGCCAAGGGTTGCCATGTGAAAAACATGATGCGGTTGCCAATCATCACAGACTGAGTTATTTTGAATCCTTGCAGTAGCCAACGCCCATCTCATGAGCTCAATCATGTCACCGTGTTGAGTGTCCGTTGCTAGGCATATATTGATTCCAGCCTTTTTCAATGCAGGGGTTGGCGCGAGTCGACCAGATGCAGCGTTACATTTGGGTATGTGAACCACATGTGCCCTGTTTTTAGCCAATCTACTTATGTCTGTATCACTCACGTATATGCAGTGCCCAGCCAGTAATCGGTTGTTAAGCAGTCCTACCTCCTCTAAAACCTCAGTCGAACTTTTTCCAGTTCTAATCATGACCCGGTCAACTTCAATTTGACTTTGTCCAAGATGGGTAGATATAGCCATATCGTTTAGGGCAGATAGTTGAGCAACTTCCCTGAGAAATGATTCCGAGCAGGTGTCAACGGCGTGAGCAGCTAAATTGACTTTGACCAATGGATCATTTTTCCACTTACTGTGCAACTCCATTGCTGATCGAAGCGTTTTCTCCCCAATTTGTGCTGAGTGATGCCATTCACCGCTTCCAACGCGTGAGAAATCAACATCATGAATTCTCCAGCTCGGAGACAACCTAACACCTAAAGATGTCATTGCCTCTGTGGTGATATCGGCATGTACAAAGTTATCTCCAATCAAAGTTGATCCAGCGAGCATAGCCTCTGCGGCCCCGAGGCGGGCCAGCGCTCTTGCTTGCTCGGGGTTCACCTGCGTTCCCTTGGGAATGCCAGGGGTGTAGGAGGGCGCAAATCCTAAATCAGCCGCTACACCTCGCACCATTGTGAGAATCGCATGCGTATGCGGATTAACAAAGCCGGGAGTAACCCAGTGGTCTGGGAGGTGAAGTGTTTGATGAATTTTGAAATCTTCAGGCGCGCTGGTGCTAAGCCAAACGATCCGCTCCGATTGAATTCCAATAAAACCATTTCTAATGATAGGTTGATCCGGGTTGGCAGTGAGAACTGTAACGCCAGATATCAACCAGTCAATTGTGCTTTGGGCTTGTAGGGTGTTCGTCACTTTTTGCTCACTTTGGGTGACTTAGGGCTTCCCTGCGGAAGTCCCAACAATAACCGATCTAAGTCATCGGTTGAGTCCGATTTGGTGGGTAACTCCATTGAGTTTTCAATATGCTGCAGGTGGGCGACCATCAGGCGGGCGGCAGTTTTATGATCCTTGTCCTGAATGGCTTCAATAATTTCTTTATGTTCTTGATTGCGACAAGTGACTTTAGTAGATGCTTTATTTGCCAATAAGGCCAAACAAGTTCGCAGAGTCAACTCACCCATCGTTTTAATCAGTGCTTGGTTATGGGCGGCCGCGGCTAATGAGCGGTGAAATTCTCCTGATAAGCGAACTGCCAGATGTCGCTCACCTTTTTGTTGTGCTTGATTCTCCTCTTTGATAATTTTTTTAAAATCCAATATATCTTTTCGGCTGCAATTTTGACAAAGTTGTTCCACAATCCAAGGCTCAATTAAACGCCTCGCCTCAAATATATCTTTGGTCTCCTGCGCATTAGGTGTGGCCACAGTAACGCCTTTGCGAGGCTGCCTAGCCACTAAGCCCTCTAGCTCGAGTCTTTGCAAGACTTTTCGAACCTGGGTCCTGCTGACCTTAAACAAATCTGCTAAGCGCTCCTCCCTAAACCGTGTTCCAGGGGCAATGCGATGTTCAACTATTGATGAGACGATTTGTGAATACATTAACGTAGTTCGAGCGGTTGCATCATCAGCAGATTCATCCACCAAAATTTCTCGGTCGTAGAGATCATAATTTGTCATATTTTTTTTCGTGCAATAGGCATGCCATTTAAAGTGGAACACTGCCCACTAACTTAATTGGTTTTTATCCATTTGGATACAGGGTTTGCTCTATCTTGTATCCAAGATGCACTAAAGTAGGATACTAAAATTATTTTGTGCACCACAGATGTGCTTTAGTTTGACTTTATCTTGTTAAATAACTTTAAAAGTCTTATATTCTGAATAAATGTGGCTGGCTCGACGTTTGCTAGTTAAAACAAAAGGGAGATTTAAATGCAACGGGTTTTGCTAGGCATATTGACGCCGTCGTCCAATACGGTTCTTGAGCCACTGACATCGGAGATGTTAAGAGGTGTGCCTGAGGCAAGTGCACATTTTGGTCGCTTTGCAGTTACTCGTATAGCTTTGAGTGAGGGTGCTTTGGCTCAATTTGCAACACCTGAAGTGGTTAAAGCGGCTGAATTGTTGGAGCATGCCAAGTGTCAAGTCATTGGTTGGAGCGGGACATCTTCAAGTTGGTTGGGTTTTGATTCAGACAACCGGCTTTGCAAAAGTATCGAGTCCTCAACAAGTGCACGCGCGTGTACCTCAGTTTTGGCGTTCAACGAGATATTACAAAAAACGGGAGCGCGTAGACTAGGTCTCGTTTCTCCTTACACGGATGAGGTGCAAGCGGCTATTATTCTTAATTATCAAAATGCAGGCTACGAGATTGTGGCCGAACAACATTCAGGATTAGAGGACAATTATTCATTCTCTGAGGTCTCATCCTCTCAACTAGAGTTAATGATCCGAGAAGTAGCGACGCTTAAGCCTGAGGCTATTTTAATTATGTGTACAAACCTGCGCGGCGCTCCTTTGGTCGAGGAACTAGAGATGGAGCTGGGTATCGCAATTTATGACAGCGTGGCAACTGTTGTTTGGAAAGCTTTGCAATTGAGTGGTATAGATACTGGGCGTATAAAAGGTTGGGGAAGATTGTTCAGGGAGGTTACATGAGAGAGGACTTTGACTTAGTAATTCGCTCTGCAGAGGTCGTCACTGCTACGGATCGCTACCTTGCAGATATTGGAGTGGTTAACGGTCAAATAAATGCAATAGCTAAAGGGCTGAGTGGAGGGCGAAAAGAAATTGACGCCAAAGGTCGCCTCGTCACCCCGGGGGGGATAGACTCTCATTGCCATTTAGATCAACCCATGTCAGATGGCTCAAAAATGGTAGACGATTTTCTGTCTGGCACAAGGTCCGCTGCTTGCGGTGGAACAACCACAGTGATTCCTTTCGCCTGTCAGTTCAAAGGCCAATCTCTTCAAGATGCGGTGGACGATTATCATAAGCGTGCGGGTAAATTGGCTTCAATTGATTATGCCTTTCATTTGATTGTTAGTGATCCGACCCCCCAGGTACTTAAAGAGGAGTTGCCGCGCTTGGTTGAGAAAGGGTACACATCGTTTAAGGTTTACATGACCTATGACGATATGAAGCTTAATGATCGTCAAATCCTAAATCTTCTAGCCTTGGCAAGAAGAGAGGGGGCAATGACGATGATTCATGCAGAAAATGCCGATTGCATCGCGTGGTTAACCGATCAATTGTTAGAGGCTGGTATGACGTCGCCAATTTATCACGCTCATTCACGCCCCATGTTGATTGAGCGAGAGGCAACTCACCGCGCTATTGCCTTAGCTGAGCTGGTGGATGTGCCTATTTTGGTGGTTCACGTGTCGGGGCGCGAAGCGGTAGATCAAATTCGCGCAGCCCAGAGCTTGGGACTTAAAATTTACGGAGAGACGTGTCCTCAGTATTTGATGCTGACCGCGGATGACTTAGGGTTAGACGGATTTGAGGGGGCTAAATGTATTTGCAGTCCTCCCCCTAGGGATAAAGCCAATCAAGAGATTATTTGGCGTGCTTTAGATAACGGAACCTTTCAAGTCTTCTCATCAGATCACGCCCCCTTTGCATTTGAGGGTCCAACGGGTAAGAAAGTGCGCGGGGAAGGGGCTGCTTTTAATGAAGTGCCAAACGGTATCCCTGGGCTAGAAACTCGGATGTCCCTTTTGATGTCTCACGGTGTTTTGAATGGACGAATAGATCTTCACAATTTTGTTGCATTGACATCAACAAATGCTGCCAAACTCTACGGTCTTTTTCCCAAAAAAGGGACCATTGCCGTTGGCTCTGATGCGGACTTAGTGGTATGGGATTTAGATACACCCCGAACGATTCAAAATAGCGCGCTCCACCACAACGTTGATTACACACCTTATGAAGGTATAAAGGTGCAAGCTTGGCCCGCTATAACCTTATCTAGGGGTGTTGTGGTTTGGCAAGACGGGGTCTATTTAGGAAATCCAGGACACGGTCAATTCTTAGCATGTGAACGCCCTGTTCCTGCAAAAGTACGGGGCCGCGGGCATCGTTCACCTCTTTGGAAAGAGTAAAAAAATATGAAGTTATTGGTCGTAAATCCCAATATTTCCACCGGTGTGACGGAACTAATTCGAGCCGAGGCTATTCGTAGCGCCTCCGAGGGAACCGAGATCACGGCGTTAACGGCTGATTTTGGTGTGGCCTATATTGAGACTCGGTTTGAGGCCATGGTTGGGGCTTACGCTACGGCCGAAAAAGTCGCTGCCAACGTAGCTGGACATGACGCTGTGGTGGTTGCAGCCTTTGGGGATCCTGGATTAGCTGCTTTGCGCGAAGTATTACAAGTACCCGTCACGGGTATGACTGAGGCATCTCTTGCCTGTGCTTGCCAACTTGGAAGCAGATTCTCAATTGTTTCAATTTCTCCGCGCATGCGCGGATGGTATTTAGATACTGTGCATGCCTACCACCTAAGCGGTCGTTTAGCTAGTTTTAGGTCTTTAAACGAGCCCCTTAAAGATGTTGTAACGGTGCAAGAGGAGCAAGGCGAAAGATTGATTGAATTGGCCAATCGGTGTGTGCGAGAGGACGGAGCTGATGTCATTGTGCTTGCAGGAGCACCTTTGGCGGGACTTGCTCGCACAATAAAGCACTTATTGCCCGCGCCAGTAGTTGACGGCGTATCAAGCGCTATTCAACAAGCAGAAATGCTGGCTCGACTTAGACCTGAAAAAGCAAGGGAGGGCAGTTATGCATCTCCTCCACAAAAATTAAACAAAGGCCTGTCGCTTTCAATGAGAGCTTTGATAGTGGCAAACTCGTAATTTTTTTATAACCAGTAAACTTTCAAAGGAGTTAATATTATGTTTTTTTCCTTCAAGCCAATTTCGGTTTTGACTCGTTCTATAGCTCTGGCGACTTTGCTAGCAAGTCTTGGACTTGGCTACAGCTTTACTGTTCAAGCACAAACTGCTGTACCAAAAATTAAAATGGCATATGCCAAATGTGCTCATTGCTTATCAATGGCCATGGTTCCCGGTTTAGCAAAAGGAGTTGAAATCGAGGCGATTAACTTTAACTCAGGCAATGACGCGCTCACAGCGCTTGTGTCTAAAAGCGTGGACATTGCACAAGTTACTTATTTGCACTTCGTAACGGGTTTGGACAAGGGGATGGATTTGGTCGCAGTATCTGGTCAAGTCAACGGCGGCTCGGAGCTCTTGGTTGCAAAGGATTCAACTTTAAATCCAAACGACTGGGCTGGACTTAAAAAAATGATAGCCGATTACAAAGCTCAAGGTAAACCATTTCGTATTGCAGCTTCAAGGGGCAACGCCCAGGACTTGCACATGCGCGGAGAGTTAGTTAAAAATGGGATTAATCCAAGCCGTGATGTGCAATTTGTCAATATCCCCAATCCCGCAGACCACGCTGCAGCATTGCAAAGAGGGGAGATTGAGTTGATTGGTACGGTTGAACCATTTGCATCGCAAATCAGACTCACAGGCGTGGGCAAACATTTTAATTTCCCCTATGAACAAGCTGCTGGAAGGCTCACCAATTTGATTGTGACACGCTCTGACGTTGTCAAAGAAAAGCCAGAGGCTGTGCGTCAAACCGTCGCCTCCGTTGTAAAGTTAGTTGATCAACTGAACAAAGACAAACAAGGCTGGATTGACAGCATCGTTAAAGGAACTGGACTTGATAAAGCAGTTGCCACAGAGGCTCTCAAAAATGCATATCCTGATATTTCAATGCAAAGGTCCTCTACCCACGCTATTGCGGAGATGATGTTAGATCTTAAGTACATTTCCCGTGATGTGAGCTCAGACATCGACAAAAATATGAACTACACCTTTTTGACTGAGGTGACGGGTAAACCCGCTTCGGCACTTGGTTATTAAGTTGATAATGCGAATTATTAAAAATATCTGGTCTTACAAGGGAAGAGTGTGGGTGCCGGCTTTATTGCTCATAGGATGGGAGCTTTTTTCACGCTCTGGATACATTCCGCCGGCACTTTTACCGGCACCTTCCCGTGTTTTAATGTCATGGGCAGATTGGCTTTTTGCGATTGACGAATTTACGCAAGATAATGCAGGCCATTGGTACATTGACGCTTTATCAAGCAGTACAAGAGTATTTACTGGCTACTTTATTGCCACCGTACTAGCCATTGGTCTAGGGGTAGGAATCGGATGGTCTCGTTTGTTTGAGAAGACGATTGAGCCTACTTTGCAGATACTGCGTCCGATACCGCCCGTATCTTGGATACCTTTAGCCATTATTTGGTTTGGCATAGCAAATAAACCTGCCATATTTTTAGTGTTCTTAGGCGCATTTTTCCCCATCTTAATGAACACCATTCACGGTGTCAAAACGGTTAGTCGAGACTTATTGCGTGCCGCCTCAATGGCTGGGGCCACTGAGAGCCAATTGCTAAGATTTGTTGTCTTGCCCGCTGCCATGCCCAGTATCTTTGCCGGTCTTCGAATTGGCGTTGGAAGTGCGTGGATGCTGACTGTGACGGCTGAAATGGTCGCCGTTAAAAGTGGGCTTGGATATGTACTTTGGGATTCCTATTACTTTTTACGATATGACATGGTTATAGCCAGCATGTTTAGCATCGGACTATTAGGTTTTCTATCTGATTTTGCTGTCAAAGCTATCTCTAATAAATTACTGCGTTGGCAACAGGCAGGAACTTTGCAGGGCGTGGCTTCTTAAAGGGTACTTATGTCATTCATCCAACTGAACGATATCGTAAAAGAATTTCATGATCAAGTGCGTGAAACGAAAACATTGGCAATAGACCGCGTCTCACTTAGCGTGGAGAAGAAAGAGTTTGTTTGTTTGATCGGCCCTAGCGGTTGCGGGAAATCTACTCTCCTCAACATGGTCGCTGGTTTTGAAAAACCCACTCGCGGAGATGTATTGGTAGATGGTCGCCCTATTTTGGGACCAGGAGCAGATAGAGGAATGGTTTTTCAACAACCTAATTTGATGCCTTGGTTGCCTGTCTGGGACAACATCGCATTTGCATTAAAGTTGAAGGGTCATAGTAAGGAGCAAAGACAAGAGGCAGCACAGCCCTTTATTGACGCAGTAAAGCTAAAAGGTTTTGAGCGCCACTTTCCAAGCGAATTATCGGGCGGGATGGCCCAGCGCGTGGGCATTGCTCGGGCATTGCTTCAAAACCCGGCAGTCATTTTGATGGACGAGCCCTTTGCTGCGCTAGACGCGCAGACAAAGTTGGAGATGCAAGAAGAACTTGTCGCGATTTGGGAGAAGTACCACAGCACAATACTATTCGTGACCCACAGCGTGGATGAGGCACTGATCCTTGGAACTCAAATTGCAATTATGACCCACCGTCCCGGCAAGCTTCGCGAGTTAATCAAAATAAATTTAGACAGGCCACGTGACGTTACCTCCTCTGACTTTAACGATATCAAGCGTCACGTGATGGAGGTCATACGGGAGGAGGCAAATCTTGCTCGAGCAGCTGTGACGGCCAAGCCCTTGTAAAAAAAGCATACTCCCTCAGCGCTGTTACAATTTTTAAGATCTTCTGTAAAAAACGGATATCCAGTTGAATTCAAGAATTACATATAGTGCAATCACTGAGAGAGCCCCTATAGCTTGGCCCTCAAATGCTCGCATTGCGCTTTGGGTGGCACCTAATATTGAACACTATGAATACCTTCCCTCCTTAGTCAAAGTAAGAGATCCTTGGCCCCGCACGCCTCATCCAGATATTTTGGGTTACGGGCAAAGAGATTACGGTAACAGGGTCGGAGTTTGGAGATTTTTTGAGTTGATGGATCGCTTCAAAATTAAATGCACAGTTTCTTTGTCCATGGCTGTTTTAACGATGTATCCAGAAATCGCACAGGAGATGGCGAAAAGAGAGTGGGAATTTATGTCCCACGGGATTTATAACACCCGTTATCACTGGAACATGACGGAGGAGGAAGAAAGGACTGAAATTCAAAAAGCTCAGCAAATGCATATCGACTCGGTGGGCGCTCCTTTTAAGGGGTGGTTCTCTCCAGCTGCGTCCAATACACTGAACACGCCTGATTTGGTTGCAGAGGCTGGAATTAGCTATATTTGTGATTTTTATCACGATGATCAACCTACAGAAATCAACGTGAAGAGCGGTAGACTATTATCGCTTCCTTACTCAATGGAGATCAACGACAGCATTGCTTGGCGAAGAGGCATAGAGGCTAAAGAGTTTGGTATGAATATTTGCGATACATTTGATACTTTGTACGCGGAGGGTGGGCGGGTCATGAATATTGCGATTCACCCTTTTATAATGGGCCAGCCTCACCGAATCGATTATTTATCCAAAGCATTTGATTACATTTTTTCGCATCCAGGTGTATGGTGCGCAACAGGTTCGGAAATCGTTAGTCACTATGCGAAACAGTTTCCAGTTTAATTTTCAAACCCAATCTACCCCTTATCATGAATACAACAACTGACTACATCAATGCCTATACCCGAAAGCGTAAAATCTCAGTTTCTAGCACAGCGCTTTTAGTCATCGATATGCAGTATGCAACGGGTTCAAAGGAGGGGGCGCTCGCTCGGCAGCTAAAGCAACAAGGCTCAAATGTGGGAGAGTACCGTTTCGAGCGAATCGAGAAATTTGTTGTTCCAAACTCACGAAAGATGATTGATTTGTTTCACCACTTAGGCAGACCCGTCGTCTACATCACAATAGGAGCCGCGCAGGCGAACGCCCATGATGCCCCCTTTCACATGAAAGAGTTGTTCGTTAAGTTGGGTAATTATGTGGGTTCAAAAGAGCACGAAATTATCGAAGAGTTAAAGCCCTTAGAGACAGACTATGTTCTTAGAAAAACAACGATAGGCGCATTTGCCTCGACTGGCATTGATAGTCTTCTCAGGTCTTTGAACTGTGATCAACTCTATTTAACCGGTGTTTCAACTAATATGTGTGTAGAGACTACAGCTAGAGAGGCTGCAGACAGAGGGTATTCAGTCACCTTGGTAGAGGACGCGTGCGGAACGACACATGAGGACCTACACCACTCAACTATGAAAAACTTTAAAAGATTATTTGGCAGTGTTAAATCTACGGATGAATGCCTCACTGAGCTGAAATGAGGCGATGTGAGCCGGGCTGGGCTAGGGTTTTGCCAATATCAGAAAGGATTTAATAAGCCTTTTAAGGGTGAGTCGTAAATTCGCTAAGAATATGCTCGGGAGACACCCAACGCACATCCTTATTATTTTTAAGTTCATTTAAGGTTTGTTTTAAATACTTGATCCTGTTGGGCATGCCGCATAACCAAGGATGCAGGCCTAAGCCGTAAATACTTTGAACCCCTTTAGTTTGCCACTCTCGGCTAAGGTAGCTAAGTCCATCCGTGCATATAGTTTGGAACTCACTCGCATTAAGATTCCTAAACCACTGGCACTGAACATCATCGTACTCGTTAGACATTGGAATCGATAAAACAGCTCCCTCTTTGGTTGCAGATTTATTTTTTAATATATAAGGTTGCTCGTCGTTTGGCCAATCTAGGGTGTACTTAATACCGAGTTTGCTAAGTAAATTAGGGGTCTGGGTAGTGCTGCCCCAATCTTGACTGACCCACCCCTTCGCAGTCTTACCCGTGAATTCTTCAACAGCTCTCAAACTGTCCTCAATGTATTTTTGTTGTTCTTCAACGGACATTTTAGAGTGCATCATATGGTTTATAGCAACGCCGTGCCCAATCCACTCACACCCCATTTGATTAAATCTCTGCACCAAATTAGGAAGCCGCTTCAAAGCGGCTGAGTTCGCAGCAATGGCCGGCTTTATGCCGGCGTCTTCAAGGGCCTCAATTACTCTAAAAATGCCAACGCGTAATCCGTATTCTCTTTGAGTCCAGGTACGAAAGTCTGGGAAAAAACTTCCAAATTCCCCCATCCATCTTGGATCGCGACGCCAATTTTCTTCAGGCAAAAATTCCCAGTGCTCAAGATATAAAACCACAAATCCTAAAATACCAATAGATGATTCTTTGAAAGGATTTTGGCGATAAACTTTGGGACTGAAATCGTAGTGATCGTGATCCATGATTTTTAAAAAGACTTTTGGTTTTTTCGGTGATGAAAATAAACAAAGCTAACCAACTACAACCGACAAGTGGGATAGTAAAACTATATCGTTTTAGCTAGTATATACTTAGTTTTTAAAATTTTAATTTCTTGAAAAACGCAGATGAAACAAGCACAGACTGAGCATGTCTAAAACCCAACTATCTGATTTGGTTAAAGTCCTTAGAAGCAAAAACGCAGGCCCCTCTTGCCTGACTTTAGATCTTTTTTTCCACAACTCTCAATGCTATCAATCTGCTGTAAAAAGCGAGACTTTGAGTATTCAGTCCGTTGCAGCACTTTATGAGGTCAGTCCAGATACGGTTTTGAAATTTGAGATTCCTCAAATAAATGCAATTAAATTCTCCTTGCCTAGAAAATTAATTGCCGGCACACCTGGTGACAGCGATCTTTACGGAGCGCAGCAACATGGGCACTTGCTACGCATAAAGTTATGAATGCAACAAAGCGGTTACTATCAAGTCACATTTTAGGGGGCAGACCTTTAAAGGTTTTGTGCGCCTCTGGGCAACTCGGGTACGGAATACCCAAGGACTCTTTTAATAGAGGCTTAGCACAACGCCCCGATTTCATTGGCGCTGATATGGGCTCTATTGATCTAGGACCTTATTTTTTGGGCTCGGGCCAGCCTGCTGCTCCTAGCCAGATGATGCAAAGCGATTTGGAGACCGTATTGCTTGGAGCGCAAGGTCTAGGAGTGCCTCTCATCATAGGGAGTGCTGGAACTGCAGGTTCTAAGCAGCAAGTGGATTTGGTCGTCAACACCATCAAACATTTGTCAGTTAAAAACAAATTGCAACTTAGTGTAGTAAGCGTCTGTACGGATTTATCTCCTGAAATAATAATTCAAGCAAAAAAATCGGGCAATCTGAGACCCTTGGGTGAAATGGCCCCCCCAAGTGATGACGTGCTTTTTAATAGTCGCATAGTTGCCCAGTGCGGTACGGAGACTTTTAAAAGAGCATTGGAGTTAGATCCAGACGTTTTAATTGTTGGAAGAGCATGCGACACCGCAATATTTGCCAGTTTGCCTGAGATGCTAGGCTACCCGACAGGATTGTCGGTGCACATGGCAAAAATTATCGAATGCTCCTCTCTTTGTTGTGTTCCGGGGGGGCGAGACGCGATCATGGCTTATCTGTCTGAAGAGGGTTTTATCATAGAGAGTATGAATTCCAGTTGTCACGCAACTCCCCAATCGGTGGCAGCGCACGCGCTCTACGAACAGGCGGACCCTCATTTTGTAGAGGAGCCAACTGGCACTCTTGATTTGAGACAAGCAAAGTACGAACAAGTTGACTCTCACTCTACCCGGGTAAGCAACTCATTGTGGATACCCCGAGCAGCGCCTACCCTTAAAGTTGAGGGCGCTTATTCCTTGGGATACCGCAGTGTCTTAATTGCTGCAAGTGCGGATCCTGGATTCATTGCAAACATCTTAGATCATTTAAAAACTGTCCATGAGAGAGTCAAACTTTTAATCCCTAGTCAGTGGAGTTATCATCCACACGTCTACGGGATGGGTGCGGTACAAAAGCTACCCCAGCAACTGCAATCTTCAAACGAGGTAGGTTTGTTGATTGAATTCATCGCGGCAACTGAGGAACTGGCAAAGCAATGTGCAGCAGTCTTTAAACAAAACTTACTGCATTTCTCCTTTGAAGGGCGCATTTGTACAGCGGGTAATTTGGCGTTTCCTTTTTCTCCTAGTGAATTATCTGCGGGAGAAGTTTTTGCATTTTCGCTCTATCACACCATACCCGCTCCAGATATTTTGGACTGGTTTGAAATCAAGCAGTTCAACATTACCCCTTCAATCTCTTAAGTTCTTAGATTATGAAAATATTAGTCGTCGTTCCTTTCAAAATGTCACCTGAAAACCTTGAGTTGAGAAAGTCTCAGTTGCTAGCTTTAAAGTTGGATGCCTCTATTCATTTTGAATACCGCAGCGTCAAAATGGGTCCTGTCAATTACTCAAGCTATCATGACTTTGTTTTAGCCGATGTGGGTATCTTTGAGGCGGCTTGTCGTGCTGATCGGGAAGGATTTGATGCAGTTTGTATAGACACCATGAGTGACTCAGGCGTCAGTGCTCTTCGCTCTGTGTTAAACATTCCAGTGATTGGGCCAGGTCGTACCGCCATGCTAAGCGCACTCATGTTAGGGGACAAATTCTCAATTATCACAATGGTCAATCGGTGGAAGCCTTTGTACAAAAAAACAATTGACGAACTTGGCATACACGCCAAATGCGCATCGGTGCGCTCAATTGAAATGCCCGCTGACAACCAATCTTTGTTAAGTGGCAAAGAGGAGGAGGTTTTCCCGATGCTGTTGAAAGCCTGTGAGCAGGCGGTGACAATTGATGGGGCTGATGTATTAATCCTGGGTTCAACTACGATGCACCAATCACACGCCTACCTTCAGCAGCACATCAAAGTACCTATCATTAACCCAGGACCTCTAAGTTATTTACAAGCTATAACCATTTATCAAGCCAAACTAACCCATAGTATCAATGCTTATCCCAAACCCATGCACTCACAGTTAGAGATGTTTGAGAAGATGGTTAAAGGGCTAAACCAGTAAAGCGCTTGGGTAAACTTTGACGTTTGTTGCCGCAATTTGATTGTTATTAAGTGCTGCTTAGTAAATTGAGCCACAAATCCCAATTTTTTGCTTGTTGCGTCTTCGTGCCATCAAATAATTCAAGGGATGCATCTATGAATGACTGTGCTCTTTTCTCGGACCAAACCCTTTGCGCGAGGCCCAAAAATTTATCATATATTTCACGCTCAACGTAAGGGCTTGCGTCGTCACCCCTGTTGGTGGAGACACTAGCCTCTAGGGTTGGTCGATTTTTTATATGAATCTTGACTGTTGCAGGTCGCTCGTTAGGTAACCTGGCAGACATACTTAGGTCCTCAACGACGGCTACCTTGGCTGCAAGGGCGAGAATTTTCGGATTGTTGATGCTATCCCTCGTAAAGCTCTCCAGTCTACTGTGTCCGTTGACTAAGCGGGTCGCAACTGCGAATGGAATTGAAAACTTAGCCGCTAGAGTATTACGCGGCTTAGCGTCCTTTAGCTCTGCAGCTAAGTTATAAGTTGATACCTCAATCCTTTCAATCTGGTTAACATCTAATGATTGTGACTCTTTGGTGATTAAATCAATTGCATCTAAGGTCGCATGGTTATAGCGGCAGCATGAATGCAATTTGAAATAATTTTGTAAGACATGCCACTCAGTGCCAAGACCTTTTAAAAATATGCTTTCGTCAAAAGTCTCAGACACTACAGATCCAAATACGGAGTCCAAGCCGTCAACCTCTGAGCTAAAACCGCACTCCATAAGATCTAATGCAAGAAGGCCGTGTTTGTTACTCAAGCCGGCGTAAGTGTTTCTTACTAATCCTCCCTCAAGCATTGTTTTCTTCGAAGTAGCTATTGTGAGGGACGTGCTGATATTGATGACTTCGCAAGTCGCTGACGCGTCTAGACCCAAAGCTCTAGCGCATCCCGCAGCAGCCCCAACTGTGCCCCATGTTCCGTGGGGATGCATGCAAGAGCGCAGTTTCGTAGATGCCCCAACTCTGGAGCCTACCTCATAGCCTGCGAGTAGACCATTTAAAAAAGATTCCACACCCAACCCTCTTTCTTGGCAAAGCGCGAGCACTGCGGGCAAAACGTGGATGCTTGGATGTCCTTTGGAGAAGCGGTTACCCTCGTCCATCTCTAAAAAAGTGCCCGAAGTGCCGTTCATAAAGGCTGCAGTTTCGGTTGAAACGGAGCGGTCAAATCCAACAAGGGTAGCGAGTCCTGGTTGGTTAATCTTTTTCCCCCCTAGCGCAAGCATTTCAGGCTCTTGAGAGCCCGCGATCACTGCACCAACGCTGTCGATAACAATTAGTTTGAGATGATTGAGAATTTGCGGAGAGAGAGTTGCTAGGTCTATTCCAGATGAAAAAGCACTTATATCTTTCAGTTTTTTCGGTATCATTTTTAGTCTATTTTTTGAAATTAGGGTAATTTAGCATCAATGAGTTCGGTAATAGATGGTAATCTAGAAGTTAGATGGCAGATATTTAAGCAAAGACTTTTCATAATAATAAAAATAAGCTCGCTCAAGTTCGCTCGTGCGGATTTATTAATTTAGTTTTAAGGGTGTGTATTGGTAACTAATCAAAACTCCTCTAGTTTAATCAAACTTAAGGCAAGCGAAGTTCAGCACTATGCCGAGCAGGGTTTCGTCTGCCCAGTTGATGTGTTGACCTCTGAAGAGGTTCAATCATATCGAAGTGAATTAGAGGAATGGGAAAGATTAAAAGGTGCGTTGATTGATTTTCCAGAAAAATCGAAATCTTATTTGCTTTTTAATTGGGCCGATCAACTTGTGCATCATCCAGCTATATTAGACGCCGTAGAGGATCTAATCGGCCCAGACATTTTGGTTTACCACTCAACCCTTTTTTTGAAAGAGGCCCACCAGCCGGCATTTGTGAGGTGGCATCAAGATAGCACCTATTTTTACTTAGATCCGCACTTGCACGTCACGGCATGGGTCGCGTTGTCAGATGCGGGCGTTTTACAAGGTTGTATGCATGCAATTGCGGGCAGTCACCTTTTCGGTGGGTATGTACACGATGATCAACCAAGTGCTAACAATATGATCAGGAGAGGGCAAGGCATCACAGATGTTTTTGATCAAGAGTCTGGCGTAGCAATGCCTTTGAAATCTGGGCAAATGTCTCTGCACCATACCGATTTGGTGCACGCCTCGGGTCCAAATAACGGAGATGATCGTCGAATTGGTTTTGCAATCAGTTATATTCCCTCTTGTGTCAAGCCCAAAGGCAAGGGTATACCCTCTGCCTTGTGTGTGAGGGGGCAAGACCATGGCCACTTTTTACCTGAAAAACGCCTTCAAAGTCCTTTGTCACCACAAGCCTATGAGCTACACCAAGGAGCCTTAGCTCTTTTCCGCGCAAAACAAGATGCTGGATTCGTGGGCTGATTGGATTGGTCTTGGGCATTTTATTAATTGCAATTCAAAAACAGGGTTAAATTTTTTTATGGAACACCAAAATTTAAAGTCTAGGGCCGAAGCCTATTTCGCTGCTGTAGATGAAATGAATTTAAACCGAGTTTTATCTTTCTTTCATCCTAATGCTGTATTTCATATTCCAACACATGGCTTGATTTACAAAGGTCGAGATGATGAAATCGCTAAGATGTATCAACGCCTATTCAGGCGTTACAAGACCGTATGGCACGGCGAGTTTGAGCATGTGATAGAGCCACCAGATAAAATTGCAAGTCGTTTTCAGGTAAGAAATACGAGCTTCGAAGATGTGAAGACTTTTAAAAGCAATTGTAATTATTTTTATCTACAAAACGACTTATTTTCATCAGTTTATGTCTACATGACTGGTGAAAACTCTTTAAGCTAATTAAATAGACTAGGTGAAAATTAAACAGCTCGTGAGACTTCCAATATCCTAGTCTAAACTATTTAAGCTCTTGTGAAAATCCATGAGATAAGACGTTGAAATCTTTAGGGTTCAATGCCCGGTAATGGCAGGACGCAAAGGCTGTATTCAAAGGCTGGATGCGTATTAATGAATTCATGTCTAAAGCGCCCGTCCTCCAATTGGTATGGATTTATTGAATTATTTCTGAAGTTTGTGGTTATGTTGACAAATTAATAAGCCTCAAAAGATTTCACCTCGATTACTATCTGCTAAACTTATATTGAGATTGAAATGGTCTGCCGATTAGACTATTTGCAAAGCAGAAAATATCCCTCAATTTTCCTAAAAAGAGCCCGAACATGATCGAAAAAAAGACTGAAACTTCTCGCCGCACCGTAATCAAGCAAGCCCTAGCTACAACAGCAACTCTTGGATTTCCCGGACTCTTATTGGCTGAACCAAACACAGTCAAAATAGGACTTATACATCCTGTAAGCGGCGGACTTGCTTATAACGGTGGACAATCCAGAATGGGTGCACTATGGGCTATTGATGAAATCAATGCGGCCGGTGGAATCAAGTCAATGGGCGGCGCAAAATTAGAGGGCATGCTTGCTGACTCCCAGTCGCGACCCGAAATCGGTGTAAGCGAGGTAGAACGGCTGCAACAAGAGGGCGTATCTGCTTATTTAGGCTGCTTCTCCAGTGCTATAGCACTGCCGGCAACTCAAGCAGCTGCCAACTACAACACACCTTTTTTAATTGATGTGGGAGTATCAGATAATTTAGTCAATAGAGGACTTAAGAATGTATTTCGATTAGCCCCAGGCAACGGCAAATGTGTTGAAGACGCATTTGCAGGCCTATCTGAGATTAACAAAGCGGCCGGCGGAGTCGCTAAGACTGCAGTGATCGTTCACGAGGACTCCGAGTTTGGTACCGGTACTGCCAAAATGCTCGCCAGTAAGCTGTCCGGCATTGGTATTGAGACTAAAGAAAATTTAGCACACGCAACTCCAACAAGAGACTTCACCAACTTGGTGCTCAGAATAAAAGCCATCAAACCAGATATCGTGATTATGAGTAATTATCAAAACGAATACGTTTTGATAGCTAGGACTTTGAATCAGCAAAAAGTTGAGTTAGCAGGTATGTTTAGTGTTTTGGGCGGAGGATTTAACTACAAACTCGTTAAAGAACAGCCTGAAGTTGCTCAGTACATGATGGACTTTAATCATTGGTACAACCCTAAAAATCCTAAAGCTATGGAGATGCGTAAAAAAGTAGAAGCCAAAGGAGGTTTGTTTACCTTTGAAGTTTATTGCTCATACAACTCTGTCAAGCTTTACGCAGAAGCTCTTCAAGCTGCAGGAACTTCAGACAAAGAAAAAGTGATTGCAGCGCTACAAAACAGCACATTCTCTGATCACTTCATGCCTTATGGGCCAACTAAGTTCGTGAATGGTCAAAACCAAGGCGCACGGGCTGCTTTGTTGCAGGCTAGTAAAACCGATATTGACGTTGTTTGGCCCAATGAGTTTGCCGCCACCAAGGCTATTTTCCCAAGACCAAAGGCGTAAAAAGTTTTAACGCTTCTCTTAGCGGTTGAGCAACTCTGCATGGAGGATTCTAGATACATGCACGCTCAACCTCTTTCTATTAGAGCTCAGAGAAAATAAATCTACACAGGGCATACTTTGGATTCTGCAATAATAATATCGGCAATCCTAAACGGCTTGTTGCTTGGAGGTATTTACACCCTAGTGTCGTGTGGGTTGACTCTTATTTACGGAGTCTTACACATCATTAACTTCGCCCATGGAAGCTTTCTCATGTTGGCCATGTTTGGGGTGTATTACTTGCTAACTATCGGTCACGTTGACCCATACTTATCCATTTTTATCCTGGTCCCTGTGATGTACCTCACGGGCTATTTATTATTTAAATGGTTGATTGGAAAGCTATCTAGCGGGCGCGATGAAAATATTCTTTTAATTACACTTGGGATTTCAATTTTTATTGAAAACTTAGCACTGATGTTTTTTAAAGGAGACTCCAGAACAATCGCGGTGGCCTACTCAGACCAAATGGTGGAGATTGGGCCGACTTTAATTCCTCTAACCAAGTTGATCTCATTTGCCTGCGCAATGTTACTTTGCTCTGGGTTAGGACTTTTTATTAAGTACACGGACACGGGAAAGTCTATACGGGCTGTCGCAAAAGAAAAAATGGGCGCAAGGCTAGTAGGCCTGGATGTTGATAAGATTTATGCTATTTCGTTCGGAATAGGTTTGGCAACCCTTGGGGCTGCTGCTTGTCTATTAATGCCTATTTTTTATGTATCCCCAACGATTGGGCATGTCTTTATCTTAGTTGCATTTACTGTCGTTGTATTGGGGGGTATGGGTAGCTTTTTAGGGGCTTTGGTTGGCGGGTTGATCGTTGGGCTAACTGAGTCATTTGGTGGGCTTTATTTAGGTGAGAGTTTAGGACAAATCGGGATCTCAGTCATATTTATTTTGATCTTGTTGTTGCGCCCAGTTGGCTTATTTGGAGCAAGTAAATGAGTCAACCCCGCCCGGGTACTTCCCACTTAATTACTTGGAAATTACACCTCGCAATTTTGACTTGTGCGCTTGTGTATCCGTTTATCTTTCCATCAAATTTCGCAATCAACTTAGGCGTTATGGCGCTTTTTTATGCCCTGATTGGCCAGTCCTGGAATTTGTCGGGCGGCTTTGCCGGGCAACTCTCCTTTGGTCATGTTGGTTTTTTTGGATTCGGTGCTTATGCCAGCACAATTTTGCAGATGAGGTACGGCGTCTCACCTTGGTTGGGTCTGCCCGCTGCTGCTTTAGCTGGAGCTTTGTCAGCTGGGTTGGTGGGCGTGCTGTCATTCAGGGCTGGGCTTAGGGGGTCTTACTTTGCGTTGATCACACTTGCGTTTGTAGAAGTGTTTAAAATTTTAAGTAACTCTGTTGAATTCACAGGGGCAGGGTTGGGTTTGCTGATTCCGAAAAAAATCGGTTTTGAGAATTTTCAATTTAAAGACAGACTCGCTTTTTATCTTATTATTCTATTTTTAACGGCAATCTCAATTGCTATAGCCGAGTGGTTAAGACGCTCTAGGTTTGGCGCGCGGTTGGCAGCCATAAGAGAAAATGAGGAAGCCGCTCAGGCGCTTGGTATCGACGTATTCACAGAAAAAGTCAAAATCATGCTGCTATCTGGCGCTGTGTGCGGGGTAGGTGGGTGCTTCTTTGCACAATATTTTTTATACATTGATCCTAGTATTGTTTTTGGTTTGGATAAGTCCGTCGAGATGTTGCTTGTGAGTATGATCGGGGGTCAGGGGACCGTGTACGGACCGCTTGTTGGTTCAATTTTGCTTGCAATACTCAGTGAAGGCACTCGCTCAATGAGTCAGATTCAAGGACTCTCACTTGTGCTTTATGGGGCACTATTGATCGTCATTATTACGTTTTTGCCTCACGGTTTGATAGAGTTATTTAAAAAAATTAAACCCTCTCAAAGTCGAGGTTCAGATGCTTAAGGTCAAAGGTGTGAGTAAATCTTTTGGTGGACTTCGAGCCGTTGATCAAGTTTCGTTAGAGGTTGAAAAAGGACAGATAGCGGCCTTGATCGGTCCCAACGGGGCCGGCAAAACAACTTTATTTTCGGCTATTGCTGGTTTTCATAAAATAGATAACGGTCACATTGAATTTGAAGAAAAATCGATTGCGAACGTTGCTCCCCATAAAATAGCACGCCATGGTTTAGTCAGAACTTTTCAAATTACTCAACCCTTTGCTCGGTTAAGCGTTATTGATAACATCATCATCGGCGCATACCAACTTTACCCGGATTATGAGCGCGCACGAGCTCATGCCCAAGGAGTTGCTGAGCAGTTAGGAATGCTCAAAATACTGGAACAACCCTCTGTTTCTTTAACTGTAGTTGGCCGCAAGAAATTAGAGTTGGCTAAGGCTTTAGCAACTTCGCCCAAACTTTTGTTACTTGACGAAGTCATGGCAGGCCTTAATCCATCAGAGCTTTTAGAGACTATTGAAATAATTCAACAAATCAACCAAAGCGGGGTCACCATTTTATTAACTGAGCATGTGATGCAAGCCGTTATGCAACTCTCAAGTTATGTGTATGTGCTCTCTTACGGACAAGTAATAGCGCGCGGCGTTCCCAAAGAAATAGTAGCTAACCCCAAAGTCATTGAGGCTTATCTTGGTCGGGAGATAGTTGATGCTTGAGATCAAAGACTTGCGTGCAGGTTACGCAGGCGTTGAAATATTACGAGGCATAGATCTAAGCGTCAACCAAGGCGAAATAGTGGCTGTTTTGGGAAGCAATGGCGTGGGCAAATCTACGCTCAATAATAATATCTCCGCTCTTTACAAACCCTACAATGGATCGATTCGATTCGCGGGTGAAGAAATATGTGGCCTAAGCTCGATGCAAATTGTGGACAGGGGTTTGATACACGTGCCTGAGGGCAGGAAAATATTCCCCAACCTCAATGTGTTGGAGAACCTGGAGATGGGGTCTGTACGACGGGGCAGAAAAAACCGGGCTAAAAACCTAGAAAAAGTATTCTCTGTGTTTCCTAGGCTTAAGGAGCGAATTACTCAATCGGCTGGCACGATGTCGGGGGGCGAACAACAGATGCTTGCCATCGGTCGAGGACTGATGTCAGAGCCCCTGCTCTTAATACTTGATGAACCCTCACTTGGTTTGTCTCCTCTTATGGTCAAAGAGATGTTTTTGTTAATTCGTCAACTTAACCTACAAGGCCAATCCATTTTGCTTATGGAGCAAAATGCGGTGCAAACTTTGGCTATTTCAAACCGCGCCTATATTATTGAAAACGGCCTCGTCCCCTTGAGTGGTAAGTCATCCGATCTGGCCTCTGATCCAGACCTTAAAAAACGCTACCTGGGTCTTTGATGGATAAACAAAGATCCACGCCCCTTGTCCATCACCCAGAGCTTAAAGGGCGTCGGCTCTTAATTACTGGGGCAGGCAGTGGGATCGGTCTGGCTACAGTGCAAACTGCGCTTACGCAAGGGGCTAATGTCTGCGGCGTTGTTCAAAACAGCGAACAAGCTAACCATCTCAATAAAAGTGCCCCTGGGGTTCATGCGATCGTGCAAGAGCTCACCCTTGTGAACGCAGCAGAACAAGTTACCCAGCACGCGGTCTCTCATATGGGCTCAATAGATGGATTGGTTTGCTGTGCAGGAGTGTTTTATAAAAAATCATCAGAGGATACAAATTTAAGCGAATGGCAACACACTTTGGATGTTAATTTAACCTCCACATTTTTGTTGACTCGTCAATGCATAAGGGTCATGCGTGAGCATTGGAGCAAAGAACCAAAAGAGCTTCAAGCTTCTTATTGTCCAAGTGTCGTGATCATTAGTAGTCAAATTGGCTTAGTTGGCCACCCCTTGGGGGCAGCTTACGCAGCGTCTAAAGCAGGTTTAAATGGTCTTGTGCGCTCGCTCGCCTTGGAGTGGGCAAGCACAGGCGTGCGTATCAATGCGGTCGGCCCAGGTCCAATTGATACCCCTATGGTTTTAGCAGTCAAAGAAAATCCACAAGCTCTTGAGTCCATGTGTGCAACGATCCCTATGGGCCGTCTTGGACAAGCAGGAGAGGTGGCTGAGTTGGTGAGTTTTCTGATCTCGTCCAGAGCCTCTTTCATAACAGGGCAAATCATTTGCGTTGACGGTGGATTCACTGCGCGGTAGTCATTTCTTTAAAATTAGTAGCTATTTGAGTTTTCAGGATAATTGAGTTTAGAAACCTGGTTGTAGCGTTTTAAAGAGTTTTACTAGCCATTACTTTAAAGGTGTAAGGTGATAAGTTCCTCTCCCCCCCAAATAAAATTCGCTGACTTGACCCACGCTGATGCACATATACCTGTTGCAATCATAGGGGGCGGTGCATGCGGCTTGAGTTGTGCTTTGCATCTATCAGATCTAGGAGTTGAGTGCGCCGTATTTGAGCGTGACACCTTGGCGCAGGGGTCTACGGCCTTGTCCTCTGGATTTATCCCCGCAGTCAACACACGACTTCAAAAGAGCATGGGTATTGCCGATAGTGTTGAGTTATTCGCGCAGGATATTCAGAAAAAATCAAGCTACGAATCGGATCCTGCACTAGCCGTGGCTTACGCACAAGCCGTTGGTAAAGCGCTTGACGCGCTGGAGAGTTTGCACGGTTTCGAGTGGATTTTATTGGATCAATTTCTCTACTCCGGTCACAGCACTCACCGAATGCATGCAGTCCCAGAGAAGACAGGACAAAGTTTGATGGCAAAGTTGACGGGTGCTGTTGAGCGCAGAGAAATCCCCTTAATCAACGAAGCGTTGGTCAAAGATTTGTGGGTTCAAGACAAAAGCATAAAAGGTTTTAGTTTATTGCGACCAAACGGCTCAGTTGAGACTTACTCCTGCGATGCATTGATTCTTTGTTGTAACGGATACGGCGGCAACCCTGAATTGGTAAAACAGTACTTACCTCAAGTAAAGGACGCTGTTTTTGCAGGGCATCAAGGCAATGACGGCTCGGCGGTTTTATGGGGACGCCAGCTTGGAGCGCAGTTAGCCGATTTAGGGGGCTACCAAGGACATGGTTCTTGGGCCTCTCCGCACGGGATTTTGATCACATGGGCAGTAATGTTGGAGGGCGGGGTGCAACTCAATTCTTTGGGTCAACGTTTTCACAATGAAACCAAGGGCTACTCGGAGGCAGCTGTTGAGGTGCTTAGTCAACCCGGCGGTGTTGCGTGGTGCGTTTTTGATGAAATTATTAAAACATTTGGAGACGGCTTTCCGGACTTTGTGAGTGCGGAAAAAAATGGTGTCATTAAAAAATCCAACAACTTAAGTGAACTTGCCAAAGTTCTCGGTTGCTCTGAGCACACTTTGAGCACCCAACTCTCTGGCCTTAGCACAGTTGCCCCCGACGCAACGGGTCGACAGTTCAAGAGAAAATTAGAAGCCCCTTACTATTCAATAAAAGTCACAGGGGCACTTTTTCATACACAAGGGGGGCTGGGCATTGACACTCATGCCCGCGTTATGCATAGTAGTGGGGTGCCGTTTAGTAATCTATGGGCAGCGGGCGGCGCAGCGCGCGGTGTCTCAGGCAATCATGTTGCAGGCTACTTGTCTGGAAACGGTTTGTTGAGCGCATTCGCTGGAGGATATATTGCTGCTAATAGTGCGGCTGCGTTTTTAAAGTCCTCTATTTCAGGTCCGAAGAATTGCTAACTGAGGGGTTTTTAAGCTTTTTTAGTTTATTTAAACTCAAGCTTTTTAGGGTCAACTTCAGTAAATTGAGCCGATATTGAGATCGTACTATGATGCGGGCTAGACTCTTTTTGCCCTTAGTGTTAAGAGTTACTCCATTATCCAAAGACTTAAAAATAGTGAATACACTTCAATTGTCGATACAGGCCATAAAGAGGGATCTGAGATCAGGGCAGCTCAAAATGCTTCTCCTCTCAACTGCCCTAAGTGTGGCGGCCCTGTCCTCTGTAGGTTTTTTATCCAACAGGCTCGAATCTGGACTAGACAGAGACGCCCGCCAAATGCTGGGGGGAGACGCAGTAGTCACGAGTAGCTCAACTACACCACAAGACATTATTGATGAGGCAAAAAGCCGCGGACTAAGCACGGCACTTACCTTGAGTTTTCCAACCATGGCAAGGTCTGAGTCCACCCAAAGCGATGCTCAAACAAGACTAGTATCTTTAAAAGCCGTAGATTCGTCTTACCCCTTAAGAGGTTCTTTAAAAGTGTTAACAAAGGACGCTGCCCCTCAAGCTAAACCAAAGCTCAATCTACCCTCTGTTGCGATCAAAGGTGTACCAGGGGTTGGCGAGGCATGGGTTGAGGCTGGCCTTTTAGAGGCGCTTGAGATCTCAACAGGACAACACATCTTACTTGGTCAAGCAAGTTTTCTAGTAACCCAAGTACTGAGCTTCGAACCAGATAAAGGCGTTGGTTTCATGAGTTTTGCTCCCCGAGTACTTATTAATAAACAAGACCTTGAAAAAACCCAATTGATTCAACCCAGTAGCAGAATCAACTGGCGTTTTGCGGTTGCGGGGAGTGAATTGGGGGTGAAGCTTTTTACGGACGCAGTGTCCAAGCGAATCGAAACAAAAGCCAATAAAGGCGTGAGGCTTGAGACACTAGAGAGTGGTCGCCCTGAGATCAAGCAAACCATGGACCGAGCTGCTAAATTTTTAAGATTGGTGGCCTTGCTTGCTGTGATACTTAGCGCGGTAGCGGTGGCATTGGCTGCAAGAAACTTTTCTCAGCAGCATATGCAAGACTGCGCTATGCGCCGAGTACTTGGCCAAAGTCAAGCCTCAATTGCGACTTTGTTCACATTTGAATTTATAGTGCTTGGACTCGTTGCTAGCCTGATTGGGCTCGCAGCCGGGTATGCAGCTCATTTGTTTTTTGTTGAACTATTATCAAGCCTAGTTGATACAGTCCTGCCCCCTGCCAACTGGATGCCAAGCCTTCAAGGTATTGGAGTAGGGATGTGTTGTATGTTGGCCTTTGGGTTGCCCCCCGTGTTGCAGCTCTCCAGCATTCCTCCCCTTTTGGTGATGAGGCGTGAGTTGGGTAGACTTAAAAAAATGCCATTTTTAGTGTGGTCCTTGGGCTCAGTGGGTTTGTGTCTTTTGATGGCGTCAGTGAGTAAAGATTTTTTACTCACATCCTATGTTGTCGGCGGTTTTCTAGGGGCAATACTGATCTTTGCATTGGGCAGTTTGGGCGCTATCTTTGTTTTACGCAAATTTGTACATGAACAAAACTCTCCTGTTTGGTTGCGTGTTGCGACAAGACAAATTTACGCGCAAAGTGGGTACGCGGTTTTACAAATTAGTGCGCTCTCTGTTGGGTTGCTTGCGCTGATGCTGCTTGTTTTGCTTAGAACCGATCTGATCACAAGTTGGAGAAATGCCACCCCCGAGGACGCACCCAACCGCTTTGTGATCAACATACAAAGCGATCAGGCAGATGATTTTCAAAAGCAACTCAACACAGCAGGCGTTCAAAAATTAGATTGGTACCCGATGATTAAAGGAAGGCTTATCGCCATAAACGATGATCCTATCAAAGCCAACAGATATAAGGACGAGCGCGCCCAGCACATGGTGGACCGAGAATTTAATCTCTCCCACAGTGCCCAAGCCCCTGAAAATAACCAGATCATCGCTGGTCGCTGGGTCCCCAATGAGGAACACGCATTGAGTATTGAGGAAGGAATCGCAAAGACGCTTGATTTGCACCTTGGGGACAAAATGCGGTTTGATATTTCAGGATTTATTTACGAAGCACAAATCACTTCGATTAGGAAAGTTGATTGGAGCTCGATGAGAACTAATTTTTTCGTTATTTTTCCAATGAAAGACATGAACGATCTCCCTCAAAGCTTTATCGCCGCCTTTAAGGCACCGGGCTCAACGGGGTTTGATAATAAATTGGTACGTCAGTTTCCAAATATTACGGAATTCGATATTGGCTCTACGTTAAATCAGATTCAAAATATTTTGGAGCAAGTCACCAATGCAGTTGAGTTTTTGTTTGTTTTTACGCTGGTGGCGGGTCTGATCGTCTTGGTGGCTTGTGTACACAGCACCAGAGAGCAAAGGGCTAAGGAGTATGCAGTGATTCGTGCCTTGGGGGGTACAAACAAACTACTGGTAAAAATTCAACGCGCTGAGCTTTGGGGAATGGGTGCTTTAGCTGGATTCATGTCTAGCTTTTGTGCCTGCGCCATAGGATGGGGTTTGGCCAAGTTCGTATTTGAATTTGAGTGGACGGCGTCCCCTCTATTTGTACTCGTGGGTACAGCGTTTGGTGTGTTGATGGCTTGGGGAGCAGGATGGTTGGGACTCAGAGCGGTTCTCAATCAATCGGTCCTGCAGACCCTTAGGAAAATATAACTTACAGATAAGGCAGAAAAATTTTGTTCAATCTATAGATGCACTCCATCTCTCGTTCCATTCGGGTGCTCTTGTTTGGTCTAACTCTCTTCGGTTGCGTTTTGTGGGCCTACCGTTTTCGATACTACTTGAGGGTTCGCGTGCGTATTTTCGTTGATCGACCCATCTCGATTTGGCCTCTAAACTTTGTGGTGTTTCGTTGTACAGGAGCTGAGCAACGCTGGCTGGGCCCCTGTTTTGGCTCAAACCCAGGACTGTTACAGTTTGAACGAAACCCTCCCTTTTGATACTCAAGATATCGTTCAGCTTTATCTCTTTAGAGGGTTTTGCAATTTGATCGTTTACTAAAATTCTGCCCTTACTTACCTCGTCCGTTGCAAGAGTTCGGGTCTTAAAGAACCTGGCTGCCCAAAGCCATTTATCAATTCGAATTTTCTCAGTCATGCCTGTCATACGTTTGGTGATGAATGTTGTTGTTCTAATGTTCGTCCTAAAAGTTTATCTTCCCGTGAGCAAGACAATCATCGCACCTGCCCCTCCTTGTGTGGGTTTGGCTTGAACGAAGGCAAGAATTTCTTTTTTCTGTATCAGCCAAGATTGAACTTTTGATTTGAGCACCGGGTTTTTGCCAGGAGAACCTAATCCTTTTCCGTGAATCACTCGAACACAGCGCACTCCATTTTTAACTGAGTCTTTTATAAACTCACTCAAAGTTTCTCTAGCCTCCTCACGCCTGAGTCCGTGCAAATCGATTTGCGCTTGTACGCTCCAGTCGCCTTTTCTTAGTTTTTTCGTGACATCGACTCCAATGCCCGGTCTTCGAAAACTAAGTGCGTCATCTGTGTCTAACAGGGAGCTCACATCAAATTCATCACTCAAGCTCTCTCGAAGGGCATTTTTGTCGTCCTTGATTTGTTGGCTTGCAATGGGCGCAGAGGGCTCATTTTTCAGCTCTACCCGTGGCTTTGAAGCAAGGGGCTTGACAACGCCTATTGCTTTTTTAAAAAGATCTTGCTCAGCACTGCGCAGCCTCTCGAGTCTAAGCGCCTCCTCGCGTTCTAATTTTTGGCGAGTAAGTTTTTCTTGAACCGCGCGCTTCATGCCCTCAAGATCTTGGAGAGAGCGGGACTTCATATGCTAATGGCTGTCTCTAAGCTCTAACTCTCAGCAAAAGCGCGCTCTACTACAAAGTCACCGGGCGTGGTGGTAGTGCCCTCTTTGAAAGAGCGCTCCTCAAAGATCTTCTTTAAATCCTTTAACATTTGAGGGCCTCCGCAAATCATCACTCGGTCAATTGCTGGATCGAACACGGGCATATTTAAATCTTTAAAGAGTTTGCCGCTCTCAATCAGATCGGTCACTCTGCCTTGGTGGATGTAGGACTCTCTGGTGACGGTTGGGTAATAAAGCAGTTTTTCTTGAATCATCTCCCCCAACAACTCATGCTTGGGCAATTCTTGTGTGATGTAGTCATGGTACGCCAACTCGTTGACTTGTCTGACGCCGTGCACCACTATAACTTTGTCAAAACGGTCAAAGGTTTCTGGGTCTCTAATTACACTTAAAAAAGGCGCAAGTCCAGTTCCTGTGCTTAAAAGATAGAGATTTTTACCTGGTAAAAGGTAGTCAATTAAAAGAGTTCCAGTCGGTTTTTTCCCCACAATAATGGTGTCTCCAACGCTGATGTGCTGAAGTCTAGAGGTGAGGGGTCCGTCGGGTACTTTGATGCTCAAAAACTCAAGATGCTCTTCGTAATTGGGACTCACAATGCTGTAAGCCCTGAGCAACGGTTTGTTGTTGACCATCAAGCCAATCATGGTGAAGTGTCCGTTTGAAAAACGCAGACCCGTATCTCGAGTCGTTGTGAAACTAAACAAACTATCCGTCCAGTGATGAACGGACAATACTTTTTCTTCGTGAAAGGCACTCATGGGATTATCTACATTTAATCTTTAATCAGACATTTTAACTCTTCGATTAAAAAGTGCGCGCAGTTTAATCTGCGCAAATGCTATTAGAGCCCTTGAGCACATGATTCCACCCCTTGACGGCCACGTCTGATGTGTGCGGATACTTAGATCTAAATCCAACGAAGGGATGACTTAATAAGAAAAATTACAAAAAAAGACGCATGAGTTCTTAAGTAGTAATTTTTCACTAATAAGCTTTTTCTACCGCGTCAAAAAGGCTAACCTCCATTGGAGGATTTGGGTGCTAATTATTTGTTTTTGCATGTAATTTTTCTATAAGCTAGCGATCAAACGGATATTTAAAGCAAGCAGTCGTGCAATCCGCAATTGAGCTTAGGCGCCCATTTGCACAATTATTCGTTCGGTGCGTTTGGTAGAATCGGGAAAATATTCTAGGAATAATGATGAAATCAGGCACGACAACAAACAAGCAGTTCATCAAGACCCAATCAAAGACTACTTTGGGTGTTCTGGGGGGGGCAAGATTTACCCCGATCGAGATTAAATTAGTCCGTTTAAACGCTCTTTTTTTATTAACTGCATTTATCCTTGTTTGCTTCTTTTCAGACCCTGCACACAGTGCTCTTAGCTATGAGATTGCAGTTTTTACTGACGACATAGTAGCGCCCGGCGAGTTAGGCACCAACCTACACTTTAATATGACTCCCCAAGGCCTTAGTGTCCCCACCTATCAAAATGAAGTGATGAATGTGCATGGTCAACGCCTAACACCAGAGTTCAACTACGGGCTCAGTCAAACGCTTGAGGTCGGTCTACTCTTGCCCATAACACGGACCAACAGTGGCCTCATCACTGAAGCAGGATACATTGCAAAGGCTAAATATATGCCGGTGCAATCCTTGTACGGAGTGGGATTTTTTGCCGGATTTAATGTGGAATGGGGGCAGTTAAAGCCTGAGTTTGCTCTATCGCAACGTTTTTACGAATTCAGATACATTACGGGTTGGAGAAATGAGGATTGGTTAATATCGGTCAATCCCATCTTCAATTGGCCCGTCTCCAAGGACTATGTAGAACACTCACCCGATTACACGTTGGCACTGAAAGCCAGCTACCGTTTATTTGGTAAATCACGCTACGGATTAGAGTATTACAGCGGCAAGGGACAAATCAACAATTTAACGCCTTATTCACTGCAAAACAATACTTTGTACTTTGTGTGGGACTACGAGCGCAAACCTTATGAAATTAATCTAGGGCTGGGTAGAGGTTTAAATAGTTCTACCGACAATTGGACGATTAAAAGTATCGTAGCCTGGCCTTTCTAATTTATTACTCCTTAAAAAAAGGCAGACGCTAACTTTCTTTGGAATTCTTGGCGTGAGTGACCTCTTGCTCTTTGGCGATGGTAACGCCGTTTTTAACGGCTAGCACTTCAGCCATGATGCTTACAGCTATCTCAGCCGGAGTTTTGCTTCCGATATAAATACCAATAGGTCCCTTTAAGCGAAGAATGTTTTGGTCGGACACTTCAAAGTGCTCTTGCATCCTTTGTTTTCTTGCTTCGTTATTTCGTCGAGAGCCAATCGCACCCACATAAAATGCTTCGCTATTAATGGCTTCAAGTAGAGCGAGGTCATCAAGTTTGGGGTCGTGGCTGAGGGCAATCACGCAGCTGCGTCTATCTGGTTTGAAGCTTTGGACCATGTCGTCTGGCATTTCCTTTGAAATGCCCACCCCCTGCACAGACCAGTCTTGATCGTACTCCAGCCTTGGATCGCAAACCGTTACAGCAAAGCCGTTGAACTTTGCCATCGTCGCCAAATACTCAGTCAATTGCCCTGCCCCAATTAGGAGCATCCTGTACTCTGGCCCAAACGTATTGACTAAATGTTCTTTTTCTAGCCTCAATTCAGCTGGGGCGTCGCATACAAGGAGTTCAACGTGGCCGTTGTTCAAATCGATTTTGCGCTGTACCAGTAATCCCGCCTCAAGTTTCTCAATCAAAGAGAGCAAAGCGTTGGGCTCTGGGTCAAACTCAAGCAGCAACTCTAAAGTCCCTCCGCAGGGTAGACCAAATCGGTGCGCCTCATCGGCACTGATACCGTATTTAACGCTTTGAGGCGGGCCCATGGGAATCACATTTGAGTTGTGTGTCTGAGTTATCTCCAAGGGCTTGGAGCGGGCAAGCGTTGCATACGATTTTGTATATCTATCAATCAAATCGTCTTCTATACAGCCACCTGACACTGAGCCTACGACTGCCCCGGTTTCGCACAAGGCCATGATCGAGCCAATAGGCCTTGGCGAGGAGCCCCATGTTCGGGTCACAGTGGCAAGCAAGGCCCGCTTGCCAGAGCTACGCCACTTGGCGATGGCTCTGAGGACCATTACATCAATATTTTCCATCTATTTGAGTGTGTAAAGCAAGTAGCCTAAAAAAAGAGCAACCGCAAGCGTTATGAACATTAAAGCTTTTCGAGCGACTGGGTTGGATTCTAAGTGTATGGGCTCAGTGGGCGTGCCTTGCTTAGAGTCTTTTAGATTCAAGTCGGAGTTAGGGTTGGTTTGATCGTTAGGTTTTGTCATGAGTTTTGAGATCAGTCTTAGTCGATTTAACCACCGAATAGCGTTTGAGCGTGAGCTCGCGTGCTGAAGCGTGATCCACCACTGGTAAGGGGTAATTTTTACCCAATTCAAGGCCAGCACTTTTTAGGGTGAGGCTAGAGGCTTCCCAGGGTGCGTGAATATCTTTCTCTCCAAGTTCGCCAAGCTCTGGCAAATAGCGCTTAATGAAAAGGCCCTTAGGATCAAAGCGCTTACTTTGGCTGATGGGATTGAATATTCTAAAGTAGGGTTGCGCATCGCACCCACTTGAGCTTGCCCACTGCCAACCACCGTTGTTGGAGGAGAGATCAAAATCAATTAAATGTGTCGCAAAGTAGGCCTCCCCCCGTCTCCAATCAATACCTAGGTCTTTCACTAAAAAACTAGCAACAATCATTCTTAATCGGTTGTGCATGTAACCTGTGGAGTTGATTTGTTGCATGGCAGCATCAACAATTGGGTATCCCGTTTTGGCTGAACGCCAAGATTCAAAGAGTTGGTTACCTAGTGCACCGTCTTCCCACACTATTTTGTCATACTCGGGTTTAAAAGATTTGCGCACAACTCGGGGATGGTGATGCATTATTTGCGCGTAAAAGTCCCTCCATATAAGCTCGGATAACCAAACTGCTGCACCCGGCGATCCACTTCGAGTTCTCTCAAGAGCTATGTTTGCGAGTTGGCGAATAGAAACAGTCCCAAACCGTAAATGAACGCCCAGGTAACTAGGTCCCTTAACGGCTGGGAAATCTCGTGTCTCTGCGTAAAGATCCATGCGGCTGAGGAAATCTTTAAATAGGTATTCCCCCCCCTCCACTCCGGTGCGTACGGGCAGAGTTCTTAAGTTCGTTTGCTTAAAGCCCAGATCCTCCAAGGTATGAATAGGATGCGCAAATGTCTTTTTTTGTGATGGGCCAAGAGCAGCAAGGTGGCTTTTGTAAGGGGTAACGTCAAAAGGCATTAAATCTGCGTCCTTCACTTTTTTCAACCACGCATTTTTATAAGGCGTAAAGACCCCGTAAGCAGTCCCGGCTTGAGTAAGCACCTCACTGCGCTCAAAGATCACATGATCTTTAAAGTCAAAGAAGGAGATGCCTTGCTCGGCTAATTTCCCCCTGACCAATGCGTCCCTAGATAAGGCGTAAGGTTCATCATCATGGTTAGAAAAGACCGCTTGAACTTGCAGCGAGGCAGCTGCCTTTGGAACTTCAAAGACCGGTTGGCCCATCAAAGTAATGAGCCTTACCTCTTGTGAGCCTGCGAACTTTTTGAGCTCGCGATCCAAGGAGACCAAAGATTCTTGAATAAACTCGACTCTTCTGTCCTCTTTGGGTAGGGGAGTCAAAATATCGGTATCAAAAACGAATAGGCAATACACTTTTTGACAGTGTTTGAGTGCCATATACAGCGCATGTTGATCTTTGACACGTAAATCGCGTTTAAACCAAACCAATCCTGACTGAAAATCACCAATAATGGAGTTGTGCACTTTTTGATCCAAATGAATAATTTTTTTAACTTTTCGCTATCTAGTAAAATGAACACATGACTACTGAAATAGACTCAATCAACTTAACTGATCACTTTCTGATTGCAATGCCCGGCATGTCTGATGACTCTTTCTCCCGTAGTGTCGTATATTTATGCGAACACAGTGAAAGAGGGGCTTTGGGGTTGGTGATCAACAAGCCAAGCGAGATGAGTCTGAGGAGTTTATTTGAAAAAGTGGAGCTTCCTGTAACGCGTCCCGATTTGGACTCCTCTTTAGTCTTTCAAGGCGGGCCGATGCACACGGAGCGGGGGTTCGTATTGCACGAACCAATGCTAAAGCTTGACCAAACCGATGGAGAGACGGTTTACGCCTCAACCCTTTCGGTGCCTGGGGGGCTTGAGATGACTACTTCTAAAGATGTACTTGAGGCCTTGGCAACCGGGGCGGGGCCTAAAAAAGTACTCGTCTCCCTCGGCTATTCAGCCTGGGCGCAGGGTCAACTAGAGTCTGAATTAGGTGAAAACAGTTGGCTCACGGTACAAGCTGATCCCAGTGTCATTTTTGACACACCTTTTGAGCAAAGGTACGATAAAGCGCTCTCCCTTTTGGGTCTTCAGGCCTGGATGCTATCCCCAGACGCAGGACATGCATGACAGGGGCTGACCAAGTTACACCCGGCCTAGAAAATAGCTTGCAAGACACTTTGCAGGTTGACGAGACTCCCTCTAATCCTAGTGTGGTTTCCCAACCTCTTTGTCTAAATCCAAAGGCTTTTGAGATGTTTATGGGCCTAGATTACGGGACCAAGCGAATTGGTGTCTCCTACGGCCACAAATTACTCTCAAGCGCCAAACCATGCCAAGGAGTCAGTGGCAGCGCCCTTGAGCAATGGACTCAAATTGGTCAGCGCATTGCTGAGTACCAGCCCCAAGCTTTAGTTGTTGGGGTACCCTTTCACCCTGACGGGGCAGAACATGAGAACACCATCAAAGCGCGGCGTTTCATCAGGCAACTGCGGGGTAGATTTAATTTGCCCGTCTACGAAGTAGATGAGCGCTACTCAACCACTGAAGTGTATAGCGCTCACGGGGGCGATACTCGGGGAGTAGACGTAGACGCTGAGTCTGCTTGTATCATTCTTAATCAATTTTTTAGAAGTCTCTCATTATGAGTACTGTCAATCACGGTCATATAGAGCTTGATGCGGAGTCCATTTACAAAGATTTTTGCCAAGGCGTCAAACCTTTGTTGACGCCCGGGACCAGTGTGGTGGGGGTCATTTCGGGTGGAGTGTGGCTGGCAAAGCGTGTGGTCAATGATTTGGGGTTGAGTTGTCCGGTAGGGGCCATTTCATCGGGTTTGCACCGCGATGATTTTGCACGAAGAGGGTTAAGCGATGGAGGTCAAACCAAGTTGCCTTTTGAGATTGAAGGGGCGCACATTTTATTAATCGATGATGTGCTTTATACGGGCCGAACGATCAGAGCCGTACTCAATGAGATGTTTGATTTTGGGCGACCTGCAAGCGTGCGCCTAGCCGTGCTGGTAGACCGGGGTTCAAGAGAGTTACCCATACACTGTGACTACGCGGCGGCCAGACTTCCCCTAGCCGATGCAAGTAAGCTCACACTAGAGCAAGACGTGCAAGGGCGCTTTAAATTTTCTTTGGAGTCCCAGCGTGCAACATAAGCGCAATCCCCAGCTTAACAAAAACGGTGAGCTCATCCATCTCTTATCAACCGAGGGGCTATCTCGCGCTTTGTTAACTCACATATTGGATACAGCCGCTAATTTTGTCTCAGTGAGCGATAGGGAGGTTAAAAAAGTCCCTCTTCTACGAGGCAAGAGCGTGTTTAACCTTTTTTTTGAAAACAGCACGCGCACCCGCACAACTTTTGAGATCGCTGCTAAACGCTTAAGTGCCGATGTGATTAATTTAGACATTGCAAGGTCATCTGCGAGCAAAGGTGAGTCACTCTTAGATACGATTGCAAATCTGAGCGCAATGGCTGCTGATATTTTTGTGGTTCGCCACGCTGAGTCCGGAGCACCCTACCTAATTGCACAGCACACAGCCCCACACGTGCACGTGATCAACGCCGGAGACGGCAGACACGCTCACCCCACTCAAGGGTTACTGGACATGTACACCATTCGTCATTACAAGGGCGAGTTCTCTAACTTGTGCGTTGCCCTCGTTGGGGATGTGTTGCACTCCCGCGTGGCTAGGTCTGATATTCATGCCTTGACAACACTCGGATGCGCCGAGGTCAGAGTGGTTGGCCCCAAGACCTTGGTTCCTACAGACATGACACAAATGGGAGTTAAAGTATTCAATAACTTGGAAGAGGGTATCAAAGGTTGTGATGTGGTCATTATGTTGAGATTACAAAACGAGCGCATGAGCGGAGCATTGTTACCCTCTAGTCAAGAGTACTTTAAGGGGTACGGGCTAACTCCTCAAAAGCTTGCCCTTGCCAAGCCTGATGCGATTGTGATGCATCCAGGTCCCATTAACAGAGGAGTTGAGATAGATTCAGCCGTAGTGGATGGACCTCAAAGCGTGATTCTTCCTCAAGTTACGTTTGGCATCGCGGTCAGAATGGCCGTAATGTCTATTGTTGCCGGTAATGACGCATGAAAATACTGATAAAAAACGGCCGTGTAATTGATCCTTGCTCCTCATTAGATGCGGTGTGTGACATTCAGATCGAAGACTCCATCATCTCAAGGATAGGCGCTGGCCGAGCAGACTCTGCAAAGGGGTTTAAGGCTGATTTGGAGATTGATGCAAATCAGTGCATCGTTGCCCCTGGTTTGGTGGATTTGACGGCCCGCCTGAGAGAGCCTGGCTACGAGCACGAGGGCATGCTGGAGTCTGAGCTAAGGGCCTGTGTAGCGGGAGGTGTCACCTCACTGGTATGCCCCCCCGATACGGATCCTGTGCTTGATGAGCCGGGATTGGTGGATATGCTTAAGTTCAGAGCCGGAAAAATGAATTTAACGAGGGTTCATCCGCTTGGAGCGCTCACCAAAGGGCTGAAGGGCGAGGCTTTAACGGAAATGCTTGAACTCGCCCAGGCAGGATGTATCGGATTTGGCCAAGCGGAGCACTCCATCTCTAACACCCAGGTTTTGCAACGGGCGATGCAGTACGCAGCAACTTACGGATTTTGCGTTTGGCTAAGACCCCAAGATTACTACCTTGGCCAAGGCGTTGCGGCCAGTGGCGCTTTGGCAACCCGTTTGGGCCTGAGCAGCGTCCCCGTTGCAGCTGAGACCATTGCCTTAAACACAATCTTCGCACTGATGAGGGGAACGGGTGCAAGAGTGCATCTTTGCAGAATTTCAAGCGCTGCAGGAGTCGCTCTGATTAAAAGTGCTAAAGACGAAGGTTTGCCCCTTAGTTGTGATGTGAGTGTTAACTCGCTTCACTTAACGGATCAAGATATTGGGTTCTTTGATTCCCGTGCAAGGCTTACCCCTCCCCTGCGCCAAGAAAGTGACAGGGAGGCCCTGCAAAAGGCCCTGCTCGAAGGCGTAATAGACGTCCTTGTCTCGGATCACAACCCGGTTGAAGGGGATCTAAAGTCACTGCCTTTTGCACAGGCTCAGCCTGGTGCCAGCGGGGTAGAACTCCTGCTTAGCTTGGCATTGAAGTGGGGTTCTAAATATAAGCTCTCAATGATAGACACTTTGAGAGTGATCACTGACAATCCCGCCAAAATCTTGCGCATGGCAGACCCTAGTTGCGGGACTTCAAACGTGCAAGCTACCCCAAGTAGCAACGCCCAAGTCGCATCAGGTGTGGGTGAACTGAGAGTGGGCGGAGTGGCGGATATCTGTATTTTTGATCCCAATGCGGTGTGGATGGTTAAACCTGAGGATCTAAAAAGCCAGGGTAAATTTACCCCGTTTGCATTTGATATGGGGGGCACGGCTATGCCGGGGATCGTTAAGTTTACAGTCCTAGGCGGTGAGTTGGTTTACTCTCGGGATTGAGGCCCGCTCACAACAGCGACAACACAACCTAAATGACCTTCTTACTCAAGCATTCTCGGGCTCTGGCTAGATTTATGTTGCTGGTGCTTTACCTGTTTAAAGGGTATTTGATTGTTTTGTTTAAGTTTCCCTTTTTGAGCCAACGGTTGCGCCAACAAGAGGTTCAGAAATGGTCCATCAAAGTACTCCAATGCTTTGGAATTATTGTTCATTTGGAGGGGGCTTTTACTTTTCGTGGTCCCTTGCTAATTGTCTCTAATCACATCTCTTGGTTGGATGTATTGGTGCTGCACTCTGTTGGGTACTGTCGCTTTGTTGCTAAGTCTGAGATCGGGGGATGGCCAGTGGTTGGCTTTTTAACCCGCAAAACAGGAATGTTTTTTATCGAGCGAGAAAAACCTAGAAGCGCAATTAAAGTCGTGCAAACGATGTCTGCGGCGCTGCAAGAGGGCAATGTTTTAGCAGTTTTTCCAGAGGGGACAACAAGCGACGGTACCGATTTACTCCCCTTTCATGCTAACTTGGTCCAAGCCGCAGTAAGCGCTGACGCACCGGTCCAACCACTTTGCATTTCATATCTGGACAGAGCAAGTGGGCAGCAAACTCAGGCACCAAGTTTTGTTGGAGAAATTAGCCTTGTTCAGTCCGTTTGGAGCACGATCAGCGCAGACCCTATCACGGCTAAAGTAAAAGCGGGGGCTTTGCAGTACTGCCAAGCCCGATCGCGCAAAGAGTGGGCAACTGATCTGAGATTAAAAATTGGGGAGCTTCTACTTACTTTTAAAAATTCGTAAATCCTGATAAATTCTTATTTTTTTAGATAGTAATTACTGACTTTTTGATTGAGTTATCTTCTCGCCTAGTTAGTAAGTGAACCAGATAATCTCTTTACGTTCGTTTAGGCTAGGCAGTCGGCCCAAATATTTTTAGCCCATCCGAGTGCATATTCCCCCTCCTTTTCACTGGGCGCTCCGGAGACGCCGCCAGCATTGGCGAGTATCTTAAAAGTGTGCTCTTTGGGGTCGTACTGATGAACAGAGGCGATATAAATGGCTTGGGTTGGGTCTACAAAACTGTAACAAGTGTTGGTTAGCCAGGGACGGGGGTTTGGCGCGAAGTCGCAGAGTTTAGCAACAATTGCAGCCGCAGCAACTTTGGCGTGTGCGTTTGCCATGTGGGCTGATTTTGGCATATAGGGGCCCGCTTGAATGGAGTCACCTAGCACATGAATCCAAGGCGCAATTGAGGACTCAAAGCTTAAAAAATCAACCTCACACCAACGTTTATTCACATTTGCCAGGCCTGTTTGCACAGCTATTGCGCCCGCACGCATGGGGGGAAGAACGTTTAGCACTGCTGCCTTTAGATCGTCTTGGATTTCAAACTTGATGGTGCGATTTGCGCCGTCCACCTCCATAACTTTATGCTCGGGTCTATATTCCAAATGATGGGGGTAATTTTCTGCCCAAAACCTCTTAAATAAGGCGCCCTTGGAGGTGACATCTTGGTTGGCATCCAAGATGATCACTTTGGATTTTGGTTTGAACTTTTTAAAGTAATTGGCCACCAAACTCGCCCGTTCGTAGGGACCAGGTGGGCAGCGGTAGGGGAGCTCCGGGACGCTTAGAGCAAATATTTCACCGTTATTCATTGCTTCAAGTTGCTGTTTGAGCAAGACGCTTTCAGCGGTTGAGCCCCAGGCTTGCAAAACTTGTTGTTGATTAAGGGCATTTTTGAGCCCCATTATTTCATCATACATGAGCTCTACACCGGGGGATATGACCAAATAATCATAATGTAGTTCCAGATTTTGAAGCGTCACGAGCTTTCTTTTAAGAGGATCAATTGAGGCAACTCTGTCTTTGATCACTTGAATGCCGTAGTTTTGCTGGAGAGCTTTGTAGCTCAAAGTGATATCTGACATACTTTTAGAACCCGTGATCACCAAGTTGGAGAGTGGGCATGATACAAAGTAGGGGTCAGGCTCGATGAGAGTTACATTAATTTGTTGGTTAGAGAGTAAGCGAAGATATTTAGCAGCAGTAGTGCCCCCGAAGCCCGCTCCGACGATGACGACGTGAGCGGCTTTGAGGTTTTTTTGAGAGGCCCCATTCAATGTAAGCTCTCCAAGCGGTTGAGCACCAGCGAGTTGGAGCACTCGGTCTGAGCCCAACGCCGACATGAGCGCCGGTCCAAGCGAGGACTTTAGGAGGGTACGTCTTTTCAAATTATTCTTTTGGTTTGGGTGTTGTGTGTTCAAAAAACGCGGATCGATCGGCAAAGTATTCGACTGTTGTAAGTAGTTGCTGCGCACTCAAGCCTCTAACTAAGCGGGCCATGACTGAGGAGCTAGGTTCCGATGCCTGGTACTTTTGTAATTTCGTGAGCAACTCTTGCGTGGATTGGCCTGCTAGGCTTGGAATTTTCGAGCCCTCTGCACTTTGCCCGTAAGTGCCGTGGCACTGAGAGCACATCGAGGCATTGACTCTGTCATAAAAGGACTCTAGCTTAAGGGACTCAACCGAGGGCGCCAGAGCTAAGGAATTTATAGAGCTAGAGGTTGGCAACTGCTGGGCTTGAGCGCTTGGATAAAGTGCAACTGAGTTTAAAAGTCCGTATAAAATTAAAACTTTTAAATTAATCAATGATTTTGAGCGCAGGCTTTGTGGCAATACTGGGGCGTAACGGGAATTCATTTAGACTGATTGTAATAAATGTTAATTGACCGACTATGAATGATCGTAATGCTATGAAATGAAAAGAATTCGCTTCTTTACATAATTTTCAAAATTTTTTTACTC
>CAIQHG010000011.1 GCA_903871545.1 uncultured Burkholderiales bacterium | reverse complement strand
TTAAAAACTAGGCCAAGGGGCAATAGCTGAAACAAACTATTCCTCCAACAAGCTTCTTAGCATCCAGGCGGTTTTCTCATGAATATCTTGTCGTTGAGTAAGCAAATCGGCTGTAGGCTGATCGCCTACTTTATCGATCAAAGGAAATAATTTCCTTGCCGTTCTTGCGGTTGTCTCTTGAGCTTTTACGAGAAGCTTAACCATTTCCATGGCCTTGGGAGTTCCAGTTACCTCCTCGATTGAAGTCAATTTAGAAAATTCTTTATACGTCCCGGGTGCGTGTTCGCCTAGGGCACGAATCCTCTCAGCAATTAAATCTAAGGCGGTCCACTGCTCTGTGTACTGAGCCATAAACATTGTATGAAGGGTGTTGAAATGGGGCCCTGTAACGTTCCAATGGAAATTATGAGTCATCAAGTACAACGTATAGCTATCCGCCAAAAGCGCTGATAACCCATTTGCAATAGCCTTGCGATCTTTTTGATTGATTCCGATATCGATTTTTACACTCAATTTAATCTCCTTGAAAGGTCTCTAATTTTTGAAAAACTCAAAAAGCTCTTTTTATTATGCTCCTATAGAACTAAGGTGTCTCCTATTTTGGATATGCGCCAAAACCAACCTTAGACAGATATAGTTAGTTTAAGCTTGCCATGTCAATCACAAAACGATACTTCACCTCACTTTTAATCATACGCTCATAAGCCTCATTGATTTCACTTATTTTGATCATCTCAATTTCTGAAACAATGTTGTGTTTGCCGCAAAAATCTAACATTTCTTGAGTTTCTTTAATTCCACCAACTAAAGATCCAGCGACACTTCGGCGTCCAAATATCAAGTTTCCAGAGTTTAATTCAGCTGTGGGGCCTACAGCACCAACTATGCACATGGTGCCGTCCACTTTTAGTAAGGGCATGTATTGATTAAAGTCATGGGGCACTGGGATAGTATTTAATAAGAAATCAAACTCTCCGGTCTTAGACTGCATTGCAACGGGGTCGGTTGAGATTAAAACTTCGTCAGCCCCAAGTCTTAAAGCATCAGCCGCTTTGTTTTGGGAAGTTGTGATCATGACGGTTTTGGCACCCATCGCATGAGAGAACTTCACGCCCATATGTCCCAGCCCCCCCAAGCCGATAATCCCCACTTTCATCCCTGGTTTTACTCCCCAATGCTGCAACGGCGAGTAGGTGGTAATTCCAGCGCAAAGTAAAGGGGCTGCTCCTGCTGGATCAAGCCCCTTGGGAATAGTTAGAACAAAGTGTTGATCGACAACGATATTTTTAGAGTAACCGCCGAAGGTAAAACCACCCGGATCTTCAGTTGCACTGTTGTAAGTGGCTGTAAAACCGCTTAAGCAGTACTGCTCCATATCGGCCGTGCATGATGCGCAAGTTCGGCAAGAGTCCACGAAACAACCGACGGCTACTCGCTGTCCAAGGCTTAGATGGTCTACTTCCGAGCCTAAAGCTGTCACTTTGCCAACTATTTCATGTCCAGGCACGATTGGATAATTTGACATGCCCCAATCGTTTCTCACTAGGTGAATATCGGTATGGCAAACGCCGCAATACTCAATTGAAATCTGAACATCCTTTGGTCTAACACTTCTGCGCGTGATAGAGTGAGGCTCAAGCGGGGAAGAGTTAGATTTGGCCGCGTAAGTTGATGTATGTGACATGAAAGCTCCAAAAAAATTATCTTACAGGACTAGCATGAACCTTTAATTGCAAAGGTTAATTGGGTGAGGATTGCAAAAGCAATGTTCAAACTTAATTTAAATCTTGGTAAATTGTGGCAAGATTTATAGTAACTTTTTTGACTTGAATCTACTTCTAAGTCTATTCAACTATTTTTAGTACATGATATGAGTATCCTAGCTCGCTAAATACCCAAAGGATTAATTTTTTATAATAAAAATTAATAGCTCTCAGCTAATCAACTAATAGGTTTTTTACCTACCTCAATCTTGCTTTGATTGGGATTAATGATTGAGCTTTCTTTAAGGTTAGATCATTTTGCAAAAAAAATTACATCAAGTGGGATGTATGACAAAACAAACTCCCATTTTGAGTCAGTGCTTATAAGGACAAATGAAATTTCTCGTAATTAGCTGACTTAAATAGGACCCTGCACAACTCATCTAGTGCTTATTCTGACTTTTTGAGTTTTAGCTTTGATCTTATCTGTATAATAAATTAAAGGTAATTGAAGCAATTTTAAATTATGATTCTAGATAAATTATTCAAGAAAAAAAGTGTTGCTAATAAAAAAGTAATCGATGTAGGATGGACTTTAATAGACTTTCCTGCCTCTGTGATTTGGAGCGACCCAGAGCCTTTCACAAGAAATTTACCTAAATCCACCACAGCCAAGTCAGTTCAAGTCTGCCCTGCCGCACTAGATTTTGATGCAGGCTACTTTGTGGTGAAATGCCCAATTGATCTTCACATCCGTTTTGTTATAGATCAAAACGGTCGGCCTATTGTTCAAAATGTGGATGGTGAGAAGTCCTCTGTGAGAGATCACTTCTTGAATCAATTATTGATGGTGGTGAGTCCAAATGAATGGAGACACCCAGAGCGCCCGATTATCCAAGTAGTGACTCCCTATGTATTTTTATCAGACGACCCCGTTTATATTAATCAATTTCCACCTTTTTTAAATTATCTACCCAATCAATTGCCCGGTTTGATGATAAGTGGTAGGTTCCCTATTGACGTGTGGCCTCGTCAGATGACTTGGGCTTTTGAGTGGTATGACACTAAAAAAGAAATCAATATTAAAAGAGGAGACCCGTGGTTTTACGTTTATTTTGAAACGACAGACCCTTCCAGAGGCGTTAAATTAATAGAATCAGTGTTGACGCCCGAAGTCAAAAAATACGTTGCCTCGCTGGCCGGTGTCACTAATTTTGTCAAGCAAACATACTCTTTATTCGCAACCGCTCGTCAACGCAGGCCTTCTAAACTGTTGGTTCCCAAGTCCACTTACTCTAGGGACACTTAGGTTCATATTTATCGCGCGAGCCCTCAGTGAAAATAGCGATAAAAATGAGATTACTTTAGAGCTAATGTAAATCAAACTCTAAAGGCCTTTTGCTCCATGCATAAGACCTAGAGATGATTTTCTACAGGTCTTTTTGTTGAAACCTGGAGAAAGAAGACTTTTTTCATATATTTCTTCGAAATAAAAACCAATTTTTTTACTCTCTTTTCTTAGCTTGTTACGTATCTTTAAATTTAGCCTCCAAATCTAGGCGAACTTTATTTAAAGGCGCATCCCACTGCCCCCATTGACTTTGACGATAAAGCTTTAAATTTTTATACCACTTGGAGCGATCTCCTTGCGCCGTCCATCTCCAATCGGGACTGTAGGGAATTAAGAGCCAAACCTCCACACCCAAAGCAGCTGCTAAATGTGCAACACTTGTGTCCACACAAATAACAAGATCCAACGTTTTACAAAGAGCAGCCGTATCCGAAAAGTCCTTTAATTGATTTGCCACATCCAGCACACCTACCTCTTGTTGCAGGAAAATCGATTCCTCTTGATTAATATCTTTTTGTAAACTGACATAGTTTGTAACTGGGCTCAGACAGTCCTTAAACTTGGACCAGGTAAGGCTTCTGTATTTGTCGTTGGCGTGGTACTGACTCCCCCGCCATACGACCCCCACACGTGGACGTTGGGAGGGCAAAATCTCCATCCAATTTAATACTCGCAAATCTTGAGCTGCTAGGTAGGGCTCGGATCCAAACTGCTCAGTTGAAGTGAGCCCCAGGGCTAAGGGTAAGCTCATTAAAGGGCAGGCCAAATCAAATTCAGGCAAAGCTTGTCCAAGAACACAGAGTCTATCTACCCCATGAATACATTTAAATAATTCAAACAGGGAGAGCTGAACTGCCAAATAAACAGTTGCGCCCAGTTGGGCTAAAAGGGGTACAAATCGCACAAATTGGATACTGTCACCCAGGCCTTGTTCGGCGTAAATTAATAGTTTCTTACCGCTTAGAGTTTGCCCTCCCCGCCACTGAAGGTGGGCAGTGATCTCAGGCAAGTTAGAAAGGTAAGGATTCAATTGGGCAGTATTTTCACGGGACCACCTTGTTTCATAATTTTTCCAGCCTTCATTAAAATCTTCCTGAAGAAGGCTTAGAAGTGATTTATTCCAAAGCACTTTTGAGTTCTTTGGCTCAAGGCTTAGGGCCTGTGAATAAAGTAAAGATGCTTGATCGTAGTATCCTAATTCCTTAAGAAGGTTTCCCTTATTGATATACGCATCAACGTAACGTTGATCGAATTTAAGGCACATGTCATAGTCATTTAGGGCCTGCATCCACTGCTCAGTTTTTTTGTAAACATTACCCCTGTTGTTGTAAGCTTTCACGCAACGGGGGTTGATGACAATCACTTTCTTTAGCGAATCTAAAGATCCCCCCCAGTTGGCACGATGCTCTTGTACGACACCTAAATTAAGATAGGCCTCCCAATAACCAGGATTGATGACTATGGCTATTTGGTAGTCCCCTTCGGCAAGATCCCATCTGCACTGTTCTTTGTACACGTTAGCTCTGTTATAAAAAGCGGATGCTAGAAAAGGCTGAATTGATAACGCAGTGCGGTATTTCTCAATAGCCAATTCAAAGTTTCCCAATGCGTGCTCAGCTAAGCCCAGATTAACCATACAGGCAACACTAAGAGGGTTTATTTTTAAAGCCTCTCTCATCAGCATTGCGCCGTGCCCAGGGTTTGCCTTTTGGTAAGCAATGAGCCCTGACAAATGGAGCGCCTCAAAGTTCTTGGGCTCTGCGCTCAGGACAGCTGTGTAGTGACCTAGCGCCTCGTCTAGCTCTCCCCTTTGATGCATTTCAACAGCGCATTTAAGTAAAGCCTGCACCCTTTGGCTGGACACTAAGCGCTGGTTGCCTTTGGAGAGGTGCTGTTTTTTAAAAGGGGTTCTCATTCAAATAATGGACTGCGTTGAAATTAAAGTGTTGGACTATTCAGATCTTAACTTATCTCTATTTTGATTTTTTCTGTAAACTACAGGCATTGAATTGACAGAATTGGTTCAACTATTTTCTCATCTTAAAGGTTTATCAAATGAGTATTCAAAATGTTGGAATTATTGGTGCAGGAACAATGGGCAATGGAATAGCTCAGGCCTGTGCGGTCTGCGGCATCGACGTTGTGATGGTGGACGTCAAGCAAGAGGCTCTTGATAAGGGCTTTTCAACCGTGTCCTCTAGTTTAGATCGATTGATTAAAAAAGGACTTTTAACTGCTGAGCAAAAAGCCACTGCGCTTGCTCGGATTCAGACCTCGAGTGAGTACGCCTCACTTGTGCACTCTGAGTTGGTCATTGAAGCTGCGACGGAAAACTTTGATTTAAAAGTAAAGATACTCAAGCTTCTTGATGCCACCTTGCCCCCAGAAGTCATCATAGCCTCCAACACCTCCTCCATCTCGATTACTCAGCTTGCGGCCAGTACTTCGCGGGCAGACAGATTTGTCGGGATGCATTTCTTTAACCCCGTACCCATGATGGCCCTTGTTGAGATCATCAATGGGCTTGAGACCAGCAAAGAAACACATGCAAGAGTAGAGGAGTTGGCCAAAAGACTAGGTAAGTCGCCCATCACTGTCAAAAATGCGCCTGGATTTGTTGTCAACCGAATTTTAGTACCCATGATTAATGAAGCTTTTTATGTTTTAGCTGAAGGACTGGCGACCCCCGAAGACATCGATCAAGGCATGAAACTAGGATGCAACCATCCAATTGGTCCGCTGGCCCTAGCTGACCTGATTGGTTTGGATGTTTGCCTAGCTGTAATGCAGGTTTATTTAAGCGAATACGGTGACAGCAAGTATCGCCCCTGTCCTTTGTTAAAAGAAATGGTGGCTGCAGGGCGTTTGGGACGCAAAACCAAACGGGGCGTCTACGACTACACTTGAAATTAGAATCCCAAAGTAAGCCGCGTAGACGTGCTTTATATGTGCGCTTGTTGCCACTCTTTACGTATTAAAACTGCCGCTCAGGCATTCTCACTCTCATACCGTCGAGAGCCTGAGTCATTTTAATCTGACATGCTAGGCGTGAGTTATCCTCTCTAGGCGTCACAACAAAATCTAACATTTGATCCTCTTCGGAGGAAGGTTCCTCTAGGGCCCCTTCGGTCACAAATTCAATATAGCAGTGGCAAGTGCCGCATGCACAGTTGCCCCCACACTCCGCGACCAATCCATCGAGACCTCCCGCTTGCACGGCGCCAAGAAGTGTGTCCTCTTCCTCACAGATCAACTCCTCCTCTGCGCCATTTGGTTGGGTTATGAATATTTGAATTGACACAGTTTGTGCTCCTTGAATAAAAAATAGCTTTTTTTCAAATCGTATTTTACGGATTAATTCCCCTTTTTCTGTAAAACAGATCAGTCGACTGATTAGGAACGATAATTGGCGAACCAATTGGTCTATATTTTTTTATGAACGCGCCTCAAACTCCTTCCACTTCCCTCACATCTCGACTTAACAAACGAATGGCCGCCCTTGGGCTTTGCTCTAGAAGAGAGGCGGATGAATGGATTTCAAAGGGCTGGGTCAGGGTCAATGGATATGTGGCAGAGCTTGGACTACAGGTCACGGAGAATGACAAGATTGAGGTTGACCGAGGCGCGCTCCACCAACAAGGTCTCCAAGTCACGCTCATCCTACACAAACCAGTGGGATATGTAAGCGGTCAGGCTGAGGATGGGCACACGCCGGCGATCAAACTGATTACTCAAGAAAATCACTGGCAGGGAGATTTAAGTTCTTTGCGTTTTTCCCCCGCTCAGCTTAAAAGCTTAGCCCCTGCCGGACGCTTAGATATCGACTCTGTGGGCTTACTTGTACTTACCCAAGACGGGCGTATTGCTAGACAGCTTATCGGGGAAGACCACACCATGGAAAAGGAATATTTGGTGCGAGTGGAGTTTGACGAGATACGAGACAATGTATCCGCACATTTCCCTAAAGAAAAGCTCGAACTACTTAGGCACGGTCTATCCCTTGACGGGCAAACCTTATTGCCGGCTGAGGTGGAGTGGCAAAACCCGGAACAACTTAGATTTGTGCTCACTGAGGGCAAGAAGAGACAAATTAGAAGGATGTGCGAACAAGTTGGACTGCGCGTTGTGGGTTTAAAGCGCATCAGAATAGGAAGCATCGTGCTTGGGCGTTTACCCCAAGGTGAGTGGAGGTATTTAAACCAAAATGAACGGTTCTAAGACTCTTTGGGTTTGCGCCCACCCTCCTTTACTTTTGACGGGTTAGAGCACATTTTTTATCCTATTTGGGGTTGAAAATACTCAGGCAACCCCCATTTAAAAAACACTATTTTTATTAACCGTTAATTACTAAAATGAGCAAACAAACACATGCCTTTCAAGCCGAAGTAGCCCAGTTGCTGCATTTGGTCACCCACTCTTTGTACTCTAATAAAGAGATATTTCTACGCGAACTCGTCTCAAATGCATCAGATGCGTGTGACAAACTAAGATACGAAGCGCTCAACAATGCAGCGCTTTTTGAAGATCAGCCCAATTTAGATATCAAGATCTCTTTTGACAAGGCAGCAAAAACCATTACGATCGCTGACAGTGGCATCGGAATGAGTGAGCAAGAGGCGATTGATCATTTGGGAACCATTGCAAAAAGTGGCACCAAAGACTTTGTCAGTAAGCTTAATGTCGATCAAAAAAGCCAAGCTAAAGATAACGGCTCACTCATTGGACAGTTTGGCGTGGGTTTTTACTCAGGCTACATAGTTGCCGAAACCATCACTGTTGAGACAAGACGGGCAGGTTTAAAAGCTGAGGAAGGGGTACGTTGGAGCAGCGCAGGCACGGGGGAGTTTGAGGTTGAGCGGATCAACAAGCCCGATCGCGGCACTAAGGTGACGCTCCATTTAAGGGACGACGCAGAAGAATACCTAAGCACTTGGAAAATCAAATCTATCGTATCCAAATATTCTGATCACATCTCCTTGCCCATCTTAATGCTCAAAGAAGAGTGGAAAGAGGGGAAAGACGATCAGCCCGGTGAAATGGTTATCACGGGGGATTGGGAAACTGTTAATAAAGCTAACGCCCTTTGGTCAAGAGCTAAAAAAGATATCACTAGCGAAGAGTACTCTGACTTTTACAAAGCCATCAGCCATGACTTTGAAGCTCCGCTTAACTGGACGCACAACAAAGTGGAGGGCGCAACTGAGTACACCCAGTTGCTCTATGTCCCTGCTAAAGCTCCATTTGATATGTGGAACAGAGATAAAAAAGCGGGTATTAAGTTGTACGTCAAGCGCGTCTTTATCATGGACGATGCAGACTCCTTAATGCCCTCTTATCTTCGTTTCATAAAAGGGGTAGTGGACTCTGCAGATTTACCGCTCAATGTGAGCCGCGAATTGTTGCAAGAGAGCAAGGACGTAAAAGCAATTAGAGAAGGCAACACAAGACGCGTCTTGTCAATGCTGGAGGAATTAGCTAAGAATGATGTTGCAGGCGAGGGCGCAAGCACTGATAATATTGAAAACGTGGGCAAATACACCAAGTTTTATGCTGAGTTTGGTGCTGTGCTGAAAGAGGGTTTGGGAGAGGATTTCACCAATAAAGACAAAATCGCAAATTTGCTTCGCTTTGCAAGTTCCACCACTGATACGGTATCTGTGTCCTTTGCTGATTACAAAAGTAGGATGAAACCTGAACAAGAGGCCATTTATTACATTACTGCAGATAGCATGGCTGCTGCTAAAAATAGCCCCCAACTCGAGGTGTTTCGCAAAAAGGGCATCGAAGTTCTTTTGATGACGGACCGGGTTGACGAATGGGCTCTTGGCTTTTTAAATGAGTTCGATTCAAAGCCACTTCAAAGCGTTGCAAAAGGGGCGGTTGATTTAGGTAAACTCCAAAACGAAGAGGAGAAGAAAGCTGCAGAGGCAGCAGCTGAAACCTTTAAGCCTGTTTTAGCTAAACTAAAAGAGGCACTAAAAGATAAAGCAGAGGACGTCCGGGTTACGTCAAGACTTGTAGATTCACCGGCTTGTTTGGTCGTTAAAGACCAAGCAATGTCGCTTCAGATGTCACGCCTTTTGAAACAAGCCGGACAAACAGCGCCCGAGGTCAAGCCGATTTTAGAAGTCAACCCTGAGCACCGTTTGGTTCAAAAACTAAGCGAGGAAGACGCGGGAATACATTTTCATGATTTGGCGCATATTCTCTTTGATCAAGCCTTATTGGCTGAGGGGGGGCTGCCAGAGGACCCAGCTGCTTACGTTAAACGTGTGAATGCATTGCTTTTATAAGATTTAATTTTTATACATCGTTCTAGGATCAGTCTTTGTTATTAAAGCCTGATCCTTTTTTTATTCCAGTTTTCCCATGCGTTTTACAACTTCTGCCATTTTCTTAGCGTCTTGTTGAACGTAGCGCTCGAAATCTGGTGTGTCTAAATACTGTACCGGACTGCCTGCGCTGTAAATGCTATCGCGCACGCGTGGCTCATTGGCAACAGCTTTTGCTGCACTACGGATCTTTTGAGCAACTGCTTCTGGCACACTTGCGGGGATGAATAATCCTGCCCACTGTGCGTATTGCACATTCAGACCCTCCTCTTTAAGAAAGGGCACGTCTGGTAAAAGCTCTAATCTCGAGTTTCCCCATTGAGTCAAAGCTCTTAATTTACCGGCATGAATATTTTGAAGAATCGTAGCCGGTCCAGATGACACAGCATCTATTTGGCCGCTCAAAAGGGCGACTAAAGCGGGTCCGGCTCCAGTGAACGGAACATGTGTCATGGAGATGTCAGCACCTTGTTCTAGCATCGCCATTGGAATATGCATGGTTCCGTAATTTCCCGAGGATCCGTAGTTAATTGCTTTTGGCCTTCTACGGGCGTCATCAATAAATTCTTTCAAATTTTTCCATGGTGCGTCCGCTTTGACGACCAATACAGTTGGGTCAGCAGTAAAGCGTGCGATAGGGCGTAAATCGCTCATTGAGAACAAGGGGGAACGGCCGATAACCACGTCTGCCTGCGGAATCACGGTGAGGGAGGACAGCGCCAATAACAAGGTATAACCATCGGGCTTTGATTTGGCCACATATCCCATTCCAATGCCACCGCCCGCACCGGCCCTGTTCTCGACCAGAACAGTTTGTCCAAGTTCCCTGCCCAACGCCTCGGCAACTGGTCGTGCAACGATATCAGCTACCCCGCCAGGCGGGAAGGGGACCACAAGGGTTACGGGGCGGGTGGGGTAGTTTAGGGTTTGGGAGTAAGCGGCACTGCACAATAAAAAAAACAGAGGGCCTAAGACTTTAAAGTTTCTTAACTTTAATGTGAGTTTGAAATTAATCATGTTGTCGTTGCGCTTTTCTTGCGCTTTTAAATTAAGTACGAGTTTCCCTGGCTGAACAATGGGGGTTCTTGCATGACCTCGATTTGCTCATTGAGTATATCTATTTGGGTCTGCCAGTAGTCTGGACTCCAAAACCAGGGGAAGTTAATGACAAACGAGGGATCATCCGCTCTTCTTGCTAACCAGGCACTGTAGTGAATCATTCTTAAGGTTCTTAGGGGTTCAATGAGTGCAAGTTCTGAGTTTGCGAAAGGTCGAATACTTGTGTATCCCTCCAAAATCGAGCTGAGTTGATAAGTACGCTCAGATCTGTCCCCGCTGAGTAGCATCCAAAGATCTTGGACTGCAGGCCCCATTCGTGCGTCATCCAAATCTACGAAGTGTGGACCTCCCCCTGTTATTTCTATTGGTGTCCATAGGATATTGCCGCTATGACAATCTCCGTGTATTCTGAGTATTTGGGACTTTGAATTTAGCGCCTGACGAACAATATCCAACGCTATTTCGCACTGCTGGATCCATCTATCTTTAAATTGAAGTGGTATTGCATCAAGCTCTATTACGGAGTTAATTGAGTCTAAGCCAAGTGTTTGCAAATCTAACGTCTCTCTGTATTTAAATGGCTCTTTCTGACCCACGTCATGAATTCTAGCAATATACCTGCCTAACCACATCAACACGTTGGGATCGTCTAAGTTGGGGGATCTTCCCCCCTTTTTGGGTGACACACTAAAATAGAACTCAGTTTCCACTTTTAGTCCAAGATCCTTGGTGCTAAAAAGCGATAGTCCATTGATGATGAACGGTGCAACCATTGGGACTTCTGCATTCATTAGTGCAAACGCAAATGCATGTTCTTCTAGTATTTGTTCTGGGCTCCATCTCTTTGGTCTATAAAACTTTGTAACCACACCCTCCCCTGATTCCAGCATAGCCAGATAAACTCGGTTTTCATATGAGCTCATTGCGCTCAGCCGTCCATCCACCAAGAACCCGAGTGCTGCTAGAGCGTCTATGATCACCTCCGGCATCAGTGCATCATATGCGTGCAAAATTCAAACTCCCCAAACAATAACTTCTTTGGAGCTTTCACACTCTTTTAACATCTTAATAAACGGAATAATCCGTTGATGTATGGTTACGGGATCTAGCTCGTGGTCACTATCATGTTGAGCAGCGCTGTTGCTTGCGCTGCCCCGTTCATTTAGGGGGGGGTGCATTGCTGACTCTAAAGCAACGATAGCAGCCCCAATTTCTTGAACCTCAATAATCCCTTTGATCTGGCCTTTTTTTCCAATTAAGTTTAGTACGGCCTCTGCTCCCTCTTTCAGCATGATTAAGTCGGCTGCGGCTTTAGATTTAAATTTATACAGCATAGCGAATACTCCTAATTAGTTGGTATTCAAGATTTTCTTAACACAGCGATTGAACTCATTTGGCGCCTCATATTGCACCCAGTGACCTGCGCTAGGAATTACATCGAAACTTCTTAAATCGCAATTAGACAATCTATCTTTCACCTTATCGATTCGCCCTAAATACAATGCGTCTAGTTCGCCCCATATTGCATGCACTGGGCATCTCCAATTCTTTTGAAGCTCTAGCATTGCATCCCCTCTTGCAATACGCCTTCTCTTTAAACGGTCTCTTTGCACATTGTGCCTTTGCATTTCAAGCGTAGATTCATCAATTGCTTTTGCATCCGCAATCATCATCACTTCTAAATTATGACGATAAATATCTCGAGTCTCATCCTCCGTCATTTGTGGCCTAAGTCCCTTTAGCGTGAGGGGAGTACCTGTTAGCCCAAGCGCCGGCACACCTACCAAAATTAATCTAGAAATAATCTCTGGGAATTGGGATGCCATGAATCCCGCTACTAACCCACCAAATGAGAATCCCATAACTTGCACCGGTAACACACCCAAAATCTCTTTCATTCCCTGAGCTACGTAGGGTGCTAGATCGTTTGCGTCTATTGCCTGTGGAGGCAAATCGGACTCCCCGAACCCAGGGATATCCAAAGCCCATATCTCGTGCTCTTTGCAAAGTTCTTGAATATTTCTAACCCAGTGTGTCCAGCTGCCACTTCCCCCGTGCAAAAGTAATAATCTGTGACTTGCACCTTTGTTCCAAACTCGCCAAATCTGTTTAGAACCCATGGGGAAGAGCTCAATGCGTTGCGCTTGTTTGTCTAACTCGCGAATTAGATCTCTATCATCCATATTTATTCTGCAAGTTTAATGCAAAACGCCCACTGTGACTAGAGTGGGCGTTTGTGTTGGTTGCGCGAGCAAGATTTGAACTTGCGACCTTTGGGTTATGAGCCCAACGAGCTACCAGGCTGCTCCATCGCGCGTCAGATCTTATATTGTAACTGGTATTTCAATTCTGTGCTTCAGTATCTATAACTTCTGTTTCAATCTCTGGCCGATCTACTAATTCAACAAAAGCCATTGGAGCGTTGTCTCCAACACGAAATCCCATTTTTAAAATTCTGGTGTATCCACCGGGACGAGTTTGATAGCGTGGGCCCAGTTCAGCAAATAATTTAACTACATTATCACGATTGCGTAAACGATTAAAAGCGAGGCGCTTATTTGCCAGAGTCGGCTCTTTTGCGAGAGTGATCATTGGCTCAACAACTCTGCGAAGTTCTTTAGCCTTTGGAACGGTTGTTTTGATAGCTTCATGCTCTATCAAAGAGTTCATCATGTTGCGAAGCATAGCAAGTCTATGTTCGCTGGTTCTGTTTAGTTTTCTTAGTCCGTGACCGTGACGCATAGTAATTTCCTTTTTTTGTAATCCGTTCGCCGTATCAGGTACGAATGGTGGACTGAATTTTATTTTTACGCCTCAGTGCTCTTAAGCGTTCATTCAAACATTGGAGCGGTTTAGCGCTTATCCAAACCTGCAGGAGGCCAATTTTCTAATTTCATACCAAGTGTTAGGCCTCTAGTTGCCAAGACCTCCTTGATCTCATTCAGTGATTTTCTGCCAAGATTAGGGGTTTTAAGCAACTCATTCTCAGTTCTTTGTATCAAATCACCAATGTAGAAAATGTTCTCGGCCTTCAAACAATTCGCTGATCTAACGGTCAGTTCTAATTCATCCACGGGACGTAGCAAAATCGGATCGAACTGTTGTGCATTACGAGGAGAAGGAGAATCAAACGCTGCCAGCTCGCTTCCCTCAAGTTGAGCAAACACTGCAAGTTGTTCAACTAAAATTCTTGCAGAAGCCCGAACCGCGTCTTCTGCAGTGATTGCTCCGTTTGTTTCAATTTCGATGACAAGCCTGTCCAAATCTGTTCTTTGCTCGACACGGGCATTCTCTACGCTGTAGCTCACGCGCTTTACAGGGGAAAAAGATGCGTCTAAAACGATTCGTCCAATTGATTTATTAGGCTCATCACCGTAACGACGAACGGTACCGGGTACATATCCGCGACCCTGTTCCACTTTTAGTTGAATGTCAATTTTACCGCCATGGGACAAATTAGCAATAACGTGGTCTGGGTTAACAATTTCAACATCATGAGGAGTTTGAATATCAGAGGCTGTAACTGGGCCTTCACCTTCTTTGCGCAAACTCAGTGTGACTTCATCGCGGTTGTGCAGTTTAAAAACGACACCCTTGAGGTTCAACAAGATATTGACAACGTCTTCTTGCACGCCGTCAATTGAGGAGTATTCATGTAATACACCAGCAATAGTCACTTCAGTGACTGCATATCCGACCATGGAAGACAGCAATACGCGACGAATGGCGTTGCCTAATGTATGCCCATAACCACGCTCAAAGGGCTCTAGAGTCACCAAGGCACGATTGTGTCCGAGTTGCTCAACATTGATAGTTTTCGGTTTCAACAAGTTTGTTTGCATTCTTTTTTTCCTCTCAATACCCCCGGCTCATTACACCGGTAAGGCTGAATTTTGGACCCCAAAAAATTTCTAAGATGGGAGCTTTAAAGGCTAAGATAAGGCTAATTCAACGTGAATAGAGCTCGACGATCAATGACTCATTGATATCGGCAGCGAACTCATCACGATCTGGCACTTTCTTAAATACACCTTCGGACTTGTCTACATTGACCTCCACCCATGCTGGCATACCGATTTGAGTAGCAAGTTGCAAAGCTTCCAAAACGCGACCTTGTTTTTTAGACTTCTCGCGGACAGCCACAACGTCACCCGTTTTAACAAGGTATGAAGGTATATTAACTTGCTCACCATTGACGGTGATGGCCTTGTGAGAAACCAATTGCCGCGCTTCTGCTCTTGTTGAGCCAAATCCCATGCGGTAAACAACGTTATCTAAACGTGACTCAAGCAAGAAAAGCAAGTTTGAACCTGTATTGCCTTTTTGGCGGTCGGCCATTGCAAAGTAACGTCTAAACTGGCGCTCCAAAACGCCGTACATACGTTTAACTTTTTGCTTTTCACGAAGTTGCAATCCAAAATCAGATGTTCTCTGACCAGAGGTTCGCCCGTGTTGACCGGGTTTGCTGTCGAATTTAGATTTATCGCTTATGGAGCGTCTAGCGCTTTTGAGAAATAAATCTGTACCTTCTCGGCGTGAGAGTTTGGCCTTTGGACCTAAGTAACGTGCCACTTGAACTTCCTTTTTATCATCTACTCAAGCTTAAGCTCGAGGAGCTAACGGTTTTTCACCGCCAGCGGTGGGCTTTAAAAAATTAAATGCGTCTGCGCTTTTGAGGGCGACAGCCATTATGGGGAACTGGAGTAACGTCAGCTATTGAAGTGATACGAATACCCAGTGCAGCGAGTGCTCTAACAGAAGATTCGCGACCGGGACCTGGGCCCTTAATCTCGACATCTAAATTCTTGATACCTTGGTCCATTGCAGCACGCCCTGCTACCTCTGAGGCTACTTGGGCCGCAAATGGAGTGGATTTACGTGAACCCTTAAAACCTTGACCACCACTAGACGCCCAAGACAAAGAGTTGCCTTGACGGTCAGTGATTGTGATGATGGTATTGTTGAAAGATGCATGAACGTGTGCAATACCGTCTGCAACGTTCTTACGAACCTTTTTACGGACACGTTGTGCTGCGGAATTGGCGGGTGCTTTAGCCATAGTTATGCCTCAATTATTTCTTCAATGCCGCTGCGGCCTTACGGGGGCCTTTGCGTGTGCGTGCGTTAGTGCGGGTGCGTTGTCCACGCATTGGCAAGCCTCTGCGGTGACGAAAGCCTCTGTAGCATCCAATGTCCATCAAACGTTTGATGTTCATCGTGAGTTCACGGCGCAAGTCACCCTCGATGGTGAGAACGCCAATTTGATCGCGAATTTTTTCCAAATCAGAGTCAGTTAAGTCTTTGATTTTTTTGGAATAAGCAATACCGCACATCTCGCAAATCTTGCGAGCTCGAGTGCGACCAATGCCATAAATCGCAGTCAAGCCGATTTCAGCGTGCTTGTGCGGGGGAATGTTAATACCAGCGATACGTGCCATGTTATTCCTCTATTGTCCTATTCAGAGTTAGCCTTGACGCTGTTTGTGACGTGGATCAATGCATATGATCCTCACGACACCTTTGCGACGAATTACTTTGCAGTTGCGGCACAACTTTTTAACCGAAGCCGAAACTCTCATATCTTTCTCCTAAAAAACTCAAATCATGTAACTCTAAAAATTAATTTAAAGCTCACTGGTAACTTACCAAATCCAAACTACTTTGCTCTAAACACAATGCGCGCACGAGTCAAATCATATGGCGTCAACTCAACATTAACCTTGTCTCCTGGCAAAATTCGAATGTAGTGCATTCTCATCTTTCCAGATATGTGACCTAAGACCACATGTCCATTTTCCAACTTGACCCTGAAAGTCGCATTGGGGAGATTCTCAACTATCTCGCCCGCCATCTGAATGACATCGTCCTTTGCCATTACTTTTAAGCACCTAATGCAGACTTAAAATTCGCTTTCTTCAGTAGCGACTCATACTGTTGGCTCATCAAGTAATTTTGTACTTGCGCCATGAAATCCATCGTAACCACCACGATGATCATCAGGGAAGTGCCACCAAAATAAAAGGGTACGTTGTACTTCAAAATCAAAAATTCGGGAAGTAAACACACAAAAGTAATGTAAGCGGCACCAGCCAAAGTCAACCTAATCAAAATTTTGTCAATGTATTTAGCTGTCTGATCACCAGGGCGAATACCAGGGATGAAGGCGCCCGACTTCTTCAAATTGTCGGCGGTTTCCCTACTGTTGAAAACCAAGGCCGTGTAGAAAAAACAGAAAAACACGATTGCAGCTGCGTATAGCATCACATAAATAGGTTGTCCCGGTGACAATGCTGACGCAATATCCTTTAACCATACCATTTTGTCACCCGTACTGAACCAACTGACAATAGTGGTGGGTAATAAAATAATGGATGAAGCGAAAATAGGAGGAATTACACCGGACATATTCAATTTAAGCGGTAAGTGCGACGATTGGCCCCCGTAGACTTTGTTACCCACTTGTTTTCTTGCATAGTTAACCAAAATCTTCCGCTGCCCCCTCTCTACGAAGACAACAAAGTAAGTTACTGCACCAATCACTAAAACAACAATGAGCGCAATAATTATGCTCATTGCACCTGTTCTTACCAATTCAAGCAATCCACCAATTGAATTAGGTAACCCGGCCGCGATTCCGGAGAAAATCAAAATAGATATACCGTTACCCAGTCCACGCTCTGTAATTTGCTCTCCCAACCACATCAAAAACATAGTACCCGAGGTCAAACTAACCATGGCGGTAATACGAAAACCAAATCCTGGGGTTAGCACCAATCCGGCAGATGACTCTAATGCCAATGCAATTCCCATTGACTGAAAAAGCGCCAAGCCCAATGTACCGTACCGTGTGTATTGAGTAATTTTCCTACGTCCGGATTCACCCTCTTTTTTTAGCTGTTCAAAACTTGGCACCACGTAACCCAGTAACTGCATGATGATAGATGCAGATATATAGGGCATGATTCCTAATGCAAATACAGTAAATCTCGAAAGGGCACCGCCAGAAAACATATTGAAAAGGCTTAGTATTCCGCCTTGACGACCGTTAAATAACTGTTGCAATTGTGCAGGATCGATGCCTGGCACAGGGATGTGCGCTCCCAAACGGTAGACAACAAGCGCCAGCAACAAAAAAATAAGACGGCGACGTAAATCTCCGTATTTATCTCCTTTGTTTGTTGCGCTTGTTACCACGAGTCTTAATCCTTTTTAAGCAACTGTGCCGCCGGCTGCTTCAATAGCCGCCTTAGCGCCTGCTGTTGCACCTATACCGTTTAACTTAATGGCTCGGGTTATTTCACCCGTTTTGATAACTTTAACAAACTTAGCCATCTCAGCAACCAAACCAGCCTGCTTCAAGGTTAAAACATCAATGTCATTCACCTCTAGCTTAGACAGGGCTGTAAGAGTTACCTCAGCGTTGTACTTGAGTAAATGTGACTTAAATCCACGCTTAGGTAGCCGACGCTGCAAAGGCATCTGACCGCCTTCGAAACCTACTTTATGGTAGCCACCTGAACGTGACTTTTGTCCTTTATGTCCACGACCTGCGGTCTTTCCCAGACCAGATCCAATGCCGCGGCCAACACGTCTACGATCAGGACGTGAGCCATCTGCGGGCTTGATGTCATTGAGTTCCATGCTAAACCTTTAAAGCACTTTGACCAGATAACTGATCTTGTTGATCATTCCGCGAACTGCGGGTGAGTCTTGCAATTCGCTGACGCTACCAATTTTGCGAAGTCCTAAGCCACGTACCGTTGCACGATGAGATTCCCTGGTACCTATTGGGCTGCGAACCAATTGAACTTTTACTGTTTGAGCTGTAGTCATTAAATGCCCCTCATCAAACGTATAACTCTTCAACCGACTTACCGCGTTTGGCAGCAACCTCGGAAGGAGTAGTTGAATTTATCAAGGCGTCAAGCGTAGCTCGCACCATGTTGTAAGGATTAGATGAACCGTGGCTCTTTGCCACGATATCTGTAATTCCCATAACTTCGAAAACAGCACGCATTGGGCCGCCGGCAATAATGCCGGTACCCTTTGGTGCCGGAGCCATCATGACGCTAGCCGCACCATGGTGGCCAGTTACGTTATGAAATATAGTTCCATTTTTGAGAGAAATTTTGTGCATATTGCGACGAGCTTCTTCCATCGCTTTTTGTACAGCAGCAGGAACTTCCTTCGACTTTCCTTTACCCATACCCACACGACCATCGCCGTCACCTACCACGGTCAGTGCTGCGAAGGCCAAAATACGACCCCCTTTTACGACCTTAGTAACGCGGTTTACCGCAATCATTTTTTCGCGCAGACCGTCATCACGACTGTCGTCTTGCACCTTAGCTTGAACTTTTGCCATGTTTTACCTATCCGATCTGCTTAAAACTGCAAGCCTGCTTCACGAGCTGCGTTGGCCAAAGCCTTGACGCGTCCGTGATATGCATATCCAGCGCGGTCAAAGGCAACCTTTTCCACACCAACTGCTTTTGCTTTTTCAGCAATGCGTTTGCCGACCATCTCAGCTGCACTCGCATTACCCCCCTTTCCTGATCCACCCAAAGTTTTCCTGATTTCCGCCTCTACAGTAGATGCGGTTGCCAAAACTTTGGACCCATCGCCAGAAATTACGCTGGCATAGATGTGTAGATTGGTTCTGTTTACAGTCAGGCGTGCAACGCCCTGTGTAGCTATTCTTATTCTGGTTTGACGAGCCCTGCGAAGACGCTGCTCTTTCTTGCTTAACATGTTGCAGCCCCTTATTTCTTCTTAGTCTCTTTAATCGTGATCGTCTCATCCGAATAGCGGATACCTTTGCCTTTGTAGGGCTCCGGGGGACGAACCGAGCGAATTTCAGCTGCGATTTGACCTACACGCTGACGGTCAGCGCCTTTGATCAAAATCTCAGTTGGAGCTGGAGTCTCAACTTTGATACCAGCTGGCATTTCAATATTGACTGGGTGCGAATAGCCAACAGTCAAATTCAATTTGCTACCTTGAGCCTGAGCTTTATAACCCACGCCAACTAAATTTAATTTTTTCTCGAAACCCTTAGTGACACCAATCACCATGTTGTTTACGAGTTGGCGCATAGTGCCGCTCATCGCATTAGCTTCACGGCTTTCATTGGCAGGTAAAAAACTCAGCTTTCCAGCCTCATTGTTTATTTTTACTAAAGAATTTGCGGTCAAAGATAGGGCGCCGCCGGCACCTTTTACGTTGATTACATCTTCTTTGATTGAAACATCCACTCCCTGGGGAATGGCTACTGGCATTTTTGCAACTCGGGACATTGTGTTTCTCCTGTCTTTAAGCGACGTAACACAAAACTTCGCCGCCCACACCGCTAGCGCGAGCCTTGCGGTCCGTCATAACACCTTTTGGAGTTGTAACGATTGCCACGCCAAGACCATTCTTAACGTGGGGGATGGCGTCTCTGCCTTTGTATACGCGTAGACCGGGGCGACTGACACGCTCAATGCGCTCAATAACCGGACGACCCGCGTAATATTTCAAGGAAATTTCAAGCTCAGACTTACCGTCATCGCTTTTGACATCAAACCCGTCGATGTAGCCCTCGTCTTTAAGAACTTGGACGATAGCTATCTTTACCTTTGAAGACGGTACAGATACAGTTGGCTTTGCCACCATTTGCGCATTTCTTATGCGAGTCAACAAATCGGCAATAGGATCACTCATGCTCATATGAAAACTCCTTGCCTGTTACCAACTGGCCTTGGTGACACCAGGAATGGTGCCCTCAAATGCCATTTCGCGAACCTTGGAACGTCCAAGTCCAAACTGACGGTATGTCCCGCGAGGGCGCCCCGTTAGTGCACAACGATTGCGTTGACGTGTGGGATTGGCGTTGCGCGGGATTTTTTGCAATCCTAGACGTGCTTGCGCACGCTCGTCATCGCTACGCTTAGCGTCTGTGGAGATAGCTTTTAACTCCGCATATTTTTTAGCGTACTTCTCAACCAATCTATCTCTTTTGAGCTCACGCTCGATTAGTGCTACTTTAGCCACGGACCACCTCAGTTCTTAAACGGGAAACGGAAGGCAGATAAAAGTGCTTTGCACTCATCATCGGACACAGCCGTTGTGGTGATGCTGATATTGAGTCCACGCAAGGCATCTACCTTGTCATACTCAATCTCAGGGAAAATGATCTGCTCTTTAACGCCGATGTTGTAGTTGCCTCTTCCATCAAACGCACGACCAGATACACCGCGAAAATCTCTTACCCTTGGCAGAGCAACGGTAACAAAACGGTCTAAGAACTCATACATCCTCACACCGCGCAAAGTTACCATGCAACCAATCGCCTGACCTTCACGGATCTTGAATCCTGCAATAGCTTTGCGAGATTTGGTTACCACTGGCTTTTGACCAGATATTTTGGTCAGATCGCTGACCGCATGTTCCATGACTTTTTTATCGGCAACTGCCTCGCTCACGCCCATATTAAGAGTGATTTTTGTTAAACGAGGGACCTGCATCGGTGACTTGTACCCGAATTTTTCGATCAGTAACGGAACTATTTTTTGTTTGTATTGCTCTTGAAGTCGTGCCATGATTAAGCCACCTTAATTTCGTCGCCGCTTGACTTGAAGAATCGAACCTTCTTGCCATCAGCCAAAAGTTTAATCCCGACCCTATCAGCCTTGCCAGTTGCAGGGTTGTAAATGGCAACATTGGACTGATGTATGGGCATGGTTTTGTCGATGACGCCCCCAGTCGTTCCAGCCATTGGGTTTGGCTTAGTGTGCTTTTTCACCAAGTTAACACCGTCAACCACTAGATGAGCCTCGTCTTTTCGAAGAGACACCTTGCCACGCTTGCCTTTATCTCGGCCAGCAATGACGATAACTTCGTCGCCTTTGCGGATCTTATTCATGACCTGGTCCCTTACAAAACTTCAGGAGCTAAAGACACGATCTTCATAAACCGCTCATTACGCAATTCGCGCGTAACCGGGCCAAAGATACGAGTGCCGATAGGCTCCAACTTGTTATTGAGCAACACTGCTGCGTTGCCATCGAATTTAATCAAAGAACCGTCGCCGCGGCGTATGCCTTTGGCTGTACGCACAACGACTGCACTGTAAACCTCGCCTTTTTTGACGCGTCCACGTGGCGCAGCTTCCTTGATGCTTACTTTAATGATGTCGCCTACACTTGCATAGCGACGCTTGGATCCGCCGAGTACTTTTATGCACAATACGGATTTGGCGCCAGTGTTGTCGGCGACCTCTAATCGAGATTCAGTTTGGATCATTTTTCTTATTCCCAACTTGCATCGATTGGAATTCCATCTAACTTTTAGATAAATTCCATCAATCAGTCTTGGTCCCGTCATCAATAAACCGAACCACTCGGCTTACCTTTGTTTGGGTTAGAGCAACTACGCAAAATTGCGCAGAGCCTGTTATTATGGCACACATATTTCACTTTCGCAATACCCATCCTTAAAATATTCATTTGCCCGTGAAAGAATTTCGTTTCCTTTTAAACCTGTATCTATTTCGCAACTTTTAGGCTTAGAAAGTCTAAAAATAATACGAATTAATTTTTATTAAGGCGACTCTGTATGTTTCATTCACTTTTATTTGTCTACAACACCACTGCTTATATTTAAATTTAACTAAATCAAAATTTATAAATTTTTATGAATCAAAGTTACAACCAAAGCTCAGTTATTACCTTTGTAGGCGGGGGTAATATGGCCACCGCACTTATCCGTGGCCTGATGGACAGAGGACTACATCCGGAAAATATTTTTGTTATTGATTCCAGCCCTCAAGCCTTAATCAGGCTTGAGGCCGACTACGGCGTTAGGACGGTTGCTGAGCCGTTGGTAGATAAATCATGGTGCTCCTCATCTTCTTTAGTAGTATGGGCTGTCAAGCCTCAGC
>CAIQHG010000010.1 GCA_903871545.1 uncultured Burkholderiales bacterium | reverse complement strand
TCCCTTTCCATCATTAATATTTGGCAACATTAGAAGATTAAGAAGATCTTTCCAATATCCATAATATGGAATATGAATTAGATTTCTATGAGCCGTTTCAGGATGATATACTAATAACCACTTATAACAATGATTAAAAATAGCTTTTTAATGGCTTCATACGCAGTTTTTTTAACTGCATTGACAGCCTGCTCCCAGGGGATGAATTGGCGAGAAATCAGCGTCAAGGAAACGGGGCTTCAGGTATGGCTGCCCTGCAAACCAAACGAGGCAACACGCCAGATCCCTTTGAGTGAGGACCCAAGGGACGGAAGTGTTGAGGTGACGATGATAGGGTGCGAAAAAGAAAACCAACAATTTACGGTATCTTATATCAATGTTTCTAGCGAAGGTCGTTCTAAAAGCGCTATAGCCGACAAAGTTGATAAAGCCCTACAAGCCGAGAGCTGGATGAAACTGCTTAGGAAAGCCAGTTTGCAAGCCCTTGGATATGCGGGGGAACCTGAGTACACAAAGTGGGACAAAATTAAAGCAAAACTCATAGTTCAAGGTAATTTCGCCTCGGTGAGCGGCAGTAAGGGGATAGATGCAAAGCTCATTTGGTTCGGCTATCAAGATAATATTTATCAAATAGGATACTATAAACCTACTAAGGCTAAAGTAAGCTCAGAAATAGTGGAAACCTTCTTGGCTTCTATTCAATTTAGCGGAATATGACTCAATATTTATTAAACACAAGAAAAGCAGTATTTGTTTTCTCTGCGTTTGGACTGGCCTACTTTGTGTCCACACTCGTTCGCGCGGTAACAGCAACCCTATCGCCCGTTTTGTCCCAAGAGTTGCATCTCCAAGCACATGAGCTAGGTTTACTGGCGGGAGGATTCTCTTTGGGATTTGCTTTAGTGCAAATTCCAATGGGAGGGTGGTTAGACCGCCATGGACCTAAAAAAGTATCAATGTATCTAATGTGCATTGGGTTTTGTGGATGCGTGGGTTTTGCTTATGCAAGAGATTTTTACGAATTATTGTTTGCAAGAATTTTGACTGGATTTGGTGTGAGCGCTTGTTTGATGGCGCCTTTGACGGGCGCCAGAAGATGGCTCACGCCGATAGCTCAAATGAGAACCAACTCTTGGCTTTTAATGACTGGCTCTTTAGGGATGTTGATGTCAACCCTGCCAGTTCAATGGGTGTTGCCATTTATGGGTTGGAGATTTGTATTTGTATGTTTGAGTGGGGTGTTGGTGCTGTCCCTTGTAATGATAAAAATATGGGTGCCTGCTTGGCAAATAATTGGCAAGGCGACCCCAGGGGTAGACAAAAAAGACATAGAATTTTGGGCCTCCTATGGTTTGGTGATAAAGAATCCTTACTTTATAAAATTAGCGCCTATTGGTTTCTTTGGGTATGGAAGTTTGCTTGCAATTCAGACCCTTTGGGCGGGTCCTTGGATGGTACAAATTGAAAACTTCACTCCCGCCCAAGCAGCAAGTGGATTATTTTTCATAAACTTGGCGATGCTTTTTTGTTTTGGGGGATGGGGATGGGCGCTGCCTGCGCTTGAGAAAGCGGGCTTTGGAATAGTGAGGCTCATGAAGCTCATCTACCCACTTAGTTTGTTGTGTATTGTTTTGTTAGTGTCTCAAAAATCGGGTTGGAGCGCTGAGATTTTAATTTTGTACTGTTTAACCAGTTCGGTGATTGCTATGATCCAGCCCACTGTGGGCTTAGCATTTGAGGGAAACTTGGCGGGCAAGGCACTTTGTGCTTATAACTTAGTGATTTTTTTGGGTATATTTGCCGTCCAGTGGGGCCTGGGATTAATGATTGATTTAGGTGTAAGCTTTGGGCTTAGCGCGGATGATAGTTATAGGGCGGCGTTTATGGTGGATTTGTGTTGTTGCGCGGTCTCTTTTGTTTATTTCTTGCTCGCAAAAGAGGATAAATCAAAGACATAATTCAAGCTTAGCCAGTCTATGTCGCACAAGCCCGCAACGATTAATTAACAAATACATGAATATTCGTATTATTTTGGTGACACACGCGCCGCTTGCCCAAGCTTTGAGGGTTTGCGCCTTACACGTGTATCCAGATTGCGGGGACGATCTTATTGCTGTTGATGTTCCCCCTGACCAAGACCCAGACAAAACACTACAGCAACTTGTAGATTTACAAAAAGACGTAGATAGTAAAAACACCCTTGTTTTGACGGATATTTTTGGAGCAACACCGTCAAATGTGGCCAAGAAATTTGTAGAGAGAAGCCAAACAAAGCTTGTTGCAGGTGTTAACCTGCCAATGCTCCTTAGAGCTATATGCTATCGGCATGAGAACTTAGAATCCCTGCTACAACGCGCTTTAGCCGGTGGGGCACAAGGCGTCATGCAAGTGGCCATAGCCGCACCTCAAAATCAAGTAAATAGAGTTCATGATCAAAAACAAAGTAATTATCAGCAATAAGTTAGGACTTCACGCCCGTGCGTCCGCCAAACTCACCAAGCTTGCGGGATCTTATCCTTGCGAAGTTTGGATCTCTAAAGGAGACAGGCGGGTTAACGCCAAAAGCATCATGGGAGTGATGATGTTAGCCGGCGCAATGGGATCAGAAGTTGAGCTCGAGACCGAGGGTTTGCAAGAGGAAGAGGCAATGCAAGAGTTGCTTAAACTCATTAATGGCAAATTTGGTGAAAGCTCGTAGATGGTAACTATCTTTTCATGACTTTTTCAATACATGGACTTGCTGTCGCTCGTGGCATTGCCATGGGTCGTGCGGTGCTTGTAGCCTCAAGCCGAGTCGATGTTGCGCATTACTTTATTACGCCAGAAGAGATAGAGCGCGAGCTTGAACGGGTCGCTCACGCTAGAGAATGCGTGATAGATGAGATTCAAAAACTACAACACTCATTGCCAAAGGACTCGCCTCCTGAATTGGCTGCATTACTTGATGTACATATGATGCTGTTGCAAGATGAGATGCTTGCAAGTGGAATAAACACGTGGGTTAAAGAGCGGTTTTACAACGCCGAGTGGGCCTTAATCTCTCAATTAGAGGTGGTGGCTCGGCAATTCGACGAAATGGATGACTCCTACTTAAGGGAGCGAAAGGGCGATCTGGAGCAAGTGGTGGAGCGCATTTTGAGGCACCTAAAGGGCGACCCGAATGTGTTGCACCATAAGGGCCAAAAAAATTCTAAACCCCAAGGGCTCCAACAAGATCTCCTTGGGGAAGATCAAATGGATGTTCCATTAATCTTAGTTGCTCACGATCTGTCTCCTGCCGATTTGTTGCAATTTAAAGAAAGCGTTTTTACCGGGTTTATTACAGACGTAGGCGGTAAGACCTCTCACACAGCTATTGTTGCAAAAAGCCTGGATATACCGGCCGTCGTTGGCTCAAGAACAGCGAGTCAATTAATTAGGCAAGATGATTGGATCATCATTGATGGGGACGTGGGAGTCGTTATTGTGGACCCCTCCCCTATCATTTCAGATGAATACAGATTTAAGCAACGTCAAGCGCAAGTAGCTCGTGAACGCTTGACTCGGCTTAGACACCGTCCCGCCTCTACCCTGGATGAGGAGCGGGTCGAGCTTTTGGCAAACATTGAGATGCCAGAGGACACTAAATCTGCAATAGGCGTAGGCGCTGTGGGAATTGGGCTATTTAGAAGTGAATTTTTATTTATGGGGCGGGACGGTCAACTCCCAGATGAGGAGGAGCAGTATAAGGCTTACTGCGCAGCCGTAGACGGCATGAATGGCTTACCAGTCACGATCCGTACGGTTGATGTCGGCGCGGATAAGTCTTTAGACCGGGCCATGAAGGATGAGGCGCATTTAAATCCTGCGTTAGGTTTGCGTGCGATTCGCTGGAGCTTGGCGGATCCGAACATGTTTTTGACTCAACTTAGAGCCATTCTAAGATCGGCATCAATGGGCAAGGTGAATTTGCTTATTCCCATGCTAGCGCATGCAAAGGAGATAGAGCAAACACTTGCTTTAATTCAAACCGCTAAGCACCAACTTGACGCAACTGGGCACGTCTATGGTCCGGTAAAAGTGGGAGCAATGATTGAGATCCCTGCTGCAGCAATATCTGCAAAGATGTTTTTGAAATACTTTGATTTTTTATCCATCGGCACAAACGATTTGATTCAATACACGCTTGCAATTGACAGAGCCGATGAGCAGGTTGCGCATCTTTATGATCCCTTACACCCAGCAGTTTTGCGTTTGGTGGCGGATACGATCTCTGCCTGTGATGAGGCTGGAAAAAGCGTTTCAGTGTGCGGCGAGATGGCGGGTGACCCATTACTGACACGGTTATTGTTGGGCTTGGGTTTGAGAAGCTTTTCAATGCACCCTACACAGATCCTATCAGTCAAGCAAGAGATTTTGAGAGCCGATACCCAGCAGTTGCGTGTATGGGCGCAGCAAGTCCTTAACTCAAGCGATCCATCGGAAATGGTTGAGCTTTATAACCAAGCAAAGTAGCCCATAAGCTTAGGTTCTTGTAGGGGGGGTGTAAATGCTTGTGTCAGTGCGAAGAGTATTTAAATTAAATCGTTGGCCCTTCAGATAATCCTCTGCACAGGCCAGCAGCAATGGACTTCTGTGGATAGCAGAGGATTCTCTGATCTCATCTATCCCCATCCAAAGCGTTCTGACAATACCCTCGTCAAGTTTTAGGTCGGGGCTAAATAGGCCCAAAGAGCCGCAAAAAGCAAAACGGAGATAGGTGATGTCTTCAATAACTTCATCTTTTACGGATATAGTGGAAATTGTAGAGAGCGGTTTAACTTGGTTGCGTTTAAAGCGGGACATGTACACGCCCACTAAATGCTTAGGGGTAAATGTGTACGCTGTCTCCTCAAGCGTTTCGCGCGCACACGCTTGTTCCAGGGATTCGCCCAATTCAAGGTGACCTGCTGGATTATTCAGCATCAAGCCCTCGGGGGTATATTCCTCAACGAGCAGGAATTTTCCGTTTTCCTCTATTATTGCAGCCACCGTAACGCTTGGTTTCCATCTGTGAGTCATGGATTTAGAACTTCCATTAGAAAAAATCGAGCAATAGGAAAAAGTATTTTTTTCAAAACTTGTATGATTTATAGTTTATTATGAATAATATACAGGTCTTACGGTGAGTAAACGAATATTTGTGGCAACAATAATTTAAAATAGAAATTGTTTCAAAAGTTTAGGAGTTCTCTATGCTGATCGGCGTTCCAACCGAAACTGTTTTAGGTGAGAGGCGAGTCGCTGTCACGCCAGAGACGGCGAAAAAATTAATTGCCAAAGGTCACACCGTATTGCTTCAATCTGGAGCAGGCGCGGGTGCCTCCATAACGGATTTGGCATACGAGGCTGTGGGCGTGTCGGTTGTTGATGCGAGAGCAACTTATGAGTGCGATATCGTATTAAAAGTGCGGGCTCCTCTTGCAACAGAAAAAGAATTACTTAAAAGTGGTGGCGTATTGGTTGGGATGCTAAACCCGTTTGATCGAAGCGGGTTGGAGTTGCTCGCTAATGCGGGAGTCACCTCTTTTGCGTTGGAGGCTGCGCCTCGCACTTCCAGGGCGCAAAGCATGGATGTGCTTTCCTCGCAGGCCAACATTGCCGGCTACAAGGCGGTGATGATTGCTGCTGATAAATACCCCCGGTTTTTCCCTATGCTGATGACTGCTGCGGGCACGGTGAAGGCGGCAAGAGTTGTTATTTTGGGTGTGGGCGTTGCGGGACTTCAGGCCATTGCTACGGCAAAAAGATTAGGGGCTGTGATTGAGGCCTCCGATGTGCGCCCAAGTGTGAAAGAGCAGGTTGAATCGTTGGGAGCTAAATTTATCGACGTCCCCTATGAGACGCAGGAAGAAAAAGAGGCGGCCGAGGGTGTGGGTGGATATGCCAAGCCCATGCCTCAGAGTTGGCTAGACAGGCAAAAGGCTGAAGTGGCTAAACGAGTCGCAGCAGCAGATATAGTCATTACAACAGCGTTAATACCCGGGCGTGCAGCACCTATCTTAGTAACGCCTGAGATGGTGGAATCTATGAAGCCTGGCTCGGTTTTGGTTGACATGGCCGCTGCGGCTGGGGGTAACTGCCCGCTTACAAAAGCTGATCAAACCGTAGTGGTCCACGGGGTGACTATTGTGGGGGAAACCAATTTGCCCTCGATGGTTGCGGCGGACGCCTCATCTTTGTACGCCCGAAACGTGCTGGATTTTTTAAAGTTAATCGTAAGTGCCGAAGGCGCGCTTCACATCGACATGTCTGATGATATTGTTGCGGCTTGTTTGGTGACACAAAACGGCGAAATAAAAAGGAATTAAAGTCATGGAAATAGTTTCACATACGCTCACAAATCTTGTGATTTTCGTACTCGCCATTTATGTGGGATACCACGTGGTGTGGACAGTCACCCCTGCACTTCACACCCCATTGATGGCGGTGACTAACGCGGTGTCGGCGATCGTCATAGTAGGCGCAATGCTTGCTGCGGCAATGACCGAGACGACGCTTGGAAAGACAATGGGAGTGCTTGCTGTGACGCTTGCTGCAGTCAATGTTTTTGGTGGTTTTTTAGTGACACGACGAATGCTTGAAATGTTCAAGAAAAAAGATAAAAAAACTAAAACCCAAGAGAGCAAAGGCTCAGAGAAAGGGACTTCATAATGAGCATGGATCAGGTCACACTTCTTTATTTGATAGCTAGCATATGTTTTATTCAAGCCCTCAAAGGGCTTAGTCACCCAACAACCTCTATAAGGGGGAACGTCTTTGGAATGATTGGAATGGGACTGGCAGTCGCTACAACCGCTGCATTGATCTACAAACTTTCAGGCTCTGCAATGGGTCTGTCTTGGGTCTTACTGGGTTTGGTGGTTGGTGGAGCGGCTGGATCACTCATGGCCCAAAGGGTTGAGATGACGAAAATGCCGGAGTTGGTTGCATTCATGCACAGCATGATTGGCTTGGCTGCAGTATTCATTGCTGTGGCTGCAGTAGCAGAGCCCGCAGCGTTTCAGATCGTCACCTCAGCCGATATGCCTATTCCAAGCGGCAACCGTTTAGAGCTCTTTTTAGGGGCGGCTATTGGTGCCATCACATTCAGTGGATCTGTGATTGCGTTTGGGAAGCTTTCAGGTAAATACAAGTTCAGATGGTTTCAGGGCTCACCCGTTGTCTTTCCTGGCCAACATTGGCTTAATTTAGCGCTGGCTTTGGGAGCAGTTACTCTTGGGTGCATATTTGTTGCTAATCAAAGTTGGACCGCATTTTTTGCAATGCTCGCGGTTGCTTTCGTGCTTGGCTTTCTTATCATCATCCCGATTGGTGGAGCGGACATGCCAGTGGTTGTCTCCATGCTGAACAGTTACTCTGGGTGGGCTGCTGCTGGGATAGGTTTTTCTTTAAACAACAGCATGCTTATCATCGCAGGCTCTTTGGTAGGCTCAAGCGGGGCAATATTGTCTTACATCATGTGTAAGGCCATGAACCGTTCGTTTTTCAATGTGATCTTGGGTGGTTTCGGGGGGGAGGCTTCCACGACAGTGGCTAACGCCCAAGCGCAGCGAAATGTCAAAAGCGGCAGCGCAGAAGACGCCGCGTTTATGTTGATGAATGCAGAGACCGTGATCATTGTCCCTGGCTACGGATTAGCGGTTGCAAGGGCTCAGCACGCGGTGATGGAGTTGGCGGAAAAGTTGACCGAACACGGCATTAACGTCAAGTATGCAATTCACCCTGTTGCTGGGCGTATGCCAGGCCACATGAATGTGTTACTCGCAGAAGCCGAGGTTCCCTATGATCAGGTCTTTGAGATGGAGGATATCAACGGGGAATTTGGTCAAGCTGATGTAGCCATCATTTTGGGCGCCAACGATGTGGTCAACCCTGCTGCATTGGTCAAGGGCAGTCCCATCTACGGCATGCCTATACTGGACGCCTATAAAGCTAAAACGGTAATCGTTAACAAACGCTCCATGGCGGCTGGGTACGCCGGATTAGACAATGAGCTTTTTTACATGGATAAGACTATGATGGTTTTTGGTGATGCTAAAAAAGTGGTTGAAGATATGGCTAAGGCTATCGAGTGAGTGCCTTGATGGCCTGAATGGACAAGCTTTTTCAAATAGGCTCCACTTGGAGCCTATTGCATTTGGAGCCAAATTAATTGACGCCTAAGTATGTGTTTTAGTTTAAGAAAGCTTTAAGTGAAATCTAAGATTGAAATCTCCATAAACCATAAACCGCAACCATGAATCAAAGCAAAAGGATAGCGATTGTTGCTGCTTTAGAAGATGAGATCGCTCAAATTCTAAGCAATATGACGATTACAGAGTCAAAGCTTTTGGCGGGACGCAAATTTTGGCTTGCCGTTCACCACGACCGAGAAGTGGTGGTAGTTTTGTCAGGGATTGGAAAGGTAGCTGCGGCGATTACAACGGTGTGTTTGATTGAAAATTTTGAGGTGTCTCAGATCGTTTACACCGGGGTAGCAGGGGCCGTTAGCGAGGCGCTAAACGTTGGAGATATTGTGGTTGGGACGAGATTTATTCAACATGACATGGACGCATCGCCGCTCTTTCCTCGCTTCGTGGTGCCTGGATATCCCACCCATTATTTTGAAGCTGAGCCCCAACTAGCCATGAATTTAAAAGAGGCGAGCGAGAAAGCATTGATGGGTTTAGCCAATGTGGTGCGCTTTGATGGATTATTCAAGTTGAGGAGTGCCCAAGTGCATAGCGGGACGGTACTGAGTGGTGATCAGTTTATCTCCAGCTCTAGTGTCAGAGATAGACTGCGCCGTGAGCATCCCGGTGCGTTGGCTGTTGAGATGGAGGGCGCCGCAGTGGCCCAGGTATGCAAAGATTACGGGACTCAGTTTGGAATGGTAAGAACTGTATCAGACTCGGCTGAAGAGCAAGCAGAAAAAGACTTTAGTCTTTTTTTAAGCTCAGTTGCAAGCCAGTACAGCGCGCTGATCATAAAAGAATATTTAAAGCTTTGCTGAATCGGTAAGCGACCCCGCTTTCACGCTCTTATTCCCCAATCCAATCTTACCTTTCTTACTTAAGCCACCCCCTTTTCCTGAAATACCACATGGGCACCATAGCGCTTGCAATCATTATGACAATCGCGTACTGATAGCCCCACGATAAATGTAGTTCAGGAATGAAGTCGAAATTCATTCCATAAATGCTAGCAATCAAAGTGGGGGGAAGCAAAGCAACGCTTGCGACTGAAAAAATCTTGATAATTTTATTTTGGTTGATATTAATAAAACCAACCGTTGCATCCATTAAAAAGTTTATTTTGTCAAACAAAAAAGCGGTGTGATTATCCAAAGACTCTATGTCGCGCAAGATTTGGCGAGCCTCCTCTAATTGCTCTGAATTGAGCATTCGTGCACGCATCATAAAGCTGACGGCGCGCCGAGTGTCCATTACGTTTCTTCTAATGCGCCCATTCAAGTCCTCTTGTCGCGCGATCCGCCCAAGCACCTCGCTTGCTAACTCATCCGTGACATCCTCAGAGAGCACCATTTTGCTGGCCTTCTCAAGCTCATCATAGATGCCCTCAAGCGTATCTGCAGAGTATTCAGCGTCAGCGTCAAACAGTTTCAAAAGCACGTCTTTTGCATCCGTAATCAAATTAGGATCACGTCTTGCCCGTAGTCTTAGCAAACGAAAGACGGGAACATCCTCATCGTGAATAGAGAACAGTACGCCTTGGCTCTTAAGATTGTCGTTGTGTTGATTTAAGATGAAAGCGACACGGACAGTCCTAGGCTCAGCGTCATCAGCAATTAAAAAGTCGCTTCTGATGTGTAACTCACCGTTATCTTCTTGATAAAAGCGGGCTGATTCCTCGATATCCTCGTCCATCGCATCGTCCGGGATGAGTAGGCCGTAATACTGTTTGACCCATCTTTTTTCTTCGATACTTGGCTCGTCTAAATCAACCCAAATAGGTTGAAATTTGGACAGCTCCTCCAAAGATTCAATCTCTTCTTGAAACAGGCGACCGTTTGCGAGTGTGAATATATTGAGCATGGCTTTTTGGGTGCGTGTGGCACCGATGTTGAGGTTCGAACTAAAAAACAAGTGGCTTTCGAACCTCAAAACTATGCATCCGCGTGCAATATGCCCAAAGAGTCGAAAGCTACCAACTAGGGTAGGGTTCCAAGGAGGTGTCTCCGTTATTAAGATTGAACTATTATGACACTCAAACAATGCAAATGCACGTTAACCCTAGTAGATTTTGGAATCTAGCGATAAGGGTGAACACGCTTACGTTATGGGAGTGTCTGTTGAGGGGGGGGTACTGCGCCAAAAGGGGCAGCTAGACAGGCCGGGCAGGGGAGAAGGGTGCAGCTCCAAAAAGTCTACAGCCAGAGTTCTGAGGCAAGTCTAAATAAAAAGTCGTAAACGAAGCCGAGGGCTTCAAATTAATAGAGGAATAGACGGCGGAAAATGGAAATAATTTCTAGTTTGTATGACTTCGAATGCGTTTTTTCCACACTTCAGTAGTCTACACAATTTTCGCCCTCTTGTTCTATTAGGGAAGATGCCTCATTAAATTAATCAGGTTCTTCCCCTTAGGGCTTGCAATTTTGGATTGCGGGGCGCATCATATAAATGCGGGCCTAAAATTTTTGGGACTTGCAAGCACATAAGACGTAAGTAACTATAGGGGTAATCTATGAATTTAACGATAAGTGGACATCATTTGGAAGTAACGCCGGCATTGAGGACTTACGTCACAGGAAAGCTAGACCGAGTCATAAGGCATTTTGATCAAGTAGTGGACGTCAAAGTTTTATTATCAATCGATAACCAAAAAGAGAAGGAAAAAAGACAACGCGCTGAATGTAATATCTTAGTCAAAGGCAGCGACATCTTTGCCGAAAGCGCCCATGAGGATCTGTACGCCGCAGTGGACGAGTTGGTCGACAAATTAGACCGCCAAGTGGTAAAGCACAAAGACAAAATACAAAATCATCACCATGAGAGCGCCAAAAGAACGCTTCAATGAACAAAAGCATACTTTGTAATTAAACAACAACCCTAAAGAAGTGAATACTCAGGTGCATAATAGAGCCTGAATATGAACAGATTAATCTCCATTTTGTCGCCCCCGACGGTGCAAGTCAACGTTGATGCGACTAGCAAAAAAAGAGCCTTTGAGGAGGCGGGGTTGTTGTTTGAAAATTTGCATGGTCTGGGTAGATCGCTGATCTCAGATAGCTTATTTGCTAGAGAACGACTCGGATCGACGGGGCTTGGGCATGGTGTAGCGATACCTCACGGGCGTATTAAGGGACTAAAGAGCCCGTTGGCCGCGGTGTTTCAACTTGCCAACCCAATTGGTTTTGACGCCCCCGATGAGCAACCGGTCTCATTGTTGATTTTTTTGTTAGTGCCAGAGGCCTCAACACAAAAACATTTAGAGATCCTCTCTGAGATCGCGGAGATGCTTGCTGACGTAAATGTGCGTGACCGCCTTAAAAGAAGTCAGGATGCAGCCTCTTTGTTTGAAGCAATCACGTCTTGGAAATCTGCTCAAATTGCTGAAATTTAAGTTGGGTTTTTCGGGGATTTTCGCTATATTTGGACTACCAGATCTTTAACATTTATCACTACCCTCCCCCCTTGTGAAACCCACCGTCATTAGCGCTCAGGTTTTATTCGAAGACTTTAAGCTAAAGTTAGGTTGGCAGTGGCTCGCAGGCCAAGAGGCTTTAGATAGGCACTTTGACAAAGAAGCTATCCAAGAGGCACGCTCTGGCGCCGATTTGGTCGGCTATCTGAACTACATTCACCCCTACAGACTACAGCTAATTGGTAAAAGAGAGATCGATTATTTACTAGCTGGAACTGAGGCAGAAACGAACGCCAAATTCGATCTAATCGTAAGTTTAGAACCCCCTGCACTTGTCATTGCAGAGGGGCAATCGGCACCTGAGCAGTTGATCAACATTTGCAAGAAAGGGCGTATCCCTTTGTTTGCGACCCCGCATCCTTCTGCTTATGTGATTGATGTCTTAAGCGCGTATTTATCTAAACACTTTGCCGAGCGAGCAACAGCACATGGCGTATTCATGGATATCTTGGGCATGGGGGTGCTGATTACGGGTGAGTCGGGCCTTGGAAAGAGCGAGTTGGGTTTGGAACTTATTTCAAGAGGACACGGTCTCGTTGCGGATGATGTGGTTGATTTTTATAGAATAAACCAGTCTACTATTGAGGGAAGGTGCCCCGAGCTTTTACAAAACCTTTTGGAGGTCAGAGGGATCGGGCTTTTAGACATACGCGCTATTTTCGGGGAAACCGCTGTAAGGCGCAAAATGCGTCTTAAATTGATAGTTCATCTCGTCATGCGTGAGACCTTAGAGCGCGATTATGATCGCCTGCCACATGAGCCGCTTACCCAAGAAATGCTAAACATGCCTATTCGCAAAGTGGTGATCCAGGTGATTGCTGGACGAAATATAGCGGTTTTAGTAGAGGCCGCTGTTCGCAATACCATTTTGCAGTTCAGAGGCATCAACACCTACGAGGAATTTGTGAGCAGGCACAAAAGGGAGATGGATAAAGCAGCGGACCCAAAATTCGGTGAATCTTTATAAATATGAACTAGTGAAATTTCTTGTCCATTAAGTCTTATAGGGACAATGTTGTTGAGTGCAGTGCGCGTACAGGCTTAGGGAATGGTCCGCAATCTCAAACCCCTTTAAAAGTGCGATTTGGTGTTGACGCTCCTCAATTTCTGCGTCAAAAAACTCCTCCACTCTTCCGCAGTCCAAGCAGACCAGGTGATCGTGGTGTTCGCCCTCATTGAGTTCATAGACCGCCTTTCCGCTTTCAAAGTTACTTCTCTTCAAAAGCCCTGCTTGCTCGAACTGGAGCAAGACACGGTAAACGGTTGCTAGCCCTATGTCCGAGCGCTCCTCAAGAATTGCCCGGTAGATGTCTTCTGCTGAGAGATGGCGAAGATTAGATTTTTGAAAAAGCTCAAGAATCTTTAATCTGGGTAATGTGGCCTTGAGTCCCGTATTCTTTAAGTCTTCTTCGATAGGCGTCATAGTGAATTGTCCTAGTTCGGTCTAATAATGAGTGTTGGGACATGGATAATTTTGACACGAATTGACATTTAAGTGAGAAGAATCCGGGAATTTTTAAATTTAAGCTGGATAAGTCTACTCAATTCAGAGTGTGACAAGTTGTTAATAAGAGATTGCTCAGCCCGTATTATTAGTCAATGTGGCCTGTTCGGGGGGCAACTGAATGTTCAACTTTGTAACGAGGGGGGGCGGGATAAATAGGGGTGGAGTTACAATTGGGCCATGAATATATTTCCTAATTTTAGCGGTTCGCTGCGGCCTTTAAAGTTGCGTTTGGCATTCGCCCTTCTAGCGGCGGCTATCAGTTTGATTGGCTGTATCTCGCCGTACCACATTGAGGTAGTTCAAGGAAACTTTGTTTCCCGAGAACAACTCCAAGCTCTTAGCCCTGGGATGACTCGCAATCAGGTGCGCGATATTTTGGGTACACCCTTAATTACAAGTCCCTTTCATGCCGATAGGTGGGACTATGCTTTCACAATTCGCCGCCAAGGAGCTGCGCCGCAGCAACGAAAACTATCTGTTTTTTTCACCGTTGATCAGTTTCAGCGAGTAGAAGCTGATGAGCTCCCAAGTGAGGCAGAGTTTGCTGCCAAAATTGACACGCAAAAAATAAACACCTCCAAGCCCCCCAAAATGGAGGCTACAGAAAAAGAGTTAAATGCTTTTAAAATTAAGCCCTCTACACCCCCGTCCTCTCCAAGCGAGGGAGTCCCGGCTTCCATGAATTATCCCCCGTTAGAGCCGTCCTCGCGCCGAGAAAAAAGTTATAAAAAATGAACTCTACAAAAAAAATAGCAGTCGCTCTGACAGGTGCGAGTGGGCGAATGGGTCGTATGTTAATAGAAATCATTTTGCAGTCCAGCGACCTGCAGTTGGTGGGTGCGATTGATCTGCCCTCTAGCCCTGTGATTGGTAACGATGCAACTGGATTTTTGGGTAAAGCAAGTGGCGTGAGTGTAGTTGCCGATCCACTGCATGCTTTAAAACAAGCGGATGTATTGATTGACTTTACGCGTCCCGAGGGGACGATGGAGTATTTGTCTGTATGCAAGAAACTTGGCGTAAAAATGGTGATTGGAACCACAGGATTTACAGCTCAACAAAAACTCGATATCCAAGAGGTATCTAAGAATATTTCTATAGTTATGGCTCCAAATATGAGTGTCGGAGTCAATGTGACGCTGAAGCTTTTAGAGGTTGCTGCCAAAGCGCTTTCGTCCGACTATGACACTGAAATTATCGAGGCACACCACCACCACAAAGTAGATGCGCCCTCAGGGACTGCGTTAAAAATGGGTGAAGTAATTGCGCGCGCCCAAAACAAGGACTTAAGCGAATGCGCTGTGTACGCGCGTGAGGGACACACGGGACCAAGAAAGCCTGGGACTATTGGCTTTGCAACTGTAAGAGCAGGCGATATTGTGGGGGACCACACGGTTTTATTTGCTGGCGAGGGCGAGAGAATTGAGATTACACACCGCTCATCCAGCAGATCCAACTACGCGCAGGGCAGTGTGAGGGCGGTTCGGTTTTTAAGGGATAAAGACAGCGGCTTATTTGATATGTTCGATGTTTTGAAATTGAGGTAATTTTCGTTCGAGTTAATTCCCGCGGGATCACTAGACTCCCTTTAGCCTCAACCAAGAGGCTTTTTGTTTATTTGATTTTTTTCGTACGTTTATATTTATGCAAGACAAATACAACCCATCAGAGATAGAGATGGCGGTGCAAAGCATTTGGGGTCAAAAAGATGCTTACCGAGTTAGTGAGGACCCTTCAAAGAAAAAATATTATGCCTGTTCAATGCTGCCCTACCCAAGCGGCAAGTTGCACATGGGGCATGTCAGAAACTATACGATTAATGATATGTTGACCCGTCATTTGAGGATGAACGGATACAACGTTCTAATGCCAATGGGTTGGGACGCATTTGGATTGCCTGCGGAAAATGCGGCATTAAAAAATAACGTACCTCCTGCTAAATGGACATACGAGAACATCGCTTATATGAAAAAGCAGATGAAGGCGATGGGCTTGGCGATTGATTGGTCTAGAGAGATTGCGACATGTGATCCTTCGTATTACAAGTGGAATCAATGGCTTTTCTTGAAAATGTTGGACAAAGGGATCGCTTACAGGAAGACGCAAACTGTCAATTGGGATCCGGTTGATAAAACTGTGCTGGCAAACGAACAAGTGATCGACGGTCGAGGATGGAGGACGGGGGCAGTTGTTGAAAAAAGAGAGATACCTGGTTATTATTTGAAAATTAGCGACTACGCGCCCGAACTCTTAGACCAGGTTCAGCACAATTTGCCTGGCTGGCCAGATAAGGTCAGGCTAATGCAAGAAAACTGGATTGGTAAGTCCGAGGGCGTGCGCTTTGCTTTCATGCATGACATCAAAAATGAGCAAGGCCATTTACTAAACGGCGGGCGCATGTACGTATTTACGACTCGTGCAGACACGCTAATGGGGGTGACTTTTGTGGCCGTAGCACCTGAGCACCCTTTGGCTGAGTATGCGGGTCAAAGGGATGCAAAAATTGCTGACTTTATCGTTCGCTGCCAGCAAGGAGGGACGACAGAGGCGGAGCTGGCGGTCAAGGAAAAAGAAGGTGTCAATACGGGCCTATTTGTGAGGCATCCTCTAACGCAAGAGCTTGTGCCAGTATGGGTTGGTAATTATGTATTGATGACCTACGGCGACGGAGCGGTAATGGGAGTGCCTGCGCACGATGAGCGCGATTTTGCCTTTGCCATCAAATACAGTCTACCTATAAAAGATGTAGTGGGCGTAGAGGGAAAGGACTTTGACGTAACGCAGTGGCACGATTGGTACGCGGACAAAGGCGCGGGAGTTGCCAAAAACTCAGGTCTTTTTGATGGATTGAGCTTTAAAGACTGCGTGGACAAGGTCGCAAAAGAGTTAGAGTCTTTAGGTCTGGGGGAGAAAAAAATAACGTGGAGACTTAGAGACTGGGGCATAAGTCGACAACGTTATTGGGGCACACCTATTCCGATTATCCACTGCGAGGACTGTGGAGCAGTGCCAGTGCCTGAGAAAGACTTGCCAGTGATATTGCCTCAAGATTTGGTACCTGACGGATCTGGCAACCCTTTGAATAAGTGTGACTCTTTCTTAAGAGTTGCTTGCCCGACTTGCGCAAAGCCTGCGCTGCGCGAGACCGACACGATGGACACCTTTGTGGATTCATCCTGGTATTTCATGCGTTATTGTGATCCAAACAATGATGACAAAATGGTGGACCAGGGGGCTGCGTATTGGATGCCAATGGATCAATATATTGGGGGCATCGAGCACGCCATTTTGCATCTTTTGTACGCGCGGTTTTGGACCAAAGTTATGCGGGATTTAGGGTGCGTCCAAGTAGACTAGCCATTCACTAAACTGCTGACTCAGGGGATGGTGCTCAACCACATTTACTCAAGGCCCACAGAGAAAGGTGGGGTGGAGTATTTCTGGCCCAGTGAAGTAGAGAACGTACTTGACTCAGACGGGCGCGTGACTCACGCAGTTTTGATTGCATCTAAGGACGAATTGCCCGCAGGCACTCATATCAATTATGAGGGCGTGGGCACAATGAGTAAGTCCAAAAATAACGGAGTTGACCCGCAGGTGCTTATTGAAAAGTTTGGTGCTGATACGGCCCGTTTGTACACCATGTTTACGGCCCCACCCGAGGCTACTTTAGAGTGGAATGATGACGCAGTGGACGGCAGCTTTAGATTTCTCAGACGAGTTTGGTCATTCGCGTTCCAACATCAAAGTGGATTACTGAGCTTTGCAAGCGCTAATCAATCCTTGAATGTGACTAATTTATCTGAGCAAGCAAAGCCGCTCAGATTCGAGATCCACTCTGTGCTGCGTCAAGCCATCTTTGATTACGATCGAATGCAGTACAACACGGTTGTCTCAGCTGCGATGAAAATGCTGAACACTTTGGAGAACGCTAAACTCTCAGCCCAGGCACAGGACGGGGCAGTGCTGTTTGAGTGTTTTTCTATTTTGCTCAGAATTTTGTACCCCGTTTGTCCGCACATCGGATATGAGCTTTGGGAATCTATGGGGTTTTCAAAGATTTTTGGAGACCTCCTTGACGCCCCGTGGCCCCAGGTTGACCCTGTCGCATTGGCTAGAGATGAGGTGGAGATGGTGTTGCAGGTCAACGGTAAATTAAGAGGCTCAATTAAGGTCTCCTCCAACGCAAAGAGGGAGGAGATAGAGGCAATTGCGGCTCAGAGCGAAGCGTTTAAAAATCTGTCAAAGGGAGCGATTCCTAAAAAAATAATTGTTGTCCCGGGTAGGCTGGTAAACATTGTTTTGTGATTAATATGTCTCGACTTAAAAAGCTCATTTGTTGCTATTTGCTCCCCGTTTTAATCTTTCTAGGATTGAATGGGTGCGGCTTTGAGCTTAAAAAACCAATCGAGATTCCTTTTAAAACAATGTACGCAAACTTCTCTGATCAAACCCCTTTTGGAATGGCTCTAAAACGGGTGATCATTGCCACGGGTCAGGTTGAATTGATTACGGATCCCAAAAGAATAGATCAAGCTCAAGTCATACTCGAAATAATTCATGATCAAAAAGATAAAATCATATTGGGACGAACCGCTGCGGGCACTGTGAATGCGTTTCAACTTCGGTTGAATATTTCTTTTAAACTGCGAACTCAAGACGGGGTTGAGCTGATCCCGGAGACGGAAATCTCATTATTTAGAGATATCAGTTTTAACGAGACGATTGTGCTGTCCAAAGAGGCGGAGGAGCAACTTCTTTACCGCAACATGCAGTCCGACATCGCAGAGCAAATGATGAGGCGCGTAGCCAGTGTGGGTAAGCAGTGGATCAACTCTAGATAATCAGCGCAAACAAGGCCCCTTCGCACCTACTTACTAAAGCACACCTTGCAAGTACTACCTAACAATTTAACAGATCATCTCTCCAAAGGACTCAGGAATTTATACGTCTTTCACGGAGATGATGCTTTGTTGGTTCAAGAGGCAAGCGATTTAGTCAGGCGAAAGGCCCTACAAGAGGGCTACAGTGACCGTCACGTATTCTCTGTCTTTGGGGCGCATTTTGATTGGAGTGAGGTACTTGCCAGTGCTGGCTCGCAAAGTCTTTTTGCCGATAAGCAAATCATTGAAATAAGAATAGCCAGCGGGAAACCCGGCAAAGAGGGCTCTATTGCGCTGCAAAACATGGCCTCAAACTGCGCGCTTGAGCAAGGTGTGCTGACAATGGTTTATTTGCCCAAAGCCGACAAAATCATGAAAAACTCGGCTTGGTTTATGGCCTTGGAGAGCGCAGGCGTGAGTGTTCAAATCGAGCCTGTCTCAAGGCATGAACTCCCCACTTGGATCGCTCAGCGTCTAAGCGCTCAAGAGCAGCGCGTCCCAAGCGGTGAGGCTGGACAAAGGTCGTTGAAATTTTTCTCTGATCGGGTGGAGGGCAACTTGTTGGCGGCCCACCAAGAGGTGCAAAAATTAGGCCTTCTCTACCCCAAAGGGGAGCTCAGTTTTGAGCAAATTGAGATGGCCGTTTTAGATGTGGCGCGTTATGATGTTTTTAAATTGACCCAAGCCATTTTGCAGGGCCAACCACTTAGAGTTCAAAAGATGATGGACGGTCTGCAGGCTGAGGGGGTCGCCGCCGTACTCGCGCACCACACCCTAGCAGAGGAGATAAGGAGTCTTCGCCGGGTTAAAGCGTCCATGGAACAAGGCAAACCGATCAGTGTGGCCTTAAAAGAGAACCGAATATGGGGAGACCGTGAGAGACTTTATGACAGAATTGTGCCAACAATTCGCATCAACCATCTTAATGTTTTGATCAAAGACGCACATATAGTGGACGGCGTCATTAAGGGTCTAAAGTCTCCCGTGTGGCCTGAGGACCCGTGGCAAGCGCTGCACCGCCTGGCCCAGCGTTTAGGGAGCGTTTGCAAGGTGTAATTAAAGGGACGGCTTGGGTGTTCTTGAATACGCGCTTAATTACTCGTTCTAGGCGCCGCGCAGGGCGCTGAAGTGGTTTATCCTGCACTTGTTGGGTCCTTATGAGACGTTTTTTTGGTCCTTATTGATAGAAATCAAGGATTTTAAGAAAAACCAAACAGATGATGAGAAAATAGTTTTATGAACGCTAATAATCTTTTCGAACAAATGCAGGGGCTTGGAATTCGAGCTCGACGCGCCGGTGCGTTGATGGCGAAAGCTTCGTCTCAGAAAAAAACTCTTGCCCTTCGGCTTCTAGCAGAAAGACTAAGGAGCGAGTGCGCCAATTTAATAAAATCCAACGAAGTCGATTGTGCACAAGCCCAGGCCAATCGAATCTCAGAGTTACTCGTGGACCGTTTGCGATTGACTCCAAAGACCATCGAAACTTGCGCGCTCGGGTGCGAACAGTTGGCGGGTATGCCTGATTTAATCGGCGAAATCGTAGGGTTAAAAGAGCAGCCCAGTGGCATTCGTGTAGGACAGATGCGCGTACCAATAGGGGTCTTTGGGATGATCTATGAAAGCCGCCCAGGTGTATCCATTGAGGCCGCTTCGCTCTCCATCAAAAGCGGTAACGCCTGCATTTTGCGAGGAGGCTCGGAGGCTTTGCAGTCTAACTTGGCCCTTATTTCGCTCGTGCAAGAATCCTTAAAGGAGGCTGGACTGCCGGTTGATGCAGTGCAAATGGTAGGAACGGTAGACCGAGACGCTGTAGGACACCTGATCAGCATGCCCGAGTATGTGGACGTCATTATCCCAAGAGGCGGTAAAGGTTTAATTGAGCGCATCAGTGCGCAGGCGAAGGTACCGGTGATCAAGCATCTAGACGGCAATTGTCATACCTTTGTGGACGAAACGTGCAATATTGATATGGCTTTGAGAGTGTGTGATAACGCAAAGACACAAAAATACAGTCCTTGCAATGCGATGGAGAGTTTGCTCGTGGCGCAAGGAGTAGCCCAGCAATTTTTACCTAAGATGGCGTCTATTTTTTGCGCAAAAGGTGTAGAAATTAGAGGGTGTGCTCGCACTTTGGAGATGCTTGGTGACGTGAGCGGGCTTACTTTGAAAGCCGCAAGCGAACAAGACTGGTATGAGGAATATCTGGCAGCAGTCATTAGTATCAAAATTGTCGACTCATTGGACGAGGCTATAGACCATATCAACCGGTACTCGTCCCACCATACTGATGCCATATTAACGGAGCATTTCTCACATGCCCAGCGATTTCTTCGCGAAGTAGACTCCGCCAGTGTAATGGTCAACACGAGCACCAGGTTTGCTGATGGATTTGAATACGGGTTAGGGGCGGAGATTGGGATCTCAACAGACAAATTTCATGCAAGGGGGCCGGTTGGAATTGAGGGACTAACCTCGTTAAAATACGTGGTGCTTGGAAATGGAGAGGTTCGCAGCTAAAGCTAAAAAAAGTACTATCCGTGATCGGCCCAAAGTAGGAATAGAGTTAGCTGAATCTACCCAAGCTTAGCCAGACTAAACTAGGCCAAACTAAAACAAATCAACAAATTCTGTCTAACTAGGCCAGCTTGGTAGCCCAAGTAAAGTCAGTAAATCAACGAAAGTAAGCATGGTCCCACATCTGATCACAGCCTTAACCGGGCCCATTAACGAATTAGAGCAGCGCATCATCGATTCGATGCCAGCTATAGAGCGTTGGTTTCGCTTGGAGTGGATGGAGCACACTCCCCCCTTCTATACGTCAGTTGATATCCGAAACGCAGGCTTTAAACTAGCGCCCGTAGATACCAATTTGTACCCCGGTGGTTGGAACAATTTAACTCCCGAGATGCTGCCCTTGGCTGTACAAGCGGCAATGGCTGCGATTGAGAAAATATGCCCAGAGGCCCGCAATTTACTTTTGATTCCAGAGAATCATACGCGCAACACTTTTTATTTAAGCAACGTAGCGCAACTTCAGCGGATTTTCCATATGGCTGGCTTAAATGTGCGCATCGGCTCCATAAACCCAGAAATCAAAGAGCCCACATCCATCACGTTGCCCAACGGGGAGACTGTTTTGCTAGAGCCTGTCATCCGCAACAAGCGAAGGTTGGGGTTGGAAAACTTTGACCCCTGCACGATTTTGCTCAACAACGATTTAAGCGCTGGGATACCCGGAATTTTAGAGGATCTAACCGAGCAATATTTACTGCCGCCCTTGCACGCAGGTTGGAGTGTTCGACGTAAAAGTTTACACTTTGAGAGCTACGAGGAGGTGAGCAAGCGTTTTGGCAAGCTCCTGGGAATTGATCCCTGGCTGATCAATCCCATGTTTGCTGCGTGTGGTGAGGTGAATTTTAGTGAGAGTTTGGGCATGGACTGCTTGGTGAGCAATGTGGACTCATTGCTCTCTAAAATTAAGAAAAAATACAAAGAATACGGCATCAACGAAAAGCCCTTTGTGATCGTTAAAGCCGATAACGGAACTTACGGCATGGGTATCATGACGGTGAGGGACGTAAAAGACTTGGAGACACTAAACCGCAAAACGCGAAATAAAATGAGCGTGATTAAAGACGGAAAAGAAGTGGACCAAGTCATCATTCAAGAAGGGGTGCTGACGCACGAGAGGATCAATGACGCGGTTGCAGAGCCAGTTGTTTATATGATGGACCGCTACGTGGTCGGCGGCTTCTATAGAGTCCATGCTGACAGGGGCATAGACGAGAATTTAAACGCGCCAGGTGCTAGTTTCGCACCCCTGGCCTTTGAGCAAAACGCCCAACTACCCCAACCCGGTGTTAAACCTGGCGCAAGCGTGCCCAATCGGTTTTATATGTACGGCGTAATAGGACGTTTGGCAATGCTTGCTGCCAGTTACGAGCTAGAGGCGACAGACCCCAATGCGGATTTGTATGAGTAAGCTTGAGCACGGTTTTATGAAAAACATTTTGTTTGTAGCTGATCCACTAGATTCCTTTAAGATCTACAAGGACTCTACCTACGTGATGATGAGGGAGTGGCAAATGCGAGGCGCGAGGGTCTGGAGCTGCGAGGCCAAAGACGTATTTTGTCAAAGCGCGGGCAAAGTAAGTGCGTTGATGCAGCCCGTGGAGCTAAAGTTAGAGGTCAGCACTGGTGCGCATTGGTACCAAAGCGGCGCGCGCGAGGTGAGGTCTTTACAGGAGATGCAGGCTGTTGTGCTGCGGGTGGATCCGCCCTTTAACTCTGAATATTTTTATCTAACTCATTTACTGCAACTCGCCGCCTCTCAGGGCGCAAAAGTATTCAACGATCCAAAGGCGGTTAGAGACCACCCGGAGAAATTATCGATCCTCGAGTTCCCAGAGTTTACGGCCCCAACTTTAGTGAGTCGGGATCCTGAAAAAATACGTGAATTCCACGCGCACCACAAAGATATCATCCTCAAGCCCTTGGACGGCATGGGAGGAATGGGTATTTTTAGAGTTAAAGAGGATGCCCTCAATTTGGGGGCGATTTTGGAGTCACTCAATAAATTTTCTGAACAAACCGTTATGGCTCAAAAGTTTATCCCAGCCATTGAGAAGGGGGATAAAAGGGTGCTGTTAATAGATGGACAAGCCGTACCGTATGCTTTAGCCAGAATTCCCCAGGCTGGGGAGGTCAGAGGCAACTTGGCTGCGGGGGGCTTGGGAGTTGCACAAGAGTTGACCAAGCGTGAGCAAGAAATCGCCAACTACTTAGGCCCTATTCTCGCAAAAAGAGGTCTCTTTTTGGTGGGGCTAGACATCATTGGGGAACACTTAACTGAAATTAATGTAACCAGTCCAACGTGTTTTCAAGAAATCAAACAGCAAAAGGGATTTGATGTGGCCAAGGCTTTTGTGGATGCGTTGGACAAGCAATTGAAGTAAGGTTAATTAGAAAACTAATTCTTCGGAGCCAGTTTAGCATCTTCTACAAAGTAAGCGGTCTCGCCAAGGCACTGCGGCAATCCCGGATGCTGAGCGTAGACCAATATGACACGTTCCCCGATGCTAGCGTTTATCTTTTCAACAACAGCGTCGTCGCGAACGGTAAAGAAAAACTTCTCGCCCACACTGGGCTGAAGAGAGATCGTTCTAAGCTGCTCGCCCTCCCAGGTTTTGCAAAGCCAGCCTTTGAGAGATAGTTTTTGAACATACCCTACGCTCTCCCCGCTTGAGTAGGTGTAATGATAAAGGAACTCAAAATAGGCAAGTCCAAGCAACAAAATGGCAGCGATCAAAGCGATTGTGTAAAGCTTTATGCGGTGTTTTATACGGCTTAAGGTTTCATTCATGAGCTGATTTTACCTCTTGGCGCCAAGCGTGAAGCAGCGGTTCAGTGTAGCCACTGGGTTGCTCCTCGCCTTTGAAGACAAGGCCTAAAGCGGCTTTGTAAGCTTTTGATGTGTGCTCGCGACCAGACAGGGGCAGGTAAAGCGGATCGTTTGCATTTTGTGCGTCTACAACTTTTGCCATGCGCTCAAAACTTTGTCTCACCATATGCTCAGAGACCACTTGGTGACGTAACCAGTTAGCCAAATGCTGAGAGCTGATTCTCAAAGTGGCTCGGTCCTCCATTAGACCAATGTTGTGGATATCAGGGACTTTAGAGCAACCAATACCCTGGTCGATCCACCTGACAACGTAGCCCAATATGCCTTGGACGTTATTGTCCACTTCTTGTTGTTTGTCTTCCTCGCTCCAGTGCGTGTTTGTGGCAACCGGGATGGTCAAAAGATCGTGGAGGAGGCTAGCATGTTCACGGGACTCATCAATGTGCTCTAAATCTTTTTGTATTTGACTGACCAAGACTTGGTGATAGTGCAGCGCGTGAAGCGTGGCCGCGGTTGGGCTTGGAACCCACGCCGTATTGGCGCCAGCCAATGGGTGAGCAATTTTTTGTTTCATCATGTCAGCCATCAGATCCGGCATTGCCCACATGCCTTTGCCAATTTGGGCTCTCCCCCGCAAGGCGCAGGACAAGCCCACCAAGACGTTATTGCGCTCGTAAGCTTTAATCCAGTTGCTTGTCTTCATCTCCCCTTTTCGGATCATGGGGCCAGCATGCATTGCGGTGTGCATCTCGTCACCCGTACGGTCCAAAAAGCCGGTGTTGATGAAGGCAACGCGTTGGGTCGCCTGAGCAATGCAGGCCTTTAAATTAACACTGGTCCTTCGCTCCTCGTCCATGATGCCTAGCTTAACGGTGTTCTTGGGTAAGCCCAGCAACTGTTCGACGTGTGTAAATAATTCGCAGGCAAATGCAACCTCGCTTGGGCCGTGCATTTTTGGCTTAACAATGTAGACCGAGCCTTTACGAGAGTTCTGTATCTGATTTGAAGCTAATTGCCTTAGGTCGTAAAGGGCGATGGTTGTGGTGACGACTGCATCCAAGATGCCCTCTGGAATTTCACGAGAAACGCCGCTTTGGTCCTCGTAAAGCACAGCTGGATTGGTCATTAAATGGCCTACATTTCTAAGAAATAGCAACGACCTTGCGTGTAATCTAATCTCTCCCGTGCCGGATTTGGCGGTGTAGATACGGTCTTGGTTCAACCCCCTTGTAAATGTTTTCCCGCTCTTAGTTACGCTCTCGGTTAAGGTGCCTTTTAATATGCCTAGCCAATTTCTATAGGCAAGCACCTTATCTTCTGCGTCCACAGCGGCGATGGAGTCTTCAAGGTCAAGGATGGTTGACAAGGCCGCCTCCACCATCAGGTCACAAACCCCGGCGGGATCTGTTGCGCCAATAGGGTGAGACTTGTCGACGATCAAGTCTAGATGAAGTCCGTGGTGCTCAAAGAGAAGGGAGCTAGGGGTTAAAGCATTGCCGGTGTAACCCAGTAGCTGTTGTTTCGCTTTGAGTTCACTGTGGCTGCCGTCTCTTAGGGTTACAACTAGCTCACCGTTTTTGATGCTGTATGCACAGGAGTCGATGTGTGAGCCCTTTTTAAGGGGGATTGTTTTATCAAGCACGTAGCGCACGAATTCAATCACTTTTGCGCCACGTTTATCGTTGTAGTGACTGCCCTTTTCGCAACCATGATCCTCGGATATGACATCCGTTCCGTAAAGCGCGTCATAAAGTGAGCCCCAGCGTGCGTTGGCTGCGTTGAGCGCATACCGTGCGTTTAAGATAGGGACTACAAGTTGGGGACCCGCTTGGTGGGCGAGTTCATCATCGACATTGTGAGTCTGAACTGTTACTTTTTCAGGAGTGGGCACCAAATAGCCGATTTTTTTTAAAAACGCTTGGTAAGCATTCATGTCCATTATGGGGCCGGGGTGCTTGTCATGCCAGGTATCAATTTCTGATTGCAAACGTCCGCGTTCAGCTAAGAGCTGAATATTTTTGGGCGCCAAATGCGTTACGATGGAATCAAATCCAGACCAAAAATTAGCTTTATCGATTGAGAGCCCGGGGAGCACTTCGTTGTTGATGAAGTTGTACAGGGAGGTTGCAACGCTAAGGTGGTGTGTTTTAATTCGCTCGGTCATGTCAAATAGTTGATTAAAGATTGCTGATGGGTTTAATTAGCAAACTAATTGTAGTTTGCAGCCTTTTTTGCACGTAGAGCTTGCAGCTCCAAGTTAGACGGAACCAATACTTGGCCAAAATAGAGACCTAATACTATGAAACAATCTAAATGTTACTACTATTTTAGTTTTAAGGGACGAAGTTGGCTTGAATTTTATGAATACCTCCGCTCAAGCAGTAATTTGCGCTGATGATTTTGCGATAAATGACTCGGTTTCAACCGCTATTGTGAGCCTTGCAAAGGCGAAGAAAATAAGTGCAACCAGCGTTCATTCATTGTCACCGCTTTGGAAGTTTCACGCCCCAATGTTAAAGGCGCATCACGGCACTTTAGATGTGGGTTTGCACCTAGACTTTACAAGTGAATATGCCGTGCAAGCCGGTTACGGAGCCACGCTAAATTCAGTTTTGCTACGATCAACACTGCGAAGATTTAATCAAAGCAACTTAGAAATAATCATTGAATCTCAGCTTAATGATTTTGAGTCCGTATGGGGTTCTCCCCCAGACCATTTGGATGGGCATCAGCACGTCCATCAGTTCCCAGTTATTCGCAGCGCATTGGCCCGGGTGCTCAAAAATCGCTACGGTGCGTCCAAGCATAAACCCTGGCTCAGAGTAAGCCAGGTCTTGCCTAGAAACTTTAAATCTTCCGTAATTACGCTCTCAGGCGCCAAAGCTTTTAGTGATAAGCTCTTGGAACTCGATTTTCCCTTTACGCCGGTTTTGTTGGGTGTTTATAACTATGATTTAAACACGGCTGATTACAGACAATCATTTAAAAAATGGCTGCAGCTTGTCTACAGTGTTCAGGCAAAAGAACTAAAAGAGCTGAATGAGCAAAGTGAGCAAGGAGTGCGCGTATTGGCCGCACTTACAACACCACAACCCTTCTCTATCATGTGCCACCCCGGCGCTGCGGCGAGTGTTGACGATGTGATAGGACGTGCAAGGCTTGCAGAGTTCGAGTACTTGAGCTCCAATCTACTGGAACTTGATTTGCAAGCGGCGGGGGTGAGCGTAGTGAGAGCATCGGAAGTTTTCCGAAACAACTTTAAAACATTATGACAGACACCAATGCAAACGAAACCGTACCTAATGGTAGTAAATTGACTGAGGACGCGAAGCCAAGGGATGCGCGTTTACTTAGGGATGTCTCGCCTCTTTTATTTTTTTCAATACTCTTGATCATTCTTAGCGCATTTCGTCCTCTCGCCCTACCCGATGAGGGACGGTACGCTGAGATCGGTCGTTGGATGTGGGCCTCTGGGGATTGGCTGGTACCGCGCTTAAACGGATTACCTTTTTTTCATAAACCTCCTCTTTTGTACTGGATGGAGGCGGCGCTTGCAACTACCGGGAGTTCCAACGCCTGGCTTTTTAGGTCAATACCCGCAGCGCACGCTATTCTTATACTAAGCCTGATAGAACCTCTCGTTAGACCCCTCGCGGGTGAGGCTGTAGCGCGAAAAGTGTTTTACGTATTTGGCTCTACGACAGCGTTTTTATTGGGCGGGCAATACATCAACCACGACATGATGGTTGCTTGTTGGATCAGTGTTGCGATTGGGTCTTTTGGATGGTTTGTGATCAGATTGGATCAAAGTGCTAGTCGCTCAGTTGTGCCACCGTCTTTAAAAAAAATAGCTTGGTTGGGATTTGTTGCTTGCGCTTTGGGCGTGTTGAGCAAGGGATTGATTGGACTTGTTTTGCCAGGGGGTGTGCTTATCATATGGCTGTGTTGGTGTGGCAGGTGGTTTGCGCTCAGAAAACTTCCATGGATCTCGGGCTCATTGATTTTTCTGATCATCACCGTCCCGTGGTTCATCGCTGCTGAGAATGCGTACCCAGGCATGATGGGTTATATGTTTGGTGTTCATCAGTTCGCACGGTTTACGGGCCATCAATTTAACAACGCGCAGCCAGTTTGGTTTTATTTAGTTGCGACTTCTTTGCTACTGGGGCCCTGGTTTATTGGGTTTTGGGCTTACCACTATCAAAAGCTGAGTGATTACTGGACTCAGTTCCTGAGAAGGGGTTTGTTAATTAAGGGACTGACACAGGTATTCAGCCACGATCATCAAAGACTTAGAGCTCCCAAGCAACTCTTAATTGGCCTTTGTGTGATTTGGGTTTGGGTGATCGTGGTATTTTTCTCCATCCCTAGCTCAAAAATTATTGGTTACGCTTTGCCCGTAATACCTCCCATGTCACTTTTGTGCGTGCTTGGATGGGACCGCTTGATAGAGCGTTCCCGTGTCAAACCCTATTTTTATAAAACCTTATTTATATTGTCTCTTGCGGTGGGTATCTGGATTCAAATCCAAGCGGGTGCGATCAGTATGCGCCACTCCAGTGCAGATGTGGCACAGTTTCTTGCTTGTCAAGACTTAGGCGACTCAGAGGTTTTGGTCGCAGGCGAGTACCCTTATGACCTACCTTTCTTGTTGAATTCTAAAAAGCCTTTTTGGGTAATTCAAGACTGGGTTCGTGAACGCTTGCACGCAGGGGACAACTGGCGGCGTGAGATGTTTGAGGGCTCAAACTTTGAGCCCTCTACTGGGCAATTCCTTAAACCTTTAAACACGCCTGAATTAGAATCAAAAAATGCTGGACGCTGGTTACTTCTCCCCAGCCAGTGGAACAACATACCCGAGCTCCAACGTATGGGTTTCGTGAAAGAGTTCTCCGGCCAGGCCTGGACTTTGTACCGCTCCCAGCTAACCCAAGCGGTTAAGCTCAATGACTCAGGGCAATGCGTAAGTCAAATGGGTAAATAAAGCAGAGGTCGTTAACGACGCAAGTCAAGCCTCTTTTATCGTTTGTAAAGATATGGCTGGGCGGCACAATGGCGTCTCAAAAAGGGAAACATCAAGATTAGGCAGTAAAGAAGTTAATGAAGTAATTTTTACTAAATCAGATTTACAGCAAGTTACCACCGGTTTTAGGATCGGGTATTTGAAATTAATTTTTGAGTTTGGGACGAAGGTGTGCCAATTAATATAAATTCTAAAGAATCAATAATATTTTCAATCGTAAAAGGGGGTAACCAAAACCGATTTGTTGTTTTAGATGAATCAAATGATGCTTCTTTTGCCGCAAAAATTGCATTTGAATAAATGCCTACCATGGATAATCGTTGTTCTAAGACTGCGCTATGGATACCAGGTGACAATTCTTTAATAAGTTCTAGGCATCTGCGGTAACCTGAGTTCCATTTGTTGCCTAATATTTCCCTTAATAATATTCTATGGTTCATCTGTAGATCTGAGACAAACCGAATATAAGTGCTGCCCTCTGGATCGCTTTCGACTATTTCGTTTACAGGGTAAATTAATGCCTCTAGTATCTTTCTAACAGACAACTCGTCCTCAATTTTTAAAAGTAGTTGTTTTCTTCTTGCATCAATAGTTTTCGCTCCGTCCAAAACCAGCTCCGCGATCAACGCCTCTTTAGAGCCAAAGTGATACTGCAGGGACGCCTTATTTTTTTGATCAGCTAAGTCTATGATGTCTTTGATAGACGCTCCGTGTATACCCTTTAGTGCAAACAATCGTTGAGCTGCTTTTTTTAGCCTAGCACGAGTCAAATCACCATCAGTTCTAACTTTTCGTTCTTTCTTCATTTAATATTTTTGAGAAATTTCAATTAAAAAGATTTAAAGGCAAACCCCTAGTTAAGGAGTTTACCT
>CAIQHG010000009.1 GCA_903871545.1 uncultured Burkholderiales bacterium | reverse complement strand
CGTAGTGACTCTGCTCCTTGGGGACTACACTTTCTCTGATGCCATGACGCAGTACAGATACTCATTTCCTCTACCCTCAGTATGAAATCTTTCCCGAGACTCTTGTAACGACATTGTGTAGGGGCATAAAAAAACCGCTTAGCGATGTACTCCAGTAGTGGCCCTATCCAATAACATCCCACAGGGTATTGGATAAAGTGAAGTACATCTCTAAACGGTCTGATCATCGCCCACTACAGCAATGTGGCGCTAGTATATCAAAGAATAAAAATATTTGTCAATAGGGTTGGTGCTCCCATGAATCAGGGTTGGGCGTAGTGGTTCGCTAAATACTCTACAAAGGTCTCCTGTTGCGTGTAAGGCTTGATTTGTAACAAATATGGACATGGTTCTCTGTGGGTTTTGATTCGGTCAAGGATGGAATGGGCTTCAGTCTTGGTCATAGCAGATCCAATGATTGTTGGGCTAATCGTTTGTTTTGTAATGGCTGATATGCAGGGTTTAATTCACAACCAAGGTATTTGCGCCCAAGGTCTTGGGCTACTTGGGCGGTTGTTCCGCTACCCATAAAAGGGTCAAGAACTATTCCACCAGCAGGCGCACCAGCAAGTATGCAAGGTTCAATCAAGTCTGTGGGAAATACGGCAAAGTGCGCGCCTTCATATGGTTTTGTTGTGACAGTCCAAACGCTTCGTTTGTTAGCCATGCCACTTTCTCCCCAAACCTTTTCCATTCTTCCTGTTCCAACATCATTTCTTAAATGACCGTCATTTTTGTTGGCTTTGTTTTTTGGTGCGTGAGGTTTACCAATCATTTCTTCTTTGATTGAATCAATGTCGTAATAGTATTTTGGCGACTTGCTTAACAAAAAAATGTATTCATGCGCTTTTGTGCAGCGGTCTTGCACAGATTCAGGCATCGGGTTTGGTTTGTGCCAAATAATGTCTTGCCATAAATACCATCCGTCAGCACGTAAGGCAAATGCCAACATCCAAGGTATACCAATGAGGTCTTTTTCTTTTAATCCATCTAATTTGTTGCCACGTCTAGCGCAAGTTTGTGGCAAGTCTTGATTGCTGTTGGCAACAGTTTGATTGACAAGTGATTGCCCTTTACCTAGTCGGTAGTTGTAGTAACTATCCCCAATATTTAGCCAAAGTGTCCCGTCATCTTCCAGCACATCCCATACGCTCCGAAACACCTCAACCATAGATTTAATGTATTCCTCTGGGGTTTCCTCTATTCCTATTTGACTGTCAACACGAACAGCATTGCAATCAGGACATAATTTTTTATAAGAAAGATATTTTTCATTTTCCCTTCCACCTTCTTTCCTTAATCTTTCTCCAGTAAAACCGCCAACTTTTAAAGGATTAACTTTAGCCCCCGTATGGTCACAATCAAGATTACCGCCTTCCCATTTTGCAGTTCCATAGTCCCGTAATCCATAGTAGGGTGGGCTGGTCACACAAGTCTGGGCTTTGATGCCTTCTGCTGCCCATTTACGCATCGTTTCACGGCAATCACCAAATTCAATCTTGTTCATATACCTCCCTAAGTTGTTGCTAATATAACTTAAGTTATATGGGAATTAAGTTCCTTTATTCGTTGTGTTACTGCTTTACCAATCCCTATATAGATTCCAGTAGGGTCTTTTTCCATCAATTTAACTTGGTGTCTGGCGTGATCTATCCAGCCTTCTAACAAGGCTAATTGGGCGTAAAAAAAGCGCCACTGGGGCGTTGGTGTTCCCATAAAGCAGGGTTAAGACTGAACAACACTCTACTGTGAAAGCCTCACGGCGCTAACCCGTTTCACCAACACGGCTGGGGACTGACCCGTTAAGACGGCATCACAGGTACGATTAACGGCTCGCCCTGATTTGCCCAATCCCCATGCGTCTTGGCGATTAAATCTTAGCACAAAAAAAATCCCGACACCAGGCCGGGATAAACTCACAAAGGAGTAAGCAACTACAGGAAAACTGCATCATAGCTCAACAATTCTGACTTGCCAACGATTATTT
>CAIQHG010000008.1 GCA_903871545.1 uncultured Burkholderiales bacterium | reverse complement strand
GGGCGGAGCGACTGTTTTCACAGCAGGATTCTGGTTTGGTTGAGTTTGTTGAGCGTTTGGCGTAAGGGTCACTGGATTGGGCTCATCAAAAGCCTTCCACATTGAATTGGACACCATTCTCCAAAGTGCCAATTGGTCTTCTGGGTTGGCTATTTCAGTAAATCGCATAGTTGATCTCCTTTTTATACATTTATTTAGCAAAAAGGATGGACTATGACCACACTCCATTCACCGGAATCATAAATAACTTTATGCTTATATTAGAAATTGAACAGCCCAAGACTCCTGAGCAGCAACGCCTTGCACAACTTCAAGCCAGCAGTAAACGAGCCAGCAATGCGGTCAAACTTGAACGCAATCGTCAAAAGATGCAGAAAGCTCAAAAAGCCATTCAAACTCTAAAAGCTCCAATCCTATCTACTCCCAAAATTTCAACTTGATTGGTCAACAAAAAACCGGCACTTATGTCCGGTTTAGTGATGAGCTTAAGATCTCAGTTATTTCTAAAGGGCAGCTTCAACGTGCTTTTTTTCTCCTGAGTTGGTGCCTTTGGTAGCTGGGAGCCCTCTTTCCCAGTTAAAGCTTGGATACGGGTATCAAGTTCGCCTGAATCCACTGCACTCCTGATCACTTGAAGGGAGGATATGACATCTGCAATGCTCTCTGCTTGTATAGCATTCTTACCCTCGACAATCTCTAAAACTCTAGCGCCATAGCGCACCGTTATACAAATCTTGCCATCCCCGCTTTTCCACCACCAGGGCTTAAGTTTGCGTGGCACCTCTACCCGTTTAGACTCTCCAGTGATTGAATCTTTAATAGTTCGTATTTTCTTTAGTTCAAGCGGTATTCCAGATTGCTCTGATTTTGCCAATTGAATCTGATCGAAAAGTTTATCACTAAGCTTTTGACGTCTAGACATTTGCGGGCTGCTTGCTTGAGGTTTTTTTGCTTGAATCAATTTAAGTGCTGTTAATCCTGTCATCTTTAACTCCTTTAAAATGTGTTGCAGGAGTTATTAATTTAGTTTCAGACCTAGCATATGGGCAACCTCTATTTGGTAACCCGATGCTTTGGAAGGACTCTATTAAGGAATCACTATATTTGTTAAAAAGTTAGATTGAGAAAAGTATCCTTTAGCAACTTCTTCTTCCGCAGCAATGCGAGCTTTATGTTCTTTCCCTTCACGTTCAGCATTCAATGATCGAGGTTTGTAGCGCTCAAGTTGCTTGGGCGTAAGGTGCCAATATGGGTTGCCTGTTTGCTCACGCATCTGCCACTCAATTTCACTTTTAAATTCAGCGCCCAAACGACGCTTGAAGAAAATGGCATCGTGAACATTGGCAATGGGTACGTGCCCCTTAGCCATTGCTGCTTGCCGAACAATGTCCATGACGTGTGTTTCGCCATGCTGATAAAGATAGGCTAGCACCTTGGCTTTGCTAGGTCTTCCGCTATCCGTCTGGAGGTATCGTTCGAGCAGCAAATCAGGACGGAACTTCTTG
>CAIQHG010000007.1 GCA_903871545.1 uncultured Burkholderiales bacterium | reverse complement strand
TTGTGCGCAGCAGATGAAATCATCAATCAAGCGGCCAAAATTCGCTACATGCTGGATGGGCAGGTTCGCGTGCCGATGGTGATTCGTCAGCCCATGGGCATGCGTTGGGGTATGGCGGCTCAACACTCACAGAGTCATGAAAATCTATGGGTCGGCACGCCGGGATTGGTGGTGGTGGCACCGGCCACACCAGCGGACAACCATGGCCTGTTAAAGGCGGCGATTCGGGCCGACGACCCTGTCGTCTTTATGGAACACAAGGAGTTGTGGCTTGAAACGGGGGACGTAGATGAAAGCGCAGAACCGATCGACATCGGCAAAGCTGCTGTGCGCAGGGTGGGCACCGACATCACCTTGCTGAGTTGGTCTAAAACCGCCAACAACTGTCTTGGCGCGGCCGATCTACTTGCAGCACAAGGCGTCTATGCAGAAGTGATTGACTTGCGCACACTTTGGCCCTGGGACCGGGATACGGTGTTCAGCTCCATTCAAAAGACAAAGCGGGTTTTGATCGCGCATGAATCACCTCGGGTTGGTGGCTTTGGCGGTGAATTGCTGGCCGAGGTTGCAGAAGTTTTTTGGGGGCAATTGAAGGCGCGCCCTGTGCGTCTTGGCTCCCCCAGAATACCGGTCCCTTATTCCAAGCCGCTAGAAGATATGTGCCGAGTGGGCCCTGAAGACATCGCTCACGCTGCAGCGTTGTTATGCCGAGCGCCAACTTGAGCTTGGTGTTAAATTGTTTTAGGCGAGAAGAAGCTTTTGAGTTGTTTCTCCACCCAGGGGAGCAAGTGTCCAAGTGTCCAAGTGTGCTTGAATACGCAGACGGTGATCAAAATGAAGCTTAAATTGCAAAATTGGACGCCAACCTAAAACCTTTGCATAGCCTTGGAGTCCATGGTTCAGCATTACAAGCTGGAATTTAATTGGCTATGAGTTGAAAGAAGTATTCACCCAAATGGTTTGAGCTGCGCTTGGTTTATTCTAGTGTTCCTAAGTTTTTCTTACTTGAACACAAATTGAGTATTGGCAACTCCATCATGATATTGAAATTTAGGATCTCTAATATGAACAACATAATTCCAAGCGTTATTGACTTTGATTGGTAGCATCTCACCAATTGTGTAGGTTTGAACCGATCCAAATTGACCTGAAAAATTATTGGAAATAGTTTCAAGTTCGGAGGTAAAAACCGAATGAAAAGTATTATCTTTGTTATTGATCCAAAGTTGATTGCCAGCAATAACACCATCTCCCCAAGATTCACCATTAAAGGCAATATCTGGATACCCATCTCCGTTTAAATCAACAATCCGCATGTCATAACCACTGATGATATTTGTGGCAAATCCTGGTAAAGCAGTATCGCTGATATCTGTAAAGCTACCATTGCCGTTGTTTATATACAGCTGATACTTTGTTAGTGGTTGAGTGCCGGGATGAGCTTGAGCATAAAAGAAATTAGTTGTATTAAATATGATATCCGGTTTACCGTCATTGTTAATGTCAATTACTCTTACTGCTGCGTCATCTTCACTGCCAGCACCTAATGTTGCAGTGAAGTATGGCATTGGGAGTTCATAAATCCCAAGAACTTTTAGATTTTTATCAATATCAATTACGGCATTTGGATAATCGGGATGGAAATGCCATGCGCTACCTATTAGGATTTGACTATAGCCTTTACCAAGGAAATCAGCACTGACTGCAACTTCTCCCCGGTAGGTATTTGATACGCCAACTTGCGTCCAATCGAATGCGTTTCTAGTAAATGAAAAATTGCCAGTGCAATCCCCTAGCCATAGATCAGTTGAAGAATCAACAACATCCAGGCACCCGTCTTGGTTTATATCAACTGCAGTTGTTTGGCCCAGTTCTAAATTTACCCCGTAATTGTTTTTAATAATCTTATATACGCCATTTGGCTGACTAATTAGCGCGTACACGTTTGAAGTGGCATTTGGAAAATATCCGTCCCATGATTGAAGTAAAAAGATATCATCAATCCCATCACCATTGAAGTCTGCAATTAACGGGTACCCACCATTTACTGCAAGCTGTTGTCCAAATAATTGTTGACTTACTTCTTTGAAGCTACCGTCAGATTGTTGGCAATAAACGTATATTGGACCGTCTGGATAAGTAGGCAAGCTCCCCAGGGTCCCTCTTGTTACAGCTTGCGTTAAAAAACAGTTGGCAGTTGAACTACCAAATTTCCCAAAAACAATTGAGGTACTTCCATAATCATAATTACCTGCTGTTGGATAGTCCTGCAAATTTTTCGTCACGGGCATCATGTTTTGGCATAAGATTTTTGTATTGAGTGGTTGGCTAGTACTTGAACTACAGCTAGAGCTTGTGGCAGGCGGCATATTCACCCAAAATCCCACTCCCAAGCCCAAAGACTTACTGGCAGTTGTGAAGTCTTCATATCCGTTAGTTGAGGTATACGTTGAAAGCGTGTTTGCACCCTGAGCTTCTATAGTTGGGGCATAAAAATACCATTTTGTATTAGCGGCATCCCACGCCCACAAGCTCGTTAAGTTAGTTGGAAAACCAGAACTGTTTTTAGTTGTCCCAAGATTTGAGTTAAAGCTACTCGCCGTAATAGTGTCACCCACTGATACCAGGTTCCAACCTGTAGACAAAGCGCCTGATTTTCCCGCTTGCAACAAATTTGATGTGTAAACAGCGCCGCTGCCTGCGCTCAAGGTAAAGGTTTTTTTTGCATTTATCCAAAACCCATCTGCACCATTAATTGCTGTCAGCAGAGTAAAACCGTTAAGAGCCGCGTAGGCTGCCCCCCCATCTGATTGTTGGGGCGAGTAAAAAGCCCAATTACTTGTGGCGGTATTCCATTTCCATATTGAGGTGACCGAGGTGGCATCCCCAATTGAGCTGGGCAATACCGACTGAGTCATACCGCTTCCAACTAAATTCCAGCCGACTTGGATATTTGTTTGACATAGTGCACTTTGTGCAGAGAAAATAAAGAAAATGCACGCTAAAGTTTTAGACAAAAGATTAGGGAGCAATTTCATAATTACCTCTCGATAGTTAAATAATACGTTACTAGTTATAACATTAAAACGTACATGGATGCATAGTAATTACATTTATCAAATCCAGTTTAAATCACCTGGGATTTGGGCTCGGAACTTAAAGACTAATATAGATTTTCTAAATAACTTACTCTTTTAATATTTAAACAACCTCTTAGAGATTTTCCTACTTATAAAAATTTCAATTAGTGTTACATCTTTTTTACCGTGTTTCCCCTCTATTCAGTAAGCTTTAATTCGTTTGGGGGGCGAAATGTTAACGTTATCCCCTAACTTCTCAAATTCTCTAGGGCAGTGATAGGCTCCAGAGCATGCCTCAATGCCAATTAGGGAAGACTGGGTTTTGGCAACGGTCACAAGTAGCATCTTTTTGCTCACATTAGGTTGAATTAAAACTGAATGTTCTGTACCGCGCGTTTGTTCTCAGGGCTTGGGTGCGGCGTGGCCCGAATGTTTCTCGATTTGAGTCGCGCATTTGCGGGCTGCATCGAGCAATTTGCGCTCATGAGGCGTGGTGACTCGCTTGCCAACAACAGAGATGTGGATCGCTGCTGCCAGTTTGCCGGCTCCATCATGGATCGGGACAGCGTAGCCAATTATGCCTTCTACGGACTCTTCGTCGCTTTTAGAGTAGCCCTGTTTTAAGATGCGTTTGAATTCGTTTTCCAATTTAACGGGATCAGTGATCGTGACTGCTGTCAGCTTTGGCATACGTCGGGCGATGGCTTGCGCGGCCAACTTCGGGTCGTACGCTGCAAACAGTTTTCCTGTCGCGGTGCAATGAAGAAACAAAGATTCTCCAAGCCGTATGTCCAGCGATATGCGCTGTGTTCCAAGGAAGCGGTCAGCGTAAAACACGCGCTTACCAACTTGTATGGCCAGATACACATCGTCGCCAATCTCTTTGGCCAAGTCTTGTAAATGTGGGCGAGCGATGGAGCGGATATCCAAAGATTGCAAGGTCTGCAAAGCCAGTGCCACGGTACGCGGACCCACGGAATAACGCAGATCTTCGGTGACGCTCGCAACTTCGGCGCTCACCATGGTTTGTAGCATGTTGTGAACGCTGCTCATGGGTAAATCCAGCGCGTCTTTAATCTCAGTCAGGCGCAGCCCTTGTTTGTGTTTGACGAGCAAACTAAGGACGTCGAAGGTGCGAAGGTAACGGTCTGGACTCATGTGTGATTAGGATTTTGCCAGTCAGGCTTGCTGAAGAAAAGTTGGTACGAGAAATCTCGTTTCGGGCATTTTGGAGACGTGAAGGTCAAGTTGGGGGCGGCAACTTTCTCATTCCAAAGAAAGTTTCAGTCGGCTGATGATTTCGCGCCAGCGCTGCACATCTTGCGCGAGCAATTGAGAGGTCTTCGCGGTGTCCAAATAGGCCGGCTCCAAGCCGCGTTCTTTGAGTTTTGACAACAGATCCGGATCAGTCATGACGCGTGCCAAATCGTCGCTGATTTTTTTGACGATGGCGGGTGGCGTTTTGGCCGGCGCCAGCAAGCCATACCAAATGTCGACGTCAAATCCCGCGATGCCGCTTTCTGCCACGGTGGGGACATCCGGTAGTCGAGAAAATCGCGTCGCCGTTGTGACTGCCAACGCTTTTAAACGTCCCTGCTGGACCAAGGCATCAAAAGCTGACATCGCGCCAAAGGATACCTGCACCTCGTCGGCGACCAGGGCCGTGACGGAAGGCCCGGAGCCCTTGTATGGAATATGGGTCATCTCAATGCCCGAGCGCAAGGCAAAGAGTTCACCCGCCAAGTGCGGCGCGGTGCCGGTGCCGGCTGATCCGTAATTGATTTTTCCTTTGTTGGCTTTGGCGAAGGCGACAAATTCAGCAAAGTTTTTCACGGGCATTTTGTCGTTAACAACCACAACCATGGGCGATGTGGCGTAACGAGCAATAGGTGCAAAGTCGCGCAGCAAATCCCAAGACAGGTTTTGGTACAAAGAGGTGTTGATGGTGTACGAGTTAACTAGCAGCAAAATAGTGTGACCGTCTGGAGGCGCTTTGGCCACGACGTCTGCACCGATGTTGCCGGCGGCACCCGGGCGGTTGTCGATGATCACCGGTTGTCCCCACAGCTCGGACAGCTTTTGGCCGACTAGTCGCGCAGAAATATCGGAGCCACCCGGCGCAAAACCGACTACCAAGCGCACCGCTCGATCCGGAAAAGCCTGGACAGATAAAGCCAGCAGCGATGCCAACAGAAAAACAGCCAAAGTTTTGAAGCGGTAAGTCATCGATATCCTTAAGTGGTCGTGGTGATGCTCTCGGTGTTGTCAGTTATTGTGATGCGTTTAGTCTGCTTTAGATTTGACTGAGGATGAACTGTTGCAGACACCCCCATCGTTTTCAAAGATCCCCATTGCATACGCACGGTCACGGCGGTGACGGGCTTTACGGCGTACCGTGTCTAACGCGGGAGTAGCAAACAGCTCTTATTTTTGTTAATTTTGGGTCACCGATAAAATTCGGTATTTCGAAATTTACTTCAAATTTAAGAAATTGTAGCATGTGAATTTCAGTTTCAATTAATTTTTAGCTACCCCTTTTTGCCTATAGAAAAGCATTGATCTGCCTGCGTTAATCAAGGTATATACTTGCGAGTACTAATTTATTCTAAATAGAAATTATCGGTATGACACCATCTCCTTTGTCCGGCGTGCGCATCCTCTGCTTGGCCGAGCAGTGGCCCGGGCCTTATGCCGGTTTGTTGCTTGCTGACTTGGGAGCCGATGTGATTCTTGTGGAGCGTCCTGGCGGTGGCGATCCTTCACGCCGCTTCCCCGGTTTGTTCGCCTCCCTTAACCGCAACAAACGCTCGGTGACGCTGGATTTGAAGTCATCGCAGGGGCACGCTTCTTTCCTCGAATTGGTCGATACTGCCGATGTGGTGATGGAAGGTTTTCGCCCCGGCGTGATGGCTCGGCTCAAACTCAGCGCTGAGGAGTTGCGTTTGCGCAAACCTGAGTTGGTCGTCGTGTCCATCTCAGCATTCGGTCAAAACGGACCGCTGGCGGGCGTAGCCGGTCACGATCTAAGCGTTCAAGCTGCGGCCGGTCTTGTGCAGGTACCGAAGGGACAAGAAGCCCAAGCCGCTTGGTCAATGTTACCCCTAGGTGATATCGCCTCAGCGATGTTTGCGGCCTTGGGCGTCGTCACTGCGTTGTTGGCCCGCAAAAATTCCGGCCTCGGTTCGACGATTGATGTGTCCATGCTCGATTCACTCGTGAGCTGGATGACGCCGTTTTTGATGCCGCCTTTGAATAAATTGCCAACCCGGGAATTGCCGCCCTTGGATCCCGGTTATGGCCTATTTTTGACCGCCGACGCCCGCCAGATCACGCTCAGCATTGCGGGCGAGGACGCTATGTGGCGGGCACTTTGCCAAATTCTCACGCTGCCTCAATTTGCCGATTTGAACGAGCATGAGCGCAGTTCGAGAAACAAAGAAATCATACCTATGCTTAGGGAGGCGATCGCGCAGCGGCCTTTCGAGAGTTTTTATCAGCAATTGAAAGCCAACTCGATTGCTTTTGGTCCGGTTCTGGGCCTAGATGAGGTGCTGAGCGATCCGCAGATGAGGGTTCGCGGAATGCAGCAAACCTTGGTGAGTGCCGATGGCGCGCATCAATATGTACGCCAGCCGATTTTGATGGATGGTCAGGGCGGCAGCATCCATCGCTTGCCTCCGGCCCTGGGTCAGCACAATGACGAGCTATTGGGAAATGCTAAAAAGCCTGCGAATAAAGCAGGGGCTTGAAAAACACTGTAGCTGGTGAGGAATCAAAGCTGAAGTTCACGTGCTGCGAGCGTTTCTCCCCGCGCCGCTCCTCAGCCCACGATGGCAAGCGGTTTAGCTTTCACCATGTTCAACACCAGGGTGGCAATTTTTTCAGCGGTCTGGGCTTGTGTCAGACGACCATCGGGGCGGTACCAGACATAGGACCAGCTTATGATGCCGCCGATCGCGAGCGCGGTGATTTTTACATCTTCCAACTCAAATTCACCGGCTGATACGCCTTCGGTTAGAAGCGCAAAAATTTTCCGATCGAACTCGCGGCGCATGTTGTCAATGGCGGCACTGTCTTTGGTTGACAGGTGCTTTTGCTCTCGGTTGTAAATCGCGATGTGGCCTTGGTTCTCGATCACTGCCAGCATGAAGTTGCGGGCCAGATCATGGAGTTTTTCGGTGGCGGTGCCCTTGGAGGCCACCACCCGGTTCAATACTTCCAGGGAAGCACGAATCCCGCGTGAGCAGATTTCTGCCAACAAAGCATCTTTGGATTTAAAGTGCGAATAAATGAATGGTTTGGTGACATTCATCTTCTCAGCAACCGCTTCGAGCGTCGTGTTGCTAAAACCATTGTGGTGAAAAAGTTCCACAGCGCAGGCAATAATTCGCTCCCGCTTGAGTCTGGAAACTGCATCACGAATATCTTCTTCAACGATCACATTACTGTTGTCCGCTGATTTTTTAGACAGATTGCGCTCGGTGCTGTGGGGCGTGCGCACGGCCTTGGGCTTGGGCTTGGGTTTTTTGATCATCTTGTATGTCTAACTAGCAATCACTGCAAAGAAGGTGCAGGGGGTGGCGCAGGCGGGCGCCCTCAACGAAGGGCCTGACTTCGCCTCGTTCGCAAAAACCCGTTTCTTCCTGCTGTTTAATCAAAGCGTAAGTAAACCAGTCATAAATTAGTTTTCAGAAAAAATTGATCCTCATCCACGTTGGGCTCTTGGGGCCTCGTCTCAAAGCATGTCGTAAAGAGCGAAAAATCGGCGTCAGCGTTTGCTGCCCGTCAACTCGGATGCGCGACGCAGTGCCAATTTTTTTAGTTCATTGCGCTGCAATTTGCCTGTCACCGTCAGCGGCATGCTTTGGCAGATTTCAATGTGATCGGGCAACTTATATTTGGAGGCTTCCCGGGCGCAATGAAGCTTTAAGGCTTCAAGGTCAAAGTTGCTAGGTGTTGTTGGAACAACGAAGGCAAAAATCATCTCGCCGCGTCCTAAATCGGGTACTCCAACCACCGCCGCTTCTTGCACGCTGGGATGGCGACGCAGCACTTCTTCCACCTCTGCTGGGGAGACATTGATGCCCGCGCGTTTGATCATTTCGCTGATGCGCCCGAGAAAGACAAAGTCGCCATCCGCGTTGATCATGCCCATGTCACCGGTTTTGTAATAGCCGTCGTGGGTGAATGTTTTTGTATTTTGTGCGGCGCTCGCCCCGCTGTAGCCGCGCGTGATGAAGCCGCTCACTTCAGTCAATCCCGGCGTGCCTGGGGGCTGCACTGCTCCAGTGACTTCGTCGACAAAACGAATTTTTTGTCCCGGCAAAGGCGGACCTTGACAATAAGCCCGTCTCGCAAGCGGCCAGTGGTGCCAAGTCACAGCGCAGTTGCCGTAAGTCTCGGTCGCCCCGTAGACGTTGCAAAGTTCTGAAGCGCCGAGCATCTCCACTGCGAAGAGAAAATCTTCAGGGCTGCCGATCATCAAACCGGTACGCAGGCTGCTCAGTCGCTTGGCTTCGTAGCTGGGATGGCGGACCAGTGCCGACGTCATCGCGGGCAGGGTGTAAATCGACGTGCACTGCTCTTTTTCAATCACGCTCAAGGCGAGCGCGGGCTCAAAGCGCTCCATCAAGATCAAAGTCGCGCCGTGAGAGAAGGTGGCGGGCAAGGCATTCGCGCCACCGAAAGCCCAGAACAACGGAGCCGCAAGCAAGACGCGGTCCTCAGCTGTGAGTCCCTGGCGCTCCCCGATGTTAAAGCCGTTTTCAATCAGAGCGAATTGCTGCAAGGGGACAGATTTGGGTGCGCTGGTGGAGCCAGAGGTGTACAAGATGAGCCCGTCGTCGCCCGCGCTTGGGCCGTCACCCGGGGGGGCGATATCGTGCGCGCCAGCGCGGTCAACCTGCCTGGCAAAGTCTGGAAATTTGCCCAGTTCGCCGTCGATCATCCAGAGCCGATCGATGGGTGGCATACCCGGCGAATCTTCTAGCGCCACTAAGTCGGCTTCGAAATGGTTGTCCCCAAAACGGCAAACGGTGACAAGCAAAGAAAGCTCGGAATCTTTCAGCAGAACGGCCAACTCTGCACGTGTTGACCAGGAACTAAAAGGCACGGTCACCGCGCCCAACGCTCCCGCTCCCAGACAGACGTCTAGCCACTCAATCCGGTTGCTCATGAGCAGTCCGACCCGCTCGCCACTGCGGATACCCAAGGCGTGCATGGCTGCAGCCACCTTTGCCGCACGTGCAGCCAAATCAGCGTAACTGAAACGCCCTTGTGGGCAGACCAATGCGATCTGATTGGGCAAGCGCTCGGCTTGCTCGTGGACTAACTCAATTAGGGTTCTGGAATAAGGTGGGGTCATCATATTTTTAGTCCAGTTTGGCGCCAGTCAGCTCTAGCAAAGCTTTGCACTTCATGCCACGGTCTGGCGCTGGTGCTAGCGCCGTCAAGTCCGTTGTCCCCAAAACCGGTGAGATGGCAATACACCAGAGCCGGGTTGTTTTTATTGGCCAAGTACTGACCCGCGATCGGGCCAAAGATCGGGGAGGCGATTTCCATAACGCTGATGCCTTGCACAGGGCATTTTTTTATCATGTCGAGTTTTCTATTTAGCAGCTCAGAGAACGGCCACTGGGGCCAGTGGACTGCCGGTTGCGCCGACGATCGGCAACGGGCTGGCAATAAAAAGAAATTCGTGGCGCCCGCTCGCAACCAACGGGTCCAGCATCAGACCCTCAAGCAGCGGTATGCCAAAGTCCCGAATCAAGAGTTGATGCACTGGGAACACAGTGCCCTGTGCAAAGGGGATGACTTCCACCGCGAAGTTGTCTGCGCCGACGATGGCGACTCCCGCTTCGCCCAACCACCGGGCGGCTTGAACGTTGATACCCGGCTCGGTGTCAAAAGAGGGTTTATTCACGTTTTTTGCGATTCGAGCCAACCGGTGCGAAGCAGCACCGCGTCACCGCGACCGGGTGTGATTGCGGCGGCGGCGGCGGCCTCAAGGTCGGCGCGCTCAATCACTTCGCCCGGCGCAATCACTCGGCCTTTGAGTTTGACCAAATCCAAAAGCACGCCCCGGGTAACGATGGGCGGCATTTTTTCTACGCCCAGACGTTCTGCGCCGCGGGCGCTACGCACCTCATTACCGGAAAAGCCATTGAACATTTTGTCATCATACCAAGCGTGACAAAGTGCATCGACATGGGTGCCGATGTGCAGCGGCATGACCACGCTGTCTTCAGCAAACTGAAAGCCGCCGGGGCGTTTGCTACCGGCTGCGTAGTCGCCCCCGTCGCGGTCCATAAAGTGCTGCAAACCGCAACGATGACCGGGCACAGGCGTCTTGTTAGACAGCAGTTGCGCCAACCGCAGAACTTCACCTGTACGAACCAGGGCTGTCGCCCGGCGCACTTCTTCTTGGCCGATGTAATTGAGCGCGCCACGCTCATCTTCAGTGCCCCAACGATGCCATGCTTCTTGACTCAAGGGTGACTCACTTTTTATTAAATATTGCAGACAGTGTGGGAGAGATATTTAACTTCATTTTGCCGAAAAAATTAATTTTTTTACTCAAAGGAAATAAATTATTCTTTATGGTATTTTAATCGTACCAGACGGTAAATCGGGGTTTTCACCGTCCCACTTTTTTCCTTGAACGGCGCACCACTTGGGCAAGATTCAAAGTCCGGTTTAATTGGCCCGAACGGTTAAAGAGGGTTGAGGGGTAATTCGCAATTACCTAACAATCGAGTAGATGACCGTGGGCGAGGTAATGTAGTAGGAAAACCGTGGCAATGGACGCGAAGTAGCGATACAGATTAACCCAGCGACAATCACAGAAAGTGACATGCCAGGTTTTGATGTCAGTATTTGGCATGAGTGGGGTGTAAGACCGCCGCTGATCCCTCAAGGCAATACTGAAAGCTGAAAAAACCCATATGCAAGTAAACACAGCCTTGATATAATTTAAATTTGTGGATACAACTTCGAATTTTCGAAAAGATGAGCAATAAAACAGGCTACTAAATAAGAGCGTGTTGCCTGACGCCTATCCCACCATTGCAGAAAACTTGTACTATGGTTAATCAGATTCAAAGCGAGATTGCGGGTAAAGAGTTTGCAGATAAAGCGTTTGCAGGTAAAGAGTTGTTTGCACTCTGGCGCCTCGAGGTCCTGTCATTAAAGAAGTCACAGCCTGCAGTAACCCCTTTAGCCATGCGCAGCAAAGCGAATACACAATGGGAATAGATCTAAAGATGTCAACTGCGCCGCCTGCCAAACCACCCGATGAACATCTAGCTAACGCGGCGACTGCGGTCGAGAAAGTTGTTGCTGGCCTCAAAGCCTTGATCATGGATGCAATCCCGCTGGCACATGACATAAGGTTAAGCGGCTTAAAGCGCGCAGCGGGAGGTCTATCACGCGAGAATTGGTCGCTAGAGGCGAGCTGGGTTGACCCCACAGGCGCGCATTCGCATCGCCTCATGCTTATGCGGGATGCTGCCGGGACGCTGCTTGCCACCGACCGCAAGCGTGAATTCGCGGTGCTCAAGGCCCTCGAAGGAACGTCCGTGCAAGCGCCTAAAGCGCACTGGTTGGACTACGACGGGAGCCACCTCGGCGGCCCCTCACTGATCATGGATCGGATGCCCGGCACCTGCGATTACGGGGTGCTCAACGGGGATCGCCCGCTTGAGGCGCGCTTAAAACTGGCGCGTGCATTCACCGACCTCATGGCGCGCATTCACGCGGTTGACTGGGCAGACCGGGGTCTGGGGGAGGTGCTCGAGGTGCCAAATGACGCCCCTTCGCTCGTCGAACTCGCGCACTGGGAGGCAGAGTACCGTAGGGTGCAGCTCGAACCTCACCCTGAGCTCGACTACGTGCTCTCTTGGATGCGCAGCGGCGCACCGCAGGCCGAAGCTATTGTCCTCGTCCACGGCGACTTCAAGCCGGGCAACGCCCTCGTTGAGGGGGAACGCATTAGCGCCAAGCTCGACTGGGAGACAGCACATCTGGGCGACCCGCTCGAGGATCTCGGCTGGGTGACCAACCCGGTGCGCAAGCGCGAGCATCAGATTGCAGGCGTGTGGGAGCGCGAGCAGATCGTCGCCGCCTACCGCGCACTCACCGGGCGCGAGGTCAACGAAGCGGCGCTACGTTGGTGGAACGTCTTGGCCTGCTGGAAGTTAGCCGTCATCCAGTTAACGGCTGTAAGCGAATTTGTCGCCGGTCGCTATAACCGCGTGTTCCAGACGCCTTCGTGGCTGTATCGCCCAATGTTTCAACTTATAGAGCACGCACCATGAGACCATCCGTTGAGGAGCAACTGCTCGGCACTTGCCGGATCCTGGAGAAAGTCATCTGTCCTTGCGTCGTCGATCAATACGCACTCACCATCCTCCAAGGCCTGATTGCAAACCTGCGCATGCTGAGCAGCGCGGTACCGGGCGTTGCGGGCTTCCTACGCAGCGACAACCTGGCCACCGCCGTCCTACTCGGGCAACTGCAAGCAGGCTGTTGCGGGGCGTTGGCCGAGTCCATCGCTTTAGCACTGGTTAAGCCCGAGCCCGACGCCACCGACACGCAGGCGCTTGATCAACGCAACGGCGAGCTGCGCGAACTTTTGTCGCAGGCGCTTGGTGAGCCCAAGCTGACACCAAGCATGCGCGCTGCGGCGCTTACACACATGAGCGCGCGTGCCTCCGCTGCCCCCATGCGCTACGTATCCACCTCTTCCCCATCCCCAAAAAAGGCAAGCTGATGCTGACCCCACTCGACGACACACTCTGGCACCAGTTACCGACCACTTTCGACCACGTCTGGACCAGCGACCCGCGGTTTTTCGATCGCTACTGGTTTGCCGTCTATTCACGTGACGGGCGGGTGGCGATCCAGATCACCATGGGCGCCTACCGCAACATGAACGTACTCGATGGCGGTGCGGTCATGATTGTGGACGGCAAGCAGTACAACCTGAGGGTATCGCGATCGCTTGACCGCAATGCGCAGACCGAGTGTGGACCGCTTCGTATCACGCCTGTAAAGCCGCTTGAAGAGTTCGAGATCGTCATCGCGCCTGCAGAGCACGGGATATCAGGCTGCATCTGCTGGCGTTGCGTCGAGCCCGCACACGAGGAGCATCCGCACTTTGAGCGGCTAAATGGGCGAACTGTGCAGGACTACCGCCGCTTTGACCAGATCGGGTTGGCCAGCGGCTGGATGCAGGCAGGCGAACAGCGCATCGAGATCGCCGACTGGTGGTCCTGTCGAGATCACTCCTGGGGCGTGCGCCGGGGCATGGGCGTGCCCGAGCCAGTCACTGGACCCAAAGTCACGCTCGCGGAAAAAGGGCATGTGATGTCCTTCCTGTTCTTCTCCACGGATGCGATGAGCGGGCACCTGCTTTTTGAGCGACGAGGCGAGGATGAAGCGTATACGAGCGGTGTGGTGACCGAGCGCCAGACCGACCTGCGAGAGGAGACCGTTCACGTGGTGCAGAGGATTGAGCTTGCGGCGGACCTACATCCTGGTACGCGTCGGTTTAAGACGGCTCAAGTGCGCGCGACGCTTGAAGGCGGAGTTCTCCTGGTGATGGACTTAACCGCTATGGGCTCTTCGATCGCGATGCAAGGTCTGGGTTACAGCGGCGGGTACAACGACGGCCGCGGCCTAGGTGCCTGGCGTGCCCCAAACCACGTTGAGTTTGATGTCTGGGACGTTTCACACCCCTCCAAGGTGGTCTACCCCGACGGGTCACAAAAGGAGCACTGGCACCGCATACAGCCAGTCTCAATTAAGGCCGATTTCGCCGGTACGATCAGCACCGGTACGGGCAGCCAAACGTTCACCATTGCTGGACGCCCGCCGTCCTGGCTTGAGGCTGGGGCGGACAAATCGGCTACAAATGCAAAAATAGCTAAAGCTGCGAGCACGGATTGAGAGCGTGCGCTTGAACCGCTCTGTCTTGGCCCAGCATCTTCGCCCCGGTGATCACGTGGTCGTGGGACAAGCAACGGGTGAGCCACCCGGCTTAGTGAGAGAGATGTTTGCGCTAGCGAGCGAGTTTGAGCAACTAAACGTATTTTGCGGCTATTCGCTCAACCCAGCATGGAGCGCACCGATCGAAGCGGCGCTGCGCGTGAAGACCTATTGCGGCTTGGGGTCGATGCGCCACCTGGTCGAGCGCGGCACGGCGTGCGTGATTCCGGCGCAGATGTCGCAACTGGTGTCGTACTTCGAGTCCGGCTTACTCAAATCGGACGTCGTGTTGCTGCAGGTTTCGCCGCCTGACGCACAGGGTTACCACAGCCTGGGTTGCGCGGTCGACTATGTGTGGAGCGCCGCGCAGGCCGCGCGCGTCATTCTTGTCGAAGTAAACCCAAACGTGCCATGCACGCGCTCTGAGTATCGCCTGCACGCTAGCCGTGTGGTTGTCGCAGGCGTGAGCGACCTGCCGCTGCTAGAGGTTGTGGATGAATGCCCCGATGATCGGCAACTCACCATCGGGCGAAACGTGGCGCGCCTGGTGCCCGACGGCGCGATCATCCAATTGGGCATCGGCGGCCTGGCGGCGGCGGTTGCGCGCGCATTGTCCCAACATCGCGGACTCAGGGTTCGATCCGGCATGGTGGGGAACTGGTTGCCGGAACTGGTGGCTAGCGGGGCAATTGACACCAGCGACCCCCAGGCGTGCATGGCCTCGCTCGCTGTCGGCACACGAAGCCTATATGATTTTTGCGGCCCACACAGTTTACTCAGTTTCGCAGCGCCGGCACAACTGGTCGCGCCGCAAGGCCTAGCGGCTGGTGTGCCTTTTATGGCAATCAACTCAGCGATCGAGGTTGACCTATGCGGTCAAGCGAATGCAGAGTTCGTCGGCACCCGCTATGTCGGCACGGTGAGCGGGCAGCCCGATTACTTTCGCGCAGCGCGCCGCTCTTCGGGGGGGCTAGCAATCCTTGCCCTGGCGTCAACGGTGGGTTCAGCCCCGGTGAGTCGTGTGGTGGCGCGCCTGGCGGGCGCCTATGTGACTACGGCGCAAAGTGACGTCGATGTCGTTGTCACGGAGTACGGTGTGGCCGATCTTCGAGGGACAACACTTGCTGAGCGGGGTCGGCTGATCACGGCCCTGGCGGAGCCGAGGTTTCGCGCCGCCTTAATGCCTTGACGAATTGAAGCATTGAGATAAGGCGGGGGGGGGAAATCAAATTCATTTCAAAAAATAAAGTGCTCTTGTAAGCTCAAGACTTTGTGCGTATCCGTATTAGCGTGGCCGTTTTACTATGGTGTTGCTTTATTATTAGACCATTTTAGACAGCGCAGGTGGCTGAAAGATTAAAGTTTTTTCTCACTATCAACATCCTTTCAATTACATTAAAACATGCACCAAACTACCAGCCCACATATTGCAGTGCGACCCGATTGGTTGGCTCTTCTTCAGGAAGAAATCATTGATCCCGATCTACCGATTGTTGATCCCCACCATCACTTATGGGATCATTTAGGGAATCGCTATTTTGTGCATGATATTTTGCAAGACATTTCATCGGGTCATCGAATCACGGCCACTGTCACAGTTGAATGCGGCGCTATGTACAACCCATTTTTAGCACCTGAGCTCAGGCCCATTGGCGAAACACAATTTTTATGCGGACAAGCATCAATGGCAGACAGTGGCAAATACGGCGAATGCAGGGTCTCACACGGCATCGTAGGTCATGCAGATTTGTGCTTAGGCAGTGAAGTTGAATCGGTGCTGCAAGCGCACATACAAGCTGGGGGCGGACGATTCAAAGGCGTTCGATATTCATCCGTGTGGCACGTCGATCCCAGAGCCAGAGGATCATTAGCCAATCCGCCGCCCTACTTGTTAGCTGATCCCAACTTTAGGAGAGGATTTGCACAACTTGCACCCCTAGGATTGTCATTTGACGCTTGGATGTATCATTCTCAGTTGCCCGAGTTGCTGGATTTGGCGCGAGCGTTTCCAGAAACCAAAATTGCTTTGAATCACATGGGTGGCTTTAACGGAATCGGGCCTTATGCGGATAAACGCGACGATGTTTTTGCACAATGGAAGCCTATGATGAAAGATTTGGTTGAATGTAAAAACATCAGCATCAAAATCGGTGGCATGGGCATGCGTCTTTTTGGCTTTGACTTGGCTACTCGCGACACGCCGCCATCTTCTTTGCAACTGGCGAAGTTGTGGAAACCGTATGTCGACACAGTGATTGAAATGTTTGGTGCCAAACGCTGCATGTTCGAGAGTAATTTCCCAGTGGACAAAGGCAGTTTCAGTTATGCCGTGGTTTGGAATGCATTCAAACGATTAAGCCACGGCGCCGCGCCCTGTGAAAGAGATGATTTATTTAATCAAACGGCGACTCGTTTTTATAACCTATAGGTCAATAACTTATAGTTTCAATAGCGAAGTGAGCTGATCGGCGGTTTTGATTTTCTCAAACTCATGAATCAAAGACAAACTATCTTTAATTTTTTGATCCGACAGATGCGAAAGTGGCATTAATTTTTGATACTTGCAATCAATGTCCGCCCAATCGATTCCACGGGCGCCCGAGCCGCGTGCAGCCTTACACGTGTTTTTATGAATCGCACCCGAATTCATTTGAATGATCACTGTGCCACCGTGGCGATGCGTGAATCGGTCAGGCAATGGTGTTGGATTGGAATCAAACACCACCTTATCTTGTAGTAGTGTGATCAATGGATCGGTCATTTTTGCTGCGCTCATGTGATCCCAATCAAACCTGCGATCGGCCACACTGGCGGCAACAAAATAAACCACGCTATGCGCCGCACTAATCAAATCGTGTGGGTGTGTTTTGCTACCCCAATCGCGCATTTGAGCTGCAGAGATAGTTATGGTATGCACTTCTTTAGGGTCCACATTGCCTTCAATCGCTGCATTTGCGGCGGCCTCAGCAATTGCATGAAAAGGATGACCACCGGGCATGAGTTTGATAGCCATATCGGTCACGATATCCCAAGACTTTCCCCAATCTTTTGGAATATCTTCAATAGCTTGGCCACCCATTGCATGTAAAAATCCACGCGGAGCTTCGAGAGAGTTGATTTCAGATTGAAAACCACGGTGTGCTGCCATCGCAGCTTGGCCCCCCAGCATCGCCGACAAGCTCGCGTGGTATTCACGGGCACAACTGGTATCTGCAGCAATAGCGAGCCCACCAATCGATGTAGCGGCAATTAGGATCGCATGCGCCATTTGTTGCGCGTTTAATTGAAGCAAACAACCCGTTGCTACAGCAGAACCAAAAACAGTAGAAACAGAGCCGTGAAATCCTTTTTGCATACGACCGGGAGTTAAAGACTCATCGATGCGTCCTGCAATTTCATAACCCAATACCATAGCGTGCAAGATTTCTTCGCCTGAGCGACCTAATTTTTCTGCCATTGCAATTGAGGAGGAAGAAACAATCGTGCCTATGTGGGCAATGCTGCGCATATCGCTGTCATCCGATGCGGCTGCATCGCTTGACACCGCGTTCAAACGGGCGGCGCTTGCCACCGGGAGCTTGGTTCCATCAAACCAAACAGTTGCATGAGACGCGCCGGAGTTCTCAATTTCAATGGCGCGTATTACCTTCGTCGATGCGATATCAAAGCCCATCGCACAACTGGCAACCGTACTGGCCAAACTCATTTTGGCGCGCTCAAGCGCTAATGGGGGTAAGTCCCCGAGCCGGGTGGAAGTGACCAACTGAGCCAATTGAAGAGCAAGCGTCATATATCTACCTTAATCAATCACGATACCAGCGGCCTTGGTCACTTCAGACCAACGTAGTGTTTCGCTTTGAATCATCTTACCGTATTCATCGCCCACTAATAAATTAGCTTCAGCGCCCATGGCTTGAATACGTTCTTGTAAATCAAGAGTCGCCATGGCTGCTAGAACACTTTTGGTGATCCATTCAGAAGCTTCTTTTGGAGCACCTTTGGGCACAGTTAACCCCACCCAATTATTTGATACAAAAGGAACACCTTGTTCAAGCGCTGTTGGGATATTAGGTGCAGCAGACGTCCGCTTGGCCGATGAAACAGCCAATGCACGCATCTTGCCACTATTAACGTGAGGTAAACCGGTTGGCATCGCGGTCACCATCAAATCAACTTGATTGCCCAGCAATCCAATCACCGCGTCTCCCATCCCTTTGTACGGGATTTGTTGCATGGTGATGCCGGCACTGCGTGAGAACAATTCACTCACCAAATGATTCACACCGCCATTGCCTGAACTTGCGTAATTAATTTTTTTAGGATTGGCCTTGGCGTAAGAAACCAACTCGCCCAAAGTTTTGAAATTACTGTTGACGTTGACCGTGAGAACAAACGGCATTTGCGCAATCAAAGTTACGGGTATTAAGTCACTGTGTTCAAAATTGAGTTTGTTTCCAAAAATACCAGGCAACATGGTGAAGGTTGCATCGGTTGCCATGATGGTGTAACCATCGGGCGCGGCTTTGGCGCCGGCCTCGTAACCAATGCGCCCGCCTGCACCACCCCGATTTTCAACCACAAATGACTTGCCCGTTTGCTCGGTGATTTTAAGCGACACTTGACGAACCACGTTATCTGATACGCCACCGGCGGCAAAAGGAACAATTATTCTAATAGTTTTATCTGGATAAGCCGCATTTGCAGTTGAGCCCAACAATAAGCCGCACACCAACAATGCATATTGAATGATTTGAAAATATTTCAGGGCAACGTCTCCTTTTATTTCCCAATTTTTTACACGTGAAAATACATTCTCAAAGGCAAACCCGCTACATAAAACTCCTGCTCAAAGATTTTTTTCTTGATCAGCCCAAGGATAGCCCAAAGCGCTTGCGCTCAAACCTCCATCGATCACAATCTCAGTTGCTGTGATGTAACTTGCATCATCGCTGCCCAAAAATGCAACCGCTTTGGCCACGTCCCACGCGTCACCCATTCGCCCCATCGGAACAATTTTGTTGCGCGCGTCCAGCGCATCTTCATAGCCATCACCAAATTTAGTTTTCATACGAGCCGTGATGCGAGGTGTGGCCATCAACCCGGGTCGCACTGAGACCACACGAATACCTTTGCTAGCGTATTGAACGGCTAAATTTTTTGTAAATGCGTCTACTGCCCCTTTTGAACTTGAGTACGCAATACTGGGATATAAAAAACTAATCGCTGCCATGGATGAATTATTGATGATGACGCCACTCTTTTGCGCCGTCATCACGGGCAACACATGCTTACAGGTGAGAAACATGGATTTAACATTGGCATTCATCAATCGATCCCATACTTCCTCTTCAAGTTCCTCGGGCCCGCCCAATGATTGCAAGCCCACGTTGTTAAACAAGATGTCAATACGGCCCCATTTTTTCATACACGCAGCAACGGCGGCTTTGATATCGCTTTGCAGTGTCACATCTGCCGTGTGTGCCACACAGGCACCACCCTCGGACTGAACCGCTTGGACCGTTGGTGCTAAATTTTCTTCATTGAGATCGAGCGCAAAAATTTTGGCTCCTTCTCGCGCGAGCAATACCGAAACAGCCTTGCCATTACTCCAACCAGGCGCAGATGAGCCCGCACCACAGATAAACGCCACTTTGTTCGTGAACCGCACAAAATCCCCTTTTGAAACAAGAAAATCAATCTATGATGGCCATAGAGTTGCTATAAACTTATGTAAAAACAAAAGTGTGTTTGACCTGCCCCAAATAGTCAACCCCCAATTTACCCTTAACGTGAGGCTTCAATTTAATGTCCCAGCACAACATTGTTTTCCTAGATGATGATCACGTGATCCGGCTTGCTCGCTATGCATTGTCCAAACCCGATCAAATCTCTGACGACTGGGTGAAAGCTTTTTTTGCACCTGAAGCCGTTAATTTACAAGAAGTGTACGACGCAGCGCACGGCTTGCACCCCTGTGACGGTGTTCAAGCGTATGACCTGTCTGCGACACCTGAGGATATTGCCAAGGTTGACCCTAGCATCATTATTTTTCGACGCGGCGGCGTTGATGCAGACAAAATTACCTCTGCACCCCGCTTGCGTTTGATTCAACGCATGGGGGAACGCTCGGACGGCATTGATTTGGTACTGGCCCATCAAAAAGGAATTCATGTTTCATGTATCCCGCGCCTCACACTGATCTATACCGCTGAACACGGCATCATGATGATGTTAGCCCTCACCAAACATTTGGTGCAATCGCACAATCAAATCCATTCAGGTCAGTGGAACAAAGAATTGATTAAACCCGTTGATGCAGTGGCTTACAACTGGACAGGAACGACCCCCCTATCAGGTCTTTACGGTAAAACATTGGGCATTATTGGATTGGGGGAAGTGGGCTCTATCATGGCATCCATTGCACGCGGGTTTGGTATGCGTGTTTTGTATCACAATCGCACTCGATTAAGCGAGGGTAAAGAAAGAGAATTTGGCGCATATTATGCAAAGCGAGATGAGTTGCTTGCTCAGTCTGATTTTGTCTCTATCAATGCTGCTAATTTACCCGCCAATCGCGGCATGATTGATTTAAATACGTTTAAATTAATGAAACGCAGTGCATTCTTAATTAATACCAGTCGTGGCAAATTAATTAACGAAGATGATTTGCATACTGCAATCACCACAGGATTGATTGCTGGCGCAGGACTAGACGTACACTGGGAAGAACCTCGCGTACTTGGGGACAAATTATTGAGCTTGCCCAATATCATCATGACGCCGCATTATGCGGGCGGTTCACGCTTTGGTGTGATTGAAGAGCTCAAAGTTATTTTTCATAACTGCCGACAAGTCATCGCAGGTCAAGTGCCTGATCACAAGGTTTAATGACTATGTTTTTTTAAAAAAGCATGGATTAAATCGGCAACCTCTTTCGGTTGTTCGATGAACAGCATATGCGGCGCACCCGTCACAATTTGAAGTTGAGCGCCAGGGATTGCCTTTGCAATCAGTCCAACAGTATCGGGGGGGGAGGAGGCATCCACCTCACCGGCAATGCACAGTGTGGGCTGTTTGATTTGTGGCAGTCGGGCGAGTTGATCGATATTTGAAATCGCATGCCATCCGTGCACCCATCCCCCGTGATGCGCAGACAACAAGTGCTCTTGGGACGCAAGATGTCCCTTCTTGGCCCTGAATGCAGGCGTAAACCAACGCTCTACGGTTGCTTCAATCACCGAGGTCATCCCGTCTTTTTGGGCGTCCGTGCCCCGTTTGGCCGAAATAGGGCGACTGGCATCGGGCAAGGTGCAGGGGCAAGCACAGGGAATCAAAAATGAAACATCTTGCGGATACAAAAACGCCAACGACTGAGCAATCATTCCACCAAAAGAAAAACCAACAACCGCGCATGGTGTAAATTGAGCGTGTTGCAGATTTTCATGAACGTCTTTTGCAAAATCATCCAACTGCATCGGATGCGAATCGTCAATTGATAAACGAGGCGATTGACCATGCCCAGGTAAATCCATGCTCATCACTTGGTAGTGTTGACTCAAGAGATCAGCCAATGGTTCTAAGAAAGTAATTGCACTTCCAACAGGATGCAACAGCAATACGGGAGATCCTTTTCCTTTGATGATGTAATTTAATTTCATGATGCTCGACCATCAACGGTGACGCCTGTCCACTCTTCAATCATCTTAGTGATGGTTGTGTAGTCGTCATCGCCGCGGCCTTCGAGCATGCCTTGAAACCACAATTGCACAACGCTTGAGCCAACCCACATCGGCACATCTAATGCACGCGCTTCGTCTAAACATAAGCGCACATCTTTATACATAGTCGAGAATTTTCCACCGTAGTTAAATGATCGTGTGAGAACTGATTGGGGGAATTTATCGGAGGTGGCCGTGTTGCGACCCGTGCTTGAATTAATGGCATCCACCAATGTGGTGGGATCAACACCTGCTTTGACCGCCAAAATAATCGCCTCCGACGCCGCGGCCATTCCGGCTGCAGAAATCATGTTGTTAGCTAGCTTGGTCATTTGTGCCAAGCCAGGCTCGGTTCCCACATAAAAAACTTTTTCAGCAATGGTTTCAAAAATATGCAGGCTTTGTTCAAAAATCGCGCGTTCGCCAGCCACCATGGTTGCTAAAGTGCCTGCACGCGCACCTCGAGGACCACCACTCACTGGTGCATCCAATAAAGATATACCTTGCTGTCTTAAAGATTGAGAAATTTGCTTAACCGTTGATGTTCCGATGGTGGAGGCTTCAATATAAATTTTGAGATCAGGTAAATTTTTACCTATGCCTGATTCACCCAAAGCGACTTCACGACTGACTTGTGGTGAAGGTAAACACGCAAAAACAGTGCTCACACCAGTTGCAGCATCCCGAGCAGAGATGGCTGCCCGAGCACCCATGGCCACAAGAGGCTTGAGAGCCAATGGATTAGGATCGTATATGCTGACCTGATAGCCCGCTGCAATCAAACGCTCTACCATCGGTGCCCCCATTACGCCCGTTCCAATAAATCCCAGACTTTTATTCGTTTTCAATCTGCTACTCCATCAATAAAAAAATTACAAACCATGCACGACACGTTCACCGCCGTCAATAATAAGCGCAATACCTGTGATGAATGATGCCTCATCCGAGTGCAAAAATAAAGCGGCGTTGGCAACGTCCCAGCCAGTTCCCATTTTTTTTCCTAAGGGAATGCGACGGTCTCGCGCGGCAATCACTTCTTCGCGTGCGCGACCTTGCCCCACACGCGACTCGATTGCCATGGGTGTGTTCATCAAACCAGGCAATATAGCATTGACTCTAATGCCGTATTGTGCATTAGCGGCGGCCACATTTTCTGTCATGGCAATCACTGCTGCTTTCATGGTTTTGTATCCCAACAAGGGATAGGCTTGCGCTGCGGCCAAAGACGAAATATTGACGATGGAGCCTTTGTTTTGTTTGCGAAAGATGGGCAACACATGTTTGATGCTCATCCAACTGCTTTTAAGATTAACTGCGAAACTGCGATCAAACGCTTCTTCGGTTAATACATCAGCAGTTTGATCACCCAACTCAATACTAGCCCCAATGTTGTTGTGCAAAATATCGATGTGCCCCAGTTCACCTTGAACCTTCGTGATGATCGATTGAACCTGATCTTCATGGGTGGCATCGCATTGCATAGCTTGTGCTTTGCCGCCCGCCTTTTGAATGAGATCGGCCGTTTCTTGTGCGAGCTGTAATTTGCGATCGACCACAATCACATGAGCACCCTCGCGAGCCAAAACCATGGCAGTAGCCCGCCCGTTGCCAACGGTTTGTCCTGGCGTTTGACCGCCTCCGAAAACAATAGCCACTTGGCCTGCAACACGTCCGTTCATTGAAGTTCCCCTTTTTGATTTAACAGAAAAGCAAATGTTTGCTTCTGTATGACGCTTATTTTGCGCAGTCTTTGGTGGACAACCATAACCAATCGATGATTAATATGCACCATTTCAGCCTAAAGTGGCGCAAAAGGATACTTGGCTAAAAATGTTTGAAACTCGGGCTCGTTATCGATTTGCATCGTTTCTAAAAACCGAACCACGCCGTTATAAAACGAGATCGTAATGACCAAGTCTGTCAGGTGTTCGTGGCTTAGTTGTTGACTCAAAAAATTCCATGTCTTGTCGCTCATGGCGTGTCCGTTGGTCATCTGTGTAGCCGCGTCTAAAACCGCTTTGGATAAGTCATCCAATGAATGAGGTTTGCCAGTGCTGTAAGCCGCAAGGTTTATCAAATCATCGTGCGTGACGCCGAAATCAAGACCCAATTTGACGTGATGCGTGTATTCATAAACAGATCTTGTGATGTACCCCACTTGAATAATCGCCAGCTCACGCAACCGCGCGTCCAGTGGGCTATTGCTACGAATATAGTCAGCCAAGCCGTAAAAGGCACGTGCGCCACCCGGGCTATGAGTCATGGCGCGGAATAAATTAATGGGCCGCTTGAGAAGGTCTTGGTTTTCTGGGGCGAGATCGGAAGGATTGAGGTAGGGTAAACGAGACATATACAACCTTAAGTTATGGTTTTTAGACAAAAAACTGAACACATGATAGGTAAGAAAACAATTTCCTATTTAACTATTTACCCTATGGTGCAACTGGGTTCGCTATGATGCGACTGGGTCGCAGCAAGAGGAAGAGGACCAGGACCCCCACGCGCCTGCATTGTGTAGGCATCAAATGCCAGTCAATTTTTTCAACAATATTCAAAAACTCGCGCCATTTCCAATTATGATTGATGTGGATCACGGGCTCAATGGATACGGCTCCTTTGAAAAATTAGCCGACACGTCGCATCACATGCCTGTAGCGCGCGACCCACTCACAACTCAAATCTAGCGACCGATTCATGCAAGAGGTCTGGGAATTTATTTGCTCACACAACCAATCTAATAAATCATGCACATCCAGCTCCATGATCTCAACTTTTTAGGTGAGAATTTGCATCGTCCTGAGAGTGTGATTGCAACCTCCAAAGGCGAATTATTTGTATCTGACCACGAATGCAGCGTGCACCAACTCGGTCACCCAAAACAACCCGTACATGGTAAGCCCGAAGGTTTTTTAACCAATGGAATAGCCCTCACGCCAGAGAGAGAATTTTTAGTCGCCAACTTAGGCACAACGTGTGGCGGTGGTCTATGGAAAATCGATCACAAGCGTCAGCTTTCTCCAGTGGTGATGGAAGTTGACGGCGTGCCCATGAGCAGTACAAATTTTGTAAGCATCGACGCCGCGGGTCGCCGATGGATCTCGATGAGCACACGTATAATTCCCCGTACCCTGTCATTCAATGCGCATGTATCCGATGGTTTTATTGCGTTGATGGACGAACAAGGGGCTCGCATTGTGGCTGATGGCATTACATTTACCAATGAATGTCGGGTCGATCCAACAGGTCAATGGTTGTATGTAAATGAGACCTATGGACGCCGGCTCTCGCGTTATCCCATCATCGAACAAGGCGTTTGCAAACTGGGCCCCAAAGAAGTAATTCATACTTTTTCAGATGGTAATTTTCCTGATGGACTCGCATTTGATTGTGAAGGCTCGGTGTGGGTTGCGTGTGTGGTCTCTAACCGCGTCATTCGTGTGGACAAAAATGGTCAAGGGCATATTGTTGTTGAAGACCTCAATCCAACAATCATTGCCAATGCAGAGACCAAGTTTGCAGGCGAAGGTTTAACATTTGAAGACGTATACGCAGGCACGGTTCAAACTCTAGGAAATGTGTCCAGTGTTGCCTTTGGTGGGCCGGACCTTAAAACTGTTTATTTGGGCAGCTTAGGTGCAAAGCGCATCGCCACATTTCAATCAACAATTGCGGGGGCACAACCCCCACATTGGTTTTATTAATATTTCCTCAGGAGTCAATCCATGAAAGCCGTGCGAATCCATGCCTATGGTGGGCCCGAGCAAATGCGTTATGAAGACGTCGAATCAGGTGCCCCTCAACTTGGCGAGGCTTTTGTGAAGCACGCTGCTATTGGTGTGAATTTTGCAGATTTGCACAACTGCCAGGGACGCTATCCCCTGCCCTCTTTACCCCATGCTCTGGGGGGCGAGGCTGCGGGCATCGTTGAGGCGATTGGCGCAGGCGTCACGCACGTCAAGGTTGGGGACAGGGTGGCCTACGCTGCGGGTGGGCCCAAGTTTGCACCAGGCTCGTATGCACAAGGTCGCATGTTTCCTGCAGAACGACTAATCCCTATCCCTAAAGAAATTGATGACATCACAGCCGCAGCACTATTTACCAAGGGACTCACAGCGCAGTATTTGATTAAAAGTGTGTATCCCATTCAAGCGGGTGAAACCATTTTGGTACACGCTGCCGCTGGCGGTGTTGGATTGTTTATTGCGCAGTGGGCTGCGCATCTAGGCGTTCGTGTGATTGGTGTTGTGGGTTCTGAGGAAAAAGCAGAGATGGCAAAAGCCAATGGGTGCCAACATGTGCTGTTATCAGGTGAGGAAGATATTGCCAAACGCGTGCGATCCCTCACGGGTGGTCAAGGTGTGCCTGTCGTATTTGACTCTGTTGGAAAAGACACTTTTGATCTGTCCTTGCTTTGTCTGCGCCCACGAGGTTTGATGGTGTCTTATGGTTCGTCGTCTGGGCGTGTACCGCCCTTGGACATCTTCAAACTCAATGGGTTGGGCTCATTATCGGTTACTAGCGCGGCATTTTCATCTTTTGTCCCCAACCGTGAAGAATTATTGATGCGCGCAAGCGATGTTGTTGACGTGGTGCTTCGTGGGGCTGTCAAAATTCATGTATGCCAGCAATTTGCATTAAAGGATGCAGCACTTGCACACCGCGCAATTGAGTCGAGAAAAACGATCGGATCGACTGTTTTGATTCCTGAATAAAAAGGATAGACAGCCATTGCAGTATTTGCAACAACTGTCTATTCCTAAACACATAAAAACAGTAGCAATAATTACTCCTCGTCGCCCTTTATTGCTTAGGCCAAACTGCGGATGTCGCGGCAAATGAAACGGGATAAACCGTTTTGGGTTCGCCGTTTTGCCATTGAATAATCACCAACTCAGAATTGACCCTTCGACCATTGGGCTCGAAGGCCAATTTACCTCCTGGAAAGAAACGCGATGCGCCTCCCGTTTCGTTGAGTCCGCGAATTGCTGCGGCAACCTTTTTGGGATCTGCAGAGCCTGCCTTTTCCATCGCTTCTTTGAAAATCCATATGTCGCCATAAGTTGATATGCTGTCTTGCGGCATCCATGGTTCTTTGTGTTTGGATTTAAAGTCAGCTAGCAATTTATCGTGACCCTTGCCTGTCCAGTTGGCCATCGCAACCATTACGCCTTCGAGTTGCTCTTTGCCAGTCACGCTTAAGAGTTCTGGCAAACCAAAATGTCCGCCGTTACCCAAAATGGGAATGCGTCCACGACCCATACCCATTTCACTCATTTTTTCCAAAATTAATTTGGTGTCTGGAATGTTGGTGGTGCCCAGGAACAACATATCGGGTCTAGCATTGCGCACTTTTTGCACAATCGAGGTGGCGTCTGACAACGGTGGTGTATAGATTTCATCGACAACCAATTTGATGCCGAGTTTCTCCAATCCACCTTCGCGCAGGGGCTTGGTGAACGCAACGGGTGAGGCGGTATTGTCCATCACGATGGCCAAAGTTTTGATGGGGGCAGAGCCTGAAATCTTGGCTAGCTCCATCATCGTGGGTAAAGCTTCTACGGATTGTTTGCTGGCAATGGGGGACGTTTGAAACACATACTTATAACCACGCGCAGTGATTTGATCTGAATAAGACAATGTAAGCCATGGTACTTCTGCGCGCTCTGTGATTTCAGTAATTGCTAGCGTAAAAGAGCTTAAAAATGCGCCTGTGCCACCGACTATATCGGGATCTTGAGACAACATACGCTGAGCGGCATTTTTAGCTTTTTCTGTGGAGTCTCCTGCATCGACAGGAATTAATTTAATCTTGGCACCACCCAAGGCTTTGATGCCACCTGCTGCATTAATATCTTCAGCGGCCAATTGCGCACCTTTGAGATGTAATTCTCCACTGCGAGCCCAGGCACCCGAGAGCGGAACCCCCACAGCAATTTTTACTTCACTAGGGCTTTGCGCCCTAGCAAGTGATGGCAAACCCGCAGAAGCAGCGATTGCAACGCCTCCCAGTATCACTTCACGTCGATTGTTTTTTCTCATGTCTCACTCCTTTTAAATTTACAGACCCAGATAGGATTTCTTTATGCGACTGTCTTGCATTAATTCTTGATGTGTGCCACTCATGACCAAATGCCCTGATTCGAGCACATAGCCACGATCACAACTCTCTAATGCTTCACCTACGCGTTGTTCAACCAACAACACGCTGATGGCTTGCTCTTGATGAATGCGTTGTATGCATTCAAAAATTTGATCGGCTACTGCAGGCGCTAACCCCATGGAGGGTTCATCAAGCATCAACAGTTTAGGCAACGATGCAAGCCCACGGCCAATAGCCACCATTTGTTGCTCGCCGCCCGACAAGGTACCTGCAGCTTGCGCACTGCGCTCGGCCAAGCGAGGAAACAAGGTGTGAATGAAGGCTAATGTTTGCTCCCAAGCCTCTCTTGCTTGTTTGGATTGCGCACCCGTTTGTAAATTTTCCAAAACACTTAATGATGGGAAAACTTGACGACCTTCTGGCACGTGCGCAATGCCTAAAGATGCACGTTCGTGGGCTTGTAGTTTGGATAAATCTTGTCCGTTGTAGCTGATTTGTCCTGAGGCGAGTGGCACCACGCCAGATATTGCTTTGAACAAGGTGGTTTTGCCTGCGCCGTTGGGGCCAACGACGGCCACAAATTCACCAGAATCAATCTTGATGTGTACATCTTTTAAAGCGCACAAACCTTCGTAATAAACACTGATACCGTTAATGTTGAGCACGTGCACTCCATTTCTTACCTAAGTAAGCCTCGATTACCAAAGGATTGTTGGTAACGTCTTCGGGCAAACCTTGCGCACAAACCAGCCCGTGATCTAAAACAATCATGCGGTCGGCCAAACGAACCATGGCGTGCATGGTGTGTTCAATGATAACAATCGTGACGCCAGTTTGACGAATAGATTCAATCACTTTTAAAACGTGTTCGGTTTCACTGCTACCCAATCCAGCCAATATCTCATCTAAAAGCAGCAAACGCGGTGCTGGGGCGAGTGCGCGGGCCAACTCCATCAACCTCAATTCAACTGTGGTGAGTCCCGCAACCACAGTGTTCAGTCGCGAACCTAAACCAACCAACTCAACCGCATCTTGCGCCATCGCATACTGTTTATCTAAATCAGATTGAGTAAAAAACGTTGCAATCACCACGTTATCCAAAACCGACATCTGCTTGAAAGGGCGAACAATTTGAAATGTGCGGCCAATACCCGCACGACAAATGTCGTAGGTTTTAAAAGTCGTGACGTCTTGCCCATTGAATATTTTTCGTCCACTCACCGGCACAACAAATCCGTTAAGCGTGTTGAATAAAGTGGTTTTACCGGCGCCGTTGGGGCCGATAATGCCGAGTATTTCACCTTCCATTACATCAAAGTTGACATCTTTAAGAGCGTACAAACCACCATAACGAACTGTAACGTCACTTACATGCATCAACACTTTCCCTGTGGTGGGGGCAGGCGCGGTGCTTCGCATAAAAGAATCGGTGTTCAAACCAAGGGGGGGTAATTCATCCACCCATTTTTTTTGAAATTTGGAACGCATCCAAGGCCAGATGCCTTCGGGTGCTGCAAGTACAGCCGTGATAATGGCCGCGCCGAACACAACACCTTGAATTCCGGGTAACTTTTCGCCCAATTCAGCATGCAAAATTTCACCCAAGGGAATTAACAGCAATGCACCAATCACGGGGCCTGCAATTGTGCCGATGCCGCCAAATAAAGTGACGATCAGTGCTTGTGCTGACGACAACATGCCAAACACTGAAGAGGGTGTGACAATAAGAAGCACGACGCCGTACAAGCCGCCCGCTAAGGCAGTGAATGCACCTGAAATAGCGATGGCTGCGAATTTCCAAGGCAAAGGGTTGATACCCGAGGCCATTGCCGCTGGCTCGTTTTGTTTGATGGCAAGCAAAGCCAATCCAAAACGCGATTTAGCGAGGGCTAAGTTAATCAGCAGCGCCGAAATCAACATCACCATGGCAACCACTATGTACAAACGCTGATCTGCAAACTGCATGTAGAGTAAGGGCTCTTCACGCTTCATTGGCAGCGTGACCTCTTGAAAACCAAGCCATTCAAAAATGTAGAGCAAAGCCAATGGAAAAGCCAACATAGCCAATGCAAAGTAGTGACCGCGCAATCTAAACGTAGTCCAACCAATTAAAACACCACTGAGAGCGCCAACAAAACCAGATGCAATCAAACCGTACCAAGGACTGATGTTAAAAAGCACCATCAACAAGGCAACGGTATAAGCGCCAATTCCAAAAAAAGCTGCATGACCAAATGACAACAAGCCCGAATAACCTGAAAAAATATTCCAAGCCACACCCACTAATGCCCAAATAGGAACAATCGTGAACAACAGTTGGTAGTAGCGGTCTTTGATCATCCAAGTCAGCATCACATAAATAAGCGAGGCCGCACAAATAATAGCCATCTCTTGCTTCCATAAATTAGCAGGACGCTTTAAACGTGCAATCGGCGTTTGTATAGTATTCATTTGATCAAACCCGCTCTACGCTTTTGCCAAACAAGCCTTGCGGCCTGAATAACAAGATCAATAAGAAAACCACGAAGATGGCCGTATTTTGTAATTGTTGCGGCAGTACAAGTGTGCTGAGTTGTTGCACCAAACCGATAGTGACGCCGCCCAAAAACGCACCGTAAACACTGCCCATCCCCCCGAGCAACACACCTGTGTACATGATGATCACAAATTCAATACCAATGTAGGGCTGAAACGGATAGTAGGTTGCAATCAAACCGCCAGCAACTGCCGTGATGGCAGAGCCCAACGCAAAAGCAAGTCGGTGTGAATTGCCAACATGAATGCCCACATAAGTGGCGGCTTGTGGATTGTCAGCAGCGGCGCGCATCATAGTGCCCATGCGAGAGCGGCTGATAAAAAGCGATACCCCTATGGCTACCCCAACAGCGACGACGGATGCAATAGTTCGTCCTTGATTGAGAAACAACATCATGTCTGTTCCAAACAAGGGACCCAATTCCCATGCACTGGATGACAGGGGGGTGCGCATGGTTAATGGGGCAGATCCAAATAAAAGCAAACCACCATTGGCGATGACAAGCGACAAGCCCAGTGTCAAAGTAAGCTGTGGATAATGTCCCTCGCCCTCAGTATTAGCCACACGCATACCTGTCACATGTTTTAGTAACGCTTCATAAATTAAGATACCAAATACGAATACAAAAATGCCCGCTAACAAGGCTGAAATAAACGGCCCCACGTAAGAGCCGAATAATGCTTGTATGCCTAAATGGGCAAAGCAAAAAAATGCAGCGTACATGCCAAGCATTAGCGACTCGCCTTGGGCGAAATTAATGACCCTCATCACGCTGAAGATTAGAGCCAAGCCCACGCACATTAGTCCGTAAATACAACCAACAATCACACCCGTATACAACGACTGCAAAATATTTTCAGTCAAAATCATTAAATCATTCATAATTTCACACTTGTCGCTCTCAAATTGTTATGCTCAATCTTTTTTTTGAATTCAATAATTGTTTTTTTGTGGGCCTTATTGGCTCGATTGAACAGAGCAGAAATGTGAATATTACTGCTGAGAGATCTCCTGATCCCGCATAAATCTGAACATAAAGACTAACGATACCTTCCCTATTCTCAAATTCATTACGTAAAAACCCTTTGTGTGGAATTTTAAATACTCTTTTTTGAATCCGTTACCCGAAATTTCCCTATAAGAGCACATCCCAAAGTTTGTAAAGCTATACACAAATTTTGCCAACCTCAAACAAATCATTTGCGCTATGCGCCGCGAGGCTGGGATTACGGTTTAAATACGGTTTAAAAAAAGCAAAATGTTTTCTGCCTAAAAACTGAGATATTGACCAGACATCGCAGGTTTTATCTTGACCACAGTATGAATGGGTGCTGTGCACGCAAGTGCATGACCAGTAAATGCTTTTCTCGTTCGCCGATCGTTATGGGTACCCTGGGGGCGGCCAACTTTGGGGGGCGAAGGGGGTTGGATGGCTAGGGGTAGGTTATTTGCTGAAGATGGGGTTTTATTGGGTATAAACAAAAATGTAATCCTCTCATCTTAAAAGGTTCCTGGAGCTTATCCATTTGAGAGGATTTTTTTGGAGGTTTTGCTGAAAGTTTCTTAGATCCGAGAACTTGTATTGGTATCTCTCTAGTCCTAGCTATTAATATACTTAACGACAGGGGCTGGAAGGGGGGGGGTCGACAACCAAAAAAAGGTCCATGATATTAAAGGTAATAGACGTCCTAGCGCCGCCCTCTTTGCACTTGCTCACTTAAACCACCCGCTTATAGATTTTAAAGCACCGTTTGATACTCAGCGCAAGAGATTACGAGCCACGGTGAACGATTCCCCCGTCTACGTTAACAATTGTGCCGCTCACGTACGAAGCTCTGTCAGAGACCAAAAATGCAACCACATCTGCGACTTCACTTGGCTGTGCCATTCGCCCAAAAGGCAGGTTCATGCCTTGCTCGAAATCTTGCCATTTCTCATCTGTTCCGAATTTGGTAAGACTCCAGCCCTTCAACATTTTCACCCCTCTATCTGTCATAGTCATTCCTGGATTGACGCCAAGCACTCTGACTCCGAAATCACAACACTGGCTACCGAGCGCCTTCGTAAATGCAATCAATGCTGCGTTTCCAGTTGATCCAATAATGTATTGAGCTTGGAGCTTTTCACCCGCGATCCCAATCACATTTAATATGACACCTTTGCCGCGCTTTTTCATATGTTCCAACATGGACCTAGAGAAGTCGATATATCCAAAAACCTTTAAATCCCAAGATGTTCGCCAAACTTGGGTGGGCGTATTTAGTAAATCACCCCCCGGATTAGAGCCTGCATTGTTGATCAAAATATCCACATGCGAACAAGCATCAATCAGTCTGGATCTGTCATTTTGCGCCGAGAGATCTGCAACCCATTCTTTTACTTGCACCAAAGGATATTTAGCACGGATCGCGTTTGCTGCGGTGTTAAGCGAGTCCTTTGCACGAGATGCCAAATGAACGTTACACCCCTCCTGCGCCAAGGCACAAGCAACAGCAAAACCAATTCCCTTGGATGCACCCGTGATCAGGGCTTCCTTGCCTTTTAGATGTAAGTCCACAATATTTTTTAAAGATTGACTGTATCAAACTCAGCGGGAAGAATAACCTCTAACAATTCCACATCATCTGAATAATCGAGAACCGCGTGGGGGATGCCGGGAGGTTGAATCCAACTACTGCCTTTTTCCATTAAAAATTCACCTTGTCCCTCAAATTTATTGCGAACCCAACCCTTTAAAACGTAAACCATTTGAAAGTGGATGCTGTGGAAATGTAGCTTCGCAGCCTCTGGGGTGTGGGGGGGCAAAAGCTTGATGACATGCGCTTGTGCGAGTCCATTCGTGGCTTTTGCAAACCCTAGATCTCTGTACATTGCGTAGGGGCGAAGACCATCTTTTTTGAAGTCCTCCTCTTTTAAGTAACTAAATGCAAATTGTTGGGCTTTTTCTGACATAGTAACCTCCTTGTAAATGACTGACTAAAAACTTAAGCGGCTCCCCTTGGACGAAGCTCAATTAAATCTGAACAACAGTTAAAGTCCGTTTGAATAGCGTAAACCACGCTTTGGGCAACCTCCTGGGGCGTTAAAGCCTTTATTGTTCTGGCTTTGATGGCGGCGAGAACCGCAGGATGGTTGGAAGTGTCACGAATTGGCGTATCCACCATCCCAGGTGCTATCTCTGTGACTCTAATGCCGCTGCCTTGAAGCTCTAATCTAAGGCTTCTTGTTATTGCCGATAGGGCGTGTTTAGTTGCACAGTAAACGCCGCCTAATTTATACACCTCTCGAGCAGCAGTTGAAGTAATCATAACGATGTGACCAGATTTGCGTTTCACCATAGATCTTGCGATCTCGCTTGTTAGCGCAAAGGTTGCCAATACATTGGTGTTAAACATGTCCATGCATTCTTTTGCAGTCATCTCTAAGATAGGGGCATAGGTGAGCACGCCAGCGGAATTTATTAAGATATCAACGTCGCCTGCCTTTAGAGCTAATTCTTCCACGTAGCTGGGGTTATTTAAATCACCCGCAGAGATTTCAATCCGAGCGCCTAAGGCCTGACACTCTAGTGCTAATTTTTCCAACTCCGAATGCCTTCTTGATGTCACCAAAATATCACAGCCCATCTGAGCCAACGCCAAGGCAGTGGATCTACCAATGCCAGAGCTAGCGCCTGTAATAAGGACTTTTTTGCCTTTGAGTAAATGATTGTTTTGCATATTCTTAATTAATTTTTAAAGGTAAAGGAATTTATTTTTTAGTGCCTAAATAGGCCATTTGGATTTTTTCATCTGCTTTCAGTTGCTCACTTGTGCCGCTCGCTATGATGACTCCATTTTTTAAGACGTATCCCCTGTGAGCCACTGCAAGCGCGTAATTTGCATTTTGTTCCACCAGCAACACACTTACCCCGGCGGTATTGATGAGCCTGATATTCCTAAAAATCTCCTGCACGACCAAAGGGGCTAGCCCCAGGGAGGGTTCATCCAGACACAGCAGTTTAGGCTCAGACATCAACGCTCTAGACAGGGCTAACATTTGTTGCTCACCCCCCGATAAGGTGCCTGCTCTTTGATTGCTGCGCTCTTTAAGACGAGGGAACATCGTAAAGCTTTGCTCAATGAGTTGATTAATTTTTTGCTTATTCCCTCGGTATTTAAATCCACCCATTTCAAGGTTTTCTAATACAGTTAAAAAAGGGAATACGCGTCGGCCCTCAGGAACCAAGGCGATGCCATTTTTTGCCCTGATGTGAGATGGGTCTTTGGTGATGTCTTTGCCCTCAAAAAAAATACTCCCCGAGCGGCTTGCTAAGGTCCCGGCAATGCCCTTCATCGTTGTAGACTTACCGGCTCCATTGGCTCCAATTAGAGTCACCACCTCTCCTTGGTTTACTTCGAAGTTTAGGTCTTGACATGCCAAAATATCTCCGTATCCAAAATAAAGAGAGCTCGCTGTTAGGAGACTGCTCATTAGATAAATTCCTCACCTAAGTAGGCCTTAACCACTTGGGGGTTTGATTGAACTGCGCTTGGCGTGCCGTCAAACAAATATTCACCATGATCAATGACCAATATATGATCAGCCACATTCATCACCAAATCCATGTTGTGCTCTACAACGATGGTTGTAATGTTCTTTTTCTTCATTTCTTTCAATCTTTGTAAAAAGAATTCGACCTCAATTGAGTTTAAACCGGCGGCGGGCTCATCCAACATCAAAAGCTGGGGGCTTGTTGCCATGGCTCTTGCAACCTCTAGCATCCTTTGTTGCCCGTAGGAGAGGGAGTGAGCCTCTTTATTTGCTTGCCCTAAAAGACCCATAAACTCCAAAAGTTCGAACGCATTTTCTTTAAATTTTTGAGATTCTTTTTTCGATTTTTGAGTAGAGATTAGATGCTCCCAAATGGGAACTTTGTAATGGGTATGAAATCCGGTCATTACATTTTCTAGCACCGTGAGTTGTTGGAAAAGCCGAATGCTTTGAAATGTGCGAGCAATTCCAAGCTTCACTCTTTTGTGGGCCTCTAATCCAACCAACTCTTGACCCTTTAACTGTACACGCCCACTGCTGGGCTGAAATGTGCCTGAGAGCAGATGAAGTAATGTAGATTTACCTGCACCATTGGGGCCAATAAGTGCAAAAATAGAACTATTAGGTATTTCAAACGAAATAGCCTTAAGCGCCTGAACACCTCCAAATTGTTTGCTGAGATCCTCAGCTTTAAGCAACGCGTCTAAGCCGTTCATGATGACTTTAGTGCATTGGGTTTAAGCATGGGGTTTAAGTTTTTTAAACTTTTTAGCGCTTGAATAATTCCACCGGGCATAAACAAAACAACAACAGTTAACGATATACCGTAAACCATCAGCCTGAGTTCTCCAAACTCGCGCAAAAATTCTGGCAGGATAGTGAGAACGATGGCCCCAATGACAGGGCCTAGCATCGTGCCCAAACCACCAACGATGACCATCGCCATCATCGAAAACGATTCAACAATGTTGAATGCGTCCGGAACCAATGTACCTACAAACACCGGGTAAAAACAACCCGCCAAGCCAGCAATGGCTGAGCTCGTAGAAAATGCAAAAACTTTCCAAACTCGACTATCTATTCCAAGCGAGGCTGCCGAAATTTCATCCTCCCTGATTGCAAGCAAGGACTGTCCAATGGGTGAGCGAACGATTGCATCGATTAAAAAATAAACGAAAATTGCCAAAATGGAAGTGAAATAAAATAAATTAATTTGCTGATTAAAAGAGTACTCACCCAAACCAAAAAATGAGATTGGGGGCGGGGGCATAATTGCATAAATCCCTCTAACACCCTCTGTCACGCTCTCCCAATTAACGGCTACTTGGTAGGCTACTACGGCAAACCCCAGAGATGCGATTCCCAAATAATGACCGCGCAGACGCATTGAAAATAGGGATAGCAAAAAGCCCAGAATTGCAGCAACGATAGTTGCAACCAACCCCGCCGTCCAAAAATTGACAGCATACGTCTTAACAAGTATGGTGCTAACGTAAGCCCCTACTGCATAAAAGCCTGATTGCCCAAGATGCAATTGACCCGCCACGCCTAGGACCAAGTTCAGGGAGAGGGCCAACATGATATTAAGGGTACAAACAATCAAAATTCCACGCCCGTAGGGCTCAGTTATGAGTCTGGGTAGTGCGAGCACGATAAGAAGAGTCACTAAAAGACCAAATGAGCGCCCATTTAAAACTTTAAGCATTAGACGTTCACCTCTTTTCGCTCGGCAATCAAACCACTTGGTTTAACAACCAACATAACCAGCAATAATACGAAAACCACTAAATCAATCAACCCTGAGCCCAGGTACTGCACGGTAAAGGCTTCTATCAAACCGACCAACAAGCCTGCCAGTATGGTTCCCTCCATATTGCCAAACCCGCCAATAATGACGATGGCAAATGATTTGACAATCAGTCCAGTGCCGACAAAGGGGGTAAGAACAAGAGATGGTCCTAGCATGGCGCCGGCCATACTGGCTAAAGCCGAGGACATAGCAATAGTCAGGCCGATTAGGAAATTTGGATTAATTCCCATCAGACCGGCCGTTTCTCTGTCTTGCGCTACAGCTCGCAAAGCTTTTCCTAAAAAAGTGTATTTTAAAAAAGCATAAATCGCTGCAACTGAGCCGACGGTGATGAGAATAACTAGAATATTTTGTTGAGATAAAAATATTTTCCCCAAACGGTACGTGACTTGGGTAAAGGGTGAATCAAATTGGTAGGGGACTGGTCCGACCCAGGCAAGAAGTCCATTTTCTATAAGAACGGAGATACCGATGGTTGCAATGAGGGGGCGTAGTTGCCCCCCGTTCTTTCGAAGAGGTACGAAGACAATTGCGTTAATTAAAAGCCCCAATAAGGTGCCGACAAATAAAGATGCAAATACCGATAAAACATAACCTAGGGTGTCGGGAATTCCCAACCACTTTGTTGCTAAGCGGGTGCTGACAAAATAAGCAGCAAACGCCCCGCAAGTCACAAAATCTGAGTGCGCAAAATTAATTTGATTCATGACCCCGTAAATCAATGTCAAACCCAGTGCCACCATGACATACATGAGGCCTAGGTATACACCATTGATGGTTTGCTGGGCGAATAGGTATAGAAAATCGATCATTTAATTTTTGCCCACGAGCGAATGCATTTAAGCAAAGCTTGTTCTAAACTAGTCAAAGTTTCAGCTCACCAAGACAGTGTTTTCCAAGTTAGGTCTTTATTTGTTTCAACAAAATGAATGGACGAGGGATCTATGTTTTGGCCCTTTTGATCAAAGGTAATTTTGATTCCCGTAGTAAGTTCAAAGCCCTTGATAAGGCCAAGTTGCTCATGTATGGATTCTGAGGTTGCGGTGCCCTTTTTAAGAGCCTCGGCGATTAAATATACCCCGTCATAAGCAAGCGCTAAAAACTGAGAGGGCACTTCGTTTTCTCCGTATTTTGCCCGATAAGCGGTCATGAAATCTTGAACAACCTTGCGCTTTTCGTTGTGGTTAAAGCCTACTGCTCTTACGTATCCGGCTGAGGAGTTCCCAGCCTTTTGATCAAATCCCCAAGGCATATAAATTGGGCCAATCAAAGTTGTGGGCCCACCGCCCCCCTTTGAGATGCCGACTTGGGCAAGCGCTTGAGTCAAGCGAATACTTTGTCCCTCAAGCGCGACCATTGAGATCACGTCAATTTTGCCTAATGAAGCAATTCTTGTTGCAATCGGCATAAAGTCACTTACCTCTTTACCAAAATCAACGAGTGCGAGAACTTTACCGCCACCGGCCGTAAAATATTTTTCAAATCCATTGGCATTATCTATGCCTGCATTGGTTTTTTCATAAAGAACGACAGCCGTCTTTGCCGACAAATTTGTTAACGCCATGGATGCAAGGCGAGAGGATTGTTGATCCGCGTTTGGGAAAACTCTGAAAACATATTTGTATCCGGATTCAGTTAGTTTAATCGTAGAGGAACCCGTGTTGACCAGTGGAATCTTGGCTTGTTCGAACAAAGGGGCGATTGCGAGCGTCGCATCTGAGCAAACCTCGCCAATTACAACGTGAGGTTTGTACTGTTCAAGAACTCTTTTGGCCGCGTTGGTTGCTTGTAGCGGACTACAGGCAGTGTCCTCAATGTGGATATCTAACTTGTAGCCATTGATACCTGTTTTATTGATCTGCTCAACGGCCAACTCTACACCTTGCTTCATGGACACGCCTAAATAAGAAGCAGGTCCTGAGGTGGGTATCAATAGCCCTATTCGAAGAATTTTTTCTTGTGAAAATGCACCTAAGGACGTCAGAAAAAAAATTAAGCCACATATGACTGATTTAATTAAATTCACTTTAAATTCCCCGATTATTTGAAAAAAAGTTAGCCAAAAGTTAGGCAATAGAAAAAATGCATGATAAAAATTTATCGTGCCACTCTACCTCTTCATTCTATGAATAGTCGGCGGATTAACTAATAGGTTAAACCCTGAAGATTTCGTTAAGGGCTAAGTTTGTTGCTCTTAATCTAGTGCCGCCATCAATATAGGCGGCTTGAGTAGTTATGTTTTCTGCCGGTTAGCTTAAAGTTAAATTGAACTTCATACAAGCCCCTAAAAACCCTACTTATGAGACCAAAGTGAATCTTACGTTTTGTATGGGATTGGCAAGGCAAAGGAAATTCCTTAAAGCTGATGAGGTTTGTTTTAATATTAACTTTTATTAAACTTTCAGTTTTTTTCATCTTCTCAGCAAGCACGTCAAAGGCAAGGTTAATTTTTACGGTGGAATTGGGTATAGACTCATAAAAATTTAGAAACGAATATGAAAAATAATAATGTGAACATCGTTATAACCAACCGGATTCATGCTGAAGTAAGCGAGCGATTAAAAGAGTACGGTAATTTGGTAATCAATCCATCCATAGAACCATGGCAAGAGTCTGAGTTTATTAACCACTTAAGCTCAGCCACTGCCATGATGGGTTTTATGACCGATAAGATTAATTCTTCTGTATTGTTAAAGGCTAAGAATCTAAAAATAATAGCTTGTGCTTTAAAAGGCTATGACAATTATGACATCCAAGCCTGTACACATCACGGAGTTTGGGTCAGCGTTGTGCCTGACTTATTAACGGAGCCAACTGCTGAGCTTGCCATTGGCTTGGCTATTTCTTTAGCCCGAAAAGTACTTGAAGGGGATGCCTACATAAGACAAAGTAAGTTTCAAGGATGGCGAACCCATCTCTATGGCACTGGGCTGAGCGGCTCCAATGTTGCTGTGATCGGACTTGGTAATGTAGGGGAGGCAATTGTTAATCGATTAAAGGGCTTTGGGTGTAAGACTATCACAGGGGTTGATCCTAGTCGGGAAATCACAGGGGTCGTTAGTGTTTCTCTAGAGAAGGCATTTACTGAGGCTGATTATGTCTTTTTAGCGGTACCCTTAACAGATCAAACCATTAACCTAATTGATGAATCAGTTCTTAAGCTCTCAAAACCCGGTCAATTGATTATTAACGTTGGCAGAGGATCGGTGGTAAACGAGGAGGCAATCTTAGGAGGCCTGCAATCAGGTCAATTAGCTGGCTTCGCAGCGGACGTATTTGCTTGTGAAGATTGGGGGCTAAGTAATAGACCTACCTCAATTAACCATGCATTAACATCAAACCCTTCTACACTTTTCACGCCGCATTTGGGCTCTGCTGTAAAAAGTGTTCGTATAGCAATTGAGCACCGAGCTGCCGACAATATAATTGCCTATTTAGAGGGCAAGAAACCAGCAGATGCAATAAACGTGGTTTAAAAGGAATTGCTAAGGGTCTTACAAAGTCCAAATAAAGATGCTCTAATTGGAGGCTCTTTAGATTTTAAAAGCCTCCAAAGATTCAGGAGCAAAGAGATCTTTTAAATCGATTTTCTGGTTGGATAGTCCTTGTTCAAAATGATACCTTGTAAACGTTTCTAGTGTTTTGACGTTCTTCTCAAGCCCGTAAGCCCACCAGTCCTCGCCGAACTCTTGTCTAGCATCCTCCACATGTGCGGTCAACCAAGGCAACATGGTTTTTAAGGCGGCCGTTTCATATAAGTCTGCATAGGTCTTTTGCTGAGCCTGAATAAACGCCTTAGTCAAAGACTGTGCAATCCACCTGTTCGCCTCATACACCTCGCGGCGAATGACTACGGTATGCATGATCGGAAATATTCCTGTTTCTCTGTAATAAGCCCTCTCAACTTCAACATAATTTTCAAATAGACGTTTAACACGACCATCACCTTTTAAAAAAGAAGAGGGCATCCTTGCGGTGTACAAAGCATCCAACTCACCCTCATGTAGCATTTGCGATAGTGTTTGATGAGGCTTGATGGGGTGCACCTTAATGCGGGGAGGCAGTTGTAATTTCATTTTCTCAATGCGCCCTACCTCCTCCTCTCCTCCGTATAGGTAGGGTTGTGCATCTACTGGGACTTGGTAGTGATCGGACAAAATGCCTCGAATCCACACGGGCGCAGTCATTTGATACTCTGGACTGGCTATTCTTTTACCAATCAGATCTTTGGGCTCTCTAATTCCACTATTTGCGTTGACATAAATGCAGGAATGCCTGAAAAAGCGCGAGGGAAAGATTGGAATCGCAATAAATGGTCGCTCCGGCTTGGAGAGGGTTATGCAATAGGAGGATAACGACATTTCTGCAACATCAAACTCTTTAAATCTTGCCATTCTGAAGAATGTTTCTTCAACGGGTAGGTTCAAATAATTGAGATCAATGCCATCAACACTCAAAGTGCCGTCCATCAGTGTGCGTGTGCGATCATAGTCCCAACATGCAAAGCTTAGTTTAAGGCGGCTCATGGTTTACTCCTGGCTAATGCCAATTTGTTTTACAACTTTTCCTAAGCGCTCATTTTCTGCAAGCACGGCTTTGGTGTATTCAATTGGACCATCCCCTACGGGCTCAATCCCGGCATTAGTTAAAATTTGAATCAACTCTGGCAATTTGGCCAACTGTTTCATCTCAATTGCAATTTTGTCAATTGCAACTTGAGGAGTCCCCTTCGCAGTGAAAACTCCAATAATTGGAGCAAAATCGTACCCCGGTATGAACTCCGAGATTGCCGGTAAGGATGGTTCTTGAGGGGACCGCTTAAGTGAATTGACTGCAATGAGACGAACTTGGTTAGTTTTGACAAATCCGGATAGTGAGGGCAGGGCTGAGAAAACCATATCTATTTGCCCACCGATCAAAGCGGGTACGGATTGCCCAGATCCTTTGAAGGGAACATGGGTAATATCCAAAGACAAAGCGGATTTAAACTCCTCCATACTCAAATGGTGAGTACTCCCAACTCCAGAGGATCCATAGGTCAGCACTCCTGGCTGGCTTTTGATTAGTGCAATGAGCTCTTTGAGGTTAGTTGCTTTTACTTTGGGATGAACAGCCAAATAAAGTGGCGCTCTTGCCGCCAAAGAAACTGCTTCAAAGTCTCGTTTAAAGTCATACCCAAGGGCTTTGTAGATTACAGGGTTAATCGAAAACATAGAACCGTCGGCCACCATCATGGTGTATCCGTCCTTGGGCGCATTAGCTAAAGCCTGCGCAGCAATGACTCCGTTGGCGCCGGGTTTATTATCCACCGTGATGGGTTGACCTAATCGTTCGCCCAAATGCTGAGCAAATATCCGTGCGACTGTGTCCGGCAATCCACCGGCCGGGTTAGGAACAACAAAACGAATGGCGCGGCTAGGAAAGGCTTCGCTGGCCCCTAGTACAGGTAAAGCTTTGAAAGCGGTTGCGACGGATGCAGCTGTCGCCAAAAAACTTCTTCTTTTCAATGAACAATCAATAGAGCTGTCAAAGTTATTAAGGTAGGTGTGAGTCATGAAGGAGGTTTTTAAAGTAGAGAAGTAAATGAGTAAAGGAGTGGAGATGAAATTTTACAAGGACCCCGTGGGTGCCAACTTAAAGATAACGATTCAATAAGTCTGTGGGCTGGATGTCTGCATTGTAAGTAAGTTTACTCAGGATTAACTAGCCAAGTAAAGTCAATGCCCAGCACTCACACGCTTTGGATCCTCGACTTGAACTCCCCCATTGCTGGCCAAGAGTTCGCCTAGCGTAAAAAACTGATACGTACCCTGGACACTTTAAGGTTACTGCGACGGCAAGCTGATGTAGGCAGAGTCACTGAAACTGCGGTTCTTTTCATCCCTAAGCATTAATCGACACCAAACTGGCTTATCAGGTAGTTGCTTTAATTTTTCACAATCCTTGATATATGAATCAATAGATTTGTGGGAATTCTTTTCAAAATGGCCTACTCAATCCCCATGAAATGCAATGATGTCGTCAATGTTTAATACACGACCACCGATTACTTTGTCTTGAACATCAAATTCCATAATTGCTCAATATCCTTTGTATTCCGTTACATTTGTTGTCATGGCTTAATCTCCAATTTCTTTAAGAAATTGATGAAACTTTTGAGTCAAGATACCAATCAGTTTGAGCATTACACATAAGATGAAAAGTGAGGCTTGGGTAGGGGGAGCTACCGGGGAACTAGCATTAAATTTTTTGACAAACACCGGTCCCATATATCTTTGACATAGCAGTTGAAACAATAAATGTATTTCCGGAGTTGCTTGGTACAAAATACATTGTTAAGGGATCTGAGGAAGAACCAACCGGCGCGCTAATGCTTACACTAATGATGCCTTCTACAGCACTAGAAGTTTGAGTAATAGACAAATATGGGGGCGTAAGTGTTGCCGTTGAAATAATGGTGAATAGTGGATTGTCATTTAAATTCGTGCTACTTAGGGCCTCCAGTGTAGTAAAACCTGTCGCCTGTTTGGTATCAAAATTCAGAATTAGTAGAAGGCCAGAGTTTGTTTGGCTGTTGATTGAAGCTGTAAACCCCCATTTATTTAGATTTATAGTTAAGGCACAACTTCCTGTGATTGAAGAATTGACTTGTCCGAAAGAGTATTGAGTCGTTAAAAAAAATAGAATTAAAGCTCGGACAATATACTTTAGCGTATTCATTTTTTAGTTCCTTAACGTAATATTATTCGCAGGAGCTCTAATTAATTTGAATAAGTTAACACGGTAATACTACCGCAATAATTCAAGCTGTATCCGGAGCCAGTACCACACTGCGTCGTTCCGGGTTTAATGAGCACCATTTGACCCGATGCGGAGTTGCTGCCCGAAGTAATGCCAACGTAATTTGTCTGCCCATTACTGGTGGCTGTTAAAACACCAGGAATTGAGCTGTTTGCGTAATTTATAGTCACAGCAGTATTAGTACTTCCATCCACCTTAGTTGTCTGACAAGTCCTGGAGGCAGAAGTGCCGTCGTTGCTAAACACAAAGGAGGCAAAACCGTTAGTGCAATCAGATTGACCAGCAACCAAAGAGGTTACGCCCGCAAGATTTTGAATAGAAAACGTATTAGACAACATGAGATAGGCAGATGAGCCCGCAAATCCTTGAACATTTCCGTAGGTGTTGGGCTCTGATTGATAGAGAATACCCTGAGTAGCGTTGATGTCTGTGAATGTGATTGTATTTAAAAACGTAGAGTTGCTTGCGTCTGTACCCTTTATACTATTTGTACTGCCGCTTGGAACAAACCAGGTTCCCTGTAATGAGATGCCACTGGATGAACAATTATTTCCAGCAGATGATGAATGAGTTGCATCTATCCAGGGTGTATTTACACATATTGAATAGTGTGAACCCCCCGTTTTTAAATAAGACAATGCGCTTTGAAGAAATGGAACAGGTCCGCTTACGCCGCTGACAATAGCGGTTAAAACTCCAGTATGAACGATAACTGCTTCAGAGAGTACCGAGGAGACGGAGGTCGACGAAGACTGCGTAGAGGCAGACCCTAGGCTTGCTAAAGCATTAAAAGTGCTTGCAGAGATACCTCCCGTATTTAAACTAAGTGAATAGGGCTGGGCGGCGTTAATCCAAAACCCATCGTTTGGATTGATGCTTGTTAGAAATTCATAGCTCTGAGAAGCCGAATAGGCTTGTCCCCCGTCTTGCTTTTGTGGTGAGTAAAAGGACCACTTGCTATTTTTTGCATCCCACTTCCAAACACTAGTTACTTGAGCATTCGTGCCTATTGAGCTTGGAAGTATCGGACTATTGGATCCATTGCCAACTAGATTCCAACCAGATTGAAGGTTAACTTGACAAAATGCAGCTATATTAAAAACAAGTAGAAGTAATACAAAGAATACTCTTGTGATTATTAAATGGGGTTTATAAACAAAAGACACCATAAGCTCCCATAGCAAAGTAAAGTGAAATAAAGTAAAGTAGAAGAGATTATTTTGAGACTTGATTGATTTAGATATGTGCGTTTAGAGAGAGTTTATATCAAAACTATTTTTACCTAATGGAAATTATCTTATCAGAAACTTCTCAATCTTACAAATTATTAATAATACTATTAAAGTTGAAATCACCCCCTTTAAGGGTGAGTTTACGGGTGGACACTCAATTTGGTACAACTTGCCATGAGTATTGATTGAAAAAACTCATAATATAAGTAATCGACCCTCAAATGCATTGGGGAAAATGCAACGAGAAAAGGATGCTCAGCGATATTTAGCTGCCGAGCTGATTAAAGCCGTAGAAAGAATTCTCTATGTCCATCAACGTGCACTCCCAAATTTTACTAAGGCTTCAGCTGAGTATCAATAGAGGTTAATAGTTCACCTTCAATACCAAGATCATCAATCCAAAGTGTTCGGATGACTTTTGTTGGAGCTACGCGCCAAGAAAACTCAAAATACGGGTTGGCCGCAATACCGGATGAGGGATCGACTCTGAATATTTCCATTTGGTCTGCGTAACACGTTATTGTTTTTATAACGTTTCGGGCAATATTTTGACCGGACATATTTTGCAAGTAGCCCGTATCCATAGAGTGCTGGATCAATAAACGAATGCGCACAACGCCCCCGACGCGCAAATCTCCCAACACCTGGAGCCTGGCAAGACTCATTTGTTAAGACCCGTCCACACAAGCTGATTCCGTCACGATCACGTCAAATTGGTCGTAATAGAACTTTCCCTTCGAGGTTTGAGCAAGGGCTACTATAAATTGGCTACCCGCTAGGCGAACTCGAGTATTTATACTAGCGTCCCCGGACCAGGGTCCCAAATGGAAAAGCGCCATTTGCACCACCGGATTGCGCTGGGATAGGAGATATATCTTCTCAACGTAGTCATCTTGAGTCATTGGTAAATCCGTTTTAATTCCCAAATTCACCAAGTTCCCGTTGTCTGCCAAAAGGGGCATCTGTATTCGAACACGCGTCTTAGAGAGTGGCGCTCCCCTAACTAAGGGATCGATAAGCTCAGACAAGGACCGCAGTGTTCCAGAGTACATGCCCTGTGAGAGAGCGGATTTAACCCCAAAGAGGGATAGCCCCCCCCCTACTAAAGGGAGGGTTTTGGCCAAAGATTTACCTAACAACAAACCCACTGAGGTGTTCAGTGAGCTTTTAAATTGCCCAAGCACTTTGCGACGCTGGCTATTGACCATATCCAATTTGGACATCAAGCCTTGGCCAAGCTAAAGCCGTGATTTTTAAGGGGGAAAGAGCGAATACGTTTTCCTGTTGCAGCGAATATGGCGTTGACCAGCGCTGGGCCTAAGGGGGCCTGAGTGGGCTCGCCAACACCTCCCCAAAATCCCCCCGTTGGGGCAATAACGGTTTGCACAACAGGCATCTCGTTTAAACGCATCATGCGGTAGTCGTGGAAATTAGATTGCTCAATGCGTCCTTCTTTAATCGTCATCTCGCCCCAGAAAATGGCAGAAAGTCCGTGCACCACGCTGCCTTGTAGCTGCGCTTGGATGTTGTCCGGGTTCACTGCGTAGCCTGGATCAATACCGATTACGACGCGGTGAATTTTGACCTCTGATCGCTCATTAACCGATACCTCACACACACAGGCAGTCCAACTTCCGTAGCCTTCGGTCTCAGCAATTCCTCTAAAGATACCCTTGGGCAAAGGTTTGTCCCAACTGGCCGCCTCTGCTATTTTGGTCAATATGGCTCGGTCGCGCACTGCGCTTGTTGGAAGTATTTGTAAGCGGTATGCCAAAGGATCTTGACCCACCTCATGGGCCAATTCGTCTATGAAGCACTCCCTTGCAAACGGGTTTTGCGAGTGTCCAACGCTTCTCCAAAATCCAACAGGAATATTTGTATTGCGCTGGGAGTAATCAACCAAGCAATTCTCAACCGCGTAGGGGTGATCATTCAAACTTGCAACTGCTTGCCCATCAACCCCGTTGTTCAAGGGCATTTTAAGCAAAGAGGCAAAGATAGAGGGTGCGCTTACTCGGATATGCAGTGCGTCTAAGTCTCCGTTTGGCTTTTGCGATGCGCGAAGCTTAATGAGACTCATGGGTCTGTACAAGTCGTGCTGGATATCTTCCTCGCGGGTCCAAATCATCTTGACTGGTTTGCCCTCTACGGCTTTGGCAATCAAAGTTGCTTGTTTAGTGTAGTCTTGGGCGCCTTTGCGTCCAAGGCCTCCACCCAATTGGACGGGGTGGACCTTTACGCGGGATTGATCAATGCCGGCCGTCGCTGCGGCGGTGGCAAGGGTTGCTTCGGGGCTTTGACTGGCTGCCCACACATCCATGGAGTCACCCTGGATCCAGACTGTACAGACAATCGGCTCAAGTGTTGCGTGAGCCAAGTAGGGGGTAAAGTACTCAGCCTCAAGGACTTTCGCTGACTTATCCAAGACGGCGATTGCATCACCGTTTTTTCTGGCAACCGCGAGTTGGGGTTGCTGGAGCCCCTCTTTTAGATAGTTTTGAATCGATGCTGTACTAAGCTTAGCCCCCTCACCCGTCTCCCACTCTATGGGGATCTCTTTTAAGGCCTCTTTAGCGCGCCACCAACTATCTGCCACCACCGCGACAAAATCCCCTAAGTTCAACACCTTAACGATACCGCGTCTATTTTGAACGCGAGAGGCGTCAAAGGATTTGACAGTCCCGTTAAAAACGGGACAGGCGGCAACTGCAGCGTAGAGCATACCCGGTAGCTGAGTATCTATAGCGTAGCGGATTTTGCCCACTACGATGTCTGGAATCTCTCTGCGTTTAATGGACTGACCTATGATCTTCCAATCTTTCGGATCCTTTAGTACCACGGTCTTTGGCGCCTCAAGCTTGGCGGCGTGAGCGCACAAACTTCCGTAGGAGAGTTTCTTTTGTGAGGGTTTATGAATGACGTAGCCCTGGGAGGTCACGCACTCTGATTCACTAATGCCCCATGACTGGGCTGCAGCGGTGACGAGCATAGCGCGAGCACCTGCTCCGGCGTTGCGCAAATATTCCTGTGAATTTTTAATCGTACGACTGCCAACAGAGGCCATATCGCCAAACGAGCGTTTGGTTTTTAGATTATCTTCAGCCGTTGCATATTCAATACGCACTTGTTTCCAATCGCAATCGAGCTCCTCAGCAACGATCATCGGGGCAGAGGTACTGCTGCCTTGTCCCATCTCAACGCGTGCGTAACGAATAACAACCTGTTCGTTGGGGTAGATCTCTATCCATGCGTTAAGGTGCTCTGGGGTAGCAGGGGCTTTGTTAGCGGCGGTTGCTTTAGCGGGCACGTAAAAGCCGAAAGAGAACACAGCTGAGGTGGCGGAGCTTATTTTTAAGAAGTCCCGACGTGCAAGTTTAGATGAGGATGGAATATTTGTTGTCATGCTTTGACTCCTTTTGCCGCCACTGCGTGAATTGCTTTTTTGATGCGGGCGTAGGTTCCGCATCGGCAGATGTTAGACATTGCCGCATCAATATCTTCGTCGGTGGGTTTAGGTTTTTTCTTTAAGAGCGCCACTGCGGTCAAAATTTGTCCACCCTGACAGTACCCGCACTGTGGGACCTGGTGATCGATCCATGCCTGTTGCACAGCGTGCAGATGGTCCCCTTTTGCAAGCCCCTCGATGGTGACAACCTTTTGTCCTGCAGCCGCAGAAACCGGATATGAACAAGCACGAACGGGCTCGCCGTTTAAGAGCACCGTACAAGCACCGCACTGGGCTATGCCGCAACCAAATTTAGGCCCCTTAACGTCTAACTCATCCCTAAGTGCCCAAAGTAAGGGCATATCGGGCTCTACGTCGAGTTGGCGATCAACGCCGTTTACGTTCAATTTCATAACCTTCTCCAAAAAAATATTTTGGTATGGTACAACAAATAGTCGGGGGGGGTAAATTTTAGGACCATGAGGGTCCAAAATAGGTTGTTTAAGTATTAAACTCGTCGACCAGAGTTGAGGTTTAGTTGTACGGTAGACCCTAAGTTTTACAGCTTAGGCATAAAGTCGTACCAACCGCAGTTACAACAGACACTTATTCGAATGAATTAAAGCATGAATACATAATAATTAAATATGCGAACTAATTTCATTTGTTAGTCTTTTTATAACACCATCTAAAAAGAAACTCTCTTCTGCGAGTAAATCAGAATTCGAGATAGTAATGGACACTTCTTTGTTATTGATCAAAACGCCTACTGTGTAGACAAAATTTTTTTTGTAGTAAATATTTGTTAGGGAGATTTTGTTATCACTCCAATGTTTTGATAATTCTACATAGAGCTCTCTTAATCTTTTATCAACTAATTCTTGAGTCTTCATATTTTTATTATTAATGTGTGATGCATACTAAGTGGTTAGATTGACGAGATGGTGCATGCTTATTTAATCTTTAGTCAAAAGTAAAATGACTATTTTTTAAATTGATAACTTTCATTAAAGCACCACTAGGGTGATCATTAATAGTATTTTTGATCAGAATTTCTATGGTTAACATACGTACGCCCAATAAAGAAGAACCATAAAGAATAAAATTCAACGAAGTATTTAATTTATTATTTCATTAAATCTAAAAACTAGTTCATACATCTTCAGGATGGCTCACTAAAACTCGTAAACTCACTCATGTTTTACATACAAACTCTCACCCCGCAATGACACGCAGCAAAAATGCACCTGTCGGTATGAGAGAGGCCGAGTGAATGATTGATTTTCCAGGCTTTTTTAAAAATTAGATAAACACACAACATCACACAATTAGAAATGTTCACTCACGAAAAAAAGCTTAAATAGGTATTGTGGGAATCGCTCTACTAAGTTCGATGCTGGGGCTAGAGGCATCAACACTGGTAGCAGGGTTCTTTCATTTATAAACAAGGCTACCTGTGGTTTTGAAAATATTGTCTCCCTTTCCAGCGGATTCGTTGACGCCTGAAGAGACTCGATTTAATAATTGTTTTGAGCAGTGTAAATAAAACAGTGAAAAGTGTCCCT
>CAIQHG010000006.1 GCA_903871545.1 uncultured Burkholderiales bacterium | reverse complement strand
TAGCTCAGCAGAACCATCAAATTCTTTACTAACCACTTTTTTCTGAAAAAATCTTGAAATCATCATCGTTGGTAGAAGAGTGGTTATGAAAGAGGTGCTTTAAGTTACTCGAAATCCTGCCGTCTCAATTTTTTTGCGCAAATCTAAATCAGTATAACGCTTCTCATAGAACAGACATTCTGGAAAGCGTTGGATTAAAGTCGCAAACCATGCGTAGCAAGCAAGGCATCGTTTCATAATCCATCGACCTTAGGCGAATTTAAATTTGTGAAAACGAAAAACTTAAATGCAATAAAGAGAAAACCGGCCACAACCAAGATTGCAACAGCCTGAACCCATTGATCTGGATAATGAAAGTGGTCAACAAAAATAATGAGGATAAAAAGATTAAGACAGTATCCACACAAGTGAGCCAACAAGAATCTCAGTCCCGAACCAATTAAGCTTCCTTTATCTGAAAAAGTAAAGTTACGATTACTAAAATACCCCATTGTGGCACCCACTGCATACAATATGGTCATAGTAATTTTTGGCGCCACCCCTAGGCGAGTAATCAATAAATAAAGCAGATACCCAGCAAAATTAGTCACAATACCGACAAAGGCGAAGCGAGTTAACTGTTTTAACTGCTCTTGAAATTTTTCGGGAACTTTTAAATTACTCATTTACTAATACCGCAAGACCAAAACCCGTTTTGCCATAGCCATTACCGTTATAAAGCATGTAACGTTGATTTTTATGGTCGAATACAAATGGGTATTCAATCATTTCTGAATCCCATCCCTCCGAGGAAACATCAATACCAGCATGGTTTAATGCCAACTTCCAAACTTTACCATCTACGCTAACAGCATAGCCGATGCGATATTTCTCTCCAGTACCACTTCGATAGGAAAACCACATCTCGTATTCACCGTTAGCATCTCGTGCCACTGTTGGCCTTGAAAAAGCCTGCGCTATACCAAGCTCATAGGGGACTGATAAGCCTTCATGATGCCAATGGTGCCCATCTAGTGATGAGGCGGAGTTGATAACATGTAGCATCTCCCCATTGCCTGCATCCCATGTTCTTGTTGAGCCGTACCACATACCAAATTCCCCATCCACCTTTTCAAGTACCCATGGATAGGACAGGCTAATTGAGTCTGACTCGTCAGAAAACAACAAAGGGGTATCACTATCTAGTGACAAAGTGAGATCAGAATTTAAGACGAGTCTACCAATATCACCTCGCCAGTGTAAATCTTTAGGAGTTTGCCAGCCCATAAACAATATGTATCGCTTACCATCCACTTCGTAGTAGTTACCAATACTCACCCCATCTGCAAAAAAACTTCCAGGCGGCCCATGCTCAAAAAAAGGCTGCCTGTGTTCTTGAATTACTTTACGTTGGACAATATCTATATCAACGGCACCTACCGAAGAACGATTATTGGCATCCCTGCCACTATAGAAAACTCTAAATATATCGCCATTAATCAATACTGGCAAAGGATTTGCGGCATGTGATAAAAGTTTGGGGTGTTGGTTAGTACTTGACGGACAATACAATAGACCAAGCTTTTCCCATCGATGATTCATATTCCCCGAAGCCTTGTGCTCGGAACTTTTGATCGTTCGGTTGCAACACCCATGTAGACTCCATCCGCTTGGGCATCACTTAACAATAGTGTTCCTGCGCCAATAACACATCGATTGCCAATCTTGATGTGGTCGCGCAAGGTTGCGTTCACCCCTATAAAGCACTGTTCACCTAACTCTACGCCGCCAGAAATAACAATATGTGAAGCAAGAAAGCAATGATCTTTGATGGTAGAGTGGTGTCCGATATGATTGCCACTCCAAAGCGTGACGTTGTTACCAATAGTGGCAAATGGTTGAATAGTATTATCTTCTAAAATAAAACAGTTCTCTCCTATGCGTCCTTCATTTAAAACAGTAGCATGTGAACTTATGAAACTCGCTATTTTGTAACCTAAGGATTTAGCCGCTAAATATTTTTCTTTTCGAACACTGTTTAGATTGGAATAACTGAGTGCGATAAACATTTCGAATTCATTTGGCGCATAAAATTGAGTTATCTCCTCAAAAGCGATAAGAGGTAGATCACAAAAAGTGGCTTCCTTAATGAAGGCAGCGTCCACAGTGAATGCAACGACTTCGTAACCTGAGTCACTACTAAAATAAAAGTGTGCTAATTGGGCTATATCACCAGCGCCAAAGATGATAAGAGGTTTTTTCATAAAGACTTTCTTACGAGAATCGTGAACTCATACAAACCGTAATCGTGAAGGAGTGCAACTTGGCGGGAGTAACGACGTTTGCATAGATCAAAAAGCCTACAAGGATCCGCATAGTAAAGGTAGTCACGCATTTTATTTGTGTCAGAGTAGGATGTTAGACAATTAAAAGCAAAACCCTGAGTGCTAGTTTGATCAAGTACATCCAGTGTGGACTCGATATAAGATTGCCATTCTGTGTCTGATCTGCTCATCTGGACATTAAAAATACCACTTGCAATACCAAAATCTGCTACTTTATTTGGCGCACTTGAACAAGTAAAGCTAGCCTTTGGTTGCTCTTTAAAACGAAGCTTGGCTGAGCTAATCATACTTTCTGATACGTCATTACCACAATAAGATAAATCTTGATAACGGCTGGATAGAAAGTCAAAGAGGGCCCCATAGCCGCACCCTAAGTCATTAATAGAAAATGAATTTATATTGCCAATAATTTTACATAATTGCTCGAAACGTAAAATTTGACTATCCTCTCCATTCCAATCAACACCTTGTGGAGTTTCCCCAAACTCTGCTAGTTTACTTGTGTAGTATTGCGCGACTTCAGCTAGAAGCTCAGTGTTATTGTTGGCCATAAATCTACCTTACGATGGTGTAGGGGCATTGCTTTATTTTATATAGGTAAATGCCGACATAAATAGAAAGTTTCATCAACTTACATACCTCATATAGTTGGGGGCACCCTTACCGCAATTAAAGAGCAGGTCGAGAATCGTTACACCGTGAGTGAACTCCTCCCATAGTTGAGGGTATTCAGGATAGCCAGCGTAATCAAACCAAGTTAACTGAATATTCATTTTGTTGAATACATCTTCATCCACATAATCTTTGGCAGACGGGCCTGAGATGTATTCAGTTCCGTCAGCTTGCTTACAAAGATCGGCTAACCGCTCAGTCTTTCCGTCTAAAAGGTTATAGTCCCATGAGTTAGAAATAACTGTTTTAATTCCTAAATAATTGCAAATTACTTCTATGAAGCGACGATTCAGCTGTGAGATATTTGTGTAAGATTCCGATAAATAAAGTGGTTCTAGCCACTGTGTAATCTCATCAAAATGTGGCGCACGTCGATAGTTTTGAACTAAGGTTTTCCAGTGTGCGGCAGCCCAGTCAGGACCATCAATCAAAGTATCTTTGATTTTTTGATCGTACTTACCCTTAACTTGTACTGGAACAGTAAGCCATTGGACACCTTGTGGTGTTTTGATTTGATTTCGGTTACGCCAGTCTCGTCTCGTGTATTGCATATCGTCGTAAAGAATGAATTCATCCACGGCAGCAATCATGTCGAAATACCCTTTCCAGGGAATATAGTTTGATTGGAGGATTGCAACTTTCTTCATGTGAGTAAGTTTAATTCGCAATTACATTTCTGAGGAATATTTTCGAAGAGATAATGGTTTTTAGTCAACATTTTGGTTTCTTTAAAATATCGCTAGTCGGAAAACCGGCATCATAAACTGCCATTCCTTTACTTGAAAAAATGCTTTCTTCTTGATTTTGGCTCCACTTGGGATTTTCTCCTTTTGGTGAGATATACCAACGAATACCATTAGTTTGTAAAAAACTTTTTGCCTCCAACCAGTTATCCATTGTCGAAAGATCTTTTAACAAATCTAATCGCTTCGTGACAACTGCTTTGATACATTCAGAGCCACGCAGCCTCAAATCTGCTCGTGCTAAAAAGCCTGATACACCTGTTAGAGAAATAATTTCTATAATTTCTGCTCGAGGATCTGATTCGAAGGCGGATTTATCCATTGCAAGCACGTCGCCATATTTGGCATTTTCCCTCAGATATTGAGCAACCTCCAGTAATCCAGGAGTAATGCGTTGATTATGATAACCCTCAGTCCATGGGATAGATTTAACATTAGGTTGCGCGGGATTTGAGTTCCAGTTTAAGAAAATAGTTAAACAAATCATCGCGATAGCCAAACTACCCGCATAAAATCGCACTAGATTCAAACGAAATTTCGAATTGATAATCAGTTGAATTCCATAGGTAATAGAGTAAATTGCAATCAGCACATAAACTAAAAGAAAGTGACGATGTTTATACTCCGTTAAATCATTGTTTCCTGCAACTGGTGCAAAAACCATCAAAATAATAAAAGTTAAAGTTAAAAAAAGTGGGATGGTGTCTGATTCTTTTAATCTGCGCTGTCTTAGAGAAAGCCAAAACATCAGGGGATAGAGCACAAAATAAATCCCTAAAATAGAAATCAAAATGACAATGATTTGAATTAGCATGGACAAATCTAATAGATAATTAGGAATAATTACAGCTTGACCATAGAAGGAAGACATACTTGTAGCAATATTCAGGTAATCATGAGGTTTAGAATATTTGATCCATAGCTGATGTAAAGATTCAGAAAAGTGCAGTAGTAAAAATCCTGTTATTAGAGAGCTAATCATTATCCCAAAAATGAGCTTAGTTTTTTCTCGCCAGAATTGGAAAAGGATAACAGCTACGATGGTGGGTGCCAGCAACATGAACATCTGTACTCGAATGATCGGCAATGTGCATAACAATAATAATGAGAACCAGAAAACTCTAACATCTCTTTTATTCAAATATAAAATCGTGGTGGCACATACTAGTGCCGATACTCCAATTGCGAAGCCCGATCCAGGCGCTATGAATAATAACCAATAGAAATCAAACCACCCTGATTGAATAAAAGTCGAATACGCAGGTATGCAAATAATGATTGCTAAGGTGATGAATCCCGCAAACCTTCCCCCAAGCTCTTCTGCAAGGACATAGACCCCAAATGCAGCAATTAAAAGACCTAGTGGGAGTAGGAGAGATGTTGAAAGTGCAAAACCTGACATTCCGGAAAGACTCTGAAATGTAGCAGGAATCATGAAAGGAGCATAGTGGTAGAAAATTTGACTCGTCCCGGCTAACTCCATATTAAGTCCATTAGAAAATGGACTTCCAAATGATGAGATTGTTATACCATGAAGAAAATAATCACTCCAAATTGGGATCATTCCTGATTCTATTAATACTGTGGGGCTAGATACAGGATTGCGTGCTAGCAACGCGATAGTTAATGCAATGATTAAAGACGGTGTGATATCGGTCCAATCCCTCGAAGTGATAGAAAGGGTTTTGCTAAGTCGATTATTGTAAAAACTTAAACTCAATACTGACAGAGCGGTTAATGCAAATGCTGCAAGCGCCGATAGATGTAAAGTAAAAGTTAATACCACCATCGGTAAGGAAATTACGATGAAACCTACTATAAAAGATGTAGGTAATTTTGCTTTGAGCTGAATAATCTGAAATTTTTCTAATAATAGTTCGCCTGCTTTTGTCAGAGTTGCACATACTAATAGGCAAAATACAACAAGCGAGATACTTAATTGGCAGTTACCAAGTACCATCATGCCAAGCAAGAAAAAAGTGACTATTGAATTAAATGCAAGGGTTGGTAAATTCATTTTGGAAATTTAATTAATCAATGTAACTGAAGGGATGCAATTACCTTACTCTTGTGAGATTCTACTCTACAGAGTTACAGATCATTGTGATATCAAAAAGAATCTTCCTTATTATTACTTTGGGTAAGTCAAACGGTAATCCCCCCATTAATAACTGAACTCAAAAGTAGAGTAAGTTAAGCAGCCATGGCCAGCCGCTGTTTCGGGGTAAAACCGCCCAATGCCATGTTTGGACGTTGATGATTATATTTATACATCCATTGTGTTGCAAACATCTGAACTTCGTCAATACTTTGCCAATAATGCTG
>CAIQHG010000005.1 GCA_903871545.1 uncultured Burkholderiales bacterium | reverse complement strand
GTGTGCCTGTGGATGCACGCATAAGCCATGGTGAGGCGCAAGCCATGTCCATGCAGCAGCAGACGAAGCAGGAATATTTGATTGCGAAATCAGATGCCCCGACTACAGCGCCGAAAGGCGTTTAGTCGCGGGTATTTCACGGCGAGGACAGACGCACCAAGTATTTGGTCCCTACTAAGCAGTTGGATACCTATTACGAAGATTTAGGTAAGATGATTAATTGACGGATGAATGTTTAGCGTCTGCGCGCAGAGGGGACGATTTAATATGCGCTTTCAATCAAACAAACGGTAAGTGTGTGCCCTAAGGATATTTAGTCGGTATTAAATTAAAAACCTGCGTATTTTTACTTTTTTTCCTTTAAATCAAGTAATAAAGTACAGTAATATTAGAGGTATACATAGGACAACGAATAAGTTATTTAAACTGGGTGACTTGCTTGGCCCCGAACAATAAGAATTTTTAGGAATTTTCCTCTATGACTTGGTCAATTTTAGTCAGGGACCTTAACGGTGATTTTGGCATTGGTATAGCTAGTCGTTTTTTCGCGGTCGGTTCACTTTGCATACACACGTCGCCAGAAAAAGGATGTTTGTCCACTCAAGCCTTAATGAACCCGTTATATGGCCCCCAGGGCATTGAACTCATTAACCAGGGATTAGATCCAAAAAGTATTGTTGAGACTCTAGTGGAGAGGGACGCTGGACGCGCTCAAAGGCAGATTCACGTTTTAACGAATTCGGGTGAAAGCTTCGCTTACACGGGAGATGGGTGCGTAGATTGGTGTGGTCACACCAGTGTCTCCAACATCAGTGTGGCAGGCAATATGTTGGTTGGACCCGAGGTACTCCAGCGCACCTTGGAGGCTTTTCTGGACTTAGGCGGGCAACCTTTAGCGAAAAGACTTATCCTTGCAATGAGCGAGGGAGAGCGTGCGGGTGGGGATAAAAGGGGGAAACAGGCAGCGGCAATTTTGGTTCAAAGCAATCAGCCCTATCCCAGTCTTAGCCTCAGAGTCGACGATCACTTAGAGCCCATTGAGGAGCTAAAGAGGCTTTACAACAAAAGCCTTGAGCGGTTTCAGCCCTTCATCTCTTGCCTGGCAACGACTCAAAAGCCAAGTGGCGTGACCGATAGAGGGTCTATTGAAGATGCGATTGCTGAGTTTCATAAATCTAGGCACAACGACGCGATATGAGTGAAGTCTTAAGAGTTACGAATCTCAGCACACAATTTGCGACTAAGGGCGGCGTTTTCAACGCTGTGGAGGGGTTAAGTTTCTCTGTGGACAGGGGACAAGTTGTGGCTTTTGTTGGCGAGTCGGGCAGCGGCAAAAGCGTTACAGCCTTATCTATTATGGGATTGCTAAATCCAAGAATCTCCAAAGTAGCGTCCGGCTCAGTCCAATTAAACGGCGAAGAAATCGTAGGTGCTTCTGATGAGTTGCTACAGAAAATCCGGGGCTCCAAAATATCCATGATATTTCAAGAGCCCATGACGTCACTAAACCCATCGATTTCAATCGGTGAACAGGTCAGTGAGGTCATTCAGACACATACACGATGCTCTTCATCAAAAGCTGCGAAGAGTGCTTTGAACGTATTGTTGAAAGTAGGGCTACTCAATGCGGAGTCAATTTACGACTCCTACCCTCATCAGCTATCTGGGGGCATGCGTCAAAGGGTAATGATTGCGATGGCTGTAGCGCTTGAGCCCGATCTGGTCATTGCGGATGAACCGACTACGGCCCTTGATGTGACGACCGAGGCAGGGATAATGGATCTCTTGAAGAGTTTAAAAAGAGACCGTTTTGGCACATTTATCTTAATCACGCACAATCTCAGTTTATTGCAAGGTTTTGTGGATCAGGTTATTGTGATGTACGCAGGCCAAGTGGTGGAGAAATGCTCGACTGAGCAGTTGTTCAACCACCCTGAGCATCCCTACACAATGGGTCTTTTGGGGGCAATTCCCAAGTTAAGTGATCTAAAGACAAGGTTAGTGACCATAAAAGGACAGGTGCCGAGTCCTTTTGAGAGGCCTGAGGGGTGCCGCTTCGCAGCTCGTTGTCCCTTTCAAGAGGCGGTCTGCTTAAAACCCCAAGAGCTTCTTGAAATCTCCCCCGAGCATTGGTCTAGGTGTATCAAGTCGCCCTTGCGAGTGGACACGGTGGCGCTGAAAGCTACAAAACAAGCTTCAAAACAAGCTTCAAACCAAGCTTATAAGGGGTACTGAGTTTTATGAGCGCACTATTAGAGGTCGGTAACGTACGAAAGTACTTTGTTCAGTCTTCACCCGGACTGCTGAATTGGGGCAATAAAAAGAGTGTGAGAGCAGTTGACGGCGTAGCGCTCAGTATCAAGCGGGGGGAAACTTTAGCCATAGTGGGTGAATCGGGATGCGGTAAATCCACCCTTGGGCGAATCATGGTGGGGTTATTAAAGCCTGATGAGGGATATATTGATTTTGAGGGTGTGCGCTTAAACAGTTTAAAGGCGTCTGAGTTAAGAGCGCTGAGACAAAGCATACAGATCATATTTCAAGACCCATTTTCAACCTTAAATCCTCGTCTAACGGTAGAGCAAACGTTGATCGAGCCTTTAAAGAATTTTGGTCTTCACAGGGGAAAAGAGTTAAAACGAGTGGTTGAACTTTTGGAGATGGTTGGATTATCCAAAGACCACCTCAAGAGATACCCACACGAATTCTCAGGCGGTCAAAGACAAAGAATTGGAATAGCGAGGGCTATCTCAGTTGAGCCTAAGTTGATTATCTGTGATGAGGTTGTGTCTGCTTTGGATGTTTCAATTCAAGCTCAGATTTTGAATTTACTTCAAGATTTACAAAAGAGACTTGGATTGACTTACATTTTTATATCCCACGACTTGTCCGTCGTTCACCACATAGCTGATAAAGTCGTGGTAATGTACAAAGGTAAGGTTGTAGAGTCTGGTAGCGCCCAAGAATTATTTCACCGCCCGCGCCACCCCTATACTCAAGTACTGCTATCTTCGTTACCTAGTATTAAGAATTCACATGTTCACGATAAGCTAAACATTGGTGCTACAAAGTCTGTCTCTTTAGCGTCATGTGCGTTTACGAACCGTTGTATGTTTGCGCAGGATATCTGTCACAAACAGGAGCCTAAGTTAGAGAGTATCGACGAGCCAATGCATTTGGTATCTTGCCATGAAAAGGAGAAACTACCGGACTTTGACACTTCTTATTTAGACCCTCCTCCTCAGTCGCCTGAGTCCCTTAGGCTACAAAATTTTCAGTCGCACTTTGTTTAACCATTTTTATCACTTCACGAGATCTTATTTTATGAATCATAAAATTTATTCAACATTCATTAAGAGTTTGAGAGTTTCAGTATTTCTAATGACTCTAGTAGTTGGTGTTCACGCGCAAACACTTCGAATTGGATTGGCTGAGGACCCCGATGTTTTGGATCCAACTCTTGCCAGGAGTTTTGTTGGGCGAATTGTTTTTACCTCTCTTTGCGATAAGCTGTTTGACATCGACGAGAAATTAAACATTGTCCCCCAACTGGCATTAAGCTACGATTGGAGTGCCGATAATAAGGCGGTTACGTTTAAATTAAGGCCCAACGTGTTTTTTCACGATGGTGAGATTTTCGATGCGCAGGCCGTCAAATTTAACATCGAAAGACATAAAACCTTAGCCGGTTCAAACCGAAAGGGCGAACTCTCTTTGGTAAGCTCAGTGGATGTCATTGATCCGTTAACTGTCAGGTTCAATTTATCGGCGCCATTTGTTCCCTTGCTTGCCCAATTGGCTGACCGGGCTGGGATGATGGTGTCTCCTAAGGCGGCGAAAAGCGAGGGCGATAAATTCTCTCAAAACCCGGTTTGCTCTGGACCGTTCAAATTTGTAGAACGGGTTGCCCAAGACAAAATCGTACTTGAAAAGTTCAATCAGTATTGGGACAAAGCGTCTGTCAATTTTGAGAAAGTCATCTTTCAGCCTATTCCAGATTCAACGGTTAGACTGGCTAATTTAAAGTCGGGTCAACTCGATTTCATTGAGCGTGTTGCCACGAATGATATTGAAAAATTACAGACGGATAAGAAGTTTAAGGTCTCCAAAATAACTGAACTTGGTTATCAAGGCATTACGATCAATGTGGGCAAGAGTGAGGCGGCGAAGAAAAATGCTTTAGGCAAGGACGCAAGGGTGAGGCAGGCCTTTGAATTGTCCCTTGATCGTCAAGGACTGATCCAAGTCGTCATGGATAACGAGGCGACTTTAGGTAATCAGTGGGTCCCCCCTGGTAACACTTATTACGCCAAGGGAACACCGGTTGTTGCAAGGGATGTAAACAAAGCAAAAGCTTTACTCAAGGAAGCCGGGGTGGCGAACCCAGTCGTAAAACTCTTAACCCCTACTACCTCGGACGCACAAAGATTGGCACTTGTGATCCAAGCGATGTCAAGAGAGGCGGGCTTTGATGTGCAAATTCAATCCACTGAATTTGCCACCACACTCAACATGGCAGATCAAGGTGACTTTGATGCTTATTTGCTGAGTTGGAGTGGGAGAGCAGATCCAGACGGTAATGTATACAGCTTTCATGCCTGTAAACAGCCATTAAACTATGCGGGGTATTGCAACCAGGAGGTTGACGCATTGCTGAACCAGTCTAGGACTGAGAAAGATACGGCCAAGAGAAAGAAATATTTTGATCAAATCGCGGCTAAGGTGATTGCTGACCTACCTATCATCTATTTGTATCACCGCAACTGGCTATGGGCTTATAACAATAAGCTGCAAGGCGTTAGAAATATTCCTGATGGATTGATTAGAACTAGGGGGCTTAAATTAGCTCCGTAAATCCTGAAGTATGTTTAAATTTTTAGTTTCAAGAATACTGTCTATCGTACCTACACTCCTGTTGGTATCGATGATGGTGTTCAGTCTGCAACAACTCATGCCTGGAGACCCTGCCAAAATATTGGCAGGCGAGGAGCAAAGTCCCGAGGTGGTGGCTTACTTTAGGGCCAAATTGCATCTAGATGACTCACTCATTACGCGATATGGGTATTGGATTAAGGATGTCATGAGCGGAGACTTTGGGGTCTCTCAACGAACGGAGCAGCCTGTCTTGCAGCTAATTGGAACTAAATTGCCTGTGACTTTCGAGTTGGCAACTTTAGCCATGTTTTTTGCGCTATTGATAGGCATACCCACCGGCATATTGAGCGCTATATACAGAGGGTCCATGATTGACCACGCTGTTAACGTCATTGCCCTTTGGGGGTTGTCGACCCCCAATTTTTGGCTGGGTATATTAATGATTCTGTTCTTTTCTGTATTTTTAGGGTGGCTCCCCGCCTCTGGATACGTCAGTCCAGTAGATGATTTATGGGGTAATCTGAAAACGATGATCATGCCTGCTTTTGTTCTAGGAAACTCCATTGCTGCGGTCATTATGAGACACACCAAAAGTGCAATGCTTGGGGTTTTATCGAGTGACTATATTAGAACTGCCAGAGCAAAGGGGCTCAGCGAGAGAAGTGTGATTATCAAACACGCTTTGCGAAATGCGCTTATGCCTGTGATCACTTTAGGGGCGTTGGAGTTGGGGACACTGTTGTCGGGTGCGGTACTGACTGAGCAAATATTTTCGATTCCAGGCTTTGGAAAAATGTTGGTTGATGCGGTTTTTAACCGGGATTACCTTGTCGTGCAAGGCACGGTGCTCGTGACAGCGTGCGGGTATATGTTTGCCAATGTGGCCGCAGATTTTGCTTACTTCATGGTCAATCCAAGGCTGCGCAAATGAGTACGGGCTCATTTCTCATGTTATTTGGCAAGCTCAAATCCAAGCCCGTTGCTTTTGCAAGCACATTGGTAGTTTGTTTATTCCTCATTTTGGCCGTTGCTGCGCCACTTATCGCGCCTTTTGATCCCATTGCATCAAGTTGGAGTGTGATTAGAAAGGCGCCCAATTCAATACATTGGTTTGGTACTGACGAGATTGGTAGAGACATATTGTCCAGAATAATCTGGGGAGCAAGAGCCTCGCTGAGTGCTGGATTTATATCGGTTCTAATCTCGCTTGCCATTGGCTTCCCACTGGGTTTGATCGCAGGATTCGTGGGCGGCGTGTTGGATACCGTTATCAGCAGAGTCACAGACGCTCTTCTAGCTTGTCCGTTTCTAATTCTCGCAATTGCTTTGGCATCATTTATGGGGCCTAGTTTAATGAACGCGATGATCTCGATTGGAATTTCAGCGTCCCCCATCTTTATTCGCCTCACAAGGGGGCAAGTTATAGATGTGATGGCACAAGATTATATTGAGGCTGCGGTCGCAATTGGTAGCACTCCTTTGAAAATTGCCATCTCACACGTTGTGCCTAATATTACGACCCCCATTATTGTTCAGGCCTCATTAACGATTGCTGCTGCTGTCATTGCGGAGGCGAGCTTGTCTTTTCTGGGACTTGGCCAACAACCCCCCTCCCCTAGTTGGGGAAGTATGCTCAATACGGCAAAAGATTATTTAGAGACTGCGCCGTGGATGGCTGTATTTCCCGGAGCATGCATTTTTTTGCTAGTGGTCTGTTTTAACCTAATGGGCGACGGTTTAAGAGAAATTCTTGACCCCAAACTAAATTAATAAAAGTCTAGAAAGTAGACGGCTAAGTAATAGCTCTTGCCGTGATATTCAAGGGCCAAGGGTACGTACCCGCGGTTACTGCGGGAGAGAGCACAAACCTAAAACTAAGATCGTGTTTAGAGTTGTTAGGGAGAAAACTCCTCACGGTAAAGGACCCACCATCTGATCCTAATAGAGCCGTGCTACCCATGCCAAAGACCTCTACTGATTCGAATATGTTACTTAACGGATTTAGATCAAGAATAATTCCCTTCTTGCTGTTGGTGAAGACAGAGAATGTGTAGGCCGAAAAAACATCTACATACCCTTTAGCAATATCAGCGTTGGTAATCGTTAGCTCAGAAATCTCAAAGAGTGTTTGTGTTTTAACGCCTGCAATGACCGTGGCCGATACAGCAATAGCAGCGCCCTGTTGCGCCGCTTTCAACGGGATGATCGCCGAAGCAACTGTGATGCCTAGTGCAGATACCACTAATTTAGGTTTAATTTTTTTAGTTAAGTTTTGAATCATCAGGGAGTCCTTCGCTGTAGTCTCGCACAATAAGGTGTGAGATTTTAGGAAATTCATTAAAACATGGATTTAAATAAAAACACCCTTCATCGCGCCAGCAGGATAACGAGTGCCGGCTGCTGCGCCAACGGGAAACAACGTGGACAAAGCTTGTACTTCCTCAGAGGTCAAATTAACTTTGAGTGCGCCTACGTTT
>CAIQHG010000004.1 GCA_903871545.1 uncultured Burkholderiales bacterium | reverse complement strand
TGTGCCTGTGGATGCACGCATAAGCCATGGTGAGGCGCAAGCCATGTCCATGCAGCAGCAGACGAAGCAGGAATATTTGATTGCGAAATCAGATGCCCCGACTACAGCGCCGAAAGGCGTTTAGTCGCGGGTATTTCACTTAACGTGATTACAGCAATTACTGCAAATACAGAAGCCTGAAAAAATAACAAGCCCCTAGGAGTTGAAAATACTTCAAAGCTCCCCCCCTCCAAATCTTTGGTGCTAGCTTTAATTTGAGCCCGTTTAGGGCGGCGGTGCCAATTAAGAGGAGAAATGCTTGTTGCGTTTTTGGAGACTCCAAATGCATTGGTTGCAACTACAACGGAAGCTATGTTTTAGTGTGCTTTTTAACAGACAACTGTTTCGCAGTCGTTAGCCTCTTTGCCCCGAAGGCTAATGGCTTTTAGGTTTGGGTTGCGGCGCTAGAAAAGGCAATCAGCCGTTGTTCTTTTTAAGTCTAGATGCAAGTCTAGCCTGAGCAAGTGTAGAGACCTCTGCACGCAAACGAGCCATGGATAGTTGTTGATCGGCGGCTTTTTGAATATCTTCTAAGTCGTGCAAGATACCCGATCTGAGTGTTTCAAGTTCCGCATCTAATTTAAGTAGTCTTTCTTTAAGAACTTTTCTTTGGGCCATTCTTTGGCTCAAAATATTCACAGTTGTAGCTATTATTTTCCAATTCTGTGTGAGCTCATCTTGCGGGGGCTGATTGAGTTGATCAAAGAGCTCAGACAAGAGCGGATCAACCAAACTCAGCTCATCAAGTGCATTCCCCCTGGAGTGCTGGGTGCCGTGCTCTCCAGGCTCTCTTTGCGTGCGGTGAGGTTGATCATTGAAGCTTGTATTTCTAGGGCTTGAATGAGACGGTTTGACGGCGTTATCAGAATATTCGTGTGACATGGACAGATCGTTTAAATTTTGTTCAAACTCCGGGTCAATATAAAAATCATTGCGACGTTGATCGTACTCTTCACCTGCCGAGCGCTGGTACTGATGTTGATCTTGATCTTGCCTATGTCCATCAATTCTTGGCGCAGAAGAATCCACATTGGCCCAACCAGAGTCTGGGTCGTATTGCTTGAGCCCCTTAAAGGCTAGGAATTTATCTTCTGCCATGTGTGCTACCTGATGAACTATTGTTAAAGCTTTGCAGAAGTGGGGTTACGGGCCATTCTTCTAATAAACTCGGGGATGCTGAGGGAGGATAAACTGCGTGAACTAGCCGTTGACTTTTCTTGTTTGTTTGTAATGCCAAAAGTAGCCTTGCTCTGGGTCATCGTATCAGATTGCTCGGCTTCTGCCAATTTACGTTGTCTGTGTCTGCCCAGTATAGAGTACTGGGCAGTTCCAACAAGTCCCTCTAAAACCCCGTGCTTGGGGGGGCAAAGCGGGCCCGTGCGCTCTGAAGCAAAGGTGTTTGTTTCGGATACGAGGTAGGGGGCGCTCTTTGGGGGGGAGATGGCTTTGGACTGAATTTGAGCCATTCTCATCTCTTTTGCTGCGCATACTGCTCTTGCAAACTCTTGGAAAGAGAGTCCGCAAACATCTTGTGAGTCCATCAAAAATCCGCGCTCGTAAAGATCTCTCGCAGTTTGAGACTCCTGCACGGGGGGGGCAAGCATAAAGCTGACGGGAAAACGTTGCTGGGTAAAAATGTTAGATGCCAATTGCTCAGGCAAGACACGAGTTGGGCACACTAAGAGCATGGGTCTGCGCGCAGCAGCGGAGTCAAACACCCATCGGTTGCGGCTTAAGAAACCAGCAGTCGCACCCAGCTCAATTTCCGACACTGATGTGGGCACCAGCACCATGTCGAATTCAAACATCAGCTCACCCGCAAGGTAATCCGACCACGTTAAATCACAAAGCACAACATCGCTGGTTTTGGTTGCGTGCCTGAGCTGCAACCGGGCTTCAAAAATGGGACGGTTTCCCCCCTGGTCTACAGGCAAACTTAAATGCTGCACGACCACACCTACATTAGGCGCATGTAACAACCAGTTGCTTGAGGACCCATGCAGATCCCAATCAATCAATGTGGTTTTAAGACCCATTCGCCTGCTGAAGTAGGCCACAAGATTTGCAGAAAGAGTGCTTTTGCCAACCCCACCTTTTTGACTCGTAACTAAAATTTTAAATGTCATTACAATTAACCTCGATTAATAAGTTTCATCTGCAAGTGCATGATTAAATTAAGAAAAATTAAAATAACTTGCAGGTGTGTGAATATTACTCGGTTTTTGAAATCTGTCAATTCAATGTTGCTAATGCGCAACTTTGAGGGGTTGTTTCGGTGCCAATGTGGGGGAGCTAAGCATAGGGCGGCTAGGCTCACTAGGATGTAGCCAGATAGATGCATTGCTTCCTCCCTTTCTCCTTTTCTCCTTTTCTCCCTATCCCGGTGAAAGTTGGGTAAATCGGGGGGAGAAGCTAAGGAACAACTTTCTACTCCTACAATGGGCACGATTGGAAATTCATTTATGACCTTACCCCCCAGTTCCGAGCCCTCCGTTTTAAAGCCGCTAGTTGAGCAGCCAACTGTTGCGCAGGACTCATTTTTAACGCTTCACTACCGACTAACCGGGCCTAGTGGAGACGTGATCAACACCTTTAATGAAAAGCCGGCCACTCTTTCACTTGGAGTTGGGGAGCTGTCCCCCGCCATGGAGCAGCGCTTAATTGGACTGTCACAGGGCCAAAAAGCTACCTTCTCACTGGCCAAGGGAGAGGCTTTTGGAGTTCACAACCCTGAGATGGTGCAATGGGTCAGTGAAGACTTGCTTGCTCGACTTGGGTCGCCTGGGGAGACCTACCAAGTCGGTGAAGTGGTAGAGTTTCCCGCTCCTAATGGACAGGGAACCTATGCCGGCGCTGTCAAAGCGCTAAGACCGGGGGAGATACTCTTTGATTTTAATCACCCACTTGTAGACCAAGAACTATTCTTTGAGGTACAAATCATTGGTATTCTTGAGTGATGCAGATTTAACTTAACCTTCGATTCAAAAAATGAATGTAGCGAACACTCACGATACAGCGATCACCAACAGCTCAACGGCTATGGAAAATGGGCCTCAAGAAATTATCATGGCCGAGCCAAGAGGCTTTTGCGCAGGCGTTGACCGTGCCATAGAAATAGTGGAGCGAGCGCTTCAAAAGTTTGGATCCCCCATCTACGTTCGCCATGAAATCGTGCACAACACCCATGTTGTAGCAGACCTTCAGTCCAGGGGGGCAATATTTATTGAGTCTTTAGATGATGTGCCTGAGGGAGCAACCCTCGTTTTTAGTGCGCACGGCGTGCCCAAGGAGGTTGAGCTAGAAGCCCTTAGGAGGGGGTTTAGGATCTTTGACGCCACCTGTCCTCTTGTGACTAAGGTGCATGTCGAAGTTGCCAAGCTGCACAAAGAGGGTTATGTGTTCATTATGATTGGTCACAAAGGACACCCAGAGGTAGAGGGAACGATGGGACAACTCGATGGCGGAATTCACTTAGTGGAGGATGTTGAAGATGTTCAGGCTTTGAACTTTGAAAAGAACCAAAAATTAGCTGTTGTCACTCAAACAACCCTAAGCGTTGATGACGCAAAAGAGATCTCTAAAGCGATAGTGGAGAAATTCCCTCAGGTGCGCAGACCCAAACAACAAGACATTTGTTATGCAACTCAAAATAGACAAGATGCGGTCAAACTATTAAGTATGAACGTGGACATCGTAATCGTGGTTGGAAGCCCCTCCAGCTCCAACAGCAATAGGCTCAAAGATGTGGCCTCTAATTTAGGTGCAATCAGCTACATGATTGACAATGCCACTGAGCTTCAAAAGGAGTGGTTCGTTGGCAGACCCAGAGTGGGTTTAACGGCCGGGGCTTCTGCGCCTGATGTGTTGGTTCAAGAAGTCATTGTCAAGTTGAGAGAGTTTGGAGCTGTATCTGTCAGGTCGTTGGAAGGCATCAAAGAGACGTTAAAATTTCCTCTCCCCAAGGGACTGAAAATCTAGCGAAGAGAATAAATTCTTACTCTCTTTTAAACCACTTTCTAAAAAATTCGTTTCAAGCAAATTGCAGTTCGATCAGTTCGATCAGTTGGCGCAGTTGCTTTCATTTGTTCTGATTTGCTCTGATTTGCGCCCATTTACGCCGCGGTTTCGCGCTTTTATCACCACCCTAAATAATTGATTCAATGATTGATATCGCCTTACTCAGAAAAGATTTATCCACCGTGATCCAAGGTCTTGAGGCTCGCAAAAGTCCTCAACCCTATTTGGACGTTGAGCGTTTTCAGTTACTCGAGAGTGAGCGAAAAGTCCTGCAATCCAAGACTGAAGATTTACAGGCCAAAAGAAATTCGCTCTCCAAGTTGGTGGGACAACTTAAATCCAAGAAAGAGTCAGCGGATGCACAGATGCAGGAGGTCGCTCAAATGAAGAGTGAGCTTGAGCAGTGCGAGCTGAGTTTGTCAGAGCTTCAATTGAGTCTTCAGTCCCTATTGCTATCTGTTCCTAATTTGCCCGACCCAAGTGTCCCCCGCGGTGCAGGGGAGGAGGGTAATGTAGAGTTGAGACGCTGGAGTCCTGATGGTCTAGATCCCAAGGACCTTGGTTTTAAGGCCAAAGACCATGTAGAGATTGGTGAGCCTTTTGGACTAGATTTTGAGACCGGAGCGTTGTTGTCGGGCTCAAGGTTTACCGTCATGAAGGGACCCATTGCAAGGCTGCACAGGGCTCTTGCTCAGTTTATGCTTGATACCCAAACAGATGAACATGGTTACACAGAGTGCTACACCCCTTACGTGGTGAGTGAGGAGACACTCCGGGGGACTGGCCAACTTCCCAAATTTGAGGAAGACCTTTTTGCCGTTAAAAAGGGTGGACAAGACGGCGCGCAAGACGGCGTTGCACTGTACCTTATCCCAACAAGTGAGGTCACACTCACCAACTTTGTAAGAGGAAAAATATTGGCAGAGTCGGACCTGCCCATCAAACTCACAGCCCACAGTCCTTGCTTTAGATCGGAGGCAGGCGCTCACGGGCGTGATACGCGCGGGATGATCAGGCAGCACCAGTTTGACAAAGTTGAGATGGTTCAAATCGTGCACCCACAAAAGAGTTTAGAGGCGTTGGAGGAGATGACCATGCACGCCGAGAATATTTTGATTCAACTTGGGTTACCTTACCGGGTCATGGCACTTTGTACGGGAGACATGGGCTTTGGAGCCACCAAAACCCATGATTTGGAGGTCTGGCTGCCAGGCCAATCCGCGTACAGGGAAATTAGTTCCGTATCCAGTTGTGATGCTTTTCAGGCAAGACGGCTACAAGCTCGTTTTAAAGGGGCCAATGGAAAAAATGAGTACGTGCACACTCTAAACGGTTCTGGGTTGGCGGTGGGAAGGACGCTTGTCGCTGTCCTTGAAAACTATCAGACTGCCAAGGGGGGCGTTGTTATTCCTGAGGTCCTAAGACCTTACATGGGCGGGATGGAGAAAATGGGTGAGTAAACGCTAATAACTGTGCGTAAAAATTTTACTCATCCACCATCTTACCCTTAAAGCCAAATCAGTTAAGATCTCAGAGTCTACAAAAACTTGAAATCATCGCTTTTTGATTAATTAGCAATGGAATAGACCAAGCGAAGGTAAACTCTTTACTCGGATCAAGTTTTATTTTTTTAAATACCCCCCCATTGGAGAAATCTAAGTGTTCAAACTACAAAGTTTATACCTAGAGCAATTTAAAATCACCGCTATGAATCTTTGTTCAATTTCAGCGTGTGTCTTAACCACAGCCAGTCTTTGTTTGATGGTAGGTTGTGCCTCAACAAGCCTTCAAAAAACAGATTCCGGATCAACCCCTTCGGGTGAGCCAGCTGCTAATTTCGAGCTGATTGGTCAGATCCAACTGCCCCCAGGCTCAAAAATTGTCAATGAACGCACGCTCATCCTGGGCGCGGGTGATGCATGGGTGGGTCGTATAACTATGGAGATAGGTCGGGACACCAATGACGTTTATCAGTTTTTTATGGAACAGTATCCCAAGCAGGGTTGGGGTCTTATATCTGCTTCAAGGGGATCCAACAGTTTGATTGTTTTCCTCAGACAAGACAGAACAGCGACTATAGAGATCCGGGACGGCACGCTTGCAGCTACTCCGACAGTTATCTTGACAGTTGCACCAAAGAGCAACACACCCAATACCGCCTCTCCTGCAATGACCCCACCCCCCAACTCGCGTTGAAGAACTGATATATTAATTTTCGCAATCAGAGAATTGTTCGAATTGATTCTCGGCCTTTTGATTGATTCCAGTCAATTGATTTTGGAGCTTCATAATGAACTACCGCCACCAATCCGCAAAAGCAAGGTGAGAGGCGGTTTCTCGGTTTTTAGGTCGCTTCGGACAGTTCCTGCTCCCCGATTATGGTGCAGAGCCGACAGTTCTCTCTGATATACATACGAGCCGAGACTTGTTTCATACAGGCGAGACTTTAAGGGTATGTCTTATGGTGTGCAGAAATAAAAAAGCGCCATAAATGCTCATGGATGTTAGCCGTCTGGCGGAAAAAGAGGGATTCGAACCCTCGATACGGTAAAACCGTATACTGGATTTCGAGTCCAGCGCGTTCGACCACTCTGCCATTTTTCCGCGTTTTAACCCATATTATTTTATCCAACTTTGAAATTATGACTTAACCAGGATACAGTTAATGCAGTTACACAAGTTTTTTATTGCCAAGTTAGAGAGTTAACAAAAATCAGTGCTAGTTGATAAAAATATTTTTAAATACTTCGTTAAAGCATTCTCTTGGGCGATAGTAACTTTGCTTTCGTTGTCCGCGAACGCAGAAAATTTCAAAATGCCCTGTGAAATTAAAGGCATCATTCCTGCGCTTGAGGATAAAGAGTTGCCCTCCGCTAGAGTGATACTGGAGATTAAGACAATTGGAAATAATATTTTCATGCGCGTGACAGGGTCAAAACAGTATGAAATGAAACTGAGCACTTTGGCCACCAAAGTTTTTACTGGAACCAACCTTACCAATCCTAAGCGTTTAGGCATTCGTTCAAAAAACAATGAAACGGGCCAAGAAAGCGAACTAACCGTTGACCAAAAAACGGTTTCACTGTCTGGGTACAACGACATCGATTTCCAAGGCAAAACTGTTAGGTTGAGGTTGTCTGGTGTTTGCATACTGCCCAAATAATCATTACCTAATCACCGCCTACGACAAATAATACTAAAATTAGTACTTAAATATTTGTTTCTTCGAATCATTATTGGTATTAACCCTTATTTTATGAGGGTAATTGTTGCTTGATAAGTCAATAATTGTCTAATCAAGTAAATTAACGGTGATGTTAGTACAAGTTTCAAAATCTCCCAGCCCAACTTTTTATGTTTCAGGTCAATACAAGCCAGAGGAAAGCTTGGGTTACTTGATGAAAAAGGTTTTATCTTCTATCGTGATGGAGGCTGACCAAAGGCTGTCCTCTTTTGATTTGACTTACGTTCAGTGGTTGCCTCTTTACAAGTTGTCACAAAATGAAGACATCACGATGGTTTATTTAGCCCGCGAGTTTCAAATAGATCCGGCTGCAATGTCCAGATCACTAGACAGAATTGAGGCCAAGGGCCTTATCAGCAAAAGGAGATCACAAACGGATAAAAGGGTGGTTCACTTGGAATTGACCACTGAAGGGCGAGAAGCAGCAGAAGCGGTCAAGGGCGTACTTGCAGATGTTTTAAATGATCACTTGCGGGGGTTTAGCACTGAGGAGTGGTCCCTTATGCTTGGAATGCTGACAAGGATGCTCAAAAACGGAGAATTTATTAGAGAAGAAACTGCTTTGAGATCAAAGTGACATGCACTAAGAGTAATCTAGTCCTTTGAAGTAAAAAAAAATTAAATTAAGAAGTTTATGAAATTAAAAAAGAATATTTATCCTGTTCTAGCTTGTGAGCATTTGATGATAGCCAAGATATGCTCGTATGCTTTGATTGCATCATCACTGCTTTTGTCTGGCTGTGCAACACCTGGGGCTGAGCACACCGTCATCAAAGAGTTTGATGGCACTCGCCTAAACCTCTCCAAGGAGGCAAGTTCTAAAGTTGTAACTCAGTGGTGGCTTGAGTTTGGGGACAAAAATTTGAATGCCCTGATCACGACTGCCTTAAAAGACAGACCCACGCTACAGATTGCTAGCGCAAGGGTCCAGCGTGCCATGTCACTTGCGCAGCTCAATGACTCTGCCAGCATGCCTCAGATTGGAATTGGTGCAGATTTGAACCGTCAAGGATACAGTACCAATGGACTATTTGGTGGACTATTGAAAAATACAGGATTGCAAACGGCTACGACTTCGTCGCTGCAAGGTAGCATTAATTGGAATATAGACTTATGGGGAATGCACGCTGCGCAAACGGCAGCAGCGCTTGGCGAGGCCCGTGCCGTTCAAGCTGACATGGCGACAGCAGCTCTGTGGACCTCCGCTCAAATCGCGCAGGCCTACATTGGTTTGGCAAAAATGGGCACTCAACTAGATGTTGCAGAAAGAGCGATGACGCAAAGGGAGGAGATCTACAAGCTCACTCGTTCCAGACTTGAAGTGGGACTGGATACGAAAGTAGAGGTCGCTCAAGCGCAAAGTGCCTATTTTGAGGCCCGCGTTCAGCGAGAGATCGTCCTCGAGCAAATTCAGCTCATTCGCCACCAATTGGCAGCTCTCAGCGCTCAGCCTATGAATGCATTAGACCAAGTTGCTCCTCGCCTGGAGAGTCTTAAATTGACACAAATTCCGGCTGTTATAGGTGCGGATTTATTGGGTCGACGCTCAGACGTAGTTGCTGCAAGGTTGCGCGTTGAGGCGGCAACCCAAGACGTGAGCGCCGCTACAAAACAGTTTTATCCCAACTTTAATTTAGTTGGATTTGCAGGCTACAACGCACTCAAATCTAACCCACTGATTACGGGCAATAGCAGAGCTTTTGGAGTAGACCCTGCGATTAGTTTGCCCATTTTTGACGGGGGGCGCCTTAGGGCCCAACTTGGCACTAAAAGGGCAGAGTTAGACGCAGCGGTTGCCAATTACAACGAAACCGTTGTACAAGCTGCCCGCGAAGGCAGTGACCAAATCACCTCTTCCCAGTTCATTGTTAATCAACGCAAAGAGCAAAAAGAAGCGCTTGAGAGTGCTAGGTCAGCGTACGAGCTCTCCCTTGAGAGATACCGAGCAGGTTTGGGGAATTATTTGATTGTTCTCAATACGGAGAGCCAGTGGCTGGCACAACAAAAAATGGCAGTCGATTTGCAGGCTAGGCAACTCGATTCAAGGGTCACTTTGATGCGGGTACTTGGGGGCGGATGGGGGCAACTCACGCTTGAAGGACTCAATGAAAGTCAAATGACAAATCAAAATCACGCCCTCAATCTTGATGAAAATTTGCCAAAGAGTCAAGATTCACAAGCGTTAAAAATTAGTCAAAAAAACAAAATAATTGAAAGCAAAGTAGTCGGTCAAATCAGTCAAAGCGAACAAAGTGATCAAAGTGATCAAAGTTTGAAAGCTCAATTACAAGCTCAAAAGAGTCTTGATGTGCAACAGAGTCAATTTAACACTGAAATAATCGTGGGTCACAAAAACCTCGACTTTGCAAATAATGACGCAGTGGTTAATTCCCAGTAGAAACTGTATCAATAATTATTTTTAAATCTAAATCAAATATCTAATAGAGCGAGAACAACATGTCTGAGAATATAAATAATAAATCCCCCGCCAGAAAACGTGGGCTTATGATTGTTGGCGTTATTGTGGGCGTCGCTGCAATTGCTTGGGGCTTTTATCAGTGGTCCTACGGTAGATCTCACATCAGCACAGATAACGCGTATGTGGCGGGTAACGTAATTCAAATTACCCCTCAAGTCAGTGGCACTGTGGTGTCCATCCAAGCAGATGAAACAGATTTTGTTAAAGCGGGGGAACTACTCGTTAAGATCGATTCTTCGGACGCGAAAGTGGCCCTCGAGCAAGCCCGAGCCCAACTGGAGCAGACGATAAGGGAGGTAAAAACGCTTTTTGCCAACAACGACGCCTTGCGAGCCCAGGTACGCCTTCGAGAGGCCGATGTTGCACACGCTGAGGTGGATCTCTTAAAAGCGCAGGACGATGTCAAGCGCAGAACCCCTTTGCTCAACAGCGGTGCAGTTGGACAAGAGGAGTTTAATCACGTCAACTCGCAACTGGCCTCAGCAAAGAGCAGCGCCCAAGCCTCGCAAGCCGCCTTGGTTGCTGCTAAAGAGCAGCTTCACGCCTCCATGACTCAAACCGAGGGTACCAATGTTGAGCGTCACCCCAATGTGCAACGCGCTGTATCCAAGTACCGTGAAGCTTTCCTCGCCCTTGAACGCGTTGAGCTGGTCTCCCCCATTGATGGCCATATTGCAAAACGCGGCGTACAAGTGGGTCAACGCGTGCAAGCTGGAGCTCCACTTATGACCATCGTGGCTCTAAATCAATTGTGGGTGGATGCAAACTTTAAAGAAAGTCAGCTACAAGATATTCGCATTGGCCAGCCGGTTGAACTTCAGGCTGACGTGTATGGTCAAAAAATTCTCTTTCACGGCAAAGTCTCCGGCCTTGGGGCAGGGACGGGCTCTGCTTTCTCTCTTTTGCCTGCGCAAAACGCAAGTGGTAACTGGATCAAGGTGGTACAACGCGTACCGGTACGAATTTCCTTAGATCCACAGGAGCTGGCAAAGCATCCTTTGAGGGTTGGACTCTCCATGGACGTCACCATAGAGACACTCGACCAGTCCGGGAAAACCTTGGCCGACGTTCCCCGAACAGCCCCCACCTCTGCCACTGCAGTCTTTGAGACTCAGAGCACTCGAGCAGATGTGGAGGTAAATAAAATACTAGCTGCACAACTTAGCAAAAGCTCCTCAGTAAATTCTGTTTTAAAGAATTAATGTATGAGTTCTAAAGAGCAATCTGTTGGACCAAACAACGCTCGATCAACAGCAGCCCCCCCGTCAACATTAGCCCCGCTTGGCACCTCCATACCATCTACACCTTCCGCCCCGCCGCCTCCCTTAAGCGGCGCTCAGCTCCTACTGGGAACCCTAGCTCTGTCTTTGGCCACTTTCATGAACGTCTTGGACTCCTCCATTGCAAATGTGTCCATTCCAGCCATTGCAGGAGACCTTGGGGTCAGTCCCAATCAAGGAACCTGGGTCATCACGAGTTTTGGAGTTGCAAATGCCATATCAGTGCCTTTGACGGGTTGGCTGGCCCAACGCTTTGGGGCTGTGAGGCTCTTCACCACCAGCATTCTTCTTTTTGTTCTTACAAGTTTTTTATGCGGATTTGCTCCCTCTTTGGAGCTATTGGTGGTCTTTAGAGTTCTTCAAGGACTGGCCGCCGGCCCCATGATTCCTTTATCTCAAACCCTTTTGCTATCAAGCTATCCTGCTGCAAAAGCGGGAACTGCTTTAGCGTTGTGGGGTATGACGACCCTTGTAGCTCCAATAGCGGGGCCTTTGCTTGGGGGGTGGATTACGGATAACTTTACCTGGCCTTGGATTTTTTATATCAATGTGCCCGTTGGACTTTTCTCAGCAGCGCTTACCTGGAGCATCTACCGAGACCGGGACACTGTTGTGCGCAAGCTCCCAATCGACACAATTGGGTTAACCCTTTTGGTTCTTTGGGTCGGTTCACTCCAACTCATGTTGGATAAGGGTAAAGAATTGGATTGGTTCTCCTCCAGTTTTATCGTTGCACTGGCGTGTATCGCACTCGTCACATTTGTAATTTTCTTGATTTGGGAGCTAACCGAGGAACACCCTGTTGTGGACCTTCGTTTATTCAGCGGACGAAACTTTGCTTTTGGTACCCTAACCCTGTCTGTTGCGTACGGATTATTTTTTGGTAACGTCGTTTTGATGCCTCTTTGGCTTCAACAGTTTATGGGCTACACGGCAACCTCGGCTGGGATGGCGTTGGCGCCGGTTGGATTTTTTGCGATTTTACTTACCCCACTGGTTGGCAAGAAGGTGGCTGTTTGGGATCCAAGAATCATGGCAACTATTGCATTCATCGTGTTTGCTTTTATCCTATGGCAAAGGTCTCAGTTCAATACAGATACGGATTTTTATCACATCCTCATACCTACCTTTTTGCAAGGGGCTGCGATGGCTTTTTTCTTCATCCCCTTGACCACAATTTTGTTGGCAGGTCAGCCCCCCGCACGCATCCCCGCTGCCGCGGGGTTGAGTAACTTTGCTCGCATTATGACCGGTGCAATGGGTACCTCTGTCGTCACTACTATGTGGGAGAGCCGGGCCGCGATGCACCACGCTCACTTGAGCGAGCCGTTGACTCAGGTACAGGGCAATCTTCCCTACACACTCAATCAGATGCAACAAAGTGGAATGGACACAAATCAGTCGCTGATACAAGTCAACAGAGCCATTGATCAGCAGTCCTTTACGAAAGCCGCAACAGATATATTCCTGGGCTCATCTATTATTTTTCTTATTTTGATTGCGCTGATTTGGCTAACCAAAAGACCAAAGAAGATGGGAGCCGCAGTCGTAAAAGACTCAGGGGGAGCGCACTAATCAATAAGGGCGATATCAAAGAGCGATGGCTAGAAAAAAATAAATTTAGCTTTAATCAGAATCCAAATAATTTTTTAGGTGTATCCCACATCAGTTTGTGTCTGTCCTCAATTGAGAAACGTCTCTCTACCCACTTCAAAAGTGGCCCATAATCGAGTCTGTAAGGCGCCTTTAAGTACGGCCAGTCAGAGGCCCATATGCACTGAGACAGTCCGAAAGCACTCACCAGTTTATCCACGTAGGGGTCCACATCTGTGAACGGGTAGCCCGTTTGCGAAAACTTTGCAAACCCAGATAATTTAACAACTGCTCGCTCTTGCTCCCCCATTTTTAAAAGCGCTAAAAATCCGGGTTGATCAATCCCGTTTGCCAAAATGGGTCTTCCACAGTGATCGATTAAAACTTTCACCCCCGAGCGCTCTATCATAGGTAAGAGTTCACAAAGCAAATCCCCTTCAACTTGAAATTGAGCAAAAAGATCAAGATCTTTTAAACGAAATAAAAGGGGTTCAATATCGGCGTAGTACTTAGTGCCGTGCAAAGCGACGTTGAAAGCGATGCCCACAACTGACTTGGATTTCAATTCCATCAGTTCGCTCAGCTCGCAACTGCTCTCTACAACTGCGATCCCTTTGAAGCGGTTACCCCCTAACTCAATTGCATCGATCAAACAACGATTATCGGTTCCGTAACCAGAATTAGGTCCCACCAAAAGCGCGTGTCCTACCCCGTAAGAGTCCATTAAGTCGCAATAATACGCGGCTCCGCCCATCTCCTGGCCTGCCGGTTTATAGGGAATGTTCTCGGGGTAAGGAAAACGTTTTGGATCTAAGACGTGACAGTGACCATCTATTTTAGGTTCTTCAAAAATACTCAAAATAAATGAACTTCACTGATAGGAGAAGTTGAAAAACCAAGACTGCTCTAAAAAGTCGCCGCAATTGCTTTGTGCAGGGCCGGCGTGATCTCAGGCAGAACCCCGAACCAGGCTTGAAATGCGGGTCTAGCTTGGTTTAAGAGCATACCCAGTCCGTTAACAACCTTGTTGCCTCTAAGCCTACTCTCTGTTAACAAGGGTGTTTCAAGAGGAATATAGATTGCATCAGATACAAGCGCAGTGGTGGGCAACTGTTTAAGGTCAAGATCTAATTTAGGTTGGCCGTGCATGCCTTGGTTGGTGGTGTTTACCAGCATGGCCACCCCGCTTAAGGCGTCGTGGCGCTCGCTCCAACTGAGGACTTTCACGGCGGGACCAAACTCGTCCGCCAATGCCTGAGCTTTGCCCGGAGTTCTGTTGGTTAAGCGTATCTCTTTAGCGCCCTCATTGATCAAGCTTAAAACGATCGCTCTGGCCGCCCCTCCAGCCCCAATCACTGTAATTGGGCCAGCATTGGCCTGCCAGTCGGCTTTTGCGTCTTTGATGCTTTGAATATATCCAAAGCCGTCGTTGTTAAACCCGTGCAGGGCACCGTCTGGTTGGACCACGATGGTGTTGATTGCCCCCATTTGTTTGGCAACGGGATGCACCCAGTCCATGGCTTTCATAGCTTCTATTTTGTGGGGGAGGGTGACGTTGCAACCTGCAAATCCCAATGCCCTCAAACCCCTTAGCCCATCTTGCAAATTTGCAGGGTCAACCGGTAACAACACATAGGCGCCTTTTAGTTTGTACTGCTCAATCCAGTGGTTGTGGATAACGGGTGAGCGCGAATGGGCAACAGGGTGGCCCATCACGCCGGCTAAAACAAATGGTTGTGAAGACAAAATCAATTCCTATTAAAGCAAAGGTAAAGAGTGCACCAAGAGAACGGTTATTTTTTATTGACGCTGGCTAAAGTTTCAATCACAACTTGTTTGCCGTTAACGACCTTGGTCATGTAGCTTTCTCTGTCCAAGTCCCCATTTGCGTCAAAGCTTACATCCAGCAAAATGCCTGGGTACTGTTTGCTAGATAGGCTAATGCCGTGCATGGCCTGGGCAAAGGCTTTTGAATCGAATTTGCCAATTTTTTCTGTGACGGCCTTGACTATATAGGCAGCGCTATAACCTTTGAGACCGTTGTGATCGGTGCGAGTTTGGTATTCCTTTTGAAAGGCGAGGTCAAACTTTTTAACATTGGCAGCAGGTGCGTCTGCGGTTAGACCCACGTGCGCGATTGCACCGTTTGCAGCGTCCCCGGCCAACTCAATCACTTTTTGGCTTGTGAGAACAGTTTCCCCAACGATGGGTTTGCTATAACCTTGTTTGTGCAACTCCTTCAGCAGTCTGGCTGCCTCCTCCTCGTTGGTATAAACAAACAACGCGTCAGAACCAGATTGACGTGCTTTGAGCACAGCGCTACTGAAATCGACTTGGCCAGCGTCGGTTGAGATGTCCGCCCCGATTTTGATGCCCTTTGACTCAAAAACTTTAACGGCCAGGTCACGCCCGCCTTTGCCAAAGTCGTTGTTGGTGTAAATGATGTCGACTATTTTGGATTTAAGGTTTTCTGCAATGTAAGTTGCAACTTTGGGCATTGCCGTGGACTGCGTAAACGAAGTCCTGAAAATATAGGGATTGTTCTGCTGGGTAATGGAGGCCGCCTCACCGCCCGTAAAGTTAGGTATCTCAGCCCTTTTAGTCTCTGCCATGCTGACCAAAATAGAGCCTGAGAAAACGGGTCCCATCACAATATAAGACCCCTCATCCACGGCCTTTTGAGCAAGCCCCTTTGCAACACCAGGGTTAGACTGCGTGTCCTCGGCGATGTACTCAACTTTGCGACCCAAAATACCGCCGCTTGCGTTGATCTCTTTAAACGCCAGTTTAACGCCGTTGTTAAAGTTGGTGCCCGATGTAGTCCCAGTGCCGCTTAACTCAACGAGGCCGTAAATTTTGACGGTATCTGCGGCGTTTGCAAACCCAGAGCCAAGCAAGCTTGACACCAACAAACTTGAAAATGCCAAGGTTTTAATCAATCCTAATTTAGCTCTATTTTTCATATGTCTCCCACAGGTTTAATTTAATTGTTTTTTTGTTTAATACGTAGTCACAACCATCAGTTCAAAAAACCGGTGTTGCAACAGCTCTGGTTAATAAGTAACAGGCTAGGACATTCTAAGGTCCGAAACCAGCTTGTTTGAAAATATTTCCAATTGTCAATTAAGTAAGAAATTAAGAAATCAAAAACATACAAGGAGTTAAGCGATCAAAGCACTTGCTAAAGTATCGCTGTCTTTGAGGACCTTAACCCATGACGGCATTTTGCCTCTGCCAGTCCAAGTTTGTAACGGGCTTGAGGGGTTTCGATATTTAGGAGGCACTTTGCCCCGGAGTTTTGAGGCTTTTTTGGCTAAAACCGGCTTTGATTTCAAATCTAGCAACTTCGTATCTTTTAGCGCAGCAACAATATCTGAGGCAGACAGGGCATTGTCGTGGGCAATCTTGACGATCTGGGCCAATGCTGTCCCTTTGTGTTGCGATAAAAGTGCCTTCTCTTTTTTATCCAATGCCTCTCTTTCCTTTTGAATGAGAGCGAGGGATTGTGACACTGTTAATTTAGACATTTGAATATTCCAATAAGAGATATATTAATCTTAGATAAAAATAAATTATGTGATTATTATAAGTTAAAGCGAATAAATGAATTTATAGCATTTATACAATCATATTTAGATCGGAATTTTATTTAATAATAAAACACCAATCGACCACAAAAACTTATTATAGTCAGGGAAAATTAGATTTTATAGGTGCTTTTAATGTTGTCACGGTGCGCGTTACATTATTTTCGCAGACCAATCTGTTTTTACCAAAAATTCATTTATTTGTTGTCAGAGTTGGGTTTTACTGTTTTTATGACCCCACTAGACCCGTAAGTGACACTGCCCTGGTCGTTTGAGGGTCCTCCCAATGAAGAGGTTGTGTCATATCCTGGATTATCAGGTTTTGTTGCGGGCAGTTTACGAGTGGATCTTGCTGTATTTGAATTAGTCACGGGACTAGGAATACTTAAAATGATATTCGGTTGGTTGAATTGACCAGCTGGGTTATTTTGAATAGTCTGATTATTGGGAGTCGGATAACTTTTTTTATTCGGATACAGAGTAGACCCATCATTTGGAGAATTTGAATAAGAATCATTCGTATTGTTTTGGCAAATACCCAAGTAAGGTAAGTAGCACAAAAACAATAATGCTATTTTAAGAAATTTCATATTTATTCCCAAATTGTTTTAATGTATTTACATCAATTTAATTAAATCGGCCCGTATCTTAGCGATGGAATCGTTTGAGCCGTAACGTGTGAAATTCTCACCCGATTTATCGATGAGAAATTTGGTGAAATTCCATTTAATGCTTTCGGTGCCTAGAATGCCCGTTGCTTTTGACTTTAAAAAAACGTAAAGCGGATGGGCATTGGCACCGTTGACCTCAATTTTCTCGAACATTTCAAATGTCACGCCAAACTGCGTTTCACAAAATGATGTAATCTCCTCAGGAGTGCCCGGTTCTTGTGCGCCAAACTGATTACAGGGGAATCCAAGAACGGCAAACTCTTTGTCTTTGAACTCTTCATAAAGTGCTTGAAGATCTTTGTATTGAGGTGTAAATCCGCAGTTTGAGGCTACATTGACGATGAGTAAAGTTTTACCCGAGTAATCTTGAAGATTTAAAATTCTGGAATCAAGTGTTTTTAGTTCAATGTTAGGCAGCATATTTATTTCTCTTGGTGAATGCAAATAGTTTAGGTGAAAAATATTTTTCTACATTTCTAAATTTTCAAAAAATAAACCCCTCGCCTTTATAAAAGAGTGCATTGTTTAAGCTTTGGCACTAAACGTCTTGAGAGCTTTGAAAAATAGATCTGTTGCTTGGGGGCAAAAATATTTACCAACAAGGCCTGCAATTATTTTCTGCGCTTGCTCTTTGGATTGATGTACTTTGGAGATATCTGCATTCTTAAGCTCCTCGTAAGCCTCAACTATTGCCAAAATCCTTCCCCCCATGGGTATCTCTTCACCTCGAAGCCCATCAGGAAACCCTTTGCCGTCAAAACGTTCATGGTGAGCGCGAATCATGGCCGAGACCTCAGTCATATCGTCTAGTGAGACTAAACACGAGGCACCCATGCTGGGGTGATTTTTATAGAGTTCCAAATCGCTCAGCGGCAACTCTGCAATAGAGGTGCTGAGCACTCGGTCGCTCATCCCTATTTTGCCAATGTCGTGCAATAACCCAGCTATAAAAACTTCCTGGCTTCTTTTGTCATCAAAACCAGCTAATTTTGATATCTCCATGCTCAAGTAAGCCACTTTGCGAGAATGGGCTAATAGATTTGATTTGCGCAGATCCAAAAGATTAGAAAACGCTTTGATCGAGGATATGTAGGACACTTTTAACTTCTCATTGGCTTGGTTCAAATCAGCAGTGCGGATTTGTACTTTTTCCTCAAGTTCGTTATTTTGTTGAAGGGCGAGCTGGAGTAACTCCTCCCTCTCTTGTTTTAGTTGAAGTAATTCAAAAGCAGAATTTAAAATTGCAATGAGCTCATCATCCACCCATGGCTTGGTTATGTAGCGGTAAATCTCACCTTGATTGATCGCAGCTATTGCGCTCGTCGTGTCCGCGTGTCCGGTAAGTAAAAGACGAACTGGGAGGGGCCACTGACGCCTTACTTGCTCAAAGAATGCGGCCCCGTCCATGTTTGGCATTCTCATGTCACAGATAATTGCGTCAAAGCTCTCAAGAGCTAAGATCTCCAACCCCATGGCTGCGCTGTCAGCAGTCGTTACCTGATGTCCTGAGGCCATAAACATTCTGCGCAGCGAAGACAAAATATTAGGTTCATCATCCACGCACAATATGCGCCTTTGGCGAGGCTCATTCGGCGCAGACGGTGCAATGATTGAGGCGTTCATGTTCAACACTAAAAATTTAAGGAAACTCGCACTGATTGATGGAGGTAGCGCTTGATCAATTTATTGTCCCAATCATACCTCTGAAGAGTGACGCCACACAACTTGATTTGCACTGGAACTGAGCCCAATATAGCTTATGGGTTTATCAAATCGAGTAAACTCGAATGAGTCTAAAGACTTTTTTAATTTCTTGCTTGTCCCTATTTTGCCTTTATCCCAATCTCAGTCCACCCCCAAAGATCCCTTTAAAGTAGATTTGAAAGCCTTGTGCGCTGTTTTGTTGGCTGTGAGCCTTGGGGCCTTGGACACTGCCATAGCCAACACGGCCTTACCCACGATAGGCGCAGACCTAGGGGCCCCAGCTGCCGAATCCATTTGGATCATCAACGCATATCAGCTAAGCATTGTGGCTTCGCTTTTGCCTCTCGCAGCGCTTGGCGATTTGTGGGGTCCAAGGCGTGTTTTTTTGGGGGGACTAGCAGTCTTTACAGTCTTCTCACTGGCCTGCGCCTTATCAAATAGCCTGGGCGTTTTGGCCCTATGTCGCTGCGCTCAGGGCCTAGGAGCAGCGGGCATCATGAGCGTTAATCTAGCACTTATTAAATTACTGTTCCCCGCAGAACGCTTAGGACGCGGTGTAGGCTTGAACGCGTTGGTTGTTGGTATCTCCTTCACCCTGGGTCCAACTATGGCCTCTTTGCTTTTATTGGTAGGTCCTTGGCAATGGCTTTTTGCGATCAATGTTCCTTTGGGTCTCATGGCTTTTTGTTTTGCCCTGCCAGCGCTGCCGGCTAGGACCAAGGGGACAGGGCAAAACCATAAATTCGATCCCTGGACGGCTGTGTTAACTGCGCTTACCTTTGGTTGTTTTATCTATGTCTTAAGCGCTGCCTCTCAAAGAGTGGGTCTGTTGGCTTTACTCCCCATTGCAGCGGTGTCTTTTATAGCCTTTTGGGGTTTGTTGTTAAGACAAAATGGCCATCCCGCCCCCATGCTGCCTGTTGATTTGTTGAGTAGGCCCATGTTTGCCCTCTCAGCTTTGACTTCAGTGGCCTCTTTCGTTGCTCAGGGACTGGCCTTTGTTGCGCTCCCCTTTTATTTTGAGAACACGTTGCACCGAGACCCTGTTGAAACCGGATTTTTGATCACCGCCTGGCCCTTAGTGGTTGCGATCGCAGCGCCTATTGCAGGTAGGCTCTCAGACCGCTACCCCGCAGGTATTTTGGGCGGTGTTGGCTTAAGCCTCATGAGCGTGGGATTTATTACCCTGGTCTTTTTGCCTTCAGAGCCTAGCGTGTTCGATATTGTTTGGAGGCTGATGCTTTGCGGGATCGGCTTTGGGGGGTTTCAATCGCCTAATTTGAAGGCTATATTGTCAAGTGCTCCCGCCAACAGAAGCGGTGGTGCAAGTGGTGTGGTCGCTATGGGCAGACTGATTGGTCAAACGATAGGCGCTGCATTAGTTGCACTTTGTTTGGGTTTGGCAGGTGCCAGTTTGAGCGGCCCAGTATGGGCGATGGGCTTGGGGGCAATCTTCTCAGGCCTTGCGGCCTGCGCGAGTTTTGCACGGCTTTATGTCAAAAAAACTGAATTAATTTAGATAATTGGGAAATACCAGCCCTTTTCGTTATCTGACCAAACGAATTTCTTTTTCTTTAACCACTCCCCCAATTTATCTTCCTCGTTATACCTTTTCATGCCCTCGAAGACCCATAAAAACCCATTAGGATCGTCCCGCAAATCTTTCACCTCGGCGTTGGGATGATTTTTAATGAAAGCATCAAATTCAGCATATTTGGGGCCCGAGGGTAGATCAGTTCCGACTTTAGACTTTGCAGGCAATTTAGTAGGGGTTACAGCGCCTTGCGAAATAGCTTCATCGCCTTCTTGAGCGTTACTTGCCGGATAAGAGGGAAGCGCAAGGGTTTGAGCCTGGTCCTCGAGCTGAAAATCTGAGTTATTTTCGGATAACTCATTGCTTATCAAATTTTGGCTAGAGTCTTGTGTTCGCTCTGAGTGCGGTGCGGTCTCAAAAGAGTCAGCACCTTGCTCAATGGCTTGTAAAAAGTGCTTGACCATATCTGGACAAAAATACTTCCCACTTAATGCGGCAATAGCTTTTTTTGCTTTCTCGGGCGTCAAAGCTTCTTTGCTTGCTTCGCCGGACTTGAGTTCCTCATAGGCCTCAACGATACAGAGAATTTTCGCACCCGCCGCAATAGAGTCGCCCTTCAGTCCATCGGGGTACCCCTTGCCATCAAAGCGTTCATGGTGCGAGCGAATCATGGCGGCAATCCCACCCATGTCATCTAGTGACTCTAAAAAGGTTGCACCTAAAACAGGGTGACTTCTATATAGGTCAAGATCGCTGATCGGAAGCTCTGAGCTATGGGTTCTGAGAACCCTGTCACTGAGTCCTATTTTGCCAATATCGTGCAGCAACCCTGCAATGTAAACTTCTTGAACACCTTTTTCATCAAAATCGGCTAACTTCGCGATCTCCATGCCGATGGATGCAACTCTGCGCGAGTGCATAAGGAGGCTGGGTTGTCTCAAGCGCAGAAGATTAGAAAACGCTTTAATCGAAGACACGTAGGAGGCGCGCAATTTAATGTTCGCCTCGCTTAAATCTTGAGTCCTTTCATTGATACGTTCCTCAAGTTGCACGTTATGCAAGCGGGTGCGCTCAAGGAGCTCAAAACGCTCCCGCCTGAGTTGTGCATATTCAAGAGCGGATTTGATCGTTGCACAAAGATCCTCATCTACCCAAGGCTTTGTTACGAAGCGATATATCTCGCCTTGGTTGACACCAGCGATCGCGCTACTTACCTCTGAGTTACCGGTTAAAAGTATTCTTACTGGTTCCGGCCAACTGGCTCTTACAGATTCAAAAAACTGTGCCCCGTCCATACCGGGCATGCGCATATCAGAGATGATGACGTCAAAGGAGGTTTTCGCCAAAATCTCTAGTCCTTGAGCCCCGCTCTCAGCCGTTGTGACGTTGTAGCCAATTAAGCTAAACATTCTTCGAAGCGAAGTCAAAATGTTGGCTTCATCGTCAACGCACAAAATACTGTATTTTGAAGGCTCCTTGAGTGGAGTGAGGGTCTTTAGGGCAGTGCTAAAAGCGTCATAACTCATTGAAAATTACCAAGAAAGGGCTCGTGTTAGGCAAAGGGGAGTTGAACAACAATCATGCTTGATTATTATAAAAGCAATACTCCTATTTATGGGGTGATAGCTAAACTGGTACCGTCAATATACTGTTACCAATTTAACATTATCATTTTGATATTCCAGAGCGGACATCAAGAATATGGAATTAAATAGCTTTTGGTCCCGCCGACAGGAATCGAACCTGTATCCCACGCTTAGGAGGCATGTGCACTATCCATTGTGCTACGGCGAGTTGAGTAAGAACTTACAAATCGTGAATAGAACTGCGTTTTAGAATTATTTTGGCTCTTTTACGGCGTTTGTAAAAAAATCACAGGATTAAGGAGAGTTTATAAAGAAAAGTACCACCCCTGCTTTTGTTGGGTACGTTGGGTACGATTATTTATGCTCAGATCAGTTAAAAGCCACAGGGTATTATCTCCCATGCACAGAATAAACTTAACCGGCGTAGAAATTTTTTGCTTGGATTTTTATTTACTTAGGGAACGCATCGCCTCTTCCAGTCCTCTTAGGTTAAGAGGATACATTTTTTGTCCCATTAATTCTTGAATCATGGAGACGCTTTGCCTGTATTGCCAAACCCCTTGAGGCTCGGGATTTATCCAGGCAAACTTAGGGTATGCGTGGGTCAGCCTTTGCAACCAAGTAGCTCCGGGTTCCTCGTTGTTGTACTCCACACTGCCCCCGGGTTGAACAATTTCATAAGGGCTCATGGTGGCATCGCCAACAAATATTAGTTTGTGATCTTTGTTGTATTTGCGAATTATGTCCCAAGTCGGAAACTTTTCTGCATAACGGCGTTTATTGTTTTTCCATAAAAAGTCGTAAACGCAGTTATGAAAATAAAAAAACTCCAGGTGTTTGAACTCTGTTTTCACTGCCGAAAACAATTCCTCCACCCGGCTAACATGCTCATCCATCGTCCCACCAATGTCCATTAAAAGCAGAACTTTGACGTTGTTGTGCCTTTCTGGAACCATTTTGATGTCCAAATATCCCGCGTTCACCGCAGTTGATCTAATTGTGTCATCAATGTCTAGTTCCTCTTGCGCGCCCTCGCGTGCAAAGCGCCTGAGCCTGCGAAGGGCCACCTTTATATTCCTAGTGCCTAGCTCAACAGTGTCATCATAGTCCTTGTACTGTCTTTGCTCCCAGACTTTGACCGCACTTTTATTTTGACTTTGTCCTCCAATTCGAACACCCTGGGGATTTGCACCCGCGTTGCCAAAGGGTGAGGTGCCCCCCGTTCCAATCCATTTACTGCCGCCTTCGTGCCTCTCTTTTTGCTCTTGTAAACGTTTTTTCAGAGTTTGCATCAGCTCATCCCAACCCATTTTTTGAATGGCGGCGAGTTGTTCAGGAGTGAATTCTTTCTCAAGCGCTTTTTTTACCCAGTCAAGCGGCACTGTACTCATCAACTCTCCAACAAACTGAACCCCCTTAAAGTAGGAGGCAAACGCGCGGTCAAATTTGTCGTAGTGGCGTTCATCTTTGATTAAAGACATGCGGCTTAAAAAATAAAAATCATCTATGCTGTAGCCTTGGTGAGCATTATCAGTACCCTGGGTGCCCAATGAATTGTTGCGAAGGGGTCCAACAACGCCCTCTTGTAGTGCTTTAAGTAGTGTTAAATATTCAGATACAGAAACGGGCAGTTGAGCGTTTCTAAGCGTGTAAAAAAAATCAATTAGCATGTATATATCCCTTATGAGGCAAAGGATGAATCGGTATAAAGATTTTGCAAGTGTGTGAGGTGCGCCTTTACTGCGGGCCATTCGGCATGGGTGATGCTGTAAACACACGTGTCTCTTAGGCTTTTGTTGGGCATGATTTGATGGCTCCTTAAAACGCCGTCTAGTTTCGCACCAAGGCGCTCGATCGCTTTTTTACTTTGGTGGTTCATAAAATGAGTTCTAAATTCAACCGCAATGCAGTTCCAACTCTCAAAGGCGTACAACAGTTGGAGATACTTCATCTGTGTATTGATTGCGCTGCGTTGCACTGACATACTAAGCCATGTTGAGCCTATCTCAACTCGTCTGTTCTTGGCGTCGATGTTCATAAAAGAGGTCATTCCACAGATCTGGTTGTTTGCCCGGTCTAGGACTGAAAAAGGAATCATTGAGCCGATACTTTGTAAGGCAAGTCGTCTTTTAATTTCATCCTCAACTCGCTCTGCGCTAGGGATATGGGTGTACCAAAGCTTGTGCAGTGATTGTGTAAGTAAAAGGGATTTAAAGCTCGCGCAGTGCTCAATTGTTAAGGGAATTAATTTAACATGCCCGCCCTCCAAGGCAATTGGGGTGTTTGGGAGCGTCAGCATGCGGGTTATGTTGGGTTAAAGGTTTGTTGTAGAAGGGTTAAAAGCAAAGGGTTTACGCAGGCTCTAAAGTGGATGCTAAGGCAAGTTCTAAGGTAAGCTCTAGGGTAATTTCTTGGACAAGTTCTTGGAGAAGTTCTTGGAGAAGTTCTTGGAGAAGTTCTTATGCCAAGTCAGATCCATAAGCGTATCCTTAAGCGCATCCTTAAGCCTAGGGTTTTTTAACGGTGTCTACTTTGCATGTAGACCAACTTTTGAAAAAGCGTGAGGTCTTGCTCATTTTTCAAAAGCGCGCCCAGCAATGGTGGTATGACCACTTTATCATCATCTGAGTGCAACACGGATGGATCAATGTCCTCACTGAGCAGCAGTTTGATCCAGTCCAACAACTCAGAGGTGGAGGGCTTTTTCTTCAACCCTGGTAAATTTCTGACGTCATAAAACGATTTTAATGCGCTGGATAAAAGTTCACTCTTCAAATTGGGGTAGTGGACCTCAACAATGGCTTTCATGGTGCTTGCTTCAGGAAACTGTATGTAGTGAAAAAAACATCTTCTTAAAAAAGCGTCTGGCAACTCTTTCTCGTTGTTAGACGTGATGAATACCAGCGGACGATTTTTAGCCCTGACCCATTCCTTGGTCTCGTAGCAGTAAAACTCCATTTTGTCCAGTTCACGCAATAAGTCATTTGGAAATTCAATATCGGCCTTATCTATTTCATCGATTAACAAAGCAACGGGTTGGTCTGCGGTGAATGCCTCCCAAAGCACACCCTTTAGGATGTAGTTGTGGATGTCTTTAACTCTGGCGTCCCCGAGTTGACTGTCTCTAAGGCGACTAACTGCGTCGTACTCATAAAGACCTTGTTGCGCTTTGGTGGTGGATTTAATGTGCCACTGCAGTAGGGGTAGGGACAAAGCCCGGGCAACTTCCTCAGCCAACATTGTTTTACCTGTGCCTGGCTCGCCTTTTATCAGCAAAGGTCTTTTAAGGGTCATCGTTGCATTAACCGCAAGCATTAAATCAGGCGTTGCAACGTATTGGTCAGTTCCGGTAAATTTCATAATCAGTTTTTTGGATTTAGTTGCTAAATTAAGGTTATTTTGCCCATTCTAGAGCGAAGTTAATGCGTTTTAGTTGATTGCAGAACTACTTTAAAGCGGCCTTCTTAGGTGCTGAAACCGATTTTTAAAAAAGCAAAAATCGGCGAGAGCTGTTTGTGACCGAAAAAAAGGAGTCTACAAAACGCCCCAAACTTAAGGGTTAGCCTCTATAAAGATATAATAGCTCTCAAATCTTCGGGCTTTTCTTCGGGCTTTTGTACTCTTTTGACTACTAACAAATGAAATTCTTAATATCCACCTTCACCGCATCCATTATTTTTGCCTCAAGCACGTTTGTTTGTGCAGACGAAATTCAAGGGAACCCGCAAAACGGTGAGCAAAAAATCTCTATGTGCATTGGATGCCACGGTATCGCTGGCTACCAGGCCAGTTTCCCTCAAGTTTACAAAGTCCCCAAAATAGCTGGCCAGGGTGCCAAATATATTGCCTCTGCCTTAAATGCCTACAAAAAAGGGGATCGTCGTCACCCAACAATGCACGGTATAGCGGTTTCCATGACCGATCAAGACATTGCAGACGTTGCAGCTTATTACTCCCTTTTAGGTAAAGATGAGGGCCTCAAACTCTCAGATGATCCCTCTGTTGCGCAGCCTGAGGTTGCTGCCTTGATTCAAAAGGGTGCTTGCACCTCTTGCCATGGTTCTAATTTCAATAAACCTTTGGATCCAAGTTATCCTAAAATTGCCGGGCAAAACTGGGACTATCTGTTTGTGGCTCTCAAGTCCTATAAATTAGGCATTCAGCCTTCTTGGGGTAGAAATAACGCCGTGATGAGCGGCGTAGCTAAACAATTTAGTAATGACGAATTAAAGATGCTTGCTCAGTATGTGGGTAGCCAACAAGGTGAAATTAAGACGGTTGCTCAGTCAAAATTCAGATAATTTCGCTTCGCTCTCAAGCTTGCTCGGGTAATTTAGTCCCGCAATTTTTAGTTTAAGAGCTTTAAAGGTATCTGGCTGCTAATCTTTAGTTGCTCTTCGCTGCACAGCGTCAATATACGCTTGCCCATCGGGTGGGCGTCCGCTTCTTTGACTCTCCCAAAGCATCGTGCCTAAGCACTCCATTACCTCGTGGTGTGCGTGGTGTAAATCACCTCTCCTTGAGCTCAAAAGCTCCACAGCTTGTCGGATGCCCCTTGGTTGATCTATTGAGCATTGCTCACTAATGGATAGATGCATTGATAAGTGTAAGAAAGGATTTTCGGTTGGGCTTTGAGCGTTGAAATCCGTTGATAAAGCAATCTGTTCGTTGGCTAAACTCTCATGATATTGGGGATGTTCCTGGACCCAACCCGCTGCCAATGTCTCAAGGGAATCGGTTACTCTCTGGGATACTGTTTTTGCGTAGACGGAACAAAAGAAGCGTCTTACATCGTCTTGACTGGGGGTAAACATAAGGGGAATTTTGCTCTTACTTTTAGTTGAATACCCCGCCCATGGGGGATAATGACCGAATCAATATACTGTGAAATTTGTTTGGTTGACAATACATTTTTATCTGAGATTTTGCCATGATTGACGCTTTTATTTGTGATGCCCAACGCACACCTTTCGGCAGGTACGCCGGCTCCCTCAGCAGCGTGAGGACTGATGATTTGGGCGCTGTGCCCATCAAGGCTTTGATGCAAAGAAACCCTAATGTGGATTGGCAAAGCCTTAACGACGTAATTTACGGGTGCGCCAATCAAGCGGGTGAGGACAACAGAAACGTGGCCCACATGTCTAGTCTTCTAGCAGGGCTGCCGTTTGAGGTCCCCGGCGCGACCATAAATAGGCTTTGCGGGTCAGGACTTAATGCGGTAGGAATAGCAGCACAGGCGATTCGCTCTGGAGAAGGATCCTTGGTGATCGCCGGTGGCGTGGAGAGCATGAGCAGAGCCCCATTTGTGATGCCTAAGGCTGATTCAGCCTTTAGCAGAAATAACGCTGTTTATGACACAACAATTGGATGGCGGTTCATCAATCCGCTGATGAAACAACTCTACGGAGTTGATTCAATGCCTGAGACGGCTGAGAATGTGGCGACGCAGTACAACATCTCCAGAGTAGCTCAGGACCAATTGGCACTCTCCAGTCAACTCAAGGCTGTAGCCGCTCAAAAGGCGGGATTCTTTGATGAGGAGATTTGCTCGGTTACGATTGCTCAAAAAAAGGGCGACCCTTTGGTGGTAAGCAAAGACGAGCATCCAAGGGAGACCACAGGGGAGTCTTTAGCCAAGTTAAAAGGGGTTGTGAGCCCTCAGGGAACAGTTACGGCTGGCAACGCAAGCGGCGTTAATGATGGTGCTTGTGCGCTCATACTGGCCACTCAAGCGGGCGCTGTGCAAAACCATCTAACCCCCAGAGCCCGGGTTGTTGGTATGGCAGTTGCCGGCGTACCCCCCAGAATTATGGGAATCGGTCCTGCACCTGCTACAGAAAAGGTCTTGTCTTTGACGGGTTTGAAGTTGGCACAAATGGACGTCATTGAACTCAACGAAGCATTTGCTGCACAGGGCTTAGCCGTCTTGAGAATGCTTGGCCTGCAAGACGATGACCAAAGAGTTAATCCTAACGGGGGTGCTATTGCACTTGGCCACCCCTTAGGCGCCAGCGGAGCCAGGTTGGTGATGACTGCCACTAATCAGTTACACAAAATCAAAGGTAGATATGCACTTTGCACGATGTGTATAGGTGTGGGTCAGGGGATTGCTCTAATTATTGAGCGAGTATAAATTTTGTAGTTCTTCTTTCAAAGAATTTAAATACAGTTTCAGTACCGATGAAGCACATTAAAAAAGCGCCTAAAGGCGCTTTTTTAATTCATAACGTATCTAAGATTACTTGGTAGTCGTAGTCGTTGTAGTTGTAGCTGATGAGCTCTTGTTAGCTGCAACTGAGGCTGCAACTGCTACAGCAGCAACACCTGCGGCAATAACACCAGCTGAAACTGCACCAGCTGCTGCTGCAGCGGCGCCTGCTGCACCGGCACCAGCGGCTCCTGCGCCTGCTGCTCCAGCTCCAGCACCACCTGCTCCCGCACCACCAGCTCCAGCGCTACCGCCAGCACTACCGCCAGCACTACCACTTGCTCCGCTGCTAGATCCACCGTTGCCGGCGCCAGATTGTGCAAAAGCCGCAGGCGAAAGTGCTAAAGATAAAGAAACTAATAAAGCAGAAATTTTGATCATGGTGAAATCCCGATGTTATGAATGAATTAGATGAGCCATTTGCTCATGTGAAAGTATTCTAGACCAAATTTATACAATTTATATTTAACTTGGGTGACAAAATTAAATGTGTCAAACTCACAACAAAATAACGTACATGCGATAAGAATTTAAAACATCCCGATAATTTTAAATACTTTAAAATGCTTAAATATTTTAATTTAATACTTTATAATTAAAAATTATTTGTCTTGATAGACATTTAAAATTTAAATACACCGAATTTCAAAATTTCTAACTTTAGGTTTGCGACTCTAAAAATTAAGCTTATGAGTCAAGCTTATGTTGGAGCTTATGTTTAAGGTTGTGTTTGAGATTGCATTACCAACTTTGAATTTTAAAGAAAACCAACCGACGGTAAATCCAGGTGTAGAGGAAAGCAAAGCACGCCATGCAAACCAATAAAACAGTGGTTTGACGAGAAAATAGACATGCCAATATGCACGGCAATGCAGTAAGAACCCAAAATACAACACTTACTTTAGCGTTTGAGAAGTTTTTGGTTTTGGCAGAAACATCCACACCCTTAGGAGCGAACAGCCGTCTGTAAAGCATCGTATGCAAATGCAGGGCGTCGGGGTGGTTAAGGGGGTGGGTCCTCACAAATTTTCTTCTGTACATGCTAAATACGGTCTCAACCAACGGATAAATTCCAACCAATACAGGCGCCATGGGTGAGATTTCAGGACTTCTGTAGGGGATGAGAAGTCCAAGCTCAACTACACAAAAACCAATTAGATAAGCCCCCGCATCACCTAAGAATATTTTACCAAAAGGCCAATTCCAAACACCAAAACCCAATGTTACAAAAAACGTCAGTAAAGACAGCCTCATGACGGTCCAGTCCTGAACGTTGTAGCTAATAAATGCAAGTGACATCAGCATGATCATGACACAGCCACTGGCAAGCCCGTGAAAACCATCAATAATGTTGATAGCGTTTGTAAAACCAGATACAACCAATATGGTAAGCAGGGTCATAAAAAAAGGAAGCCGAAGGAGGAAGTCAAACACGGCTATATCCGTTCTATGAACGCCCACATGCAAAATCCAAAGTATCAACAAGGCCGACAAAATCGCCATTAGAAGACGAGTTGTCGGGTGAACTTTGTGAGTTAAATCTTCAATCAATCCGCTTGCAAAAACTGGGATCGACCCTATGAGCAAACATACCCCCAAAATGGCGTCGTTAGGGAGATCGTCCTTAATAAAAAAGATCCCAGAGCACAGCCCAAGGAATATGCCAATCCCCCCCAAGCGGGAGGTGGGTTTGGTATGGACTTTTTGTATGCCTGATTGTTTATCTAGGCCCAGCTTGGCAAGGATAGGGGAGGCTAAAAGGCCAACGCAAAGCGCGCTTATTAAAAAGCCGGACAGATAAGGAATTATGAAGCCTAGAAGTGACATGGTCTTCCAAATATACGAGTACTTGTAAGTGGATTTAAATTAAATTGGCCTTATTCCATGACCATGCATCTTTAAGTTTGCGCAGTTGCTGAGATGATTCTGGATCGCTCGAAGCTTTCTTGATAGACCTCCTGATAAAGGCTGCCAATACGCCCAGGAAAAGTCCACCCAAAGCGGAGACTAAAACAATCAAACTGCGCTTAGGCTTAGATCTACGCTCTGGTGGGGTTGCAGGGTCTACCTGCTGCAAAAGGGGCCCCTCCTTTGCTTCATCGACTCGAGCAAGCTCATACTGTTTGATCAATATCTCAAGCATCGCTTCTTGCACTTTGATGTTTCTATACGCTTTCACGGCCTCTTGCTGTGAGGGGGTGTAGGGGGCTTTACGAGCGCCGCTGCCGGCTTCGAGTTTACTCAAATGGTCCCGTAGGGCAAACAGTTCGCTGCTAAGTCTTTGGGACTCCGGATTTTGAGCTGTAGCGAACTGACTCATCGCTTGAAGTTGCACTTCCCTTGCTGCAATTTGACCTCTGAGTTGAGCGTTTTCTCGAAGTCCAGACTCTGCAACGATGGATGTCAGTTGCATACCGGATCGCTCGTTGGCTGAGTTAAATTCAGCTTCGGCTTGTGAAAACTCAGTTTGTGTTTTTTTAATTTGTTGCTCGTAAAAGAGCCTGCGTTGCTGTGCATCAGTTACTGCCAACTTGCCCAATAAATCGTGCAACTCTTCTACATAAAGGTTGGCAAGTTTGGCTGCAAAAACCGGTTCTTTATCACTGGCTTCAATGGAAATAAGACCCGACTTTTTGTCTGAGGCAATTTTAACAAGCCCTTTTAAAGCGACCCGGGTGTCCCCTAATGTCTTGGCCTCGTACCTTGTTTGGAGATCAAGTTTTTTGATCACCGCGTTTTGCAAGGTCTCGGACTCCATGAATGCGATGTACATCTCATCTGGACTTTTAACACCCGCCAAGCCGCCCGCCATGCCCGCAAGTGCCCCCAAGCTCGCGAGGGCGGAAGCTGCACTGCTTTGCTGTTGCTGGGGGGGCATCATCAAGGTTTTAGCTGTAAAAACGGGAGTCATGAGTAAGCTAACAACTACAGCAACTAACGTGGTGAGGAGGGGGATTAGAAACAAAGTTTTCTTCTCCTCACCTAGCGCAATCGCCAGTTCTATAAGACTGATTTCGTCATCTGTATTTTCAGTGCTGGGTAAAGTAGATTCAGACATGTGCGCTTTCAGGAATTGAACTATTATTGTTTAAGTATTTTGATCGCCGCTACACCCAGGCCCATTTGATAAAAGATTTGACTTATATCTTTTGTGCTCCTGATCACTGAGCTCCATGCACTTTCTTGGTCTAATTTCTCTGGCATCAAAATGGTATCTCCAGGCAAAACTTTAATGTTTTTCACCGAGGTGTCCCAAAATGAGCTGCCGTTGGTGATCGCCGTGCCGTCCGCCCGGGCCAAAATCACATTTTCTCGGTCAGCACCAGCCGTCACACCCGACAGCTTTAGATAATCAGCAACAGTTAAATTAGGTCGGTAGATCAAAGCAGATTCACTGTTAATGGATCCAAAGACATACACAAAATCAGGTCTGGCAGGGATCAAGAGCCTGTCCCCGTTCTCAAGGTGAAGTTCGGGTAGTTTCTCAACATGGTTATAAAGCTCAGGATTAAGTCCAAGCGCAATCCTTCCCTCAGGTTTTAAGGTTTTTAAGCGGTCTATGGCTTGTCTAGCCGCAGTTTGTGAGGCAAGAACTCTAGACTGAGTTGCAGCAATGTCTGAGCTTGCGCCAACACTTTGAATCGCTTTAGTCAGTGAGGAGGAGTACTCAGCGTCAAGACGCTTGACCAAACGGTCTAAGTTTTCTTGTTGAGATAGTTTGATGGCCTCGCGAGTAAAGTTGCTCCCGAAAAGATAAGCATCATGGGTGAGTCCCCCAGCACGTTGAATAACGGTTGAGAGAGTCTCCCCAGGGGTTGCTTGGTAAACGCCTGGCTTTGCCACTTCGCCCTCAATCCTGACCATAATTCTGCGTTTAGATAACGGAACCCGGATGTCTTGCGCTGAAAAAACAGTAACAATATCTCCCGGCTGAAGAAGTTGGTTATCCGGATCCTTTTCATCCGCAAGCACCCTGCCTAAATTAAAGGGAATGAGAGTCACTTTCAGTTCTTGGGGAGTCAACCGCTCAATCACTGCGTAGTCCAAATTTATCTCATCATAAAGATCCCCGATCCTGCTACTTAGCGTGTCAAGCGCAATGTCTTTGATCGCACCAGTAAAAGGTTTTTTGACGAAAGAATCACTCGAATTAAGTCCATTTGAAGCACCCAATGCACCTAGCCCGACCATACCAAGGTTGTTAGAATTATTAGAATTATTGGGATTATTGAAAAAATCCGTGTTGTTTTGAGGTCTTAAATCGACGGGTAGCTGTTGTCGGTCAAGTTGAGTGCGCTCTAACTGATTAACGTCGAATAAAGTTTCGTTTTGTCTTCTGATCGAGTCTCTTGAGATGAGGCTCTCTTTGTTAGGGATGAGGTCTCTGATCCTCATTCCTTTACTCCACGCCAAGCGAATGGGCTGTGAAACGGCTCCTCGCAGAGTAATGGAATTTGAAAGTTCGGGGGAAATACTCAGAACTGTTAGCAAATCTCCGTTTTTCAGGGGCGTTGAGAGGCCTTTTGGATCTATGGAGAAATTGATCACTTCACGAGGCTGTTTTTCTTTTGGATTAACTCTCTCCAATGTCCCACGTTTTTGATCGGCAGTGACGGGGATTCCCCCCGCAATGCTGAGTAGTTTTTCGATTGTTTCACCTTCATTCTTCAATTCAAAAATTGCAGAGTTGTTGACTTTCCCGACTAACGCCGCGTACCCGTAAGCGGCTGGAATGAAGAGCACATCACCATCAATAAGCTTCAAATCGTTTGTCTTATTGCCTTGTGTTAGGAAATCATACAAATCGAATTCAGAAATGACTTTGCCATCGCGTTTGAGTTGAATACGGCGCATCGAGCCGGTTGCGTTAACCCCACCCGTTGCAAATAGAGCGCTTGATAGTGTGGACAAAGAGCTAAGGGAATAACTACCTGGGCGTCGGGCTTGGCCAACCACGTAAACTGTTATGGTTCTAAGCTGACCCAGAGTTACGCTTAACTCAAAATTTTTGTAGTATTTGAAGAAAGCATTTTTAATAATGCCCTCTAATTGTGATGCCTTTACACCTGCTACATTCACCGTGCCCACACGCGGGATAGATATAAAGCCGTTGCGGTCAATGATTAATTTTGCATCTTCATTGATAGAGCCCCAAACCCGCACTACGACTTGGTCGCCAGGGCCAACCGTGTAGTTATCGTTGACGGGAGAGTTCTCGAGCGGGGCAAAAATATTTGAGTTCAACTGTGTTGATAACGTGGCAGCATTTCTTTGTATTTGAGTAAACTGCAGGTTTTCAAAAAACTCTTGACCAAAAATTGGTAGCCTATATCCAGATGTTTCTAAAATAAATTTCTGAAAGTCGTTGGTCTTCAAAGGCGGTAAGGACAAGTTTTGAGCAGGACCGGGAAGAATTCTTGGCAACGGGTCTGCGTAATTGAGTGGAGCCAAGTTATTAGGATTTCCTCCCGCATTCGCGCCGTTCCCCTGAGGGGTGTTGAAGTCTTGTCCTTGGCCCATGCCACCCCCACCTGCTCCTGCTCCTGCACCCCCTCCAAGCCCAAGCGCGTTTTGTTGTGCAGCCATCGGTGATAAACCAGGGATTTGTGACCAAGAAGTTAGAGCAACGAGGCAAAGGCCAATCGCACTTGTGCTCGAGACCAACAATCTTGTGTTGAAATTTTTGAGCAAGTTGTTTAGCGAAATATGCATTTTGATACAGTTAAATTTAAGAGATAAACAAGTTAATTGGAGGCCTGACTAATTGGGCACAAAAATTGTGCAACTTATAGTTGGTTTTGTTTAACAAGGTATTCTATGTCAACCAGCACCAGTACTTTAATGAGCGTCAGATGACTTAAATTCGTATTTTAAATCGCTTGATAAGTTACAGCGAATGGCTTTATTGGGCTTGAGTTTGCTAATTCTCAGCTAAGTTTGTTATTAAAACGGCCCAATACTTTTATGAACACCCCAATTTAGACTAACTAGTTTTATAATTGCCAAGATATTTATAAAATTAAGTAATACTAAATAATGTTAATTCCCGTTATTCTTTGCGGCGGTTCAGGAACCCGGTTGTGGCCTCTTAGCAGAAAGTCCCTGCCCAAGCAGTTTGTACCCCTAATCGATAACAAAAGCCTGCTAGAGCACACTTTAATAAGGCTTCAGGGATTGCTTGAGCCAAAGAACACCATAAAGCCGTTATCGAATCCTTCTAAAGTTATTTGTGTTGCCGCTGAGGATCATCGATTTTTTGTTCAATCCGCGTCTCATCAGGTAGGCGTTCCAACAAGTATCATCCTTGAGCCAGTTGCAAAAAACACTGCTCCTGCAATGGCGCTTGCTGCCTTAAGTTGCGAAAAAGAAGATTTGTTGTTATTTTGCCCAGCTGATCACCACATCAGTGATGTCCAGTTATTTCATAAAATGGTGCATTCTGGCGCACAGGCTGCAAATTCCGGCTCGATTGTGACTTTTGGTGTCAATCCGTCATTCCCCAGCACCGCATATGGCTACATTGAGAGCTTAGTTAAAGCGGATTCTGCGGATGAAGGCCCTAAAGCTGTCAAGCGGTTCATTGAGAAACCTGATGCGGCTAAGGCTGAAGCTTTGATTTTAGGCGGCCACGTGCTGTGGAACGCAGGTATCTTTTTGATAAAAGCAGACACACTTCTTCACGCTTTAAAGCAATATGCGCCCGACATCCTTCAGTCCTGTGAACATGCGATGGCTCAAGCGCAAGTAGACGGTGAATTTATTAGGCCGGAGAAAAGCTCTTTCTCAGAATGCAGATCTCAGAGCATCGACTACGCTGTGATGGAGAAAGATCCAAACGTAGTTGTGGTCCCTTTCAGTGGGCAGTGGAGTGATGTGGGCAGTTGGAACGCTGTGGCCGATCTAACTTCTCCCGACGGGAATGGAAACCGCATTGTTGGCCCCGGATATATTCAGGACTCGGCCAACACTTACATTCACGCAAGCGCGCGCCCAGTTGTCGCTCTTGGTGTGGATAATTTATTGATCATTGATACGCCTGACGCGCTCTTGGTTGCTAACTCAGCGAACGCTGAGCAGGTTAAAGACATCGTTTCTTTGCTTGCTCGAGAAGGAGTTGAGCAAGCAACTCAACATAGAAGAGTTGCTAGGCCTTGGGGTTGGTACGACAGCGTTGACCAGGGTGCTCGCTTCCAAGTGAAAAGGATTGGTGTGAAACCAGGCGCCTCGCTGTCATTGCAAAAACACCACCACCGCGCAGAGCACTGGATTGTTGTTAAAGGGACTGGTCGCATCACTTGCGGAGAGAAAGTGTTTTTGTTGACCGAAAATCAGTCGACCTACATACCGATTGGTGAGGTGCACCGCCTAGAAAACCCAGGTTCGATTGAGCTTGAGATTATTGAGGTCCAGTCGGGCTCTTATCTGGGCGAGGATGATATTGTTAGGCTTGAGGACAATTACGGACGCACTCTATAGATCATATTCAGGCCCTGCCTGGGTGCACTCTTAGATCGATCTTCAAACCAATGCCGAAAGTTGCAGAAATCTTAGTAAAAAATTGAATCATGTCTGATCTAACAGAAAACTCAGCTAGTTCACCAAAACGCAGTTGCAAAATATATGTAGCAGGCCACCGCGGCATGGTGGGATCAGCAATTGTGCGCAGTCTTAGTCCCAGAGAGAACGTAGAAATTATTGTGCGCACCCACGCAGAGCTTGATTTAACCGATCAAAGCGCAGTTCGCGAATTCTTTAAAACTGAGCGCCCCGAGCAGGTTTACCTAGCCGCTGCAAAGGTGGGAGGAATACATGCCAACAACACATACCCGGCAGAGTTCATTTACCAAAATCTGATGGTGCAGGCCAATGTCATACACGAGGCTTTTAATGTAGGCGTGAAAAAGCTTCTTTTCCTTGGCTCGAGTTGCATTTATCCAAAGATGGTGCCTCAACCGATGCGTGAGGACTCACTTCTAACTGGCATTTTAGAGCAAACCAATGAGCCGTATGCGGTTGCAAAGATTGCGGGAATTAAGTTATGCGAGAGTTACAACAGGCAATACGGAGCCTCACACGGTATCGACTACAGGAGCGTAATGCCTACTAACTTATACGGCTATGGGGACAATTATCATCCTGAAAATAGCCACGTGATTCCAGCCTTGATCAGGCGTTTTCATGAGTCCAAAATCAACCGTGCACCCAGCATTCAAATTTGGGGATCGGGTAAGCCAAGAAGGGAGTTCCTATTTGTTGATGATATGGCCAGAGCAAGTATTCATGTCATGGAATTGGATTTCGATACTTACTCCCGCAACACCCAACCGATGCTGAGTCATATTAATGTGGGAAAGGGCGAGGACGTCACGATCGCGGAGTTGGCGTCGCTGATTAAAGAGGTGGTGGGTTATGAGGGTCGTATTGAGTTTGACCCATCAAAGCCGGATGGGACGCTCAGAAAACTGATGGATAGCTCAAGACTTAACTCGCTTGGGTGGAGTGCTAAGGTGGAATTAAAAGAAGGCTTAAAGGCTGTTTACGCCGACTTTGTGGGGAATGTAGCGCACTAATTAGGACTTATCGGAAAATTTAAAACGGTTTAATAAAATTCATAAAGGTAAATTAATTGGCTAATCAACAAAAAGTAGCTCTTATAACGGGCGTAACGGGTCAAGATGGTTCTTATTTAGCTGAATTCTTGTTGGAAAAGGGCTATATCGTTCACGGCATTAAACGCCGCGCAAGTCTCTTTAACACCCAGCGTGTAGACCATATCTACCAAGATCAGCACACCGATAAACTTAACTTTAAGTTGCACTACGGAGACCTTACGGACACAAGTAATTTAGTTCGAATCGTTCAAGAGACGCAGCCCGATGAAATTTACAACTTGGGCGCGCAAAGTCATGTGGCTGTCAGCTTTGAGAGTCCTGAGTACACAGCAGATGTGGATGCGATGGGCACACTTAGGATTTTGGAGGCCATTAGGATATTGGGGCTTGAGAAAAAGACACGTTTTTATCAGGCCAGTACGAGCGAGCTTTACGGATTGGTTCAAGAGACACCGCAAAAGGAGACCACTCCTTTTTACCCGCGCAGTCCCTATGCCGTTGCAAAGATGTACGCTTATTGGATTACAGTTAATTACAGAGAGGCTTACGGCATTTATGCGTGTAACGGGATTTTGTTTAACCATGAGAGTCCCCGCCGTGGTGAGACCTTTGTGACCCGCAAAATCACTCGGGGTTTATCCAATATTGGCTACGGTTTAGAGAGCTGTTTGTACATGGGTAATATGGACGCACTGAGGGACTGGGGTCACGCAAAAGATTACGTTCGTATGCAGTGGATGATGCTCCAACAAGACCACCCCGAGGATTTCGTTATTGCAACTGGTGTTCAGTTCAGCGTTCGCCAGTTCATTTTGTGGACAGCTGAGGAGCTGGGCATAGAGTTGCAATTTAGGGGAATCGGTGTGGACGAGCACGCGGTTGTTATGGCAGTAAATGGGGATAATTGTCCCGCCCTAAAGGCGGGAGACGTAATAGTCAGAGTCGACCCAAGCTATTTCAGACCTACGGAGGTGGAAACTTTACTCGGTGACCCCTCCAAGGCCAAACAAAAATTGGGCTGGGTGCCAGAGATTACGGTCCAAGAGATGTGCAAAGAAATGGTTTTGGTTGACCTCGCACAAGCAAAACAACATGCACTATTAAAAACCCACGGCTATAGTGTTAACGTAAGTGTGGAGTGAGAATTATTTAAGGGACTTTTTTTAGTAAATACCCTAGAGTTACTTTATTTTGCTTAAAAAGCTAAGCACTGCAAACTTGACAAATCAATAGTATCGCTAGATTAAATGCGCAACGACTGTAAAACGCTATAACCATGAAACTCCCTCCCAAAGGTAAAAACCCTTGGAAGGCGAATGGATACTGGGTGCCAGAGACCGTAATGGAGCCGGTAGGGATACGCATCATAATTCATTAAATGTAAACTAACTCTTACGTCAAATGAGGTTGTTTTAGATTCAATATCCCTAAGATTTTTAGCAACGACTGTGAGAAGCAGCAAATAGCAATGACTATATAAAGTCTCTACTTTTAACGCCTCAACAAAAGGGGAGCATTACTCATTATGGCTAGGTCTGAGGTCGAATGGAAATTTGATGCCGCGTTTTAAGTTAATTTTATTTAAGAAAACCGACAAGTTAGAAATAACATTTTAGTTTGGTTTTTTTTATCGCTATTAGATTTTAAAAAAAGTGATACTAAAATAATTTTCGAAAGATATAAAAATCTGGTGGCGTCAATTACAAATATGTAATAAAACATGAGCTAATTTGAGGATCAATTAAAACATCATTTTTTAGTCTTCTTTAAAATAAATTATTACCAAAGGTGTAATAGTTTTAATATTGAATTACATGCACTTCAAAGTGAAACATTTACAGGTTAGACTCGCCGCATTATGTAAAACATAATAAATGGTTTTAAAAATTTAACAAGGAAACAAAAATGAAGAAGATTTTTCTGATAGCGTCAATGATTAGCATTTCATCTTTTGCGGGTGCTGCTGCACACTGGGATTACAGCGAAGTGGCGAAATGGGGAGACTTGGCCGAGGATTTCAAAACTTGTAAGATTGGACAAAATCAATCTCCAATTGATATCAAGACGTCATCTGTTGAAAAAGCTTCCCTAAGTCCGATCAAGACTTCTTATAACGCTGCTTCTGGTGAAGTTGTCAATAATGGACACACCATTCAGATTAATTTAAAAGATGCAGGAACTGCTTCTGTACCTAGTGGAAGCTTCAGCTTGGTGCAGTTTCACTTTCACACGCCAAGTGAAGAAAAAATAAACGGCGCAAATTACGCAATGGTTGCGCATTTAGTTCATAAAAATGACGCAGGAAACTTAGCAGTTATAGCAGTCTTATTAAAAGAAGGGAAAGAAAACGCAGCATTGAAAGATGTATTTGCTAACATGCCAGAAACTGAAGGCTCAAAAGCTCTGCCTGCAGCTTTTGATGTAACTAAAATATTACCAGCTAATTTAGGATACTATGCGTTCACAGGTTCTTTGACTACGCCACCTTGCAGCGAAAGCGTGGCATGGCAAGTCCTCAAAACGCCAGTTGAATTATCAAAAGGTCAAATAGCATCGTTTCAGAAAATTTTTAAAATGAATGCTAGGTCTGTCCAACCTTTGAACGGGCGCAAAGTACAAGAAGCAAATTAATTGAATCGACCCTAATTCATTTTTAAATCTAAATGTACCAATCACCTCGTATTCAAATTACTGAGTGATTGGTGCTTTAGAGTAAAATTGGCTTGTCAATACTTTTTTATTTTATTAATACTGTTTTTGATACTTTTATTTTCAAACAAGCTATTCTTGGTTCCACTTTATTGGGAGTTAATGCACTAAGAATGATGAGTAAAGAATAAAAAAATATTGAATTAATTGAAATAGTTTTGATTCAACGTTGTTCAAAACTCAATGAGGTTACATGAAAAATATTGAAGATACAGTTCTACTTTTAGTAGATGATGAGCCCAACATACTTTCATCACTTCGTAGGCTTTTCATGCGCTTAGGATACCAATTGTTGACCGCCGAAAACGGTCAAATTGCGCTTGAGTTGATAAATTCGAACCACGTTGACCTGGTCTTATCAGATTACCTTATGCCTGTCATGAACGGGGGAGAGCTTTTGAAGCGAATACACGCTGATCACCCCCTTATTGCGCTTATCATGTTAACTGGCACAACCATGATTTTGGATGACTCTGTTAATTTAAAAAAAGAGCATATTTTTAAAGTAGTGAGTAAACCGTGGGATAACGATGAGCTTGTCGAAACAGTGCAAAATGCTTTAAAAAAAGCTCAAGAAAAGTTAATTAAATAGTTTGAATTTGCAATCTACCATAGCTTTTATAGCAATTTATTGATTTCGTAGAAAGCTTATACTGACTCAAAAAATAACTTTATTGATTGAGAAAATCTAGGTCGTGCTAAAAATTTGTGCAAGGATTGTGCAACGCCAAAAGGGGCACAAATAAGCAGTCCAGATGAAGGTGGCCTCCTGGAAGGCGCATGGCTGCTTGGTGCCCGAGACCGGAATCGAACCGGTACGCCCGCTATTAACGAAAGCGGCGGATTTTAAGTCCGCTGTGTCTACCAATTTCACCACTCGGGCAGTAAAGGTTGCATTTTAGCCCAATATTGGGTTGCTGAACTTTCAAGTCCAATTATTTGATATCAGGATCCTGAAAATATGGGGTTTGAATTTATTAAGCACAGCCAATTTTTTTTGTTTTTCAGTGGATAGTTTGTAAAAAAATATTGTTGATTGGCCCTGATTTCATAGGCCCAAGGCATATGATATTTATGAGACTGAGGCTAATGATTAGAGATTACTATTAAATGCCTCTTGTGTGGCTGTTTAAATTTATGTGTGTGGGCTTGTGTTCCCCATAAAATAGGGTTTTTTAATTAAAACTTAGGTGATGAGTGAGCGTTAAATTTTGACTTTTGAATTTTGACTTTTGTATTTTTCAGTGAAAATGGGTGGGTCAAAGAAAAATTAAGGCATAAGATTAAGGCATAAGAGTAAGGCATAAGAGTAAGGAATAAGAATATTCAATAAGACCAATGGTCTAGATTTAAGAGGTTTAACCCACTGATCTTTACCTAAAAACGGCCTGATCACTAGATACAATTTTCATTTAATAAATCATCTTTTCCCCCGCATGGAGTCATCTAAAAAAAAACAACTTACTGATTCTTCCGTCAGCTTGTTGGAAAAAGCGATGACCGCGCACGCAAACGCAGACTTTGACGCAGCCAGATCCTGCTACAAAAGTCTACTGCGAATGAATCCTCAACATATTGATGCACTGCACTTGCTAGGGGTCATTGAAATTCAAAGCAGTAACTGGGAGATGGCGGGTGAGCTCATAGAGAAGTCTCTCAAACTAAGTCCAAACCAACCTGGGGCATTAAATAATTACGGTATTGCTCTCAAAGAGTTAGGTCAATTCAATTTGGCTATTGAGCAGTATTTAAAAGCAATAAATTTAAAAGGAGATGATGCAAATACGTTTATGAATTTGGGTAATGCCTATCAAGCCGATTCCCAGTTGGATAAGGCAATAAAAGCTTACGACAACAGTTTGGCTTTAGAGCCTGCCCTTGCCCCGGCGCTTGTTAATCGTGCGTTTGCTTTAAGTGCCAAGGGCCAGCATCACAGCGCCATAAATAACTACAAATTGGCCCTTCAAGTCAACCCCTTTGACTCTCAAATTTATAATAATCTGGGTAATGCAATCAAAGCCGCTGCTCATCCACAGTTGGCGCTTGAGTGTTACTACAAAGCTGTTCAATTAAATCCCACCTACGCAGAGGCGTTCTTTAACTTAGGAAACGCGTTACGCGACTTGGAGCGCCTAGAGGAGGCTTTGGTTGCTTATAACAAAGCAATTGAGCTTAATTCCCGGGCAGCGGATCATTTCATCAACAGGGGAAATACGTTCCTCGATCTTGAGCAGTCAGCAAGTGCTGTAGAAAGCTTTACACAGGCTATTGAGCTGCAACCGTCCTACTTCCAGGCTTACAACAATTTAGGCAATGCCTATTTAGAGCTGAAACAGTTTGCTCAAGCGTTGGAGAACTATTCCCATGCCATCGAACTAAGTCCGGATTACGCGCAGGCTTACAACAACCGAGCAAATGTTTTAAGGATTCTCGCTAGAACTGAATTGGCCGCGTCTAACTACGAGCGAGCCATTGTCATAGACCCGTTTTATGCGCAGGCTTTCAATAATCTAGGTGTGCTTAATTTGGAGTCTTCGCGCTTGAAAGCCGCTATTGATTTCTTTGATCAAGCAATTGCTTTATGTCCCGATTTTGCCGATGCATATTACAACAAGTCCAATGTACTGCGGGAACTAAAACTTTTTTCCAAATCAATTCTTGAGTACCAACACACGCTGGCTATTTCTTTAAATTATCCATTCCTAAAAGGACTGCTGATCCACGCAAAGATGCAAATTTGTGATTGGAGAGGGCTAGACGATCAGTTGGTTGAACTGTTCCAAGATATTGAGTTGAATAGGCAGGCAACGCCTCCCTTTCCCGTCTTGGCTTTGAGCGACTCTTTAACGCTGCAACAAAGTGCAGCCCGAATTTGGAGCGAACGCAAATTCCCCAACCAAGCTGCCCCAAATCAGCAAAGAGACCACAAAAACTCTAAAAATATTCACAAAATTCGGATCGGTTATTTCTCAGCGGATTTTCGAGACCATCCCGTCTCCTATTTGATGGCCGATTTGTTTGAGCACCATAACCGGAACGAATTTGAGATAGTGGCTTTCTCGCTTGGTCCTACCCAACCCGATGAGATGAGGAAACGACTAGAAAAAACATTTGACATATGGGTTGAGTCACATCATTTGTCTGACTTTGAAGTGGTTGAACGCTCTAAAGAAATGGGAATAGATATAGCGGTAGATTTAGGAGGGTTTACGAAAAACAGCAGAACAGCAATTTTTGCAATGCGCTGCGCGCCCGTTCAGATCAGCTACATTGGCTACCTAGGCACCATGGCAGCCCCCTATATGGACTATTTGATCGCAGATGAGGTCATTATTCCCGCTCAAAGCGCGCAGCTCTATACAGAAAAAATCGCGTATTTGCCTGTTTATCAGGCCAATGATTCAAAGAGGCAAATGTCTACTCAACCCATAAATCGCGCCTTACTTGGGTTGCCTGAAAACGATTTTATATTTGGATGTTTCAATACCAATTACAAGATTACGCCCAGCCTATTTGATGTGTGGATGAGAGTCTTAAAACGAGTCGAATCAAGCATTTTGTACCTGTACGCAGACACCGAGGACGTCATAGCTAATTTGCGCTTTGAGGCAGGCATGCGAGGCATTGATCCGAACAGACTTTATTTTGCCAACCGCGTATCCCAGCAGTTGTATTTGGCTCGTTTTACACAGGTTGATTTGTTCCTTGATACCTACCCCTACAACGCGGGTACAACTGCGAGTGATGCGCTTTGGAGCGGGTTGGCTGTGTTGACTCTATCCGGGGAGGCCTTTGCAAGCAGAATGGCAGCCAGCCTTTTGACCGCTCTTGGTATGACAGAGCTAATCACGAACTCCCTTCAGGAGTATGAGGAGAGGGCTGTTTGGCTAGGGCTTAATCCGGACAAAATGAAAGCAATTAAATCCAAACTCCACGCTCAAAAGAGTCAGACTGATCTCTTTAACACGTCTAAATTTACATTTAACTTGGAGGCGCTTTACAGGGAAATGGTCAAAAGAGCTCGAGCTGGACTGGAGTGCGAACAAATAAAACTATTTGGCGAGGACACAGCCCAGCATTCATCCTAATATTATCAATTAATGCTTTGCTCGACCAACTGTACTGTTTGCCCACTTATAAGGGCGGTGTTGACTCGAGCGCCTTGAAAATAGATTTGAATTTTTTGCAAATTAGGACTGACTATTTGCCACGGCGACTTGCCGTAAACACTCATACCCTGGTCTTTGTTTAAGCGTACAGGTGTCTTTTTGCCTAGCGCGTCTTGCACACAAGCTTCAAAATCATCTGAGCTGGTGAGGTAAACATAGTTTCCCGCTTTGGTCGGATAAAGGGTTGTTGCAGTGGGCGGGTCTGAGGTGAGAAGTTGACAGGGGTCAGCAACGAATTGCTCGCCCGTTTTAGCGGCGGTTGAAACACCCGGATTTTGAGATTCTGGTACTTTCAATGCGCCACCTGATGGTTTAGGTAGAGACTCTGCACTCGTGCTTATCTTTTCGTTTAAGCCCGGGTTTGCGTTTGAGTTTAAGTTGGTGCTTGAATTGGAACTTGTATTGGCGCTTGCGTTGTTTGTATCGGCGCTTTTATTTTTTTTGCTACCCTCAGCCATACCCATAGCGTCTATTAAAGAGCTACTTAATTCGGCGGCGCGCAAACCAGCAGCCCTCATGCCGAGGGCTGCGCTCGCGGTGAGCTCCCCCGCTTTATCCTTCTCTAATGACGTGGGTGCGGGATTGGTTGCACTGCTTGGCGCTCCAGTCATAGAAGTAATTGGGGAAGGGGAGGGGGAAGGAGAAGGGGCCGAGGAAAGCGAAGGATTGTTTGCTGAGGGGAGTAGGGCCGGAGAAACTGGCAAAAGCACATCCGTCACCTGCTCCGAACTTGGAGCGTCCCAAGGACTCCAATAAAGCACGAGAATTCCTACCATCACACAAATGGCACCCCAAGCCATTGGACTAAGACTCTTTCTTGCGTTGCTAGAGGAGGGTAATAGATTAAAGGAGTTACGCGACTTACTGGAGAGACGAACAATTTCTCCGATCACATCCTTGTCCTGGGTAGGGGTTTGTGTCTCTTTGCTTGGACTCACCTCAAAGGCTTGATCCAGGGGGAGAGTCCTGCCCAATACATTGGAGTAAGAGTCAAAGGGGTCAACAACCTTTAAAACTCTCTTTATGGCTTGTTGTTTAATCTCTTGAGAGTAAAACAGGTTATCACCGCCTTGCTCGAGTTGATTCAATTGTGCAATGGACAGACTGGTTCTTTTGGCAAGGTTAACCAAATCTATGTTTGCGCTTTCACGCAAAGTTTTCAACTCTACAGGACTGGGAAGCGATGAGGTAAATAGCATGGAAAGCGATAAGTGGATCGCCGAGTTCAGTGTTTTTGGAATTATCTATGTAATTTCTTTAGTTATTATGACAGGGTACCTTTTTTTCGAATACGGACTTACCATTAATTCCCTCGTTGACCTACTCATACGCAGTCCAAGCAATAGAAGTCTTTAAGAGGAGTCCTCAATAAGAGTCCCCAATAAGAGTCCCCAATAAGAGTCTTATGGGCTGCATTCAATCAATACGACTTGGGGTGTAGGGAGATCCAATCTTTAAACCGCGGGTGTCTGGTTAAGCTCTCAAAGCAAAATCCCCTTTCTTTCAACCCAGTGATCAGGGGCTCTAAGTCTGTTGGAGCCCAAGGATCTTGTCTAGACCAAATACCCAAATGAGCCATTAAGATGTCTCCCGTTTGAATGCCTTTTAATGCTTTACTTAAAAGAAAAGCATTGGAGAAATCTTTGCTGCTCAGCTCGTCCCCCAAGAACCCAGCCGCCGCCCAGTCCACGTGTTCAAATCCGCAGGACTTTGCCGCATTTAGTAACTGAGTAGAGACCTTTCCCCCTGGAGCCCTAAAAAGAGGAAGCGGCTCTATGCCGGTGATCTCTTTGAGCCTTTGGTTGGATTTTTTGAGCTCGTCGCAGTACTCATTTGCACCCCAGTTAAGAGTTTGACCCTTCAAAGGGCCTGAGCTGGGTTTAAAGAGGAAGCGGTTACCTGGCAGATCCGAGCTCCAATAAACGTGGTCGTAGGTGTGGGAGGCAAAGGTGTTGCCCAGCTGTGCTTCGCGCCTCCACCAACTAGCCCAGGTGTCTCCTAGACTCCCGTCTCCGGTTTTAGTGCGCTCTTGAGCGGCAAAGTAGGTGACCCGAACATTGTTTTTTCTCAGAACATCAGAGATTAGTGGGGCCACCTCCATGTGACCGGTATCGAAAGTTAGGTAGATTGGTTTTTTGCAAAAGGGCGCTTGTCCTTGTGCGCTTTCCTTATCTGAAAGGGGAGTGGTGTTTGAATTAATAGTTGTATTTGCTGGAGCAAGGGGAGCGGATAAAGGACTCGCTTGGACTGACTCACTGGAAGCGGGGTAAGCACAGTAAGCAAAGTAGGTAAGGGTGCTTTGTATTAGCAACACGCTCACCCACAACCGTGCTTTGCAAGGGTGTCTAAATTCTTTTTGCATGCTCAAGGGTCCATATACCGTGGGGGGACTTACCCACTTTGACTTGTTGTATCAACTTACCACTGGCAATGTCGACAACGCTCATGCGTCCAATCCAGCGTGAGGAAATGTAAATCCTTTTCTGGTCCGCAGAGACCTCCATGCAATCGGGGCCACCCGGTGCGCTGAACTCTTTGACTACTTTAAAAGTCGTGTAATCTATCAGGCTGATCGTATTGGAGACCCTGTTGCTAACGAAAATGTGCTGTGAGTCCCCCAAAGCTCTGAATGCATGAGCACCTTCACCGGTTGGTATAGATAGACGTAACTGTGCTGGATTTTGGGTAATATCAAATACTTGGACTTCGCGTCCTCCGGTTAAGCCGACCAATAAGCTTTTACCATCTGGGGTGCCAAATACATCGGCGGGTAATGATCCAGTTTTCGTCCTCCACTTAATTGTTTGGGTGGGTAAGTCAACCGCCACTAATTCGTTGCTGTCTTGCATCGTTGCATAAGCTGTGAGACTGTCTGCGCTAATCCATATATGACTGGGTGTTTTAGATGAGGGGATGCGCTTGACAATAGTCAAATCGCTACCGTTCCAACTGTAAATGTCTATATGGTTTAGCCTATTGCCAACCGTTACAAACCACTTCATATCGGGTGAAAACCGCAATTGATAGGGATCTAAGGTGTTTTTTACGACCCGTTGAACAGCCGCAGTTTTTGGATCAATAAAGGTGAGTGAATTGCTCCCCGCATTTCCAACAATTATGGATTTCTCATCGGGTGTAAGGTATAAGTGATGAGGTTCTTTGCCTGTGGGTATTTTTTTGACCTCAGTCCAGTCCCCTGGATCAATGACGCTGATTGATGCATCAAGGGAGTTTAAAACGAATATGGGCAACCCCAGCGCGCTTGAGTAGCCGCTAAAAAGGCAGGAGCATAAAAGCAAACACAGCGTATTTTTAGCCCAGGTAAAGCGTTGTGCGAGTCTTAAAGTTATGCCTTTTGGGCTTGATTTGGTGGGCTGGTGTTTATTCAAAATAATTATTCCTGAGCGCTTCAGCGCGGAGTGGTTTACGTGGCTTGTTGCAAAGGTGAGGTAAGAAAATAAATACTCAGCTAAAAACAAAAATTAAGAATATTCAAATTTCTTGTGCGTATTGTAATTACAACCCATCTTGCAACTTCTTTTGTTGTTGATTTACTTGCCCCCTCCCCCCAAGTTTTTTGGTCCGCCCACTAAACATAGAGCTTGGGGGTGGGGGGAGCTGCAAAGCGTTGATTGTTTACAAAAAAAGCGAGTCCACTTCGGCCTTGGAGAGCCATCTCCACATTGCAAACGAGAGCTCTATCGGGATATTTAAGGGGCCGATATGAGAGCGGTGAAGCTTGACAACTTTGTGCCCCGTTGCGCCGAGCATTCTTTTAAACTGGTGGTATTTCCCTTGGGTCAGGGTAAGCCGCAGCGTTGTCTCCCCCGTCAACTCAGCACTGTGGGCAAAAGTTAGCTCATATTCGTCTTTTAGATGAACGCCGCTGAGCAGTTTATCGCAAACCCTTTGGTCTAAAGTATCCTCTGTGGTGACCTCGTAGACCTTGGGGACATGGTGTTTGGGGGAGCTCATTTTGTGAATAAACTGGCCATCATCCGATAGCAGCAAGAGCCCCGTGGTGTCTTGGTCCAAGCGACCAACGGCTTGAACGCCGGGGCTTGCCCCCTTTCTCGGCCTTTGCCTTAAAGGCGCGGGCAGCAAAGTGTAGACGCTTGGCCAGTTGGAGGGTTTTTGTGAACACTCAATGCCCATCGGTTTATTAAGCATCACATAAGCGGTCGGATGATAATGCCAAATAACGCTTTCAACCCTGTAGGCAAGACCGCTTAGATCGTGGCTTAGATGGTGGGTTTGGTCGTGGCTTTGGTCATGGCTTTGGTCATGGCTTTGGTCGTGCGCAGGTGAGACAGTGTCCTTTAAAAACTCCTCTATTTCGCAGTAAGCATCTCTACAAATTCTAAATTCGGGAGGGCTCGCTTGTTGTGAGTTTGCAAGCCCTGTGCTTAGCTCAAAGTAACCCTCCTCTATCAAAGCAATGCAGTGTCGGCGTGTACCAAATCCTTGGGAGTAAAGCAGATCAATGGCGTTCACAATAACTCTTCACCCTTATTGCCCAAGATACCTTTGTCAGAGAGGGCTTTTATTTGTTCTGTAGATAAACCAATTTCCTTTAATATGGACAAAGTGTGTTCTCCTAATTTGGGTGCGGCACTTCGAATTAATCCTGGGGTACGAGAGAGTTTGGGTATCACGCCAGGAACTAAAACGCATTCACCAGAGCCAAGCGTTTGCTCAATGAGCATATCCCGAGCTTTGTAATGTGGATCGTGGGCAATGTCTTTTACGGTGTAAATTCTCCCCGCCGGCACTCCCGCTGCGTCAAGGGCAGCAATCACGTATTCACAACTGTGTTGAGTGGTCCACTCTTCAATAGCTTGGTCTATTTTTTTTGATTCTTTAACGCGTCCCTCGTTTTGTGCCAGTGCAGGGTCGCGGCCTAAATCTGGGCGACTAATGGTTTGCATGAGACGTTTAAAAATACTATCCCCATTTCCAGCAATAAGAGCGTAAGACCCGTCCAAGCATTTGTAAGCATTAGATGGGGCGATCCCAGGGAGCTCACTGCCCGCGGGTTGTCTGATCGCACCAAAGGCGGCGTATTCAGGGAGCAAACTCTCCATGCAATTAAACACCGCCTCGTACAAAGCCACATCAATAATTTGACCTAGTCCGCTCTTGACCCTCTCTTGAAGGGCCATCAATACGCCTATTACACCGTGCAAGGAAGCCAAAGTGTCGCCTATGCTCACGCCCACTCTGACCGGGATCCGTCCGGGCTCAGCGCTCAAGTGTCTTAATCCACCCATCGCCTCGGCGACTACGCCAAATCCAGGTTTATCTTTGTAGGGTCCAGTTTGTCCGTAGCCACTTATTCGCAGCATTATTAGCCTTGGATTCACAGCGCTTAAAACTTCTGGTCCAAGGCCCCAAGCCTCCATGGCACCGGGTCTGAAATTCTCAATCAACACATCTGCGCTCTGAGCCAAACGGCGCACAATGTCTTGGGCCTGGGCCTCTTTGAGGTCTAGGACAATGGATTTTTTGTTGCGCGACTGCACTTGCCACCAAAGCGAAGTGCCGTCTTTAATCATTCTCCACTGGCGAAGCGGGTCTCCCCCAGACTCTTTAGGGAAGCCTTCTTTTGCAGGGGGCTCTATTTTGATCACTTCTGCCCCAAAGTCTGCCAAGGTTTTTGCTGCAAAGGGGCCAGCAATCAATTGACCTAACTCAATGACTTTGATGCCGCTTAGCGGGCCTACATTTAACGGGGTCTTGTGTTCCATTTTTGGGTGTCAGTTCGGGGTTTGGAGCGTTCAAATTGGGGGAGAGTGAGCGGGTCTTTTGTATTTTCTGAGTCAGCTATTGGTTTGTATGCAATAAAAAGTCCTACAACTTTAAGTCTAATTCAGAGTCCATAATGGACATGCGAAAAATTTGAAAAATTTGAAAAATTTCACCGGGCTTTGGCAATTTGGTTTTTAGCACCAAGATCCTTCGCTTTTAAGCTAAGAGTACATACAATACAAGGTTCGACACGCATTATATTTATGTCCGAAATCAAGTCTTACGATCCCCAGCGCTTTCACCACTTTTTGGCCCACATGACAGGCTTGATTGAGTCCTCGCCGAGTGAGACTCAAGCAGTATCTGAGGGTAGCAGGTTATTGGGAGATTTAATTGCGGTTGATGATTGGTTACTCCCTGACTTTGCCCAGCCTCACCCCCAGCATTACCAGCAGTACTTGCTTTATGCAGATCCTGCAGACCGTTTCTCAGTGGTCAGCTTTGTGTGGGGGCCTGGCCAATCTACCCCAATTCATGACCACACCGTGTGGGGCTTAATCGGCATGCTCAGGGGCTCAGAGATGTGCCAGCCGTATTCAAGAATGTCAGATGGCAGATGGGCTGCGGCGGGTTTGCAAATTCAAATGATCCCAGGTGACGTCGAGGTCGTCTCCCCAAGGCTTGGCGATGTCCACAAAGTGTGGAACGCTTTTAATGATCAGGTCTCAATCAGCATACATGTTTACGGAGCCAACATTGGTAAAGTTGCTCGTTCTGTTTACTTTGCTGACGGATCCCGTAAGACCTTTATCTCGGGCTACAGCAATGTTCCTCACATGTTTAGCGGTTTGGTGGAGGAGGGACAAAATCCGGTCCAAGCACTTGGGGAACAGATTATTACAAGTAGGGAACCAACTGTTCAGTCGACTAAAACTGTAGCCCCCCTGCAGGCAGCCACATCCTCAGCGCAGGCCAAGCTGAGAGAGGCTTCATCGACCTTACCTGCAGTCGCATCTGCTTTATCAGAAGCATCAGAAGCATCAGAAGTATCTGCAGTGTTAGCAGTGCCAGCAGGGACTCCAGTATCTGCAGCATATGTAGATTCTCAAGTGGCTAAAAATTCCGTTAGATCAAATTCCGCCCTAAGTTTCCCAACCCCAATCTCTGGTGGCAATGCAACCTCTATTTCAAAGGCGCAGCAGCAGTTTTTAAATATCGAGACTACAACTGCATTGTCCCAAGAATTTCCGGTGAGGGATAAGCCTGAGCTTGGTAAAACAAAACCTCAATCGCCAGATGAAATTTGTTCAACTCCAAACCACAGCTCAGAATCAAATTCACCACTAAAACTAAATCCAAAACCAAACCCAAACCTAAACCTAAACCTAAACCTAGATCCAAACCTAGATCCAAACTCCAGTCAAGGGTCTTTACCTGTCCCGCTCAAACCGGATCAACCCAATCTACCCGCCCAGCAGATAAGTCTTAAACCCGAGGCGACTTCCCCCCTTGAGAGCCCCTCCCCTCCTACGACCAAACCTGCCCAAGTAAAAGAGTACCTGCTCGCAAAAAAAGAAATCGCACTCATCGATGTCCGAGAGGAGGATCCCTTTGCGCAAAGTCATCCACTTTTTGCCTGCAATATGCCACTCGGACGCATTGAGGTCGACGCGTACATCAGGATACCGCGCAAAGACACTTTCATTGTCATTTACGATAACACGGAGGGGTTGGCCGAGCGCGCTTTATCCGTGTTTGCGCGCCTGGGCTACACCCAGGTGAGTCTCTTGGAGGGCGGATTGGCGGGTTGGGCTGCTGCGGGGGGGGAACTTTTTAAAGATGTGAACGTGCCCAGCAAAGCCTTTGGTGAATTGGTTGAGTCCATAAAACATACACCCTCGCTCAGCGCCCAAGAGGTGCACGCGCTCATCGAACAAAAGGCCGACGTTGTGGTGATGGATGCAAGGCGGTTTGATGAATATCAGACCATGAGTATTCCAGGTGCGATCAGTGTTCCTGGGGGGGAGTTGGTACTTCGGGCTAGAACTTTGGCGCCCAAACCCAGTACCCGCATTATTGTCAACTGCGCAGGTCGTACACGCAGCATCATAGGCACCCAGTCCCTTGTAAATGCGGGAATACCTAATGCAGTTAGCGCCCTTAGAAACGGAACGATTGGGTGGATGCTTGCGGGACAAGATTTAGTCAAAGGCGCACAGGCTAAGTTCCCAAAGCCCGATCCCCTTGATTTGGGTAAAGCGCAGGCCTTTGCTTTGGCACTTGCGTTTCGCTCAGGGATTAAAAAAATTGATTGGCAAGAGTATTTGAGCCTTAAGTCTTTGCCTCACCGCACAACCTACCTGTTTGATGTAAGAACGCCTGAGGAGTTCGGTGTCTCTCACTTGGAGGGCGCTCAAAGCTCCCCAGGCGGTCAGTTGGTGCAAGAGACTGATCACTTTGTGCCCGTGCGCGGCGCTCTTGTGGTGCTTTACGACACAGAAGGGGTCAGAGCCTACATGACTGGTTCGTGGTTGGTTCAGCTCGGATGGGAAGTTTTTGTGATCAAAAATATATCTACTGATGATCTATTGCCCCCAACCAAGTCTTCAAATGGCCGACACACTTTATTGCCCCCGACCATTGAGCCTGTAGAGGAGGTGCAGGCCACTCAGCTCAAGGAGTGGATTGCAAACCGCACCAATCTGACCCTTGTAATTGATGTGGGCGATAGCGCTCAGTACGTCAAACGCCATATCCCAGGGGCGTGGTGGATTTTAAGGTCACAAATTGAAAAGGACTTCTCACGCATTCACAAAGCCAACCGATACGTGCTGACCTGCGCCGATGGGTTAGCATCTCGTTTTGCAGTGCATGAGATAAGAAAGTTGGTGAGACCCGGTGTGCACGTCGTGTGCTTAGCGGGTGGCAATCAAAGTTGGTTTGCCCAGGGCTTTAGCACCCAACAAGGGGAATCCTACGTGGTCAGTCCCCGAATTGACAGATACCGCAGGCCTTATGAGGGTACGGAAAACCCTGCCCAAGCCATGCAGGCTTACTTGGACTGGGAGTACGGCTTAGTCGAACAATTAAAAAGAGACGGCACACACGGCTTTAAGGTGCTCTAAAGGAACTTACGGGCTTAGTGCAGGTGCCTTGGTTTGCGTTGACCGCCGTGTCCTGGGTTACTGCTAGCACCCGCACCGCCTATTTGGTTAGGTTTGCCCATCTCAAGGGAGTTGACTAAATTATTAAAACGTTCTGAAAAAAGTCGATCAATTTCGCTAGAAATACCCGTTAATTCAGAGGGCTCAAAATGACGCTCCATCATGTGGAACACGTCTGCAATCAACAAATCCCGCTGAGCCTGCATGATGGCAGCAGGTGTAGGGCCGATAAATAGCATCAAGAAATCATCCAGTGACTCTCGCCCATCCTCCTCACCCTCTTCATCAAACTCGGTATCATAAAAGGTGACTTCTATGGTGGCGCCAACCACTGCGAGCTCATTGAGGCTCATGCACATTTCGTCCAAGCACTGACGAAAATCGTCCTCCCCCGGCACTGTCCAACAAAACTCGAGCAGCATATCTTGCTCGTTAAAGTGTATGCCGGGCTCATCATCAAATGAGCTCATAGCACCTTGCGTAAAAGAGGTGGCCCCGGTGTAGGTCCACAAAGGCTTTAGGGCCTCTTTTATTTGCTCTAAAGTGACCTTCGCTTGCAGGGGTACCTCACCGTGTAGGTGGATATCAAAAGTGGAATTTAAATCTTTCATCAGCACATGATAGCAGTAGAAAAACGCAGGATATCAATAGATTTCAAAGTAATAGGCGAAATACTTGCCCGCAAAGCCCTTTTTCTGAACAAACCGTGTTTACTACGAGCTTACCTTTATTCCCTTGAACTCACCGCTTGCAATTTTCTTTTGCCAAATTGCTGGACCTGTGATGTGCGCGCTCGTGCCCCCTGAGTCAACTGCAACCGTAACGGGCATGTCAACTACATCAAATTCGTAGATGGCCTCCATCCCTAGGTCTGCGAAACCGACCACTTTGGAGGCCTTAATGGCTTTGGAGACCAAGTAAGCCGCCCCCCCCACCGCCATAAGATATGCCGAACGGTGTTTCCTTATGGCCTCAATTGCAACTGGCCCACGCTCTGCTTTTCCGATCATTGCAATGAGGCCGGTTTGGGCCAACATCATTTCAGTGAATTTGTCCATGCGAGTCGCAGTTGTTGGACCTGCAGGGCCCACCACCTCTGAGCCTACTGGGTCTACGGGACCAACGTAGTAGATCACTCTATTTGTAAAGTCAACGGGCAAAGGAGTACCCGCAGCGAGCATGTCTTGAATCCGCTTGTGGGCCGCGTCTCGTCCGGTGAGAATTTTTCCGTTTAGTAAGAGTGTCTCCCCCGGCTTCCAATTGGCGACCTGCTCGGGGGTTAGTTCATTCAAATTCACTCGTTTACTTGTAAGCGCATTGGGCGCCCAATTCACAGATGGCCAAAGATCCAGGGACGGGGGGTCTAGGAAAACCGGGCCACTTCCGTCCAACACAAAATGAGCGTGACGTGTGGCCGCGCAGTTGGGAATCATTGCAACGGGTTTACTCGCGGCGTGGGTTGGGTACATTTTGATTTTCACATCTAAAACTGTGGTCAATCCACCCAGACCTTGCGCGCCAATACCCAGCGCATTGACTTTCTCATAAAGCTCTAGTCTAAGCTCCTCAACGGGGTCTAACTTGGCTCCCGAGGAGGATTTGAGCTGTAGCTCATACATATCCAAACTATCCATCAAACTCTCTTTGGCAAGAAGCACCGCTTTCTCTGCGGTCCCACCGATGCCGATGCCAAGCATTCCGGGTGGGCACCACCCCGCACCCATAGTTGGAACAGTCTTTAAGACCCAGTCAACGACGCTGTCGCTTGGGTTTAGCATCACGAGTTTTGATTTATTCTCTGATCCCCCCCCCTTAGCAGCAACGGTCACCTCGACCGTGTCGCCGGGTACGATTTGTGTAAAGATTACTGCAGGTGTGTTGTCCTTTGTGTTGATGCGAGCAAATTGGGGGTCAGCGACTACGCTGGCCCTTAGCCTGTTGTCGGCTTGGTCGTAACCACGGCGCACGCCTTCGTTAACGGCGTCTTCTAAGCCTGCTGTGAACCCCTCAAAGCGGACATTCATTCCTACTTTTAAAAACACGTTGACGATGCCAGTGTCTTGGCACATGGGCCGGTGGCCAATCGCACTCATTTTGCTATTGGTGAGTATTTGGGCAATCGCGTCCCGGGCGGCCGGGGAGGCCTCGTGTTCGTAGGCTCGGCTCAGGTGGGTAATGTAGTCCGCGGGATGGTAGTAGCTTATGTACTGAAGCGCGGCTGCGACGGATTCGATAATGTCGTTTTGTTTGATAGATGTCATTTAGTGTGGCTTTAATAAAAGTTACAAACGGTAGTTTAAATAATGGTATGTCAAGTAATGATAGGTCAAGTAATGATAGGTCAAGTCAATTTCGGTTTTTTCATAAGTCTAGCCCCGACCCTTAGATGCACGAGAGGCTAGCGAGGTTGGAGTAAAGTAG
>CAIQHG010000003.1 GCA_903871545.1 uncultured Burkholderiales bacterium | reverse complement strand
GGTAATAATGTTGATAGCCTATGGGTGTGGGATTCAATTAACAGTAAGTGGGGGTTTTATTCCCCCACACTGGATGCATCAGGAACCCTTGACACGTATGCCAACACTAATGGTTTTACTAACCTCGGATTAAGAACGGTCCAGCCTGGTGAGGGTATATATATTGGAAGTGGGACTAGTAATTTGGCACCCCCTACAGCAGGACAACCTGCAATCTACTATCCTGATTCACCAACGATAACATCAGTTCAAGCGGGAAACAGTAAAGCCGTAATCTCTTTCTCACCCCCTTCATCTAATGGCGGTGCTGCTGTCACTGGTTATGTAATTAAGGTAAGCCCGAGCAATACAACAGTCAACGTGACAAGCTCTCCTGCTACAGTGACCGGACTGAGTAATGGAACAAGTTACAACTTTTCTGTCGCAGCCAAAAATAGTGCCGGAACTGGCGCATATTCCAGTGCATCTGATTCAGTCACACCACAGCAGGAGTCTTCTCAGGTCATCAATTTCGGATCAGTGCCCTCTCTAAGTTATCTGGGATCAGCAACTATTACTGCAACCGGAGGTACCTCTGGTAACGCAGTAACGCTGACTAGCCTAACACCCAGTGTTTGTTTTATTTCTGGCGTCACTGTTAATGCGATTACAGCTGGAACTTGCATCATCGCCGCTAATCAGCTAGGGAATCTGAATTATTTATCTGCTGCACAGGTCACTCAAATTATTTCTGTGCCTAAGGTGGGTCAATACATTAGTTTTGTACCAGTTGCCAATCTTAACTACGGCGCCTCCATTAGTTTGAGCGCGACGGGAGGTACATCAGGAAATGCTGTGACCTTTACTAGCCTTACACCAAACGTTTGCTCTGTTTCTAATTCAACACTGAATGTTATCGCTGGAGGATCATGTACTATTGCCGCCAATCAGCTTGGCAACGCCAATTACGATGCAGCTAATCAAGTTACACAAACTATTAATGTGGCTTTAACAGTACCAGGCGCTCCGACAAGCGTCAATGCAACGCCGGGCAACACCTCTGCATCCGTTAGTTTTTCAGCACCCACTAATTCAGGTGGGGCTTCTATTACAAACTACACTGTGACCGCATCACCAGGCGGAAGAACAGCTACTGGAACGACTTCTCCTATTAATTTAACTGGTCTAACTAATGGTATTTCTTATACGTTTACTGTGACTGCGACTAACTCTGTCGGCAACAGCCTTGCCTCGCAAACTTCAAACTCTGTGACTCCAAAAGCCAGCCTCTCCATTCAACTTCTTTCTGGCTGGAATTTGGTTGCCAATAGTTTGGATGCCGCCATAGATGCTTCTTCTGTGTTCTCTGATTCAACCAAATTCTCTTCCATTTGGAAATGGGTGCCCACAACATCCAAATGGGCTGTTTATGCTCCAAGTTTAAGTAATGTACAGTTGGCAAATTATGCAATTAATCAAGGTTATGAAGTTTTAAACTCTATCAACCCAGGTGAAGGTTTTTGGGTGAATGCTTTAACTGCAAACACCCTAACGACCCAAGGCAATGCATCGTTTAACAACAACAGCATAGTTACTTCATCGAAATGGACGTTGGTAGGTTTAGGTCAAGAGATCTCACCTAATAATCTTTCACTTCTTCTGTCTTCTTCAGGTAATTATGTAGATAGTTTATGGAGCTGGGATGCTCCTAGCTCAAAGTGGATGTTTTACTCCACTAATTTGCAACTTACGGGTTTATTGAGTAGTTTTATCGGAAGTAATGGTTATCTCAATCTAGCAAACCTACAGCCAGGTGAAGGCGTGTGGGTTGGTGTTGGAACAAATTCGGATAGACCACCAGTTGCGGCTCTAAACGTAATCACCGTCCCCAATGCGCCAAATGCTCCAAGTGTCAGCGCCGGCAACGGGCAAGCAGTGGTTAGTTTTAATACGCCATCAAGTAATGGCGGTTCGAGCATCACCGGTTATGTGGTGAAAGTAAGTCCTGGCAATACAACGGTTACTGGAACTTCGTCTCCTATTACGGTATCTGGCTTAGTTAATGGATCAGCCTATACCTTTACAGTGGCCGCAGTTAACACTGCTGGAACAGGCGCATTCTCTGCCTCATCGCCTAGCGTAACTCCTATTGCTCCTGTGTCTGCTCCCGGGGCTCCAACGGGAGTTAGTGCAACCGCAGGTAATGCTAGTGCAGTTATTAGCTTTAATGCGCCTTCTAATAATGGGGGTGCAGCCATTACGAGCTATACCGTCACTAGTTCAGGCGGGCAAACAGCCACTGGTAATTCTTCACCAATTACTGTAAGTGGTCTGACTAGCGGAGTCCACTACACCTTCACAGTTACAGCTTCCAATACAGCAGGCCCTAGTTCTTCGTCTACATCATCCAACATAGCGGTCTACTATCCGAATTTGCCACTAACACCATCTGTATCTGCCGTTGCTGGAAATGCTTCGGCGACTGTGGCTATTACTTCCTCAACAAGTTCTTGCATAGCTGGAGGACCACCTGAAGCACCAATTTCCTGCTATTTGGTTCCAGCGGGTGCACCCTCGTATACTGTCACCTCGAGTCCCGGTGGGATTACTGCAACATCCTCTAGCTCGCCCATAACCATTACAGGGCTGACTAATGGTACTGCTTACACCTTCACAGCAAAGATGACTACAAATACGGGCACAAGCGCATCTTCCGCGGCTTCCAACTCAGTCACCCCAACAGCTCCTGCCACTGTGCCTGGTGTACCAACCGGAATAAGCGCAGTTGCCGGTAATGCTTCAGCAACCATCTCCTTTAGTCCACCCTCTAGTAACGGTGGAGCAACTATTACTAGTTACCGAGTTACATCAAGCCCAGGCGGGTTTTATGCAACTGGTTCAGGGTCACCTATCACCGTCACTGGACTTACCAATGGAGCGGCATATAGCTTTACTGTTGTAGCTATTAACTCTGCAGGTTCTAGTGCAAACTCAGCTCCATCCAATAGCGTCACGCCTACATTGCCTGTAGCAGTTCCCGGTTCGCCTACAGGAGTGAGCGCAACACCTGGTAATGCTAGTGCAACAGTGAGCTTTACAGCCCCATCTAATAATGGCGGAGCAAGTATCACGGGCTATACCGTAACTTCAATCCCAGGTGGTAAGTCTGCTTTTGGTACTTCTTCACCCATAACAGTAAGTGGTTTAACTAACGGGACAGCCTATGCATTCACGGTAACTGCCACCAATAGTGCAGGAACAGGAACTGCCTCTAGCGCTTCCAATAGCGTAACGCCAACACTGCCGTCCACAACTATCTCTATAGTTGCTGGCTGGAATTTGATAGGCAACAGCTACAACACACCGATTGATGTCACCTCTTTGTTATCAGATACATCCAAAATCACGGCTGTATGGAAGTGGTTAGCGGATAAAGCGCGTTGGGCGTTTTATGCGCCAACACTCTCCTCTCAAGCCCTATCAGATTACGTTTCAACCAATGGCTATGACGCGCTGAGTACTATTGTTGGCGGTGAAGGGTTCTGGGTTAACGCTAAACAATCCTTTGACCTACAAATGCCTAATGGAGTTCAAATACTCGCTACAGACTTCCAATCTGGTGGAGCACAGCAGCTTAAATCTGGATGGAGCTTGATTGCAATGGGTGATAGCAAATCCCCTTCGAATTTCAACTCTTCGCTGAGTCTAACTCCACTCTCATCAGGCACAACAATTAGCAACATAACTTCACTATGGGCATGGCAAGCAGATGGGTCCAAGTGGTATTTCTATGCACCAAGTCTTGACGCTAGTGGTCAGCTCATAAATTACACCCAGAACAATGGCTACCTGGATTTCAGTACGAGTCAAAAGACGCTTACGCCTGGGGTCGGGTTCTGGATTAACAAGCCCTAATTTTCAATAGGATTTCGACTTCGCGCTCTAGCCCCATGCATGATCCTCTGCGCTGTTGAATTCTATTGAATTTTGACCAGGCAATTCAAACCAATATTGGCACACAAAAAAGGCAGGTCGGAGAACTGAATGGGAATGGTTTGCTGGGGCCCTAGTATGGCAGTCAAACTTCCCCAGGTTTTAAGCATTACAAAACCAAATAAGTAGTTTCGAACCCAATATTCGTAATATTTGATTTGGGCTGTGAATCTTTTTCAGTTTTTCTTTAGTTAGAGAGGGGATCTTGATACTGTATAAAAAACCCATATGCTCTCAAAATTTATTGAGGATTTACCACAATTGTAAATTTTCGTTTGTCTTTCATCAACCCTTGGAAATGGCAAGCACATTGAAGGTCAAGTGCCTTTCGCAGTTCTCACCTTTTGCTTTATGTCGGGGCGGCTTGGCGCAACAGCGCCAGGTAACTGGAAGCGGTGTTCATGCGAGCCGTCACCCCCTTTGCATGAAGTAAACGGTGCGCCACAGGCAAATTCCAGCAAGGAATTTGGGTAAACATATGATGTTCACAGTGGTAATTGACCCAATACGGAGCCAACCACATCCGCTCCCACATGTTGGCATGGGTGGTGCGGGCATGGTGTAAGGGATCGGGCTCATTGGGGGCGACTAGGGCATGCTCTGAAATATTGCGCAAGCGAGTGATCAGCGGCAACCAAGTCGCCATGGGCAACAACCAAACCCCTACCCACAGCCAACCCCAACCTGCACCGAAAAAAACCATCGCAAATAACGCATTAGCGCCCAAAAACCAACGCACTTGGCGTACCCACCGCCCTAAAGATGTCCATCGGTTTTCTCCAATGGGTGGGCTACCCCAAGCAATTACTCCGGGCTCGATGCGTTGCTTGTAAAAGGTCTGGCCCGAGATGTCTCTCCACATTTTTCGCCGCAACGAGGTCTGAGTGATAGGAAACGGGGCTGACAACACCAGGTCCGGATCTTCAGTTTGTTGCACATAGCGGTGGTGCTGCAAGTGATAGGTGCGATAAACATGCATCTCACTGCCGCAGAGCCAAAACCCAACAGCATCGTTGACGCGCCTGGACGGATGCAACAACGCATGGGCGGCGTCGTGCATCAAGATGAATAAGCCCAATTGACGGTTGCCCACCCACAGAACGGCTAAGGGCATGAACCAAGGTGACCACGCTACCAAAGCCATGGATGCGGCGATTACTCCCCAGCAATGGACAACGCACACCAAACCGCGCCAAGTCGAACGCTTGCTCAGGCGAGCCCACTCTTCGGGGCTGAAGAAGTCTTCGGGTTTAACGCGGGGTGCTGTAGCCATGATTTTAAAAAATTATTTGAGCGTCTAAGAAGACCCGTGCCTCCACATCAAAGCTTACGCCGTGTTGGGTTTAGTTACTTAGGCCCCAATCTAGATCCCATTCAAATTACACACGCTTAATATAACTTCATTTGTAGTTACTTTAACCTTGAAAATCAAGTGTCGCCATGAGGCTGTCGTCTCTCCTCCACCTGTTCGTAAAAGCAGGGAAGATTTATTGGGTTGACAAAGGGGTAGTCAATTAAAAGAGAATGTCTTATGATTTGATTTCACTACTGCGGGTTTACCATAGCAAGTGCTATAGCCCCTTCGTCAGAAAATCAACATCCTTTGCGCGTTATTCATCAATTCATAATGAATGGATGAAAATCGAGGCATTACTACTTAAAACCCTACAGCTCAATATGTTCTCAATATATTTCAGATATTCCGCTCTATTAACAATACTTACATTTTTATATTCATTTGCCTGGGGACAAAATACATTACCAGATATCCCAAACGTCGATAAAACAATTGGGAATTCCACACTGGCAATTAAGCCTTTGTCCTTTTGTAGTGCAAATGAATTAAATTCCTTCACGAGTAATCTTAATTCTTCCTCTTTATTTATCGGCTGGGAGATTGAGGGACCTCCTAGCGGTATTGGTAGAGTTGTTTCAATATCTGACTTAAAGAACAGCAATTGCACTCCTGTTCAGCCCCTACCTAGTGGTGGAGTCATGAGCATGAAAACACGGACTCCCTACGCGGTTGTAGATAATGCCCCAGATTGGTCAAAGGGTTTTACGGCACTTGTGATGACTCGTAAAAATGCATCGTTCACGGATGATGCGTATCTGGCAAGACTCAGACGCCACGTTAATTTAGTAACTCAACTTTTTTTCAACCAATGGCATGGACGGATATTTCGTTTATGCAGGCGAAGACCATGAATGGGCTTATCTTCACTGGACAGATGAAGAAGCTGCAAAGAAAGCCTTTGCTACTGAGCAGGGTGCAACGGGACCTAAAGATTCCCGGTCCATACAAGATCCATTGCCAAGGAAACCCATTGCTGCTTCTGGTTTAAAAGCTCCTCAAGCAACAAAGATGATTAAGCGTGCTTCACTCTTAGCAAGAAAGCCTGATCAAACCAGGGAAGAGTTTTTGAAACATTGGCTAGAGGTCCATGCACCAATAGCATACGGCATACCTGGTATTTACAAATATACCTGCACAGTTATTACAAAATCCACCTACAGAAAAGATGGACCGCTTCCAATGGAAGTTGAAGTAGACGGCATAGCTGAAATGTGGTTTGAAGATCAGGCCTCCTTTGATCTTGCAATTAAGTCGCCCGCATTTGCAGCGCTCAGAGCTGATGGCGCAGCATTTATTGGCAAAGAGATAGATTTCATTACTGAAGAAAACGTTATTGTTCCGCGTAGATGAATAGTTACTACACTAAAAATACTAATGCCCAAGGACCAACCAACTTGGATGAACTACAGTCTATAGCCTACTATGCGCAAATGTAAGGTTGGAGTCAGTAGTTCATTGTCTAAATCACATGTAATGGGTATTACCAAATGAAAATAGTTAAACTTCTATTCATTATTTTTGTGATTTTGTTGCAAGCATGTGCATCCGTGGATACCAAGTACAACACCGATTTGAAGCTGCCACAGCTAATGGAGTGGGTGATTGATCCAGCTGCCGACGCCATCTTCGACTCAGTGGGGTGGATCAGCAATGAAAACGGGGTGATAGAAAAGTCACCCAAAACAGATGAAGAATGGGACCAATTAAAGAACCATGCCGCTATTTTGATTGAAAGTGGCAATTTATTGATGCTTGATGCAAGAGCTGTTGATAAGGGTGACTGGTTTAAATTTTCTCGCGCTTTAAGTGCGGTAGGTCAAAAAACCCTAGACTCGATCATTGCACATGATAAAGAAGAGTTGTTCAAAAATGGCTCGATGATGGATACGGTCTGTGAAAACTGTCATCTTAAATACGCACATCCAGGGTGACTTGTGTTGTGCTAAAAATGTTTTGTTGATTAACGCTCAATGTACAATGTTTTGATCAGATGCATTAAGTGGTCCTCAATTATTAATGAACAATGCGCAGCTTTTAAATTTTTGCACTTGGCTTGAAGATACCGATCTCAGTCAGGCAATTCAAGTCAATGATTGGATAGTGCCCCTTGTGCAGATCATCCATATATTTGCTGTATGTGCAGTGGGCACGACTTTACTTTTGGTTGGTATGAAAATTTTTGATCGTTTCATGGTTGAGAAAAGTTTAAATCAAACCATTGTTCGCTTTCAAGCCGTGATTACGCCTGCTTTGATCGTGTTGTTGCTGACGGGGTCAGTGTTGATCATTGGGGAGCCTTCACGCTCTTTAGCCAACTGGGTGTTTCAAGTCAAAATGATATTGCTTTTGAGTGCCATCGCAATATTCTTTTGGATAAAAAAAATATCTGGTAATGAAAATCGAAAAGATCAATACTCTTCCTCAGCCATTACTTCAAATCAAAAAATCTTGGCAAGTCTGCTCTTGATCAATTTGGTATTGATAATTTTCGCAGGCCGCTGGATTGCTTACACCTAAAAAATGCAATATCTTGATACTTTTTTAAGAGCGGTACACGACTCCAACTTGGCCAATAATGTTCGTGAAAATGAGTTGTTGTTTCCTTGGATTGAGAGTTTTCATATACTAACTGTCTCCTGGGTCATGGGCTCTATCGCCTACGTTGACTTGAGAATATTGGGACTGTTCGGTCTTGATGAAGATGTGGATTCTTTTAATAAAAATATCTTGCCGATCACTTGGATTGCATTTTTCTTGTCTTGTATCACTGGGGCCGTCTTATTCACGTCCAACGCGTTGAATTACTACAATAATATTTATTTCCGGTTAAAAATGATCATGCTGATTTTGATTGGAATCAACATGTTTTTGTATCAATTTATTTTTAAGAAAAAAAATAATTCCTTGGAAGGCCATCCATTTGAGATTGCTCACATCAAAAGTACTAAGGTATTTTGTCTCGTCTCCTTGATTTGTTGGTTTGTCGTGGTAGTCATGGGGCGTTTGATTGGTTTCACCCTGGAGTTGACGCTTTCATAATTTAAGAGGAAAGTTAAACATGATTGAAATTCAAAAGAGATGGCTTGGAGCTAACTTTGGCGTCGTTTTGACCTTGGTGTTCCTAGTTGTTGGTAGATGCGTATCTGCTGCTAGCGTGGATCAGTACGAGCCACCTACCGTAAAGGATTGGACTGATATTTCTGCATTGCCGGATTGGTCTGGATCATGGAATCCAAAAATTACAGATCAAGATATGCAACAGAAAACGAACCCACCGCCTTGGAATTCCAGGTCCGCTGCAACTATTAAATTTCAGTATGCAGAGGAAGCCGCAGGCAGACCAACGCCCTTGTTTGTGAACTGTTTGCCCGAAGGCATGCCCTCTTGGATGTTGATCACTCACAATGCGATGGAGATATTATTCACTCCTGGTCGGGTTACTCTATTGGGTGAGTCTGATGGCAATCGACTTAGACGTATTTATACTGATGGACGTAAACATCCTGAAGATCCGGATCCAACCCTTCATGGCCATTCGATCGGTCACTGGGAAGGTGATACGCTTGTTGTCGATACGGTTGGTATTATTCCTCAGTCGTTGTTGGCTATTTCTGAGGCCGAGGGAGTCCCTAATAACGGGGATATGCACGTTGTTGAGCGCATCCATTTGCAGGGTAAGGATATTTTGGCTGATGATTTGGAAATATTTGCTCCTAAAGTTCTTACCAAACCTTGGAAAACAACTCGATTATTTTTTAGACAACGCGCTAAAAAGTACGATATTGTGGAAGGCATCTGTTTGGAGGGAACATATATTCCTAAAATTGATAAAAACGGAGATGCTGTTTACGAACAAATTCAATATGATGTTGGTGGCAACAGAACCGTTACCAATAAATAATTCAATTACAACACTTAAGGAAACTTCATCATGAATACGATAAAAGCTTATAAGCGCTCCCTACTAAAAGTGTCTATATTGGCCGGTTTAATGGCAACGCTACCCTCTTTTGCTCATCATTCGACCACGATGTTTGATCACGCCAAAAGTGTGGTTATGAATGGGGTCGTCAAAGAAGTGCAGTGGACTAATCCGCACGTGGGTATTTTTGTAACCGGTACCACTCAACCCAATGAGGAACCTGCGGTGTGGCTCATGGAGATGACGAGCCCTGGTAATTTGGTGAGGGACGGATGGAAGAGAACATCCATCAAGGCCGGGGATAAAGTTGAAGTGTCCTTCAGTCCCCTTAGAAATGGAAGTAAGGGCGGGGCTATGAAAAAAATCACCTTGATTGATACCGGCGAATCATTCACCACCAATATTCGTTCAGCAGAAAGGGCCAATCTCGAATAAGATTTACCCCAAAGACCCAATGAGGTTATGTTCCAAACTTCCCCCGCCACCCCCCCCCCACACCTGCGCAATCGGCGCCTTCATAGAGTTGTTACAGTTGTTACAGTTGCTTCAGTTTCGCTTGCGCTTGTGCTCGCGCGTGCGCGTGCGCGTGCACCGTCCTACTCAACTTAGCGACGCAACTTGCTCCCCCCTAGGAGTGCGCCCACGCTGGGCGCAGGAGACACAAAAATACTCAAATCCTATTTCAGTGTTTTAAGGCAAAGTATTCGGGAATCAGGGTCAGCTTATATTGCGGTTTAGAGGCAAATCTTCTGACTAAAAGCCGTCAAAGAAATAGTCTATCAACAAACCAATTACAAACTAATTACAACCCACTATTGCCAACTCAGACTTTTCAAGCTTAAATATCTCTCTATAAATTTTCCTTTTTTTTAAATTCAATGAAGACCACACTAAATATCAACGGTGAGATGAAAGCCTGTGACGCCGATCCCGCAACCCCGCTCTTGTATGTGCTGAGAAATGATTTAGAGCTGAACGGGGCAAAGTTTGGCTGCGGTGCAGGGCAGTGCGGGGCATGTACGGTGTTACTAAACGGGGAACCCATTCGCTCTTGCGTAACTGTGTTAGGTGCTGTCCCTGCCGAGGCGCAAATTACTACTATTGAGGGACTTGGCAATCCAGGTAACAAAGCGACGGGAGCCAATTCACTGAGTATTTTGCAAAACGCGTTTATTCAAGAACAAGCTGCTCAGTGCGGATACTGTATCAACGGCATGATCATGACCGCACAAGCGTTTTTAAATAAAACACCAGACCCATCAGAGGCGCAAATTCGCAGCGCCCTAGATGCCAATCTTTGCAGATGCGGAACACACAGCAGGATCATCAAGGCCGTCCAAAGAGCAGCGCAGCAAATTAAACAATCCGTGCCCAAAACCACCCTTCAAAGCACAACATCGGGGGAGTTGGCATGAGCACCACCCTTGACACAACTACTAGACGATCGTTCCTACGCGCAGGGGTTTTGTGCTACGGATTTAGTTGGGTTGGTGCGTTTAGCGCAGACGATAAAGCACCTCCTGCGCCAGCACCAACTCTCCCTTCGCCCCTCCCCGGTAGCCTTAAAAACAACCCCAAGCTAAATGCTTGGATTAACCTGCATCCGGACGGAACTGTGACGATGCGCACCGGCAAAGTCGAGCTAGGCCAAGGGATCTTGACAGCGCTTACGCAAATCGTCTCCGATGAGCTTGATGTAGAGATCGCAAGTATCAAAGTCATCTCAGGCAACACTGAGCTAACACCGGATGAGGGAGTGACCTCCGGTAGTCTATCCATACAAGACAGCGGTACTGCGCTGAGATATGCTTGTGCTGAGGTGCGCTCGATGCTTTTGGTTGCCGCTGGCAAAAGGCTCAATGTAGGTGTTGATACCCTAGAAGTTGACAAAGGTTTAATAAGTAGTCGCGAAGTGTCTACAAATTCACCTAGGTCAGTTAAATATGTCGACTTGTTGGATAGCGTTAATTACGCCCTTGACGCTACAGCAAAAGTTCAACCCAAGAAAAGTCCTCTTCACAAACTGATGGGATCAGAGATAGCGCGTCGTGACATTCCCGGCAAAGTCAGCGGACAGCCAATGTATGTGCAAGATCTTCGACTCCCAGGCATGGTTCACGCAAGAGTTATCCGCCCCCCAGCGCCGAGGGCTGTTCTGGTTGGGTTTAACAAAGAACCCATTGAGAAGTTACCCGGTGTTTTAAGGGTTATTCGTGATGGCAATTTTCTGGGCGTCATAGCAACAAAAGAGGAGCAAGCCGTTGTAGCCGCTCACGCTTTAAGGGCTCAAACTAAGTGGCAAACCCCCAAAGACCTTCCACCCTTTGGGGCTGAATTATTTGAGCACATGCAGGCTCAAAAAACTCAAGACGACGTGATCAGCCTAAAGGGGAACCCTGCAGAGCTGTCCAGTGGCGAGGATAAGTTGTTCAAACAGCGCTACACCAGACCCTATATTGCGCACGCCTCCATTGGCCCCTCATGCGCGCTTGCACAGTGGGAGAGCTCTAACTTAAATAGTACGAATCATTTGAGAGTTTGGTGCCACTCTCAGGGGGTTTTTCCTCTTAGGAACGATTTATCCAAGGCCCTGCGTATTCCTAAAGAGCAGATCACTGTTGCTCACGTTGAGGGCTCGGGTTGTTACGGGCATAACGGGGCAGATGATGTGGCCCTAGACGCCGCATTAATAGCCAAAGCTGTGCCCGGTGTACCGGTTCGTTTGCAGTGGATGCGCGAGGATGAGTTCAGGTGGGAGCCCTACGGTAGTCCCATGGTGGTGCAGATGGCTGCAAAGTTAGACGCAAACGGCAGAATCGCCTTTTGGCACCACGAGCTGTGGAGCTACACCCACAGCACCAGGCCCTATGACCCCGATGGATGTAACCTTCTGGCAGCCTGGTACATGGAGAACCCACTCAAAGCGGGTCCCTCGCGCAACATCCCCCAGCCCGCAGGGGGAGGGGACCGCAATGCAATTGCGCTGTACGACTTTCCCAACCAAAAGGTTGTTAATCACCTGATCCAACAAATGCCTATCCGCACCTCTGCACTGAGGACGTTAGGGGCATTTTGTAATGTGTTGGCGATAGAGTCTTTTATGGACGAGTTGGCCATTGAGAGTGGGCAAGACGCAGTCGAGTTTAGGATTAAACACCTCAAAGACCCACGCGCAGTCGCAGTGATTCAGCAAGCCGCAAAGATGGCAAATTGGAGTGCCTCCAACGAGAGCTACAACCCCAGTAAATCCAAAGTCAATGCCAGTAATCCAAGCCCCGTTGAGAAAAGAGGGCGGGGCATTGCGTTCGCTAAATACAAAAACATGGCTGTTTACTGCGCCGTAGTGGCCCAGGTTGTAGTGAACACGCAAACTGGGGTGATTAAGGTTGAGAAAGCTTTTGCTTGTGCTGACGCTGGACTCATAATCAACCCCAATGGACTAAAAAACCAGATCGAGGGTGGCTTGATACAGGCTACAAGCTGGAGCTTGATGGAGAGGGTTGACTACGATCCGCAGCGTATTAAGACTGAGCGTTGGAGCGATTACCCGGTTCTAAGGTTCTCACAAGTCCCAGTTGTTGAAGTATCCCTCATAAACCGTCCCGATGAACGCTCATTGGGTGTGGGCGAAGGGGCTCACGGCCCGATGGCGGCTGCAATTGCAAATGCAATCCACGCCGCTAGTGGGCAAAGACTTAGAGACACCCCGTTTAAAATACAAAGTATTTGAGACCGCAGACGCAACTTTGACCCCTAAAGCGACGAGGCGTAACTCGTAAACAATCTTAAAAGATTATTTAAAATTCAGCTCTCGCAAACGCCTGTTTTTACTGATCCAGTGAGGCCCCAGTTTGTCGAACGACTAGCTCCCATCTGGCCAACTCAGAATTTACATAGGCAGCGTACTCCTCTGGTGTAGAGCCCAAAGGCTCAGCCCCTTGGAGTGCCAACTTTGCACGGACATCAGCAGAGCCCAACGCTTTCAAAATTTCTTGATTAAGTTTTTTGACAATTTCCGCAGGTGTTTTACTCGGGACCATGACACCTTGCCAAGCACCCACCTCAAACCCTGGTAACACAGTCTCGTTAATGGTTGGCACTTCAGGTAAAACACTTGTCCGCTTAAGACTCGTTACAGCAAGCGCTCGAAGTCTTTTTTCTTTAATGAAGGGTAGAGCAGAGTTGACCGTATCGGTGACGAACTGCGTCTGCCCACTCACCAAATCAATAAGGGCTGGCGCGCTTCCTTTATAGGGAGCGTGAGTTGCAGTGAGCCCTTTACTTTGTAAAAGTACGTAGGCACCCAGGTGAGTAATATTCCCGTTCCCCGCCGAGCCGTAGGTGAGCTTTCCAGGATTTGCCTTTAAGTAGCTCATAAATTCTTGTACTGTATTCACAGGAACAGAAGGGTTCACAGCCAAAACTAACGGAATAACAGCGGTCAAAGCAACGGGTGAGAAATCAGTTCTCACATCGTAGTTTAGTTTTTTGTATAACGCCGGACTAAGTGCAATTGCAGAAGTATTGTAAAAAAGCGTGTAACCATCAGCGGGAGATTTCGCCACCATCTCAGCTGCTATGTTCCCATTAGCTCCTGGCTTATTGTCAACCATTACGGTTTGAGCAAGCTGCTCGGATAATTTTTGAGCAAGCACTCGTGCCACTAAATCGGTTGGTCCACCCGGGGGAAAAGCGAGTACAAGACGAATAGGCTTATCTGGGTAATGAGCTTGCGTGGACTGCGCAAAGGACGTGAGTGCGCTCAAAGACCCCAAATAGAGCAGTACGACGCTAATAGATTGCACCCACCGCGAACGAACACCAAACATGTGCTCTCCTCTAGGTTAATTTTTAAACTCTTCTTTTTAAGAGCCGAAGTGGATCGTACTCTAAAGTTACGATCCCTTTTTGATTGAACACACGGTTGCGCGTTCGAATAAGACCGCGCTCAGGTTTAGAGGTGCTCTTCAGCTCAATCACATCCACCTCAACTTGCAAAGTGTCTCCAACGAACGTAGGACCTTTTACACTCATTGAGGTCTCTAAGAACGCTAAACCCGTATTTTGAATAGAAGGAACAATCAATCCCTCTGCGAACGAATAGACCAATGCGCCGGGGACAACCCGTCCTGAAATAGCCAATGCCTCTCTGTTGCTTAAATCGACAAATAAATCCTCTGTGAACCAGTTGAGATTGCAAAAGGTGACCAAGTCAGTTTCAGTGATTGTTCTTTTTTGCGTAACAAATGAATCTCCAATTTGTAGTTCATCCCAATAAAAGCCGTGCATTAATTCTTTACGAGAGGACATTCAAATTCCTATAAATAAACTATTTATTGTTTTTCAATTTTTGCTAATTCGACAACATGTCTCCATTGCTCTATTTCTGCTTTTTGGAAACTCTCCATCTCTTGAGTGCCACCCCTCATCACCTCTGCGCCCATTTTTTCGTAAAACTCTTTGGTCTCAGGCATATTCTCTATTTTGGTGAGTAAGGCAGAGAGTGTTGCAGTCTCCTTTTTGGGCGTTTTGGCTGAGACCGCTGCACAAACCCACACATAGGCCGTATACCCCTTAAGACCAGACTCCATGGCTGTTGGGACATTAGGCAAAAGAGGGGATCTTTTATCAGAGGACAAGGCCAAAGCCCTAACTTTAGAGCTTTTAACCAACTCAATAGCGCTTGTTATTTCAACAAACGCGAAATCAATAGAGCGGGTCAGCACTGCATTCACCGATTCGCTTGCGCCCTTATAAGAGATACCCGTTGTCTGAACCCCTGCAGTTTGATTAAACAGTTCCGCCATGAGTTGATATCCCGCAGAACCATATCCGAAATTGAGCTTGCCGGGGCCCTCTTTAGCTTTATCGACCAAGTCTGCGACTGTCATGTAAGGGGAGGACTCTGGAACAATCAACAAATTGGGCGCACGTGTAAGCATCGTCAGCGCGCTGAAGTCCTTAACTGGGTCGTAGGGCATCGTCTTCAGTAAAGCCACATTGACTGCCATTGAAGAATTGCTGCCAATAAAGACCGTGTATCCATCTGCAGGGGCCGAGAGCACGGCCTGCGTAGCAATGAAACTATTTGCACCCGGCTTGTTCTCAATAACAACTGATTGGGATGTTAACTCTGAGAGCTTTTTTGCGAAATACCTTGCAGAAGTATCAGTAGCACTTCCTGGTGGAAATGGAACAATAAATTTGATCGTTTTTGAGGGATAAGTCTGAGCGAATGCAATGCTCATCCCAAAACAAAGTGAAATAAGGAGAAAAACACGCCTAAAGTTAATAAATCGAGCTTTCATACTTTAAAACCTCATTGGATATAGTTTTATTTTTTGATTTTTTACTTTTTGCTTGTGAATCTAATCACTCATCAAATCCCGTCATCACCAATTTCCCAATGGCTTTTGCAGACTCAATGATTTGACAGCCCTTTTGCAGGTGCTCGGCACAGATCGATCCCAAATCCTCTTTCAGGGTGGAATGAATCTGCCCCTTGTCCACTAGGTGTGCAATGACGTCTAAGATTTCTCCTTGATGTTTCATATCTGGCGTTTTAAATAGTGAACGCGTAAAAGCACCTTCCCATGAAAAACTCACGCTTTTATTTCTAAGCAAGTTCATCGGTAGATCAGTGGATGACTCCACTAAACTGCAAACCCTCCCAAGCGGCGCTATCACCTCAGATATTTGGCTAAATAAAGGTGCAGGATCTGTTAAACACAAAACGTAATCCACCCACTTGATATCTAACTCTTTAAGTTGTGTTAGTAATGACTCATGATGATTGATGACGCTTGTTGCCCCCATATCCAAACACTGTTGAACAGATGCTTGTCGTGATGCTGTAGCGATCACTCTTAATCCAGCAATGCGTTTGGCTAGTTGAATGGCTAAAGAGCCCACCCCACCAGACCCCCCTATTATCAAAATACTAGGCTCAGACTCCCTTACATCATGAATTGAATTTTTATTCAAATCTGAATTATTAAGAAATTTGGGTTTTATGTGCAACTTCTCAAACAACGCCTCCCAGCACGTGATTGCAGCAAGGGGGAGACAGGCCGCTTGGCTAAAACTCAAACTACTTGGGCGAGTGCCCACAATTCGCGCGTCTACCAACTGGTACTCGGCAAATCCTCCAGGGCGATTTACAGCGCCTGCATAATAGACTGAGTCCCCTTTTTTGAACTTAACAACTTGCGAGCCAACCGCGTGCACTATCCCACAAACATCAAAACCCAGGATCAATCCAGGCGTTTTACTACCCTTTGAGAGTTTGACATCAATAGGGTTTATCCCCGCCGCCTTAATTTGGACAAGAAGATCCGTGGGTTTTGGAGATGGCATATCGAGTGCTACATCTAAGAAAAGGCAATTGGACGCGGACTTGAGTGATTTATCTGGATTCAGCGCAACTGCTCTCATGACGAAGTTACTCCGTTTGTTTGCAGGAGGTGAATCTCCTCCTCAGTTAAACCAATCTCCCTGAGTATTTCCAAACTGTTTTGACCCAGTTGGGGGGCAGGGCGTTGAGAGTCGTTAACAGTAGTGGCTGAGAACTGAACGGGAACGCCAATTTGGCGCATCACTCCCTCTGTTGGATGTGTGACCTCTTTGATTAAACCAGTTTCAATTAAATGGGGATCTGTCAGGAGGTCATCAACTGTGTTGAGTGGCATACAGGGAATATCTGCACCCTCCAACAACTCAAGCCACTGTGCATTAGTCTTAGTGGCAACAGCTTGTGAGACCAATAGGTAGAGCTCATCAATGTGTTTTGTACGCGTGCTTATGTTTTTAAATCTTGGATCAGTGCTTAGCCATTCAGATTTGCCAATTAGCCCAAGAAAATTTTCCCACTGTTTGTCGTTATATACCAATACACAAAGGTATCCGTCCAATGTGCGGTAGGGACGACGCTCTTTAACCAATAAACGCGGATATCCTGTTGTACCGATTGCGGGCTTAAAAGTTTCGCCCGCCATGTGATCACTGAGAACGTATTGCACCATTGTCTCAAACATTGGAATCTCAACCTCTTGACCTACACCGGATACGCAGCGAGCGTATACAGCGGCAAGTATTGCATTACCAGCCATTAAGCCAACGGTTCTATCCGCTAAAGTTAAAGGAACGTAGCGTGGCTCGCCCCCTGATGCTCTGCTGACCAGATCAGGGACTGCGCTCATGGCTTGTATCAGGTCATCATAGGCAGGGCGACCAGCGTAGGGCCCCCTTTCACTGAATCCATAAATTCCAGCATAAATAATTTTAGGATTTTCAAGCTTCAAGCGTTCGTATGTAATGCCAAGTCGATTCATGGCTTGAGGTCTAATGTTGTAAACCACTACATCTGCTGTTTTTGCAATCTTATAAAAAGCCTCGAGACCCTCCTTTTTCTTCAGATCTAAAACAATACTTCTCTTATTTCGGTTCACATGTAAAAAGATGTGTCCCATTTTGTCATTTCTAAATGGTCCTATACCGCGAACGGTATCCCCACTTGGAGATTCGATTTTGATGACGTCCGCTCCCATGTCCGCTAAAGTTTGAGTAGCGTAGGGTCCCATCAAAACTGTTGTCAAATCAATGACACGCAGCCCCCTCAAAGGGCCTGCAAAATCAGGCTTCTTATTCATCTAAAAATACTGGATTACGTTTTCCAATAAAAGCGGTGATTGCTTCCTTGTGGGCGGGACTCTTGTGGGCAATGACTTGCATTCCAACAGACATTTGCAAAATACTTTCAAGCGAATTGTTCTGACTCTCTCTGATCAACTTCTTGGTCATTCTCAAAATATTGCCCGAGTTCTTGGTCATACGCTCAGCTAATTCGTGAGCCGCTGGCAGGAGTTGCTCTGGTGTAGTGATCTTGGAGATCAATCCACAAGCCAGTGCCTCACTTGCAGAAATAGCGTCCCCAGTCAGTGCCATCTCCATTGCCTTGGTGACGCCAACTGTTTTCGAGAGCAGCCAAGCTCCCCCATCACCAGGAATAATACCGACTCTTATAAAGCTTTCAGCGAAAGTTGCCCTCTCACTGGCTATCCTAAAGTCGCACATACAAACCATATCGCAACCCACCCCAATTGCTGGGCCATTGATGGCCCCTATAAGAGGTACTTCCAAGTGATAGAGTGCCTTGGTCAATAAATGTATGCCGTTGACATACCACTGCCTAATATCCGCTGCAGAGACCTCGTCTGTAGTGAATTTAAGCATCTCTTTGACGTTGCCACCGGACGAGAAGACAGTGCCATTGGCAGTTAATATGACTGCCTTCACAGAAAGGTCTTTACTGATCTCTTGGCAAGCTTCAACAATCTCCTCAATCGCCGTATTGCCAGTCACCGCATTTCTAACCTCGGGTTGGTTCATGGTGAGTGTGACCACTGGTCCAGCACGTTCATACAATAAAAATTTAGCCATTTAATTCCTCTCTTTTGGATCAACCCGATTGATTAAAAACTCTAAAGCATTGCCCGGGTCACTCTCTAAATAGGCCTTGCCTAGTTTGTGCTGCCAATAGCCCTCTGATCCGTAGTCTAAGCGCCACTCATTAAGACGTCGGGTGAAGTAGTGCAAATGAAACTCTTGAGTGACCCCCATAGCTCCGTGCACCGCATGTGCAGTGGCGTTCACAAAAGGGACGAGCTCGCTTACTCTAGCTTTTGCCGCAGCAATCATGAGTAAATTATCTTTTGTCGGTCCTTGTGCAAAAACCATTTGTGCAGTGATTGCAGCCGCTTGCACGGCCTGCGCTAAAACACTAATTTGTTGTTGTACGGCTTGAAACTTACCGATCGGCTTGCCAAATTGAATCCGCTCATTCGCGTGCGTTAAAACAAGTTGTAAAACCTTTGCCATCGCTCCAGCCATCATAGCGGTTGCGCCCACACTAGCTATAGCGCGAAGGTCCTGTATGGGGCCGATTTTTATAGCTTCACCCGGTAGTTGCTTCCAGCTTAAATGGGCCTGTAACGATGCATAGACCCCCGTTGACTCTACTTTTGCAGATTGGGTAGGCAGTAAATAGCAGGATCCGCCATGATTCATCATGACCCAATTGGCCACTCGACCAAATGGGGTGAGAGGACTTTTTAGTTCTTTTATGCCTGTGTAAGTTTCGCACTGAGCAGATATCGTAATTGAGCCTCTTGCGATCTTAGGATCAAACCCGTTTTTGGACATCAGCCAACGTGCAGATGCTGTCAGCCCCAAGGGCACTGGCAAAGCGTAGCGCCCGCTTAGCTCGAACATTGAATAAGCGTCAGCCCAGGGGAATTGCGCGCCGCCAAAGTCCTCGCTCACTAAAATATCAGCAAATCCAGACTCCTCAAGCGTTGCCCACAATTCTGTGGAATTCGCGCTATGCTCTATTTCCTGTATAGTTTTATAACTGGCTAGAGTGCTGAATAGTTTGTCAATCGCATCAGTAAATAGTGGATCCATAATTTTTTATCTTAGACCAAGACCACGGGCAATCATGCCTCTAAGGATTTCTCGTGTCCCACCACGCAAAGAGTAGGTAGGGGCAATTTGCGTTGTATAAGCAAGAGTTGCAAAGAGCTCGGGTGAGGATGAAATGTTGTCTAAATAGCTCGGGTCAGATCCAATTGCATCTGTGATCCACTGTATGAGTTCTTGCTCAAAGAGCGTCCCCATATCCTTGAAAAGTGCCGCCTCAAGCACGGGGCTGTTGCCTTTAACAAGCTCTGCCGTCGTGGCAATTGACATTCCCCTCAGTGTGCTTAAGTGTGAGAGTATTTTGCCAACCAACCTCTGATTGGACTCTGAGCTAGATAGGCCAGTGTGTTGCTTCAAATAACAAAGCCAAGTGTCCAAGAGGACAATGCTGGAGTAAATCCTCTCTGGTCCACTTCTCTCAAATGCCAACTCTGCATTCACTTGTTCCCAGCCTGCCCCTGGCGCGCCAATTAACGTGTCGTTTGAGAGCTCGACATTTTCAAAAAATACCTCATTGAAATGCGCGTCCCCTGTTAAATCCTTGATTTGTCGAATCGTGACACCCTTTGCCTTAAGACTCACAATAAACTGCGACAGTCCTGTGTGCCTATCCTCTGAAGTCCCAGAGGTCCTAACAAGTGCAATCATGTAATCCGAGTGATGAGCGTTGGTGGTCCATACCTTTTGTCCGTTCAAAACCCAGCCCTTAGCATTTTGTGTGGCCCTTGTTTTTATGCTCGCTAAATCCGATCCAGATTGAGGCTCACTCATGCCGATGCAGAAAAAAGCTTCTGCACGGCAAATTCTGGGTAAATAAAATTGCTTTTGAGCTTCACTGCCGTATCTATTGATCAATGGTCCGCTTTGTCGATCTGCTATCCAGTGAGCGGACACAGGCGCTCCGTTTGTAAGCATCTCTTCAACAATCACATAACGAGAGTAGGGGTCTAACCCAGCACCGCCGTAAGCTTTGGGTAGCGTTAGGCCCACCCAACCCTCTTTGGCCATTGCTTTGCTAAAGTTTGCATCAAATCCCATCCAAGACCTTGCTCTGCGAGGCGCGCTGGAGCTCAGATTGGTTTTTAAAAATTGACGAACTTTTGTACGTAAATCAATAGCGTAATCCGGCAACTCTTGATAATTTAAAGTTTGCAACATTTTGAAGTGATTCTTGTTTGTTTACGTTTTAAGGTAACAAAAATGAATATTAGCTAGTGATAGAGTTAGATGCTTTAAGAGTTTTTTAAACGTTTTTAGATAGCATTTTCATCATATTAAAACGTAATATTAGCATACCCAAGAAACTATAAAGCATATATGAAACCCTTGCAAACCGGGTTGATCCCACTTTATATCAAAACTTAATTTATTGATGACTGAGTCAGTAAATACCAGTATTTCGCATTCAGCAACAGGAAATTAAAATAATTTTCATGATAAATCTCTCCCCCACGGGGTTTAAGTTAACCGAGTACGCATGAAACAAACAACAAATGAATGATCTTCTAATTAAGGACGCGCAGGTATTTGACGGCTTAGGAAATCCATCTAAATCCGCTGATGTACTCATTAATGAGGGAAAAATCGTTCGAATTGGCAAAATCACAGAATCTGCCAAAACTTTAGTGAACGCCCATGGACTTTCCTTAATGCCGGGGATCGTAGACCTTCATACCCACTTTGATGCTCAAGTGACTTGGGATAGAACAATGTCGCCGTCCCCGGCCTTAGGAGTCACCACAGCGGTTATGGGTAACTGTGGATTTGGAATAGCCCCTTGTCCTGCTCCGCTTAGACAAACAATGCTCAAAAATCTCTCAGTCGTAGAGGGAATGGATTTAAACGCATTACTCACTGGGGTTAACTGGGAGTTTGAGAGTTTCGGGGAATATATGGACCAACTTAGGAAAATTGGTCCCTATTTGAATACCGCTGTTTTTGCGGGCCACTCCGTTATTCGCACAGCCGTGATGGGCGAAGCCGCCTCCGAGCAAGTAACCCCTAGTCAAGCCCAGTTGCAATCTATGAGAGATTTGCTAAGGGAGTCACTCCACGACGGTGCGATTGGTTTTGCCTCATCTTTTTCGCCCAATCACAGCGGTTTTGCAGGAAGACCCATGCCATCAACTATCGCTAGCGAAGCAGAGTTGAGATCCCTGACCCAAGTGCTAGGAGAGGAGCAAAGAGGAGTTTTTATGATGGCTACTGGCTCAAGGGCCACCCCAGAGGTCATGGAGTCCATTGCCAAGGATACCCAAAGACCTACTTTTATATCTACAGTACTTACAATGTACAACGAGAGCATGCCAGACAAAGGGTTAGAGTATTACGAGAAATGTCTCGCAGCTCAAAAAAGAGGTAACCCTCTTCACATATTGACCAGTTGTCAGCCCCTGTCTTTTGATTTCTCATTAACAGACCCCTATATATTGCTAAGTCACTCAGCTTTTGATGCGATCAAAGCAAAGGACCTCGCTGGGCTAATCCAAGTTTATGGCGATTCATCATTTAGACAAGCCTTTAAAAAGAACTTACAAAATCCTAAAACTGGAATTTTATTTTTAGGCAATTGGGCTCACATCGAACTGAGTCAATCTTTTAGTTCAAAGTACAAAAGTATGGAGGGTCTCAATCTCAAAGACATCGGGACCAAATTAGGAATTGATCCGATGGACGCCTTCTTTGATATAGCAGTAGCTGAATCTTTGGAAACCCGTTTTATTGGCAAATTTTTCAACAACTCAGACCCTGGCGTTGAGCCTCTTTTAAAACATCCAGCGGCTGTGATTACGCTCTCAGATGCGGGTGCACATTTGATCTATATGTGTGATGCTGGCTTTGGTATGCATTTCTTAAGTCACTGGATTAGAGAGCTCAAATCGTTTTCTTTAGAGGAGGGGATCAGAAAAATCACAAGTCACGCCGCTGATGCTTTCAAAATTCCTGGAAGAGGGCGGTTGATAGAAGGGGCGTATGCAGACATGCTACTTTTTGATCCCACAACCGTTGGAATGAGCAAAATAATCAACGTAAACGATTTGCCTGGTGGTGGATCAAGAATGATTCGTAAACCCAGCGGAGTCCACGGTGTTTGGGTTAATGGGGCACAAGTCCATGACGGCAAAGATTATGTTGATCACGCTAAAGGCCCAGGTCATGTGCTCAGCTCATTTGACAAATAGACAATCATCCTAATCGAAGAATATCTTGAATTTTTAAACAAATTGCGTGAGCGAATGACAAAGCAGGTTCTCCTGCCCTGAAAATCCGAACCTTAAAAGAGCGTTTATTCCGGTTTTATATTAGCATTTTTCGCAATTTGTAACCACCGGATATTCTCTTCCCTAATAAATGTGCCGAATTGTTCTGGACTCCATTGGGTTGGCTCAGCACTGTATTGATCAAATTTAGATTTGATCTCAGCAGTTCCCAAAGCCTTGTTGATTTCTTGATTTACTTTTTGAATGATCGCTTTGGGCGTACCTGCAGGCAACACAATACCTTGCCAAGAGCTCACATCGTAGCCTGGGTATCCAGACTCAATCACTGTGGGTAATTGCGGGGCCTGGGGGCTTCTATTCTTTGTGGTTATAGCGAGGGCACGTAACTTCCCTGAAGCCACGTGAGGATAGACGCTAGAGAATGGATCAAATAAAACTTGGATTTGCCCCCCCAAAATGTCTGTAATTGCAGGAGCACTGCCTTTGTAGGGAATATGAATCATTTTAATTTCCGCAAGGCTGTCAAAGTACTCAACAGCTAATTGCACCGAGCTTCCTGCGGTGCCGTAATTAAGTTGCCCAGGATGGGCCTTAGCCCATTGAACCAATTCACTTAAAGTTTTTATTGGGAGTTGAGAATTAACCGTAATAACCAAGGGTTGAACAGCAACCATCCCAGCAGGCTCAAAACTGTTGACAGGATCGTAGCCAAGTTTAGCCATAGTCGCAGGGTTGATGCCTAGGCTGCTGATGTTGCCCATTAACCATGTGTATCCGTCAGGAGGAGATTTCGCTGCCATCTCTGCACCAAGCGCTCCACTTGCGCCGGCCTTGTTATCGATCACAATTTGAGTGTTCATGGACTCACTCATTTTTGTAGCCACAGCACGTGCCATGATATCAGTCACACCACCTGGTGGAAAAGGCACAATTAAGCGGATTGGCTTGTTTGGATAACTTTGCGCCTGGGCAACAGTTACTTGTGCATGCAAAAAGCCAAGGTAGAAAACAAGAAAAATTAACTTGAACGACTTAAAAAAAACCGTCATTTTTAACTTAATTTTTGTTACGAATTGTCTGTGAATTATTTCATCATTAAACACAGTACGGGCTTTCTAGCTCTGGTATGTGCATGCATACTACTTGGGCTGCACTATCTACAGCGTGAAGGTACGGTGCGCCCTCTTTAAGGGAATAAAAAGCAGTTTCCCACTTTTTTAGTAATGCATCCCCAACCTTGACCCTACCCCCAGTCACGGTTAGAAACAAACCGTAGCCCACCATAGACTGAGTCACCTTAGTTTGAGCTCCCTTGGGTAGAGTCAGACAATGACAGGCCAAGCCGTCATTGTCTGGAGGAATTAAAGTTTCACTTAAGATTTGGTCCTGCCCAAATAATCCGTCCTCACTTAAAGCTGAAAAAACTCTTGACGATGCATGTTTCTTTGGGCCACGTATCAATTCATGTCTATGGTTTTCTATATCAAATAGGCCACTTTCACAGACTGGACGCATTGTGAAATACTTAATCCCTTGAGCGCCAGAGACAAGTGGACCATAGCCAGTATAAGCACCGGCGTAATGAACCATTAGAGGCGATACAGGATCTTTGCCAAGCGAGCCTTCACCTTCGACAAACAATTGGAACTGATTATTTTTATGAAAATGAGGAACTAAAGTGGAGTGCGCTGGTTGCTCAATCAAAGATACGGTAGGGGAGAGTAAAAAATTGTCGGGCGTCTCAAGCCACTCGGATTTGTAGTATTTTTCTTGTGAAACAGGAATTTGTCTACGTTTTTTTGCCCCGTGCGATTGACTACCTATAGCTATCATTTTTTATATCCTCAAATTTTATTAAACCTCAGCAGTGTTTTTAAACAATTAAAGTTAATGAAAATTCTACATTACGCCTTATTAGCCAACCCAAAGAAACTGATGATTTTTATCATGGTTAAGCCGAATATAGTTTCTACTCAGTTCTTTATTCAATTGCAATTTTGATTTTTAGCGAGTCCGCTTTGAGACCGGTAAACAGCGCCCTCAGGACGACGTATTTGAGGGCAAGATTACATCTTTTTGTGATCTTATGAGAAAGCAGGCAATCCTCGGCGCACCAACATCCAAATGCCCTCAAGGGCTGGATCCTTGTTAATCATTGTTCAGCATAAAGGAGATTAGACTTAATTAAACTTAATTAAGTTTAATTAAGGATGAGATTCGAGCGTTTCTCCAAGCGCGCCTCTGTTTTGCGGCTCTGAGTGAAAACGAACTTGCTACACTTGGAGAAGTAGACCAACCTGGGACGCTGCGCAAAAAACAAATTCAAAGGAATGACTATGACAGGTGAAAGTATTCTTCTACGGCAAGATCAAGCTGGGATTGCTACGCTTACCCTAAATCGCCCAAAAGCCCTAAATAGCCTTTCTCTGGGATTGATACAGGCTCTTCGTAAAGAGCTTGTTGCGGTCCACAATGATCCACAGGTAAGGGTTGTCATTATTGCGGGGGCGGGCAACGTTTTCTGTGCGGGACATGATCTTAAAGAAATTAAAGACGCCGAGTATAAGAATCAATACACAACCGAATTGTTTACCGAATGTGCACTACTCATGCAAGAGATCGTCAAACTTCCTAAGCCGGTGATCGCAAGAGTGCAAGGGGTCGCCACTGCAGCTGGGACTCAACTCGTAGCAAGTTGTGACCTAGCCATCGCCGAGGTGGGTGCTAAATTTGCAACCCCTGGCGTCAATATTGGCTTGTTTTGCTCCACGCCTATGGTGGCACTTTCTCGCAATGTGTCGCCAAAGCATGCGATGCAAATGTTGCTAACAGGTGATTTAATTGATGCTCAGGAAGCTCTAAATTTTGGCCTAGTAAACGAAGTAGTTCCAATTTCAGAATTAGAAAATCGCAGTCTTAAATTGGCCGAGCAAATTGCATCTAAGTCTGCACTGACTTTGGCTATTGGTAAAGAGGCCTTTTACCGACAGCTGGAGATGCCTTTGAGTCAGGCCTATAGCTATACCCGCGGTGTAATGATTAAAAATCTCGAGTCTAAAGATGCACAAGAAGGAATCAATGCATTTATCGATAAACGGGTCCCCACATGGTGCGGTCAATAATAAGAGCTGAACATGAGTAATATCGCCACACTGCAACGTGTTTTAAGCAACAGCAAAACTATCGCCGTAGTCGGTTTATCTGCCGATTGGTTTCGGCCATCCTATTTCGCTGCCAAGTATATGCAAGAACATGGTTACCGAATTATTCCAGTAAATCCAAAATATGATGAAATCTTAGGTGAAAAATGCTATCCAAATATAGCGTCAATTCCACACAAAGTCGATATTGTTGATGTTTTCAGGAAATCTGAAGACGTTCTACCTATTGCCAAGGATGCCGTTGCGATTGGGGCTAAAAACCTCTGGCTGCAAATTGGCGTGATTAGCGATGAGGCAAGGGTCCTTTGCGAAGCGGCCGGTTTGACGGTAGTTATGGATCGATGCGTCAAAATTGAGTATGCAAGGTTATTTGGTGGGCTTCATTGGTTTGGTGTCAATACCAAAATTATTTCCGCGCGCAAACAAATTCCAAAACCAAAGCTAATTAAAGAGTAATTCATGACAGATCATGTGTATGGGTTTGATACCCTTTGCCTTCACTCTGGACAGATTCCGGACTCTGATACCGGAAGTCGTGCTGTACCCATTTATCAAACCACTTCCTACGTGTTTGACACTCCAGAGGAGGCGGCAAGTCTCTTTAATTTACAAACTTTTGGGAATGTTTATTCGCGCATTTCAAATCCAACAGTAGCAGTTCTTGAGCAACGCGTTGCCGCCCTAGAGGGCGGTCGCGCAGCAGTTGCGCTCGGTAGTGGTATGGCCGCACAGATGATTGCGTTGCTCAATGTCTGCGAAGCTGGGGATGAAATTGTTGCGGCTAAAACCTTGTATGGTGGTACGCATACTCAGTTAAATGTAAATTTTCGAAAACTAGGAATTAATACTGTATTCGTGGATTCTGATGATCCTGAGAATTTTGCTCGTGCAATCACCCCTAAAACTAAAGTCTTGTATGCTGAAACCCTGGGGAATCCATCCCTCAATATCTTAGATATTGAGCGGGTAAGTAAAATTGCTAATCAAGCAGGATTGCCTCTCTTTATCGACAACACTTTTGCTAGCCCCTATTTGTGTAGGCCATTTGAATGGGGTGCGGCCATCTCCCTTCATTCAGCTACGAAGTTCTTGGGCGGACATGGCACCACAATGGGCGGTGTCTTAGTTGAGTCTGGAAAGTTCCCCTGGGATAACGGAAATTTTCCAACCATGACAATGCCTTCTCCTGGTTATCATGGTGTCCGGTTTTACGAAACCTTTGGGGACTTCGGCTTCACCATGAAATGCCGCATGGAAGGTTTGCGTACTTTTGGGCCCACACTTTCCCCTTTCAATGCTTTTCTTTTATTACAAGGCATTGAGACATTACCCCTACGCATGGAGCGACATTGCTCTAATGCGCTGGCAGTAGCTAAATATCTTGAGGGCCATAGTAAAGTGGCATGGGTTAATTACCCAGGACTAAAGAGCAGCTCCTCATATGAGCTCGGTCAAAAGTATCTTCCCATGGGGGCTGGAGCGGTTCTCACTTTCGGCATTAAAGGGGGAGCAGCAGCTGGTCAAAAGTTCATTGAGAGCGTCCAATTCTTATCGCACTTAGCCAATATTGGAGACGCAAAATCCCTGGTCATTCATCCCGCATCAACAACTCACCGTCAGCTCTCAGAGCAAGAGCAAATTGATTGCGGTGTACCTCCCGACCTAGTACGTTTATCCGTGGGTCTGGAAACTTTAAATGACATTCTTTGGGATATTGATCAGGCCCTGAATGCTGCTTTGTGAGAGTAGGTTATTTTGGCAGAATAATGATTTCACCAAGTCCGCAAGTACCCGGACCGCAAGTACCCAGTCTAAAATATTATGTCAAGTCGAACAATCTAAATCCCCCTTGGGTCGTTTTTTTCGCTTGTCTCCTCAGTTTAGCTCGGGCAAGGTGATACATTATGCTGAACAGAATATATTCAAATTGGGTTTATGGTGGCCTGTTGACTGGGTTGCTCTTGCTGTTACTAATGCCGCTTGTGACTTTAGGCTGGCAAATTGAGCTGAAACTTTTCTATTTAACCTTGCCGCTGTATATGCTTCACCAGTATGAAGAGTGGGATGGGGACCGCTTCAGAATCTTTCTCAACAATCAGCTTGGGCGTGGCAAAAACCTCCTAACCCATAAAGCAGGTTTTGTAATCAATATTTTTGGTGTGTGGGGAGTTATCGCGGTTTCTCTTTATTTAGCTTTTTATGTCAACCTGGGCTATGGATTAATAGCCACCTACCTTGTTTTAGTCAATGCGTTTGTTCATGTAGTTGCCGGATTCGTTCTGCGCTCCTATAACCCGGGGCTTGGTACAGCCATTGTTTTATTTATTCCTTTGGGCTTTTATACCCTTTACCAAGGAAATTTTGATATTGATAATGCTTTTCAATATTTAGGAATTGCTGTAGCAATACTAATTCATGTAAGCATAATGTGGCATCTTCTTGGCAGGCGAAAACAACTTACAAAGAATGATTCATCATAGAGTAGGGCGTCCTTCTTCTTCTTTTGCTCCTCCTCCTCCTGCTCCTCATGCTCCTTGTGCGGTTGTGCCCCAGGCCGCCCCACAATCTTAATAACCCACTGCGACATAAGTGCTGCACAGTCGCTTACGCAAAATGTAACGATTGAGCAATTCTTTGAGCAATTCATTGCGGTGGGGGAGGGTGGGGGGGGCGGCAGAAAACTTATACTGCTTAAAGTTAGTTCATGTACACACATGAAGCGCGTATTTGCACAGTTAAACTATGTTTAAGCCTCATCACTTTTTCAGCATCTCAAGGTTTTAATATGAAACGGTCTTTAAGATTTTTAACAGGTATATTGGTTTTCGTCTCATCTACCCATTTATTTGCACAAAATTATCCTTCTAAATCAATGAAGGTACTTGTTGGGTATGCCCCCGGCGGAGCCGTAGATTTGGTGGCCCGGTCCCTAGGTCAAAATCTTTCTGCACAACTTGGTCAGACAATAATTGTCGAAAACAAACCCGGTGCGGGTACTAACATTGCCACAAAGCAAGTTATTGATAGTCCAGCGGATGGGTATACCTTCTTACTCGCCGCCAATGCTTTAGCAGCGAATATGGCTTTGTATAAACCCCAGCCCTACAACGCAGAAACTGACCTCGCTCCAATTGCACTTATTGGTCATGTTCCTGTTGTTATAGCAACGAACACAAAGGGTAGATTTAAGAATTTAGCGGATTTGGTGAAATATGCAAAATCCAACCCCGATCAAGTAACTTTTGGTTCTCCAGGTAATGGTTCTACCCCCCATATGGCTTTAAAGCTATTCGAGCAAGTCTCTGGAATCTCTTTGAGGCATATACCCTACAAAGGCGGTGCACCTGCGATAACCGATTTGATCGGTGGACAGTTAGATCTCGTAGCAATTAACATGCTGGAGGTTGCTCCTCAGGTTAAAAGCGGTAATTTGCAGATTTTGGCTGTGATGAATTCAAAACGTTCTGCGCTTTTCCCCGAGGTCCCAACGGTTGCGGAAAACGGTTTCCCCAAATTTGAGGCATCCGTTTGGTATGGATTACTAGCTCCCGCTAAAACCCCGGCAGTGATTTTGGACCGAATGCATGATGCAGTAGATAAAGCATTGGAGACCCAGAGTATGAAAGACCAACTGAGTTCGGTTGGGGGTGAGGTTACACCTGTAAGTAGGCAACAATTTGCTGATTTAATTAAATCTGAATTCAAACGGTATGAGAAGTTAGTTCGAGAAGCGAACATACAACCCGATTGAGTGTTGACATCCTCCGCGCTGCGAGATGCGCATCAGCCATTAGTTCGGCTGAGCGCTCTGGGCACTCTAGGCGCTCTAGAAGGGAGGTACTCAGTAATAGGACTGGTTTAATATGTTTTGTAGGGCAAGAACTTGCCCGATAAAACAACATTCACGCGGTCACCCTTTGGGTCCGGCTCTCGTTTGATGTCCATACTGAAATCAATGGCGCTCATGATACCGTCCCCAAACTCTTCATGAATTAACTCTTTGATTGTGGTTCCGTACACGTTAACAATCTCATACCAACGGTAAATCAGGGGGTCGGTTGGAACAGCGGTTTGTAGGGAACCCTTGTAGGGAACTACCATCAACCACTTTTGCTCCTCTGCGGTGAGTCCAAAAATCTTACCCACAGCTTTAGCCTGCTCGGGAGTTGCCGTCATCTGTCCAAGACAAAGCGCAGTAGTCCACTCCTTTGACTCTCCTACCTTCTTGGCAACTGTTTCCCATAAAATTCCCTTGGAAACTTTTGTTGAAATGATTTTTTCTGTGACCATTAAGCGGTTCATATGAAGCTCCTTTATTAATTTTTAGAGTTTTAAAAAGTTTTATTAATACCAATTAAGAAATCAACGATGTGATTTCTCAAATCGTAATACCCCTGAAGGTGATGTAAATCCGCGCGACTCCTTTTGAGCGGTAATGGATTTTCTAAGACTTGTGCAATACCTCCAGGCACGAAGGAATTAGACGTCGAAACTGAATTCCTCATCAGCACAATCTTATCTGCAAGCAAAATGGCCTCATCCACATCGTGCGTAATCATAAATACAGTTTGCTTCGTGCTCCTAACTATACCCATTAACTCATCTTGGATGGTGCCGCGTGTGAGTGCATCTAAGGCGCCAAAGGGCTCATCCAAGAGAAGCATCTTGGGCTGGATGGAGAAAGCCCTGGCGATTCCGACCCTTTGTTTCATCCCTCCAGATAATTCAGATGGTTTTTTCTCAAGCGAATGGGAGAGTCCAACCATCTCTACAAATCTCTCTACATGCTGAGCAATTTGAGCTTTGCTCCACTGGGGCCAACGGGACTTGACGGCAAAGGCTATGTTTTGCCCAACAGTGAACCAAGGCATGAGTGCGTGGCTCTGAAAAACCACTCCACGCTCAAGACTCGGGCCGCGCACCTCTCGTCCATCCATGATCACGTAGCCTGAGGAGGCCGAATCCAAGCCCGCAAGAACATTCAAGATAGTTGTTTTACCGCACCCAGAATGACCAATAATGCATACGAATTCCCCCCTGTTTATGGAGAAATTAACGTCTGCAAAAATAGGCTTATCCTTCACGTAATATTTCGATAAACCTTGCACCTTTAAGAACGAAGCTCCCGTAGGCAAAGGGTTTGCAACAGTACCCTCGTCAACGGTTGCGTGACTATTCAGTGGGTTTAACGCTGACTCAGCCCTTGCAGTGCGCACAGAGTCGCGCGGCGCAGGATCGGCCAACGTTGGATCACTCAACATAGGTCACCCACCTTTGCAACTGAGCGAAGCATTTATCTAGTAGCATTCCAACAATGCCGATCAAAAGGACTGAGAATATAACGCTGGTTAAAGATAGGTTGTTCCATTCGTTCCACAGAAAATATCCTATGCCCGTGCCCCCCACCAACATCTCGGCTGCCACAATTACCAACCAAGCTATGCCCATACTGATCCGCATACCTGTGAGTATGGTCGGGGCAGCTGCGGGCAGGATTACGAAAAATGCTTTTCTAAAGGGGCTAACCTCAAGGGTACTTGCCACATTCAACCAATCCTTTTTAACCGAAGAAACGCCAAAAGCAGTGTTTATCAGCATAGGCCAAATAGAGCATATGAAGATAACAAAAATACCAGATTGTGCCGAATCTTTGATTGTATAAAGCGCCAGCGGCATCCACGCCAAAGGACTGATGGGCTTGAGGATTTGGATAAATGGATCAAGTGCCTTAAAGAGTAAGGGGCTAGTTCCAATCATAAATCCCAAAGGAATTGCGATGATGCTGGCTAAGAAAAATCCTAAACCAACTCTAAGGAGCGAGTACCCAAGTTGTAGGACGACCCCTTTATCGTTAGGTCCGTTGTCATAAAACGGGTCTGATAATTGTTTGACGACAGCTTTGAACATCTGCACTGGAGTTGGAAACCCCGTGCTCTTTTGCGCGCCTAAGTCCTTGCCCATCAGCTTTTGATATTCAATTTGCTCGGGCGTCATGTTGGCTAAACCTGAGTCAGCAGCATTACCACCATTATTGCTGCTAGGAGACAGCGTGCTGACAAACCAAATACTCAGAAAAAGCACAAGAATTAAAAGAGATAAAACATTGGCCTTTAGTTGAACTGATTTCATACTCGGTTAAGCTTTTTTGGATATAGCGAAGCTGTTTATGTACTCCTCGGGGTTTGAGGGATCAAACTCTTTACCCATCACTTTAAATTTCTTATACGCACCCTCAGGCGGCTTAAATCCAGCCTGGGTCATGTATTTCTTAGCGTCTGTTAACAAAAATACCTTTTCAGCAATTTGTTTGTAATTCACATCTCCCCGCACGTACCCCCAGCGCTTCATTTGAGTCAGCATCCATACCGCCATACTTTGCCACGGAACAGGATCAAAGCCTGCGCGGTCAGGGACATTTTTTATACCGCCCAAGCCGTCCGCAAATTTACCTGTTAATACCTGTGCGATAACAGTTTCTGGTTGGTTCAGGAACTGAGCAGGACTGATCACCTTTGCGATGAGCTCTCTGTCTTTGGCTTGATTAGCCATGTAACTTGCTGTGAGCACTGCTCTGTAGAGAGAGGCAAAGGTGTTTGGATTTTGTTTGATGAATTCATCACTCACCCCAAATGCACAACAAGGGTGTCCGTCCCATATCTCTTTTGACAGTATGTGAATGAAACCAACCTCATCGTAGACAGCCCTTTGGTTAAAAGGGTCTGGACCAAGGAACCCGTCAATATTGCCTGCCCTGAGGTTGGCGACCATCTCGGGGGGCGGCGTCACACGAATTTGCACATCAGTATCTGGATTAACGCCGTTTTCAGCTAAATAGTAGCGCAATAAAAAGTTATGCATGCTGTACTCAAAGGGCACAGCAAACTTAAACCCTTTCCACTGCCTAGGGTCTCTTAAATCTTTGTGCTTCAAATGCAGGGTAATCGCCTGTCCGTTGGTGTTTTGAATACTGGCCACATTCATTGCGACTGGGTTGCTACCCAAACCCATGCTCATGGCTAGGGGCATGGGTGACAGGAAGTGACTCGCATCGTGCTCTTTGTTAATCATTTTGTCGCGAATCAAGGCCCAACCTGCAGTCTTCATTAACTGGACATTCAGTCCCTCTTTGCGGTAAAAACCCAAAGGCTCAGCCATGATGAGTGGACTTGCACAGGTAATAGCAATAAAGCCAATCTTTAAGTCTTTTTTCTCATTTGAACCCCTCTCTTCAGCCAATGCTTGTAAGGCACTTAAGGGAAAGACCGAGCTTATCGCTGCTCTAGCAGTGTTTGCACCAACTGCCCTTAAAAAGCCCCGACGAACAGAGTCCACTGGGAACAGTGCCTTCACAAAGGCCGCCTCCATAAAGTCTTTGGAGGTTTGCTCAACACTCTGTACAGGTGTAAATAACGATGTTTCAGTGGTTTTGTAGTCTGAGCAGGTGTTAGATGCTCCGTCAAAATGCTTTTTTCCACATGAACAATTCATGAGCAAAGGACGAGAGTCGTCAAAGGCGTCGTGTTGCTTTGCGTTAATAGAGTCTTGGGGTTTGAATAAATTAGACATACGGATGACCAAAAATGAATCTGATCTTCAATTGCAAAGGGCATGCCACTAAGCGCACCAAATTTTTATGGTCCAAATCCTATTTAAGAGCCCAATTCAACATTTTGGGGCTTCATAAAGTCGTATTAGGTTAAATTAAGATGACTTTTTTGATTTAACGATTCAAAAAGGTGCACTGTTGGATCTTTTTGGTGCACAAAGAGTTGAGCAATATTAGTTTTTCCGCGAAAGTGAGGTGCATATTCCAGATTTGGCATTAGCCTAAGCGTAACAACTTGTGAAGCTCATATCGGCATAGTAGGTAGTCTACAAGGCTACGCCCCTGTCACACCACCTGGCATGCGGGTCCGCACCGGTTCGAGCCGCAAATTGAGTATGTAGATTCAAGAAGTTCCTAATTAACCTCTTGATCCAATTACTACCATTTACGCCTACATATTAATAAAACTACCGGTCGCTTCGTTGGTTTGTAAATTTTGTTCAAAATTTTGCAAGAAACTTGTGAAGGATGAAATGTTAGCAGTACCCCCAGCATCACTGATTAGTGTTCCAAAACTTTGTTGTAGTTAGGATATTTGAGAAGCTGTGGTGCTGACTGTTTGAGATGTCGATGTCGAAGTCGTTGTTGCAGTGCCAGTGCTAGCGGCAGCACTTGATCCCTCTAATTGAGATTAAGGAAGCGTGCGCAAGCCCGAGAAGAGTAGACCTGAGGGTGAGGAAAAACCCTTCTAAAAGAAACCTTATACTTATCCACAGGTGCTCGGTATTTAAAGAGCACTCCGACTCTGGTCAATATTGGTATGAATTGCCTGGTCAAAATTCAATTAAATTGAGCACATGTATTCTAAAGATGGAAAATCCCCTCAACATATTTCCAAGTTGAAAATTAATTGTTTTTATTAAGATAGGTGTTTAATATGAGATCATTTAAAAACTTACTTTCCTCTATCGGAGTATCGACAACCGGTTATCGTCCCCAAAATATTGCAACTGATTTACCTCTTGGGTTTATTAATGGATTAGACACAATTTTGTGGTGCTTCACTGCATCTTCATTGATTTTTACTGGAATTCTGAGCGGATATTTACCCCTAGCAATAACTTTATCTTTAATCAGTACAGCAATACTGGCAACCGTAATCGCTACTACATCAAATTACCCTGTGAATATTGCTAATGTTGCAGAGCAAGGGGTAGTCATTTTGGCGACCATTTCTCTACTGCTTAATAACCAAGTAGGTGCATTTGCAAACAATGATGCGGCTGCAGCAACAATGTTTGTAATTATGAGTTTATCAACTCTATTGTTTGGAATTTGTCTAAACCTTACAGCACGTTTTGATCTTGGCCTTCTTTTACAGTTAATTCCATTTCCCGTAGTATGTGGATTTCTTGCTGGAACGGGTTGGTTATTCTTTTCAGCAGGAATAAATATGATGACAGACCTTGAAGTGGACTTTCATAATTTTAGAGAGATATTTTCAACTGCCCATTTGATTCATTGGATACCCGCTTTTGCATGTGGCCTAGCGACAACAATTGCAATGCGATTAAAGGATCACTATTTGACGTTGCCGATATGCTTAGTAGCTTGTGTTGTTGGATTTTATACTTTTGCGTTCTGGCAAAACATATCTCTTGATATGCTTCGTGACACGGGTTGGGTATACAAACTAGATAATGCAGGGGGCGAGAAAAGCTTTAGTAATTTAGATTTTTTGCATGTTAATTTCAACTTTATAGCTTCAGTTTTACCAGAAATTGCTTCAATTATTTTGATTTGTATGCTGAGTACTTCATTTGCATTTTCAGCACTTGAACTTGGCTCCGGTAAAAGTCTCTCAATAGGAAGAGAATTGAAAAGTAATTCTGTAGCTAATATTACAAATATACTTACTATGTCACCCCCTGGAATGACTGATGCAGCATTCTCGATGATGTTTATAAAAATGGGAGCATCAAGTAGATTAACAGCTTTAGTTTCTTCTGGATTATGTCTGTTTGCGGCATGCCTAGGAGGTGGGTTTGTAGAGTATGTTCCTAAACTATTAGTTGGAACATTGGTATTCATGATCGCTGTTGAACTCATATATGAATGGCTAATTGAGTCTAGCCATCAAATGAATCTTAGTGACACATTAATAGTGTGGATTATTTTTGTTGTAATTGTTGGATTTGATTTAATTCCCGGAATCTTGCTTGGAGTATTGCTTACATCATTAATGTTTATTGTTCGTTATAGTAAGATTGAAATCGTTGGCTCAAATTTTTCACTCAAACAACTTACAAGCTCGGTAGACCGTTCAGTTCGAGAAATAAACTTTCTTAAGGATTTTTCGGTTAAGGTTGAAATATTTAATCTACGGGGGTTTCTCTTTTTTGGATCTGCAAATATATTCTTTGAGCGTATGAAAGAAATCTGCAGTAAGGAAGAAAATAAATATAGCCACCTAGTATTTGACTTTAGACGTGTACTTGGAATAGATAGTACTGCGACCCAAGTATTTATTAAGCTCATAAATCTACTCGAGTCTAACCAAATTACACCCATATTTTGCGGAATGAATCATGCTGTGGAAGAGGTCTTTAAAGTTGCCAATGTATTTGATAAAAGAAGCTCTTATGTTTTCAAAAATCTTGACCTTGCTTTAATTTGGGTTGAGGAAAGCTTACTAGCCAATAGAGCAATTGATTCAAGGCCGCCAGATATTAATTCTATATTGACAGACATTCTTGGTGAAAGTGAGAAAGCCAATCAAATTTCTAAATTTATGATACGAAAGGAACTAAAAAAAGATGAGTATTTATTTCGCCAAGGAGACATTGGGAGTAGCTTTTACGTTATTGAATCTGGAAAAATAGAAATATGCCTTGAAAACCCAAGCGGTTTACTTACTCGTCTTCGTGAATTCCGAGGAGGAACAGTTGTTGGGGAGATGGCTGCATATAGCATTAATAAATCCCGCTCTGCCTCAGCACTTGCTATTGAAAACTCAATTGTTTATGAATGGGCGCCTGAGAATATTAAGGCTTTGGGGAAAGATTATTTGGAGTATGAAGTAATAGTTCATGAATTTATTGCACGATTATTATCAACTCGTCTATTGTTCATGAATAATAGAAGCCAAGCAGACTTATAAATTCAAGTCCTTGGATTGGAAAGTGCGTAAGGCGAAGAAAAAGACCGTCGTACCGGCAGCCGTGATGTGGCACGTCAGGGCCAAGATGAAAGCCCTGCTCATGATTTCCTGAGGACTTCAACTATTGCAAAAAAACTCGATGGCAAGAATGGATTGCTAATTACCCTGTTTAGAGGTTTGGTAGAGGGTTGCTCTATTTAAGAAGAACACAAAAGACGCAAGCCTGGCAAATGCAGGATCCGCCTGAACACGAGCCAAGACAGTGGCTTTGAAATCTCTTGTGAGTGCCATGGTGTTACTCCTCTCCCTTTCAACATCTGTTATGCGATAATGCTTATTATCGTATAATGATTATTGACTCAAAATAGCCATAACACCAGAAAATCTCCGTGGATTTAACCCCTTTTTGTTATATTTCAAAAATCAATGCAAGCTTTGCAAGCTAATAATTTCTATCTCTTGGCTACTAACAAAACCAGAATCATTCGTAAGAAGGAACTTACAGCCCGCCAAAACGGCCGTTGCGTAGTGCAATGCATCGATAAGCTTCATTGCGCGCTTGGCCCCAAGCTCTCCCGCAAGTTCAAATACCTTGGTCGTGTGAGGCAAAACGGTCACGAGTTCTTCATTTGCAAAAAAACTCTTGATCTCGCTGACCCGAACCGCATCATCCAACTGATACGGTTTGTAAAGAGTCTCCGCCAATGTAGCGTCCCCCGTAAAGGCCAACGATAAACCCGCATCAAACTGCTCAAAAAACGGCACTACAAGATCAAAATAATGAGCATTACGCTCCAAAAAATATACGAATATATTGGTGTCCACGTAGACGCGTTGCCCCTGTATGCGGGTGCAAATCTCCTTTATCTTGTCCATGAATTTCTGATCTCTTTAAGGTTTGCGTCGACTTCCTCGGGCGTGTCACCCCATACGCCCTTGGCAACACCAGCATATGACATCATGCTTCTTTTATTCGCATTTCTTTGCTTAGGAATGAGCATCAAAACCCCATTTACCAACGTTGCGTCCACAGAATCATTAATAAAAACGTGATTTTTATGACCCCACTCCTGAAGAAGCTCGGCTGGAATAGTAATTTGACCCTTTTCCCGTATTTTGACTTGTTGCATGACTACCCTTCCTTTAAAGAAGTAAGAATTAAGATTGAATTTCTTAATTCTTATTGTATGGCTTTTGATCTTTAATTCAACGATTCATGTCCCAAAATACCAAAGTCACCCTACCTATATGCAAAAAAATCTTAGCGAATTTAATGCCTTATTACTCACTCAACCAGAAAGTAAAGTTAGTCCTGTTCCGCAGGCCACGACCTCGAAGCACGCAAAATATTCAATATCCGTAGGCCAAATTCATCTTTATCATAAATTAGGATGTAATTCGGGTGGACTACCCACTCACGCGTGCCCGATATCCGCCCTACACGCCCTATATTTGGGTGCTCGAGCAACAGAGCAGCTTTTTCAAAGAACAACTCATCCAAATCCAATGCTGCT
>CAIQHG010000002.1 GCA_903871545.1 uncultured Burkholderiales bacterium | reverse complement strand
GCATAAGCCATGGTGAGGCGCAAGCCATGTCCATGCAGCAGCAGACGAAGCAGGAATATTTGATTGCGAAATCAGATGCCCCGACTACAGCGCCGAAAGGCGTTTAGTCGCGGGTATTTCACTCATCTGATGTCAACAACAAACAGGGTCAGCTCTTAGCGAGTAAATCGCTGAGTTTTGAAATTGGTAAATTAGCAGAGCCGTGCAGCATCAAATCAATGATGTCATTTTGAGTGGACGCTTTGTGCCTAATAGACGTATTGGTTTTGAACTTGTTTTCAATGTCTTCAATCGAGGCGGGTCGGTCTGCACTGCCCTTGACTTGATCGATGTGAGCAACTGAAATATGGCCGTCATCGTGGTAGACATTTATTTCAGCTTGAAACTTAAGTGGGAAATCAGCGTCCAGCATAGGAGACCAGTTGATCTTTTGCGCAAATTCAACTGCCCTGGAATCGACTGAATCTGAGAGAAAATGCTGGGCAGTAATGGGTATGTTTAAAAAGGCCAAGGCCAAACAATAAGGCAAACTGTGCTTGGCTTCGTTCACAATGCTCGGTGTTTGTTTACGACTCCAAGGCTCGCAAATAATGGCGGCCGCGCCTTGTGGGACTTTGCATTCGATGGACCTGATGCTTTGCAGGGGTAGGTTTTCAGCGCGCAGATTTTGCACAGCTTCTAAAAATGGATGGATGTAGTGACAGCAAGGAAAGAGTTTAAAGGCGGCGTCGCGCAGAGCCCACTTTTCACCCAAACTCTCCAGCGCTTTGCCAAGCGCCACGCCAGCGAGAGCATCGTCTGTGTAAGTGTTGTACAAACCAAACCTACCTTCATAAACCGTGGATGGCCCAGTCATACCAGCAACCGCCAAAGAGGCGGCTATGCAGCCTGAGTGCGCAGCCCAACCGGGGTGCATGCCTTTAACGGTTGAGCCCTCACTTAAGAACTCGAAAATTCCCGAAGCCTGACTCCCCGCAATGCCCTGAGCCGAGATGAGTTCACTGCGCGATGCACCCAGTGCAAGACCTGCCAACAGTGCAGACACTGGTGCCCCGCCAACAGAGGTCACTTGAAAACCCCTACGCTGAAATGAGCCCGGCGCGGCCAAGCCAATCCTCACCAACACCTCCCAGCCTATCGTGATCAAGCGCATTAGCTCGCCCAAACTCAACTTGTGTTGCTCAGCCGCTGCTAAAGCGGTGGGGACAAGGACAGAGCTGCCGTGCACGATGGAGGCCATGTGCGTATCGTCATATTCAAGTGAATGAATAAAGCTGCCGTTTAAAAGGGTCGCATTGGCACTTTGTGTGCGTGTGATGTGACCCAGTAAACTGCAATCTCCGTAACCCTGTCTCCCAAGAAAGCTTTGCGCCATTTTTTGTTGCACTCGGCCTTGTGAAGCTGCAATGCCAACGCCCAAGGCATCTAGTGTGTGCAAACGGGCTAAAGCCGTGACATCTGAGGGAATGAGGCTTTGACTCAGTCCGAGCGCAAAGTCAACGATTCGTTCGCTGTGGGTTTTGGTGATGCTCATAGTCGTACTCAAGACTCTGGTCCCTTGAGGGTTGCGCTGACTTTAAGCTCTTGGGTGGCCACTTTGCCGCTCAAATAGCCCAGACCAATAGCAGTTAGCAGACCATTACCCGAGGCGTATCCCATGGCCCCAGTTTGCCCACTGATACCGCCTGCGGCACCCCCGCCTGCAAATAAATTGGGAATGGGTGTGCCGTCCGTTTTAAGCACACGTGCGCTGGTATCAATCGCCAACCCGCCCTGTGTATGAAACAAGCCGGGGGTAACTCTACAAATCCAGTAATTGGGCTGCAAAGGGGCCAGTGCAAATTTACTTCGCCCAAACCCGTCAGATGACTTTCCTTGTGCAGCTTGGTTGTAGGCGAGCATTGTTTGCGACAAGCTATCAGCAGGGATTTTGAAGAGGGACGCTAATTCTTCAATAGTTGATGCTGATTTAATGCCCCCTAAATTGGCTAATTCTCTAAACTCATCTTCCTTGTCTGCAATAGCTTTAATGCGGTCATCGAAAATAGCGAATACCTCTGTTTGCTGACTCAGCACCATGCGCGCGTAGCCTGAGTAGCCAATGTCTTCGTTGCCGAATCGCTCACCCTTTGAGTTGATCAAAATCCCGCCTTTTTCTAAAGTGGTCCAAGAGAGAATGGATCCGTGCGGATAGGCCACTGCTGCGTAACCTTGGTATGCGCCCATGTTAGCTAGCCCAGCTCCCAGCTCACGCCCCCACTGAACGGCCTCACCCTGACTGCCAAGCGCGCCAAAGTATTCTGCCCCCGCAATTTCTGGACAAAACTCTTTGACCAAATCACGGTTGGCTGCAAAGCCGTTACAGGCCAATATCACTTTCCCTGCTTTGATGCGAGTGCTCTCAACGCCTTTGCCCCCTATCACCGCGCCAATGACTGCGCCTTGTTCAGATGTGATCAAAGATTTAACAGGGTTTCCAACGGCAAGAGGAATGCCTCGCCGCTCAACACCGGCCAACAAGTCGTCCATCAAATCTTTACCTCGTCTGGATGCGGGCGCATGCAAACGCGGGACGGTGTGACCTACATGGCAGTAATCGGTAATGAGACTCATGCGTGCAGGCACACGGTCGACCAACCACTCGCAAAGTTCTGCAGATATACGTGAGAGCTTGTCGCTCACATCGCTCAACTGGTGTTTGCCCGCAATGCGCTCTAAATCAGCAATCAAAATTTCTGGGGAATCCACAATGTTGGCTGCTTTTTGAAAGCGGCTACCAGCGCCGGGAATAGAGCCTGTGCTAAGCGAGGTGTTGCCACCCGCCTGGTCTCTTTTTTCTACGATCGCTACATAGGCGCCGTCGTCGTGCGCTGCAATGGCGGCACTTAAACCGCAGCCACCTGCGCCAATCACAAGAACGTCTACTTCCATGTCGTGGTTTTCAATCGGGTTCATTTGAAACTTTCAAAGTGATTATTACGCAGAGGGTTGAAACATTTGATCGACCACTGCATGCCAAGTAATGGCCCATTGAGTATCTTTGGTGCTACGTGCACAAAGCGCGTGAAGTGCTCGCATGGCCTCTAACAGACCAGGGGCAGAGGCGCAAGAAAGCGCGTCAATTTTTTGCCAAAGCTCATCGTCTGTGAACGGTCGATCGGGACCCCCGCGAGCGCTCAAGCAGTTTGCGCTGTAACGCTGTCCGTCAACCGTTACCAAAGTCACAAAAGCGGGTCTGTCATGGGGCCATGCTAATTCTTCATCCACCAAACGCATAGCAACATTACGGCGCAAACGCGCCACGCGCTCATCTTGCATCGACTGGGTGCTAAACGCCTGTGCACCGCCGTGGCCGTATACGAGGGACGCAGCTAGCGCATGCGGCATGGAGAACTTTGCACCCAAAGTGGTCACAGGTTCTTTATCAGTCAAGGTCATACCCAGGTGGTGCGTTTGCAGCTCAATTTGAGCAACTCCCGAGCCGCCTTGAAGCTCAGGATGCTTATCTAAGATTTCACGCATAGCTTCTATGGAGGAATGCGCATATTGGCAGCAGGCGTTGATTTTGTGATAGCCCGAACTCACGGCCCAATCTGTGCCTAGGTCTTGAGTGAGGTCTTCAATGTGTGCTTGGCTGTGCAAGGTCTCATGATAAACGTCGTGGGGTGTTTCGGACAAACTGGTTACGCCGGCTATGGCCCAGTCAATGGCTTGCAGGCCATTGAAGATGCCCGCCGCGGCCCAGGCGTTGCGAATCAAGGAGCCACGAACAGCTTGACTGTAAGGACCCACCACACCAAGTGTGCTGGCGTTACAAATGGCATGGCGCATTTGCGCAGCGGGCAGTCGTCTCAAAAAGCCCACCGCCGCCGCGGCCCCCACCGCATTAAACAAAGCGTGGGGATGGATGGTGAGTGCGCTAAAGCGCCACGTTTTGGCGAACCGCGCAGTTACTTCGTAGGCCAGCACGCTGGCACGCAGCACTTCACTGAAAGCAATCTTTTCACTCTCGGAGATGGCCAACAAAATGGGCAGCGTATAAAGACCTGCGTGGCAAACCGCCCGTCGGTAGCCTTCGTCAAGCTCATTCCAGCTGGCCGACAGTGCGTTAGCCAGTGCCGCCTGCAAGGGGGCCAGTTTAGCTCGGTCACGCCGTATGACTGAGGCTTGGCCAACAGGTCCGCTTGCCACCAACGCGGTTTGATAATTCATGACTTGCGGTTCGCTCTCAGCCGAGAGCATGGCAGCTAAATCATCGGCAATGACCATCAGTCCTTGCTGCCTGACCTCTATTGGAATGTCACTGAGCTCTTGACGAACAGCCCAGTCGATCAGTTGTTGAACACCGTGTCCGGCTTGTTCGCGTAGTTTGGGTTGAGTCATTTTTAGAATAGATGCCAAAGACTTTTCTCTTCCAGCAGTTGCTTGCTGGCGCCGTCAAAAATCACTCGTCCCGATTTAAGAACAATGGCGCGGTCAACTTGCTTTAAAGTGGCTTGCACATTTTGTTCAACAATCAGCACTGTGGTTCCTTCTTTTTGGTTGATATCTCGAATTGATGTCAACACATCTTTCACAATAATCGGTGCAAGACCCGTTGTAGGCTCGTCTAGCAAGAGCAGACGGGGCCGAGTCATGAGTGACATGCCAAGAGCTAGCATTTGCTGCTGCCCTCCGCTGAGTGAGCCCGCCAGTTGCGTTTGACGCTCTTTGAGGATGGGGAAAATGTTGGAAACTATTTGAGCGTACGCCGGATCGTGCATCAAACCCGCTATACGTAAGTTTTGCTCTACAGATAACTCTCGGAACACATTGTGGCCTTGAGTGACAAAGCCAATGTTGTGTCGCACATTTAAGTGAACTTGCCCAGCCAGGATGGGCTGATTTTGGTACTGTATTAGACCCTCAACTTGAGCAAGATCGCCCACTAAACATTTTAGTAATGTGGTTTTACCGGCTCCGTTGTGACCAAAGATTCCGACACGTTCACCGTCCTTAATGGTCAAGGACACGTTGTGGAGTACTTGCAGTTTTCCGTAATAAGCGTTAACGCGGTCGACTTGAAGCACTTGTGCCTCTCCTTTTAGTTGATCGTCGCTTACGCGCCGAAGTACAAATCTGCCAATGTTTTACTCGTCAACAGCGAATCAACACTGCCGCGCTCTAAAATTTTGCCGCTGGCCATAAATACGGCGCTATTGCACAAGTCCTTAATGAAAGACACATTGTGCTCAACCACACACACCGCTCGCCCGAACGCGGCTTCTTCTCGAACGATACTTTTCATCGTTTCGTAGGCATTGCCCTCAACGCCTGCCATGGGCTCATCAAGTAACAAGCATTCCCCGTCATTCATTAAGGCGCGGGCCAAGCCCACCAATTTTTGTTGACCAAAAGTAATGTCGTTCACATGACTGTGGGCGATCGACTCAAGGTGCATGCGCTTTAGTAAAACCATCGCTTGATCACGCACGCCGTGGTCTGCGGCAGCGGTTTGCTTTGGTTTAAAAATAATGTTACTTATCCTCTCCCCTGGGTAGTCCCGGGGCGCTACGAGTAAATTTTCTAAAACACTCATGCTGGCAAAAAGCCGCATGTGTTGCCATGTTCGCGAGACCCCCAAACGTGCGCGCTGATGTAGGTTAAGTCCGTTAAGTGACTGACCTGCCACAGAGATGCTGCCCGAGTCTACAGGATAGACTCCCGAGATGAGATTAAACAGCGAGGTCTTACCAGCCCCATTGGGACCAATGAGACCTAAAATTTCTCCCCGGTGAATTTCAATGGAGATGTGGTCCGCGACCACGATGCCACCAAAGCTTTTGCACACATCGCTGATTGAGATAAGGGCGCTCATATCACGCCTCCTCTGGCGATTGGCGCTGATTGGGACCAATCAAACCTTGAGGACGCCAGAATAAAAAGATAAGAACCAGTGTTGTAAAAATAACCCCTTGTAGGGGGGCCATGACACTGGGGGGCAAGTTTAAAAAACTAATGGCTTGGGGGAGTAAAAGTAACAATACAGCGCCGACCACCGGCCCCCACTGAGAACCCATACCGCCCACCACCACCATGGTTAAAAGCATGGCCGATTGCAAAATTTCAAATTGATCGGGACTGATGTATTGAAAGTAGTAAGCGTATATGCCCCCGGCAATACCCGCAAATCCTGAACCGATCGCAAACAAACTGAGCTTGATCATCATGGCGTTACGCCCAAGAGCGGAGAACGCCAACTCATCATCACGCATGGCTGCAATCACGCGCCCATAAGGGCCAGTCAGTAGCCAACGAATCATCCAAACGACGGCAGCCGCGATCAAACAAGAAATGACTGCAAATACCGCACTCCTGGACGATCCCTCAACCACATTTGGAATATTGCCCAGGCCACTAGCGCCTCCTGTAAAGCTTACGTGTTTAATGACTTCGAGTAAACCCAACTGAAATCCAATGCTAGTAATCAGTAAGTAATCACCAGAAATTCGCAGCGACGGGAGTGACAGCATTGTGGAGGACAAAAATGCAACCCCCCCACCGGCCAATACCGCGAGTGCGGGATTCGTCTGAAAATGTATGGCCAATAATGCTGTGGTGTAGGCACCCAGCGCAAAGAAAATGGGATGCGCAATGCTCACCAGTCCGCCAAAGCCGATGATCAAATTAAAGCTTGAGCTTAGGGTAATGTAAATCCCCAACAAAACCGCTAAAGAGATGAAGTACTCCATGTTCAAATACCTTTTTTAGTGAGCGGTTTATTCTTATTTGAGAAAGAAATCAGTTGCTTGAATTTTTGCGAGTTGACGCCTTGAGGGAAAAACAAAATGGTGATGAATAAAAATACGTAAAGAATAAGGCCTTGCCACTGTGATGGAATAACGAAGATGCTCAAGCCTTGAATCAGTGACAGGGTTATGGCAGCTAAAGCGGCTCCGAAAATTCTTCCCATACCGCCCAGTAGCGTGGCAATGACTGCAAAGAGCATCATTTGTAGGGGCGTGTTGGGAATAATAGAGGCTTTTGTTCCAAATAAGTACATGCCTGCTGTAATTAAAATGCCCGCAATGACAAAGGTAATGACGTATGCACGGGTCACGTTGATTCCGTAAAAACGAGATAGCTCAGGGTTGTCGGCGACAGCAGCCATGAATTGGCCGTCGCGAGTTTTGTACATAAAGAGGTAAAGTGCAAAGAGCAAAGCGAGTGTGACGCAAACGGCCTCAATGTCCCAATTGCTAATCACAATGCCAAACACAATATTGACGCCCGACATAATGTTGGGCTTTAAAGCAACGGGTTCTGTTCCAAAAATCATAGCCAACAGATAAGCCAAGAATTCAGACACTACGAGCGTAAAAATGAAGAAAGTCAGGCTAGGTGATTTGCGGTTTCTAAGGGTTTGCAGACCATACCGGTCCATGAAGATATTGGCGCCAATGGTGGCCACCAACCCTACGACAACAGAGAGCAAGAGTGGGATTGCAAATTTGTTGTGGGCTGCGTACATGACATAAAAAGAAAGTGCCATGACGCCGGCCTGCGCAAAATTCCAAACCTTGGCCACTTTAACCACAAGGGAGAATGCCACAGCAAACAAAATGGCGTAACTGGAGGCTGCAAGTCCTGTCCAAACGATCTGCAACAAAATAGAAATATCAATCACACCCATCCTTTAAAATGAGACTCCATTGCCAGCGCGCAAGACGCGTGCGTTGCGCGCTGGTCAACTAAGACTCGTGCTTTACTTGATCGTTGCCAAAGGCACGAACTGACCTTTATCTACTGTCAGTAAGTAAACTGGTTTGTGCACACGGTGGTCCTCGCCGACCGATAGGCCACCTGTCAATGGAAGTTCAAAGTTCTTGGCAGTGATCAACGCTTTGCGCAGATTCTCACCCGTGGCAGGCAACTTGTTTTTCTCAATCCACTTATAGAGTTCAGCCACTAAGTAAGGGCCGTCATACAAGTACTGGGTGTATGGCAGGCCGTTGGGTACGCGTTTTTCAGATTCTTTCCAGCGGTTAATGAAAGGCTCGACGTTTGGGTTATCTGTCACGCCCGGAGCAAGCGAAGTCACGATCAGGCCTTCTGCAGCGGCTCCCAATTGCTCAATGACTTTGGGGTTGTAGCCAGCAGAGTAGGTAGAGACGCGCTGCTGCAATCCGAGTTGACGCATTTGTGCAATCACTTGGGGCAGATCTGCTACAAGGCCTTGAATGTGGATTATTTCTGGGTTGGACGCTTTCACTTTGAGCAAGGCGCCGGTGAATTCAGTTGCTTTGGAGTCATAAGCCTCATAGGCTACGACTTGGCCGCCGGCTTTTTCAAACACGCTCTTGTAAATGGCTGCACCCTCAACACCGCTGTCGTTATTGATGTACATCACAGCAGCCGTCTTTTTGCCCAGGGCGGTGTGGGTGTGCTTGGCCAAAGCGCTCACATCCACTTCAGCCAAAGGGAAGGTGGTGTAGACGTAATCACCCAATTTGGCGATATCGGGGGAGTTGGCGCCTACGCTCAATTCGAGTACTTTGTCTCGGTTAGCAATAGGAGCCACGGCTTTCACCACAGAGCTCCATGCAGTTATAAAAACTGGCACATTGTCCACACTGGTCAATCGTTTAACGGCGTTGATACCCAACTGTGGGTCGGCTTGCGTATCCACCACAATCATCTCCAGTTGCTTGCCATTCACGCCGCCCTTGGCGTTGATGTCTGCAACAGCCCATTGAGCCGCTTTCACCTGGTCTGCACCGTAAAGGGCCTGCGAGCCAGAAAGCGGCATGGCGAGACCAAATTTGAGGGCCTCTTTGCCCTGTGCCAACGCAACGTTTGTGGACAATGCGCCACTCATGATTAGCGCTGAAAGCGCCAACATACGACGACGATTTGAAAGTTTCATTTTCTCTCCGTGTAAGGTGTAACGAACTAAGGCCAAAATTAGCCAACTCTTGAGGGAACTTAAATTTTTCTAAGGGCTTGCAATACCTCTTGCGTGGAAGAGACATCGGCGTACTTCTCAGACATGTCAAACAAGTTGACTGCGTGAGAGACATGACTTCGGTCATAAACTGCGTCTTCAGGAACCAAGACTTTAAAGTTCAGCGAAAAAGCGTCTACCACGCTTGAGCGCACGCAGCCACTGGTGCTGCAGCCTGTCACTATCAACGTGTCTGCTTGCAAATCAATGAGGTGACTCGTGAGAGCGGTTGCAAAAAATGCACTAGGATGTTTCTTCGCTAACAACACGTCCCCAGGGTGGGGCTCAATATCTTTGACAAAATGGTAGCCATTGGCCGCAATGTGCATGATGGCCGGAACTTTGTCTGCCAAACGCCCGCCTTCGTTTTGGACCTTGGGCGCAACGTGAGGGTACAAGACGGGCCAACCCCGCCTGCGAAACTCGTCGACCAATAACTTGATGTTGCCTACCGCCTTCCAGGCCACCTCGCCGCAACTGGTGGGGAACTCTTTAATGGCTTCAAAAAATGGCATTGGAGTTGTCCCAGTGGTGCGGTACTGCACATCAATAATCAGCAGCGCAGGTCGCTTGCCAATCCCGGTTGGACGACCAAATCCTGCGGCGCGGTAAGCGCGTTGCTCCTCCTCGCTGATGATGCCGTGCCAAGGTTTCATGGGAGTGCTCCTAGTTTGGGTTGCGACAAAGTGCGGAAAATGTATTTGCCGTAGCCGGGGTGCCCCAAAATCTTACCATTGGACATAACCGTGTTGCCGCGCACAATGGTTTGAACGGGCCAGCCTTTGAGGTTTAGGCCTTCATACAAGCTGTAATCTGAGTACGAACCGAGTTCGGCTGGATTGACCACACGACTTAGATTCAAATCAACTAGGGTAATGTCGGCGTCGGCGCCAACGGCCAAAGTACCCTTGGATGGAGCAACGTTGAAAATTTTGGCCGGTGCAAGGGTCAGCACCTGCGCTATGCGTCGCAGACTCAATCGGCCTTTGTGATAACCCTCGTGCAGCAAAACCGGCAAGATGGTGGCGGTACCCGGGAAACCCTGGGACGCCAGCCAAAGGGGCTTTTCTTTGGTGGCGCGTTTGCGCGGGCAATGATCGGAGGCCACCACATCAATGGTACCGTCTTGCAAACCATCCCACATGGCAGCCACATCGTCTGCGGTTCTAAAGGGAGGATTTGCTTTGCCCATGCCCACTAGGTCTGAGTCTTCAGTGTGGGTTAGGTAGTGCGGACAAGTTTCAACAAACACCTTGTCGTATCTGGCGCGCCATTTGCGAACCTCATCAAGTGCCATGCGGGTGCTGATGTGTGGGATGTAGATTTGCGCGCCCAAATGCTCTGCAAAGTACATGGCGCGCACTGAGCTTTCTGCCTCAGTAAAGGCGGGCTTTGCTAGAGACCAGTCTTTGAGGGTGGAGCCACCACTGGCTTGGATGCGGGTGCGAATGCGGTTGACGATCTCGATATTCTCAGTGTGGCAAACCACCTTTACGTCTCCAATGCTGGCGGCTTTACTGAGTAAGTCAAACAAATAACCATCGTCGGTCCCGTCTAGGCCCAAGTAGCGGCCCTCCTCACCCTTAAAATTCATGAAGTATTTAAAGGAAGTGACGCCGTAGGTTTTAACGTAATCTGCCAATTCATGAATGTGCTCTTCATTTGCTGTGCTAAAGTGAAAAGCATAATCGATGTAGGCGCGTGTTTTAGCGTACTCTTGTTCTCGTTTAAAAACATCAGCGTAGGCTTCATTGTTGAGAAAGTAACCTAGCACCGTGGTGAAGCCGCCTTGGGCGGCGTAGATGGTTTCAGTTTCGTACTCTGTAATTTTTTCGCCAAAGCCAAAATGGATGTGAGCATCAATTAGGCCTGGAAAAATATGCAAACCTTTGGCAGACTGCTCGGGGATGGACGCATCAACCGGGGTATTGGGTGCCAAGTGAGCTGCAATTTTGCCCTCAATGATGAGCAAATCCGTTGGCGTACCGTCTGTGCTGGCATCAACCAAGGTGCCACCGCGCAAAACAAATTCAGGGGTGTTCATGCGTGTCTCTTTTTAAAAGCAGTCATTCAATTCTTCAAGGTTGCGAGGCCTGAATGAAGCCTCTGTGAGTGTCAATGCTTTCAGGCTCGCTAAAAGCCAAACGGGGTCCAGGTTTTGTCCAATGCAAACAAGTCGTCCGCGCGAATCTTCATCTGGCCAAGCTTGCAGAAAAGTGGGTGAATGAAAAACTTTGCCAACACCTTGAATCAATACAAAAGGTTTGGCGTCGTTGACCCTCAGCAATCCTTTGCACCTGAGGAGTTGATTGCCAAATTTAAGGGTAAGTAAGTTCCACCAAGCGGCAATGCCGGCCCAAGTGGGCCGGATGTCTGTGAAAACGCTCCAACTGCCTATGTCAGTTGCGTGGGATGCTATTGAAGACTTTTCCTCTAATACTTGGGGAGGCATTTTAAAAGTGTTGCTATTTTGATCAAATGTAAATACAGACCCCGCACATTGACCTGAGACTGACTCGGTCATTGACGCGTAGGGGTTTATGCGTTGCAATTGCTGACGGAGTTGGAGTACGCCCGCGGGAACAGACATGTCGGTTTTAGTAATCACCAAATGCTCTGCTACGCTGACCTGTTTTCTAGATTCAATGTGCGCTTGCAGTTGTTGCAGGCCCTGCACCGCGTCCACAGTAGTAATAACTTGCCCCAATCGAAAATGCTGCATGAGAGACTTGTCACCTAGCAAAGCATGCATGACCGGCAATGGGTCGGCCAAGCCTGTAGTCTCTATGACGACGCGCCTGAGTGCGGGGCGACCCAGTCGGTGAGTGAGGTCTTTGATCTCTAAAAGCGTTTCTCGCAAAGAGTGAGTGACGGTGCAGCACAAACAACCATTGTCTAGCAAATAGACATCCTCACTGAGCTCTTTATATTGGAGTTGGTCCAGGCCAATTGCTCCAAATTCATTCACAATGACAGCCGTGTCTTGGCCTTCTTCAAGTCGAAGGAATGCGTTCAAAAAGGTGGTTTTGCCACTTCCTAAAAATCCGGTGAGCAGATCAAAAACAATCATTCTTAAAGGATGTATTTATGTCAATCTAAATTTATATATTTCTTTACTTTAACATAATTTTTACGCTAAGCGATATTTTATTTCGCCTGATAGATCTATCATGTACACAATAATACAGCTTAATCCAAGACAAAAGTATGCAAACTAAACCATTGAAACCACTCCCTGCCAGCGTCAAAACAACTCCTGCTAAGGACAAAGTGCGCAAGACAAACTCGGTTGAAGCAGTAAAAGTGGCCATGCGTTTGCTCAATGAGATGGCCTTAGCTCGGCGCGCTATGCGCATCACTGAGCTGGCCGATTTGATGGGTGAGACCAAGCCCCGCATTCACCGCCACTTAGCCACCCTAAAGGAGATGGGTATGGTGGAGCAGGAGCATTCCACTGAGCGTTACCGACTGGGTTGGAGGTTGTTTCAGTTGGGAGAAGCTGCAGGGGCGCAATTTGATTTGCGTTATCGTGCCGAGCCTTATTTGGTCAAGTTAAGAGATGAACTGCGGCAAACGGCTGTGCTGGCTATTCCCATCAATGGGCAACCCATGGTGATTGCCACCTCAGACAACATCTACGCCCGCATTTGTATCTCAGTCAAGCCTGGCAACAGGCCCTTACCCCACTGCTCTGCCTTTGGCCGCCTGATGCTGGCTTATGCACCCGAACAGGCGCAAAGCGCAATGCTTGGCGAATCTTTAGTGGCACAGACTAATCAATCGGTGGTGGATCGGCAAGCCGTTTTAGACCGACTGCCTCTCATCAAAGAGCGTTTCTATGATTACGCTGCGGGTGAAATGCTCTTGGGGATCAACACCATTGCAGTGCCCATTTTCAGAGATGATGATGTCTTAGCAGGCGCCATTGGCATCGTAGGCTCAATCCAAGAAATTCCTGATCCCCCGCCTGCTGCACAAATAGATTTACTGCACCAGTACGCGGGTGAGTTATCTATGCAACTCAAAAGCAGTGCATATGGATATCGACCTATCAGATCCGCAAATTGAGGGAACTTCTAAACGTTGACATTAGATTTTTCTGCGCACCCGTATAGTGTCACGATAAGCTTAACCTTTTGATGAGATTTTGTTTCATTCAACCTATCCCTAATAACAGCACAATCACATGCCCAAAGTACTCATCATCGAAGACGATTTAGATACGGCCAACGAGATCTACTTGCTTTTGGTTGCGCAAGGTTTTGAGGCAACGATTGAGCGAGACGGCTCTTACGCTCTCAAACGCGCATTAGTTGAACCCTTTGATGTGATTACGTTAGACAGAATGTTACCCAGTCTTGACGGCATAAATATAGTGCAGTCATTGCGGGGCTCAGGTAACAAAACTCCCGTTCTTTTGTTGAGTGCATTGGGGTTTGTAGATGATAAGGTTCAAGGACTTAAAGCGGGGGGGGATGACTATTTGGTGAAACCATTCGCCCCTGAGGAGTTGCTGGCAAGAGTGGAGGCGCTCCTGCGAAGACAAACCCAGAGTCTACCCAATCACACGTTGGTATACGAGGACTTAGAGCTTGATTTACTAAACCGGCGTGCTGTTCGCTCTGGTGCATCTATTGCTTTGGTGTCCAAAGAATTCAAGCTCTTGGAGTATTTAATGCGTTACTCAGGACAGGTGCTGACCAAGAAGATGATCCTTGAGTCACTTTGGAATTTGAATTTTGATCCCTCCACCAACTTTATAGAGGTTCATATTGCCAGGCTTAGAAAGAAGGTTGACGTGCCCCCACTAAAACCACTCATTCATACAGTCAGGGGTGTGGGCTACACCCTATGCGCAAAATGATGCGAAGTGCAGTAGTTAGGGCAATCAGAGTGCTTGAAACGCTAGCCGAGCGTTTGAGGATTTCTACGGTCCGCATGGCTGTCATCAACTTATTGCTCTTTGTCGTAGGCATCTTAATTACGATTGGCGTGGTGTATTGGGAAGTCACTGTGTTTATGCAAAAAAGGGTCGACCGCATCATAGAGGTTTACTCGGAAAATCTCGAGCACATTGGAACAGCAGAGGTACTTGCGCGCGTTGAGGAGTCGCTAAAGCGGGATTCGCGGAAAATAGATTTGTACGGGGTTTTTACGCTTGAGGGTACCCAGATAGGCGGCAATTTAAGATATTTACCACCTGAAATTGGGCTTGACGGACAGATACGTGAATTTAAAAATAAAGGGGTAGAGGGTAAAAACGTCTACGGCGTTGAGGATACGCAAAGCAGCTTAGCCAGGGCAAAAGCACGACGTACTGAGGAGAACTTAATTCTTGTTGTGGGAAGAGATATTGGAGAATTTGCTGCAATCAGACAAATTCTTCTTTACGGGCTGATGGTCGGCAGCTCGGTGGTTTTAATATTTGGACTCACAGTCGGATTTATTCTCGGTATCAGGCCGCTTAGAAGGATTGAGGAAATAAAAGCCATCACAAACGAGATCATGCTCGGTAACTTTCATCTTCGCATTCCAATCTCTAGGCGCCTGGACGAGCTTGATATGCTCTCTGGCACTGTCAACTTGATGTTGGCTGAGACCGAAAAGCTGATGGTGGAGATTAAAGGGGTCACCTCAACAATTGCCCACGACCTGAGAACCCCACTCACCCGAGTTCGGTTTTTTTTAAGCAACGGCCTTAATTTGAATGCTAGCGAAAGCAGTGCGCTTGCTTTAAAGAATCTAGACATATTTCACAAATCTATCCAACAAACCGACCGCTTGCTTGAGCGTTTTACGGCCGTACTGCGGGTTGCAGAGATCGAGAACCATATGCGTAAGGTGGGTTTTAAGCATGTAGATCCTAAAATAGTTTTGGATCAAATCGTTGAAATGTTTGAGCCCATTGCAGAGGAAAAAGGACTTAAACTAAGTCTAAACATTGAGTGTTCTCAAATGATATTTGCAGACAGCTCCCTCATGCTTGAAGCCATCAGTAATTTAGTGGATAACGCGGTAAAATTTTCAAGCGCGCTCAGCCCCAACCTTGGTACACACCCTGCTCCTAACGGTTGTCAATCGTTCATAAGGATTAATTTAAGACGCTCTAAGGGCTGTTGTTTGATAGAGGTGTGTGACCCAGGCATTGGAATGTCTCAGGAGCTCATTGAATATTTAAATTCTGATGATAGAAAAGATGCGAAATTTTTAAAGACGAGGACCTTCCCTCATTTAAACGAGGACTCACTCTCTGAGCCAAGCCCTAACCTTGGTTGGGGGGCAGCCTTTAACCATTCCACCTCAATTGGCTCAAACGGGGTTGTAGGCGAACTCAAAGAGATTAGCGAAAATGGTGAGCAAGACAGAAGAGTTCAGCATAGATTAGGCCAGGGCTTTGGCCACGGCTTAGGGCTTGGAATCGTACGTGCAATATTACGTCTGCATCAATTCAAATTAATTGTTCACCCCACTCAGCAAGGAACTCACATATCTATTTATTGCGGGACCCCTACTTAATTTTTACCCAATCACTCCTCTACAATTCTTATACTCATTACGAATAGAGGAGTCCTTGGACAAAACCACTTTAAAACTACTTATCCTTCACTTCAATTCCAAAAGATTTAAGACACTACTGTCTCATTCAAACTTATTCAACAAGCAACGGATTAATTGATTTTGAATACTGACCTATTATTTCAAAGCGCCTTTGACGCCCATCAGCGCGGAGAGTTAAAGGAGGCTCAAATGCTTTACGAGCAAACACTGAGTTTGAATAAAAACCATTTCGACGCCCTTCACTTACTCGGCGTTTTAGCCCATCAAATCAATAAACCTAAACACGCAGTTGCCTTAATTGGTCGGGCTATTGAGTTAAACCCCGGTATCTCCGTAGTTCATAATAACTTTGGACTCGCCCTGCAGGCATCGGGAGAGTTTGAGCGCTCAATCAGCGCATTTAATAAATCCATAGAGCTTCAAGCTCTAAACCCAGATGCTTACTTTAACAAAGCAAACTCGCTTGCTGGGCTGCGTCTTTATGAAGATGCGTTGAATACTTACGCCCAATCAATTAACCAAAATCCAAGCTTTGCGCCCGCCTTTAACAACAGGGGCAACGTACACCAAGAATTAAATCACTTAAGCCAAGCCCTTGAAGACTACAGTCAGGCAATGAAAATTGATTCAAACTACGATGAGGCTTTCGTCAATCAAGGCATAGTTCTTCAAGAGTTGGGACGCTTTAAAGAGGCGCTCCTCAGTTATAACCATGCCCTCAAGCTGAATCCCTCTCACGTGCAGGCCAATTGGAATAAATCTTTATTATTGCTTTTGATGGGGGATTACGCTGAGGGGCTAAAGCTTTATGAGTGGCGCTGGCAAAGGAATAACAGCACAACGCCTAAAAGAATTTTTAAAGAGCCCAAATGGACAGGTCGAGAATCTTTGGTAGGTAAAAAAATTCTTGTTCACGGCGAGCAAGGATTAGGGGACTCAATACAGTTTTGTAGGTTGATTAGGAATCTTGCAAACCTAGGTGCAACAGTGATTTTGGAGGATGAGAAAACCCTAGAGCAGTTGCTGAGCCCTCTTGAGGGGTTGAGCCAATTTATTGCCAGGGGCAACCCCCTACCCCATTTTGATTTTCATAGTCCGCTACTCAGTTTGCCGCTTGCGCTTGAAATTACCTACGAAACATTACCAAGCCCTGTACCCTATTTGCGTGCAGAGGCAGAAAAAGTCAACTACTGGCGTTCGCGTTTAGGTCCAAAGACCAAACCGCGCATTGGTATTTGTTGGAGCAGTGTGTCCACATTTCAGCTCGACCGTAAAAGGAGCATGAGTTTTGAGGAGTTCTCTAAAGCGTTGCCGATAGCCGGATTTGAATTTATTTGTCTTCAAAAGGAAACTAAACCAAGCGACTTAGCCTCCCTAGCACTGCGCGCGGATATCCGCTCCTTTGGTCCTGAGCTATATGATCTCTCAGATACAGCAGCCTTAATCAGTTGTCTAGACTGTGTTGTAAGCACCTGCACGAGCATTCCTCATTTAAGCGCGGCGCTTGGGGTAGACACCGTAACACTTTTATCCATGGTCCCAGACTGGAGGTGGGGACTGGACTCTTCAAGCACGAACTTCTATAACTGCATGAAGCTCCTTAGACAACATTCCTATTTTGACTGGGACAAGCCTCTACAAGAGGCTAAAAATATTATTATGAAACACCTTCATGACTAAATGGACGGTTGCTCTTTTGAAGTAATTGGCTTGACCAAATTCCAACCCGCCAGGTACGGGTTTTTTACTGCCCATGACTGTCGTGTAACACGACATCTCAGTATAAAGTGGTAACTGCCCCACTGGTGGTATTCACAATTCGAATATGGGTACCACTTTGATCAATGACGTACAAATTACCGTTAAAGTAGGTAATGCCAGTGGGGTTGCTAAAGTAAGCCGCAGTCCCTGTTGCATTGACGTAGCCTGAAGTACCGCTGGTGTTACCAGCAAGGGTTGTTACAAGCCCAGTTGCAATCACAATCTTTCTTATTGAATTGTTACTGTAATCTGTGACATACACATTCCCAAGTCCGTTTCCAGTATCGTCCGTTGCAACGCCAACTGGACTGTAAAAAAGAGCATTTGTTCCTGTAGCGTTGGTATATCCATAATTTGATGTGCCAATACTTCCCGCTAAGGTGGACGCCGTCTGGCTAGCTATAACAATTTTACGAATTGCGTTATTTAATGTGTCTGCGACATACAGATTGGTTCCCGCACTATCTACTGCTAGGGAATTGGGATAGTTAAATCTAGCTACTGATCCAATACCGTTTGTTACACCAGTTGTTCCCGCATAGCCTGCTAAAGTAGTTACAACTCCACCGCTGGTAATTTTACGTATCGTTTGATTTGTTGAATCAGCCAAGTAAATGTTATCTGTACTGTCAATTGCGATACCTCTGGGGTTGTAAAAATATGCTGATGTCCCTGTCCCATCTGCTGAGCCATGAGTACCTGATACTCCTGCAAATGTTGTGACAGTGGCTGTGGCAGTAGGGGTGGCAATTTTTCTGATGTCGTAATTATTCAATTCAGACACAAATAAATTCCCACTACTGTCCGTAGCTACTCCTTGTAGTCCATTAAAAGTGGCTGAAGTGCCAGTGCTATTGGTAACTCCAGAACTACCACTTGCACCTGCAAGTGTTGTCAATGAAGCAGTGCCAGTCAAAGCAGAAACACTTTGAACAATATTCAAACCAAAATCTGTAACGATAAGTTTTCCTGCCGTGCTATCGTAAGCAATACTAACTAACTGCTGAGTTGATGAAACGGTGCTGCTGCCACCTCCGCCACACGCTGAAAGTAAAGCAAAAGCAATGAGAGCAACATATTTGATAAACTTCAGTTTCATATTCAACCTTTTAAAACCTTTAAACGAACTCACATTTCAAAAATATAACTTGGCACACTCAAGATATTAAAAAACCCACTGTGTTGCCACAGTGGGTTTTAATAGTTTAACTTAACCTCTGACTTGCGTCAGCGTTAAATCAGAACTTTACGCGTAAACCAATAGCAAATGTAGTTTGGTTTGTACCAGCACTTGTTGTTTGATTTGCTGCAACAGTGTTAGAAGCTGTACTGGTTGCAGTTACTGTACTATTAGCAAGGGCACCGTTGGAGTTCCATGCCTGGTAAGCACCAGCTACATAAACGTCTGTCTTCTTGCTCAAGTCATAATCGAACACACCAGCAAAAGTTGACAATGTGTTTGAGGAGTAAGCCTGAGTAATTGGCG
>CAIQHG010000001.1 GCA_903871545.1 uncultured Burkholderiales bacterium | reverse complement strand
TTCGTTGACGCCTGAAGAGACTCGATTTAATAATTGTTTTGAGCAGTGTAAATAAAACAGTGAAAAGTGTCCCTGATTAGGCTAAGACTGGAATCAATGCATGTGTGACTTTAGGTAGTCCAGATTTACGAACTTGGCATAAGTCATAGGCTGCCTGTAAGGCTAGCCAAACGCTTGCACTACCTCCATTTTTCTCGCCTAACCATGCCTCAATACGAAGAGCCATTTCTGGAGAAATACCAGCTTTACCATTGATCACTCTAGAAAAAGCAGCTCGAGTTACACCAAGCTGTTCTGAAGCTTTTGTTACGGTTAGTTCTAACGCTGGAAGAATGTCCTCTTTCAGAGTAAGACCTGGGTGGGGTGGCTTATACATTTTAGTCATCATTATTCCTTTATTTGGTTGGTGCTTCACGCTCAAAAAGTCGTTCGGCCTCTAAAGTTTATGTGGCAAATTTCGAACACAACTAAAATTTAAAGAATAAAGAAAGCATTCTATTTTGATAAGACAACTATTTTACTCGGATTACTTCCCGCACCTGTTGAAACTGTTGGCGTACTTAAGGGTGTGAGTATTCCAGTGCTAACATCAACTGCATACATTGATACTGTGTTGCTGATTTCATTTGTGACGTAAGCAAAAGTGCCGGCTGCATTAATGGCAATGCTGGTTGGTCTGTTACCTGTAGCTACTGTGGGCGTGCTTAAAGCTGTGAGCATCCCATTAGTACCAATGGAGTACATGGATATGGTATTGCTTCCATTGACAACAGCCCAATTAGACACGTAAGCAAAAGTGCCAGCTGGATTAATAGTAATGGAGTACGGTGATGTTCCTGCAGCAACTACAGTTACTCCAGGCAAGTAAGCTAAACTCCCATCGGAACCAATAGAGTAAATATTAATGTTATTACTTCCACTTCCATGATTGGCTACGTACGCAAAGGTTCCTGCTGGGTTAATTGCAACCGATGTAGGACTTTGTCCTGAATGTATATTTTGAGAAAAAGTTATGACTCCATCACTGCCAATGGCGTAACCTTGAACACTATTAAAACCAGAAACAGCTACATAAGCAAACGTGCCTGCTGGATTAACAGAAATACCAGCAGGACTAGTAGCAACACCATATGTTGCTACTGTAGGCGTACTTAAAGGTTTGAGAACACCATCAATGCCAATAGAGAACATCGATACGGTATTACTACTCATATTAGTCACATAGGCAAAGGTGCCAGCTAAATTAATAGTAATTTCTTGTGGTGCAAGACCTGTAACTACTGTGGGAGTACTTAAGGGGGTAAGTATTCCATTCGTACCAATTGAGTACATAGATATGGAAGGGTTAGTATTTTGTAAAAAATCTGTATTTGTGACGTAAGCAAAGGTACCAGCTGGATTAATAGTAATTCCATTTGGCAAATTACCTGTAGCGACTGTTGGCACATTTAATGGAGTAAGAATGCCATCGCTTCCGATTGAGTACATTGATACGGTATTAGCAGAGGAGTTAACAACATACGCAAATTGGGATTTACATGTCACAATAATATTTGCAATATTGAGGGTGGCAATTGTTCCAGACCCATGAGAGACGGTACAGGTTTGTGCAGCAGGCTGTGCCCCTACTGTGCCTGCATAGATTGCGCCACTGACCAAGGCTGAATTAAAAGTAAAAGAAGTGCTATTGGCGGGGATTGTTAAATCATCTCCGTTATTATTTTTAAGTACGAGCGAATCACTGGTCAAGCCAGAAACCGTTCCACCAATCGAATAAGTGGGAGTGGGAGTGGGAGTGGAAGAGCCTCCACCGCAACTACTTAATAGGCACAAGATAAATATTAAAGTTAATTTAATTATTTTCATCATTAGAATTTCATAAAAACTAAATTACCGAATTTATGAAAATTAAATCAATAACCACCTGCCGCAATGATGGCGTCGATTTGTGGGTAAAGAGTCGCTTGCCATGCGCTTAAGGTGTTATCTCTGTTTAACATCAGTGCATAGCTAGTGCCTGTTAATAACTGACGCAAAATATTAGTCACCCCTGGTAAGTCACCGTAATGCACTCCTGAGTTGTTGGTTCCACTCAAAGATTTACCGTTATTTGGTCCATCCATACTAGGGTTAGTTGTAGAATTTATGTCGTTCGTATTGTCAATTTTGTAGGTGGCAGCCACTTGAGCCATCACCTTACTGGTTGTCAGAGTTGTTGCTGCCGCCACCCAATTAGGAGGGTTTAGGCATCCCAGTGCAGTTCCTAAAACACTAACCCCCAAATTAGAAGAGTCGATACTAGGACAATATGTTGTGGTCAGCAGGTAAGGAGTTCTCATGCTTTGAGCTGAGCCAGCTGTTGGCGAGAAAGAAAATGTAGAAAAGTCAGCTCTAGATACTCCCAAGGGGGACAGCATGGTGTTGTATACGTATGTGTTGAAGTCTGAGCCAGTTACCTTAGCCACTAGCGCAGACAAAATCATGTAGCCGAAATTAGAATAAACCTGCGTCGTACCAGGTGCATGGTCTAAGGCGTTCCTAGTTACCCAATAATAAATATCGTTCATTTGTGTGGGCAACTGGGAACTAGTAAAGTTTGCTGGGAATGCTGTGTTTAGGGTTGCTTGAATTAATCTCTCTTGCACCATTGGGTCACACGGTGTTGTAAGAGCGTCATAAGCCGCCTCACCTGCACAAGTCTTTAATCCTCTATCCCAACCACCTTCATGATCTAACAGTTGTTGTATGGTGATATTGGCATATCTGGTGTCAGCAAAACCACCTGCGGCAAATCCTGAAACCAAAGTTCCTGCAGGGTTCGTCACATTTAGCCAGCAAGGCGTATTAGCTCCTGTGCAAAACACATGATCTGATAAATTGAATGCACCAATACCGACCAAATACTGAACAGTTGCTGCTGTCAGCGGCTTCACAATACTGGCACTCACCATTAACGGGTCACTAACTATTGGAGTAGTACTGGATTGATCTTGATAACCATAGCTTTTGTCGTAAAGAACATTTGTGCCACTCATAACCGTTATCGACCCTGCCGTAATTGCATGAGCAGTCATGAAGTTACCAATTAAAGTATCTAACTGAGCTTGAGTGGCCGCAGATAATGATTTTGTGGAGGTAGTACTAGTGGAAGAGCCTCCACCGCAACTGCTTAGTAAAAACACACAAAAGAGAATGATTAACTTTAAATTATTATTCATTGGATATTTTCATTTGGTGGTTAACTCCAGTGCTTGACCCCACTGTTGCTGTATTTGGTGACAAACTAGTCGTACGTTCTAGCCAAAGTATTTCCATCTAACCCATCAGAGGTAAAGCCAGCAACAAATACGCTACCACTTGCATCAATGAATATGGAACCGCCTTGTGTATATGCTCCAGCTACTCCAAGTTGTTTTGTACCAATCCATGGTGCAGTAACAGTGCCATTGCCACAACTTGTAATTGCAAGGGAAAAAGCAACTATGCCCACGCGCTCGGCAAAGTACATCTGAAAAATTATTTTGCAATAAGTAGCTTTAACTATATGTTAGATTACTCAATTAAAATTTAATCTGCACATTTAAATTTTTAATAAGCGGTCGGTTTTCATAAAGTTTACCTCAAGCAGTTCAAAACTTGATTCATCAAAATTGCACACAAATCACTAATGTGGAGAGCAATTTAAATGTTTGAAATTCACATGGTGTATAGTGGTTTGAAACTATCGAAATTAAATTTTTAATAAGCGGTCGGTTTTTGGGGGTCAAAAGAAATGATAAGTAATCAGTCGTCACGTAAAAAATCCGCTAAATCCAACTCGCCAGTTTTCAAAACTGGACAAGGCAATACACTTCAGAAGCGATTAATTAAAAAACCCCTTGAGGATCTCCTTAAAGGAAGAGAAAAGATATTGCACGCTGCCCGACTCTGTTTTGCTAAGCAAGGATTTGCTGGAACCTCTGTTAAAGATATACAGCAAGCTTCTGGATTCTCTCGTGGCAATCTTTACCATCACTTCAAAACAAAAGAAGAAATCGTACAAATCATCATCACTCAAAATTTAGGCGCCTTTTGCAGTCGAATCGACAGTATAGTTTTGGATGTACATGAAAATAAACTTAGCTTCAAAGAGTTTGTTCAGCATTTATCTGGATTTGCAGAAGAAATAACGAAAGGCCCAGGTAATGGCATGGCGTTTCATATATGGTCTTTATCAATGGTGGATCCTGAGATACGTCAACTAACAAAAATGTATTTTGAAAGAATTAGAGTTGCATTAGAGCAAAAAATTATTGCATTTCAAAAATGTGGAAAGATACCTCAAGATACAAACTCACAAAATCTGTCCGTTGCTTTATTTGGTATCGTTATTCCAGGTTTTACTTTGCAAAGTGTCTTTATGGATGAGAAGAAAATCAATTCAAATATATATGCTGATTGCCTTTTGACATTGTTTCAAGACTTATCTTGACCGATTGGTCTAATTCGATTGAACATGAATTTGGTATTTAAAGTACATGACGAAAAACAATCTGCAAGGGTGCTTAGGAGATCAACTATTCACCAATTTCATACTACCGCGTTTAGATTTGACTACGGTCACAATATCTTTATCTATGTGGTAGGTCTCTAAAAATCCCACTGTTATTAGTTTTTGCAAAGCGTTATTGAGATTAACTCTAAAACCCGTCAGGCGGTTAGCGGATCCGCACAGTTCGTGGAGTTTACGAATCGAAATCGCGTAAGGTACTTTATGACTTGAGTAATAAGCATGAAGCCACAGGGCGACGGTGGCTTTTTTACCAATTTCCTTTCTGACTTCCCACTCTAATAGTGTCGTTGTGTCGGTCATAAAAATACCAGTGATCCGGGGGTTTAGTTGCACCATCCAGTAGGTCTGACCATTAAACTCTGACCTGGCTATTTCTTGAACCAAAGATCCTTCGTAGTTCTTTTCGACACCGGCTGCAATTGTTACGCCGGTAACTTTTAGTCTAGAGAGGATGAGTTTGACCCGGTCGTAGGTATCTGAGTGCATTTTCCAGCCCAGGTCTTTTATCAATTGATAGGTTGTGAAATAAATTGCACTCTCAATTGAGTGGATACGGGCCATATGAATAATACAGAGCCATACGCTTAAGTCTTCTTGCTGGAGTTGCTCGCCTGTGTAACTGATTTGGTGGTTGCTGGTGGAGTAGATCGTTTGTTTTTTGACGAACTCTCTTGCCTCAGAAGTCTGGACTGAGAAAAGGCTACTCCTGATAACGGGGTTTGGGGCCCCTCTATTGAAGTCGTCCCACATGGGTAGGACTTCTTGCATGATGATTTTGCCGATCTCGTACTTGGAGGACTCTTGCTTTACTACAAGGTGCGTATTGTGCTGAGCTAGGGCTTTCTTTGCCTCCTCCTTTGATTCCTCCTTTGCCTTCTCCTTTTCCTCCTGCTCTTTTACTAAAGCTATTGCCCTAATCCTATTGATGCTTTTAGCCAAGGGGGTTTCCTCCTCGTTAACGGGATCTTTAGCCGTTGAAGTTGTAGCTTCCTCGAACAAAACGGTGTTAACTTTTTTATTTGGCATGATTGTTTTGAATTGTCCGCTTTTCATTAAATATTTCAATGCTGAGTATTAGCGTTTCAGTGTCACTTTTGTTGTGAGTGGTTTTGCCGGTGGGGGCTTGCTCTTGGCTTGTGCGGGTTGGTGTTATTTGTTTTTTAATAGTTGTACGCGATTAAGAATAGATTAAAAGAAGATTAAAGAAAAGATTAGGGCAAAGATGTAAAGCCTGGAACCCCTCTATATATGGGGCTTGCAAGGCTTTTTTGATCTGTGGACAACATATGAAAGGCTAATAGCGCTGCGCATACAAGGCTATCAATGAGGACACTGAAGCTCTAATAGCCTTTTACATATAGAGCTAACATTCTCTTAGTTACCCACAAAAATTTCGACATTGAAAGGCTAATAGCCTTTCATATAAATCGATGACAGGACAAGGCTAGCACAATGAGAAATAAATACAGAAATCTTGTCCTCTTTTAGTATTGACACTGCAAGGCTAATAGTTTTTTTTTGGCTTTGAAAACTCAACTCTATGACACTTAAAGTCTAATAACTGAGTCTATTGTCAGATCTGGCACCTGTACACAAATGACCAAGCCAGCCGCGCAAGCCCCTCGCTTTAGCCATGGGGAGAGTTCAGGCCGATGGTTTAACAATCCCAGAAAAATTATTTCGGTTTGACGAATGACACTGAAACGCTAATAATCCCATGGGTTGGGTTGAAATGCCTGACTCTTTGACACTGAAACGCTAATAGCAAAAGGGGTGACACTGAAACGCTATCACCCAAAAGTATTAATAAAAATCTTTTTGCCCCCCCTCTTTTCTTCTAAACAAGTTCAATCAGCTTGTTTTTCAAGGCATTATCTAATTCGAGCAATGACCTATTTGTATATTTAAGATTCGTTTATAAGATAGTTTAAATTTGTAGTTAGCGCTTACAATCCTTTATAGCAAGATATAGCCAACAAGTCACTTCTAAAAACTCTCTGTTGACACTGAAACGCTAATAGCAAATCAATGGTGATGTTTTTAAAAGCCGTTGCTACATTTTTCAATCAGAAGGATGGCCCTGATTTTAGAAATTATCAAAAAACGAAGTGAGTGCAAATCAATTAGATTTTGATTTGGGCGCTCTTCCTAGCATGTAAAACTCCGTATTGGGTTTCATACCTGAGAAGATGGCCATTCTGTTGGACATGCCAAAAAACGAAGTTATGGCGGCTATATCCCAAATATCTTCATCGCTGAATCCGTGCTTGTGAAGAAGCTCGAACTCGAGCTCTGTGATCTCGCCGTTCAATCTGCAAACCTTAACGGCGAAATCAAGCATCACCTTTTGGCGCTCACTGATATCTGCGCTTTTGTAGTCAATTGCAACTTGATCTGCAAGGATTGGGTTTTTCTCGTGGATGCGAAGTATGGCCCCGTGTGCGATCACGCAGTACAAGCAGTTATTGGCTGCGCTGGTGGCAGTTACGATCATCTCACGCTCTCCCTTCGTTAGTCCGCTATTTTCTTTTAGCATCAAACTATCGTGGTAGAGGAAAAACGCCCTCCACTCATCCGGGCGCCTTGCGAGAGCTAGGAAAACGTTGGGGATAAAACCAGCCTTTTCTTGTACAGCCAATATTTTTTCTTTGATATCCAGAGGTAAAGAATTAAGATCCGGGTGGGGGTAGCGTGATTTATTTGGGGCTGAATTCATCAACTAATCCTAATTTGATAGCGTGGGATGGGGTGTTTGATAATTTAGAGTCTACTATCAGTCCAAATAAAATATATTTTTAAAACTACTGGCATAGCCGTAACGGACCTGAGTGGGGTTATCTGAGAATAGTTGACGCAGAATTGGAATCCATTTTTAAACCTTGTTGCAAACGCCAGCTGTTGGCTCATTCAATCCACTCGCGCCTCCACCTGATTGAAGGAGTAAGGTTGAGCCGCCGTTAACAGGCATTAAGATTGCAGTTATGGTTGACCCTGAGATGGTGGCACTCATCAAAAAGCTGTTGGTGATGGGGCCAGTGGTTACGGATAGCTGTCCGCCTCTAGCGGCAATAGAAGCTGTGTTGGTATAAGCACCACCACTGTCTCCATAATTATGAACCCCGAGTAAATTGAAATCGAAAGTTGAATTTGTAAAGTCAAGATACACTAAAAAGTTGACTCCCGTAATTCCTGTCCCCGTTTCATTGGACACAGTAAACCCTGCAAAGTTTTTAGTAAACAAACACCCGTATTGGCCCGTTAAAGTTGTTACTGTTTGCGCTTTGATGGGGCGACTATAAAAGAGACCGCCTAAGATTAAGACACCTGCAAAGAGACTGATAATAATTTTTTTGTGTAGATAATCAAATTTCATAGGATTCACCTCTAATTAATTTCCAAAATCACATACGACTTTATCGTAACACTTTTAATGCCCGGCATGAGAGCATGATACTTTAGAGTATGGGATGCGCGAGAAAGAATCGAACTTTCTTACTCAGTCCTTTGGATTTTCCCAACCGAGTTGCAACCTGCCGCGCCCAGGGTATTTTTGTCATATACGTAGACTAGCTAATACTGCGTGATCACTACGTTTTTGGTCAAAGCCTCCTTAATTGCCTTTTGTAAATCCATATTTAGATACTTTCTGTCAAAAACATCTATATCGTGTGCTTGTAAATCACTCATAAGGATGATTTCAGCATGAGTCTTGTTCGATGCCTTTGAATACGCACAAACTTGTCGTACCCCGTGTCTCATGACAGCACCGAGACGCGTTGAGCCACCGCACTGAACACCTCCAATTCGCTCACTCACGATAGGACTAATTGCAAGCTCAGACCATAGCTTTAACCAAACAATATCGATTTGGCTTCGCCCCCACGATCTAAACCCCCAAATTGCAGATCGATGCCCTTGCCTATCTAACGAGGTTGCGCAGTTGAGGGCCTGAGCGCAGTAGCTTTTAAGTAATCCATCACCTGTTGAAATGGATAAATCTACCAATAACAAAATACATGAATCATTTTCATTTCTTTTGAGTCGCTTATAAATCATAGGATCTGGCGCTTCTTGAGCTCGAAGGGCTTGATATGAAGCAATTAATCCCTCTATATGGAAGTCATCGCCTTCAATCTCTCGCTTTCTAGAAAGAGAGAGGTCAATACTTTTCCGATTTAACCATTTCAACCATAAGTCATCTTTGCGCAATCTTGAAGTTTCAGTCGTCTGCGGCAAACTCATACTCCCTTTCTTCACAACTTCAAACCCCTCGAACACAGTGCACCAATCTAGTCGATATCGCCCAATACGGTAGTCCCACTCTGCGTAGCTAATTTTGTTCAGGCCAAAGCTTGAGGGCTCCTCGTTTGGCGGAGCACTCAATGAGAGCGCGGGCTCTAAATCATTGGAGTTCGTTGGGTCCTCAAACTCACTCAACGGCGAATGATTAACCTCTAATGGGGATATAGACTGCTCCAGATCACTATCTGCAATCCACAAATGGCTGTTATCATCTCGGTATAGTGGGTGTACTAGGTATCCGCTTGAGTTAAAAGGCAAGCGCATTTGACCAATATCATTGCCTAATATCGAAACAAGTTCCCTCAAATCCTTCTGATCTCTTAACGCCAGAGTTGGGAATTCGCCGTTATTTGTGTAGTTGTAAAAGTATTTCTTAACTTTTTGAACCCATGCATGGGGGTCTTCATAGGAATTATCTAGCAAAACGCGTGAAAGTCTTGCCAGTAATGCTTCGAACCCATAACCCTCCAATGCATTTTCCCCTGAATGAAACGTCGCCCATAGTGCTCTAAGTCCTGGCAACTCCTCACAAGCAAGATACTCTACCCGCGCATCCTCCAATACGCCGTAAAGAGCCAATTGAACTGGTTTTAACTTGCCCCTTTGCACCCTAGGAAAACCATAAGCGATATGGGCGGCAACATGAGAAACCTGTGCATGTTCAAGAAGATGATTTGATACCTCTAATTTCTTACTCGCGGTATGTGGCGTGTTTAATGCATGGGGTCCACCCATTTTTGGTATTAATACTGAACGGCTTAATTTTGAATCCTCAGCGTTAAGAAACACCGACATGGATTGAGCGCACAACCCTTTTGCATAGGCAGATAAATAAGTAGACATTAATTTTGAATCAAAATTAAGTGTCATACAAAACACACATCCAAGAGCGAAAGTAAGACTTGGCTCAGCAATGGATCGTCCGTCAAGGGAGCGACAACCGCCTGCTTAAGCGCATCCTTAATTTTCAAACCTGCACAAACAAGATGGCCGGCATGGATAATCAATCGAGTCGATGCCCCCTCCTCTAAACCGTGCTCTTGTAAACAACGTGTTCTTTTTGCAAAGGCAACCATTTGTTTAGCTAAATTCAAAGCAATTTGCGCTTCACGGTGTACTATTTGAATTTCGTTTTCTTCGTTCGGATAGTCAAGAGATAGGCTCGTAAAGCGTTGGCGCATAGAAGGCTTTAAAGCTTTACCTCTACTTTGGTAACTAGGGTTATAGCTAACCACCAATAAAAAATCAGGGTGAGCTGTAACTATTTCTCCGTGTCTCTCTAGGGGTAAGATTCTACGAGTGTCCGCTAATGGATGTAACAAAACCAAAGCATCCGTTCTTGCCTCAACCAACTCGTCTAGGTAGCAAATTCCACCATACCGCACTGCCTTAGTTAAAGGCCCGTCCTGCCACTGAGTCCCTTTTGCATCCAATAACCATCTTCCAGCTAAATCCCCAGCACTTAGGTCCTCATGACAAGCAATAGTTACAAGTGGCCTCTTTAACTTCCAGGCCATATGTTCAACCAAACGTGTTTTGCCGCAACCAGTTGGTCCACTGAGTAAAACTGGTAAATGGGCTGTCACTGCCGCTTCAAATCCAGTTAACTCACTGCCTACGGCTTGATAAAAAGGCTCATCCCTGATTAGATAACCTAAGAGCGGATCCTCCAATTATTTATGCCCTACAGATTCTGGATTGGGTATGCCATCAATTGGACATTCCTCTGTACCTACCATTGGACGTGTAAATGCTTCAACCGCTTTTTGCGTTCCCTCAGGATCATTAACCCATCGTGAATAAAAATCATATGGACATGCAGCAACTCCCTTGTCGCCCTCACCCGAGTTGATAACGCCTGTATAACCGCGGTGGAGTAACTTAAATAAATGATTCTCAGATTGGCCGTTTTTACGGAAATCTCTAATCAAACTTTTAGATAGCGCGGCGTATTGAACACCATACTCTTCCTCACCACATTCACCAAGTGTCCTACCGTCAAAGCCGATCAATGCGCTATGACCAAAGTAGCTGTAAACACCGTCAAATCCTGCAGCATTTGCAACTGCGACATAAGTGTTATTTGCAAAAGCCATTGCTTTGGAAATAAGGATTTGTTGTTCCTTGGCTGGATACATGTATCCTTGACAACGAATAATCAATTCGGCACCCTTCATTGCACAATCACGCCATATTTCAGGATAGTTCCCGTCGTCACAAATAATCAAACTAATCTTAAGTCCCTTGGGTCCATCGGATACGTATGTACAGTTTCCAGGATACCAACCTTCAATAGGAACCCAGGGCATAATTTTCCTGTACTTTTGCACGATCTCACCTTGATCATTCATAAGGATTAAGGTGTTGTATGGCGCTTTATTAGGATGCTCCTCATGGCGTTCACCCGTTAAAGAGAATACACCCCAGACCTTAGCTTTCCTGCACGCAGCAGCAAAAATGGCTGTTTCCTCCCCTGGCACTGCTGCGGCAGTGTCATACATCTCCTTAGAGTCGTACATGATTCCATGGGTACTGTACTCTGGGAAAATAACCAAATCCATGCCCGGCAAACCCGCCTTCATGCCAATCAACATTTCTCCAATTTTTCTTGCATTATCCAGAACTTCCGCCTTGGTATGCAATCTTGGCATTTTATAATTAACTACTGCAACACCAACTGTGTCTTTTGAGCTTGAAATATCACCGTGTATCATCGCTTGTTGCTCCCATTAATTGAATATTTTTCTCTAATGACTGATCATCCAGGGTCGTTTGCTTGGAAAGGCCTTTGAACCATTTGGCGCTTGAACAGTTGCCCCGCGTTTATTTGAACTGCTACAACAACCACAACCCGAGGGATGCTTCATCCGTGCATAATTTCCCTCATCTGCGGATCGTTTGGGCTCATGTCGCGCTCGCTCGTTCAAGCTGTGTGCGGTTCGGGTCTGCGAACTTACAAATGAAAGACCTGGGGCACTTGCCCATACACGAGTCGACACAGATTCACATACTGGACAGGAACAAGGATCGTTGCGGGCGGAGATGGTACGTACAGCATCAAATCCCCCGCAATCGTTACAAACATATTCATAAGTTGGCATATTTAGGCCTCCCAATTAAGTTTGTTATTTGTCCTGAGCAATTGGCAGGTCAATCGCACCGGTAATTATTTTCTGGGGACCAGAGACATTTGGATTGATATCAAAATCAAAAATCTCCGTTGGTAACCACAAGGTTGCACAAGCATTTGGTACATCTACTACGCCGCTTATGTGCCCTTGCACAGGTGCAGTTCCTAAAATAGAGTAAGCCTGAGCCCCGCTATAACCAAACTTTTTCAAATATTCAATGGCATTTAAACAAGCTTGACGGTATGCAATGGTGACGTCCAGGTAATGTTGTTTGCCTTTTTCATCAACTGATATGCCTTCAAATATTAGATAGTCTTTGTAATTGGGTGTGATGGGACTCGGTTTAAAAATAGGGTTTTTAATACCATATTTGCTCATTCCACCTTTAATCAAACTGACCTTCATGTGAACCCAGCCGGCCATCTCAATGGCACCACAGAATGTAATCTCACCGTCACCTTGGCTAAAGTGCAAATCGCCAACTGATAGACCACCCCCTTCTACGTAAACTGGAAAGTAAACCTTTGAACCACGTGATAAGTCTTTAATATCGCAGTTACCACCGTGCTCGCGAGGGGGAACGGTACGAGCCCCTTCTGCTGCCGCTTTAGCTGCTGCATCCCCTTTTAGTCTACCCATATGAGCTGTGGGTGCGTTTGGTGGATTTGCTAATCCGGGCACGCGGTGCGGATCTGTTGCAATTAATTCAGCCTCTCGACTGTTCCAAGCCGCTAACATTTTTTGATCTGGCAGACAGCCAATCAAGCCAGGATGAATCAAACCAGCAAAATTAACGCCTGGAATATGACGACTATTGGTAAACATTCCGTGAAAATCCCAAATCGATTTTTGCGCAAGAGGAAAATGTTCATCCAAAAAACCACCGCCGTTCTTTTTGGAGAAGAAGCCGTTGAACCCCCACATGCTTTCCTCTTTTGCACCAATATCGAGCAAATCAACTACTAGCAAGTCGCCAGGCTCTGCTCCTTTTACGCCGACAGGTCCGGACAAAAAGTGAACAGTGGAGAGGTCAACATCACGGACATCCTCGGCGCTATCATCATTCTTAATCGCTCCGCCAGTCCAGTTATACGTTTCTAACTTGAATTCGTCACCAGGATTTACCCAAACAGCCATTGGAATATCGGGGTGCCAACGGTTATGAATATTGGGGTTCTCATAAGGTGTTTGATTCAAATCAACTTTAATTAGAGTTTCAGACATAATAATCTCCAAAGGTTAAGAGGGGTGGGTTTAAAAGAACGGCGAACAATTAAACAGACAAATATGCTTTGATTCGTTGTTGATCGGTATCAGCACGGTTGGTTTCATGAACTAATCGGCCACCTTCAATCACAAACAAACGGTCAGCAACATCCATAGCGAAAGAAAGTACCTGCTCAGAGACAATAATTGTGATTTCTCTCATCTTTCGAATCTCGTTCAATGCTTTTGCAATATCTTTAATGATGGAGGGTTGAATGCCCTCGGTTGGTTCGTCAAGCAATAGAACTTTAGGGTTTGTAACTAAAGCACGCGCTATGGCCAGTTGTTGCTGTTGCCCGCCAGATAGATTCCCGCCTTTGCGGTTTCTCATATCCCAAAGCACGGGGAACAAAGCATAGATTTCCTCGGGAATTCGTCTTGTAGGGGAATTTTCAAGTCCTGTCTGAATATTTTCTTCAACGGATAGGGTTGGAAATATCATCCGCCCCTGAGGAACGTATGCAATACCCTTTGCAACTCGAAGATAGCTTTCATCGTTAGAGATTTCTTGACCTCCAATTTTTACGCTACCGCTTTTAGTGGGTAGCACACCCATTAAGCTTTTAAACAAAGTCGTCTTGCCCATACCATTACGCCCCATAATGGCAACGGTTTCATTTTTAGAACCCACAAAAGATAGCCCGTGTAGAGCCTCACTTTGGCCGTATGCAACATAAAGATCTTTAACTTCTAGCATGGCAATGTACCTTTATTTGTCTAACTTGAATTGGTTGCTCAATGCCCAAGATACACATTGATTACCTCAGGGTCCTTTTGGACTTTATCCATTGATCCTTCAGATAGAATTTTTCCCTGATGCATAACAGTCACTTTATGAGCGATGCGTTTTACAAACTCCATATCGTGCTCAATCACAATCACAGCGCGGTTTTGACATATTTTTTTCAACAGATCGCCAGTTAAATCGCGCTCTTTTGCGCTCATACCGGCAATGGGCTCATCTAGCATAAGAAGCTCTGGGTCTTGCATCAAAAGCATGCCTATCTCAAGCCACTGCTTTTGTCCATGCGAAAGCAACCCGGCTTCAGTACCTAATTTGTCAATCAGGCTTATCTCAGTAGCCACTTTATTGATACGCTCTTTGACTTGTGGAGTGCATTTAAATGCTAATGCCCCAAACACAGAACGCCCAGTGGGATATGAAACTTCTAGATTCTGGAAAACAGATAAGTTTTCATAAATCGACGGGGTTTGAAATTTTCTGCCGATACCCAGCCTTACACGCTTGTATTCAGGCATACCAGTCAACTCTATGTTGTTGAACTTGATTGTTCCGGCACTAGATTGAGTTTTTCCACAAATTAAATCTAAGAGGGTAGTCTTGCCTGCTCCATTAGGACCAATGATGACTCGCAATTCATTCTTATCAACGTATAAAGAGAGTGAGTCAATCGCTTTAAAGCCATCAAAAGAAACTGTAAGATCTTCTACAGCAAGCGCAAAGTCAGTGTTACTCATTTTGAATTCCGGTTAAGTTGATAGAACTTTTTCGATTTTTAATGAGACTTGCTTTGTCTTGAGCCATGGTTTAACTTGAGTTTCCCAAAGACCAGCCAAACCAAGTGGAAAAGCCATAGTTACGCCAATAAACATACCGGCCATTAAGAACAACCAAAGATCAGGAAAACTTTCTGAGAAAAAGGTTTTTCCCGCATTAACTAACAAAGTACCGTATACAGCACCCACTAAACTCATACGGCCACCAACTGCAGCGAAAATAACCATTTCAATGGATGGAACAATACCTACGAACGATGGCGACATAAATCCAACTTGCAGTGTGAATAAGGCGCCACCGATACCGGATAGAGCTGCAGCTATGCAAAATGTAAATATACGAAAACTTGCAACGTCATACCCTGAAAATCTAACCCTATCTTCCTTATCACGCATTGCGAGAAGCAGGGTTCCAAGTTTTGATGTTTGAATATAACGACATAATAAAATTGAGCTAATAAGTAATGCAACGCATAAATAGTAAAGGACGTATTTAGCGCCATCAGTGCGAGTATCCCAACCCCAAATTGTTTTTAAATCCGTCATTCCATTAACACCGCCCGTATAGCCTTGTTGTCCAATAATCAAGACCGTCAAAATTAAAGCAACAGCTTGCGTGATGATGGCAAAATAGACCCCTCCGACTCTGCGCTTGAACATTGCATAACTCACGATAAAAGCCAATAACGTTGGAACTACAACCACGGTTGCAAGTGAAAACGGTAGGCTTTTAAAAGGCACCCAAAAAGCAGGCAACTGGGTGATCTGATTCCAGTCCATAAAGTCAGGTATGCCTGGAGTCGACTGAATTTTCGTGGTGATAGGGTCTGAAGCTTCTAGCTTCATAAACATGGCCATTGCATAACCCCCTAGGCCAAAAAATATCCCTTGACCTAGACTCAATACTCCGCCGTACCCCCACAAAATCACCAAACCTATCGCAACAAATGCGTAGGTTAGATATTTACCCACTAAATTAAGGCGAAAAATATCTAAACCTAAAGGGAGTACAACCGCTAACAATAGTAGTAAAAGAAGTAAGCTGCCGAGCTCATATCTTTTAATTAACTCTTTAAAAGTAATCATATTTTCAAACCTTAGATGCACTCAATAACTAACGACGAATCTTGCTTGCGAATAACCCCTCGGGTCTCAGCATCAAAATGAGGACTATCAAAGTAAGCGTTATGACCTTAGCCATAGAACCCGCCAAGAAAAACTCTGTAATAGATTGGGTTTGCGCAATGGAAAAAGCGGAAACCACAGTCCCCAGTAAACTTGCTGCACCACCAAATGTGACGACCAAAAATGAGTCAACGATATACAGTGAGCCAGAAGTTGGGCCGGTAGAACCGATCGTTGTGAATGCAGCACCTGCAATACCAGCTATTCCACATCCAATTGCAAAGGTAAGTCGGTCTGTATGTTTAGTGTTAATTCCAATTGCATTAGCCATCATGCGATTACTAACAGTTGCGCGTACTCTTAGACCCCAACGACTTTTATTAAGTGCAATTAGCACCAGGCTAGTTACCAAAATTGTTAGGAACAGGACAAAAATTCCGTTTATTGGAATATCTAATCCCTCAGATGGCGACCAAGATCCCATTAGCCATTCAGGCAAATTGGGACTTACTTCTTTGGGGCCGATAAATGAGCGAAAGCACTGTTGGATTGCAAGGCTTACTCCCCACGTTGCTAATAACGTGTCTAGTGGGCGTTTATACAAGTGACGTATCATGGCCCACTCAATAAACCAACCGGCAACAAATGAAAACCCAAAAGCAGCAACAATCGCGAAGGGGAAATAGTATTGAGCTATTTGTGGGAAATAATTCCCTGCCAAATGTGATCCAAGATATATGGTGTAAGCACCAATGGTCATAAATTCGCCGTGCGCCATATTAATGACGCCCATTTGACCAAATATGATTGCTAACCCAAGACCCATTAATAGGAGAACGGCAAAAAGACTTAAGCCTGCAAAACCTTGCATAAGGACAATATTGAGTACTTCAGAGAAATTCATTTTGCAGCTTCCATTCCATCAGAAAAAGTCTATGCGGCGAGAGTAACCTCGCCGCACTCATTGCAATTTATTGATAACCTTTAGGGAATGGATCAGGTTTGATCAACTCAGGCGACTCCGAGACAACTTTAAATGTTCCGTCTGGCATACCCATAGCAATACGGGACTTACTCCATAGATGATGGTTGGCATCAAGTTTTACGTACCCTTCAGGAGCAGTTTTCAACTCGATATCAGGGGAAGCGGCAACGACCTTATCCACATCAAAGCTCTTTGCTTTTTCGCAGGCCGCTTTCCACAGCCAAGGGCCAAGGTAGCCCGCTTGTGTCACATCACCAATAACTGCGTCCTTGCCGTATTTAGCTTTGAAAGCAGCAACAAATTTCTTATTATTAGCGTTGTCTAATGTTTGGAAATACTTCATGGATGAGTAAAAGCCCGCAAAGTTGTCACCTCCAACTCCAGTCATTTCGTCCTCCGTCACAGCTAAAGTAACGAGTAGTTGTTTAGCCCCAGTGATACCAGCGGCCTTTAACGCTTTGTAAAAAGCAACGTTAGAACCACCAACTACTGCAGCGAAGATACAGTCTGGCTTGGCAACCTTGATCTTATTCATCAAGGATCCAAAGTTTGTGCTTCCTAAGGGGTAGTATTCTTCACCGACAACTGAACCCTTTTGGAAGTTCTCAATATGCTTACGCGCAATCTTCATCGAAGTGCGTGGCCAGATGTAGTCAGACCCAACCAAGAAGTATGTTTTTGCCTTTTTCTCGGTCTTTGCCCAATCTAAGCTATATAAGATTTGTTGTGTAGCCTCTTGTCCCGTATAGAAAACATTTTTGGATTGCTCCAGACCTTCATAGAAAGTTGGATAGTACAGGAGTCCATTTTCTTTTTCAAAAACTGGCAATACTGCTTTACGAGAAGCTGAAGTCCAGCAACCAAATACTGCTGCGCAATGGTCATTAATTAGTAATTTTTTTGCCTTTTCCGCAAATGTTGGCCAATCTGATGCGCCGTCCTCTTTAATAACTTTGATCTTACGACCTAAGACACCACCCATTGCGTTTATCTCATCAATCGCGAGTTGTTCTGCCTGGATAGCACCTGTCTCTGAAATTGCCATAGTGCCGGTGGACGAATGTAATTGTCCAACAATAACTTCAGTATCAGTAACTGCTAATTTAGTCGTATTTATTGAGGCGGTTGACTCAGCACCAAATGACCACGAAGATACACCCGCGAGAGACGCGGCACCAATAGTTTGCAAAATATTGCGTCGGCTCAGCTCAGTTGAAACAAGCTTATTTTTAGCATCACTAAATTCTTGAGACATAAGAAACTCCTAATTACAGAGAATGGACTTATAAAGGATCGGCAGTTATGCCGGGCTGAGTGAATCTTAGGATCAATGACGTATATCTGAAATAAGTCATTTAACGCACATGCCCTACTTTTATCAATGCACTTTTTTGGGAATAATTAGGCACACGCACCATTAGCGGGAGTTAAGCTTGGATTTCGCACGAAGTCTCGTGCCCAGTTCTTGCTAACTAAAATGGGGTATCAGTCCCGCGTGCAGGATTTAAATGTCAACTACTCCTACGACTCAAACTATTTTTAAGTTTCGACGTGACTACAACTCTTGGGTTGCCGACGAGACTATGGAGGACTATGCCCTTCGCTATACACCTAAGAGTTACAGAAAATGGAGTGAATTTAGAGTAGCAAATACTGCATTTGGCTCATTGTCATTTCTAGCGCTTGAAGCGATAGGCGGTGTAATCGCTATCAATTATGGATTTAGTAACGCAATGTGGGCTATTGCGCTAGTTGGTTTGGTCATTTTTTTGACTGGCCTACCGATAGCTTATTACGCAGCTAAGTACGGACTTGACCTAGATTTGTTAACACGTGGCGCAAGCTTTGGCTACTTAGGATCAACAATTACCTCGCTCATTTACGCAATATTTACCTTTATATTTTTCGCCTTAGAGGCAGCAATCATGGCTCTTGCATTGCAAATGGCAATAGGTATGTCAATAACAGTGTGCTATTTGATCTCCTCATTCTTAGTTTTACCCCTTGCAATACGCGGTATTACGATGATCTCGAAGCTACAACTTTGGACCCAGTGGCCATGGCTATTCTTAATGATATTACCTTTTGTTTGGATAGCTGTGAATGAGCCGCATTTATTCACCGAGTTCTCAAGTCTTTCGGGGATCCGCAGCGGCTCTAGCAATTTTGATCCGGTCATGTTTGGCGCCGCTGCAGGGGTAGGTTTTTCATTAGTTGTTCAAATTGGTGAGCAAATCGATTTTCTTAGATTTCTACCCGTTCAGAGAGCAGAAAATCAAAAACGTTGGTGGACTGCAGTGTTGTTAGCAGGTCCAGGATGGATATTCATGGGAATGCTCAAAATGTTCGGCGGGGCTTTTTTAGCATTTGCTGCTCTTCAATTTGAGGTAAATGCAGATAGGGTAACAGAGCCAACTCAAATGTATTTAGCTGGATTTACACAGGTGATTGGGAAACCAGGACTTGCGATATTGATGACGGTAATATTTGTAGTTTTATCACAAGTAAAAATAAATATTACTAACGCATATGCGGGTTCATTGGCATGGTCTAATTTTTTTGCAAGACTAACACGAAGTCACCCGGGACGTGTTGTATGGCTCGTGTTTAATGTAGGGATCGCCACTCTTTTGATGGTCATGGGTGTCTTTGGAGCTCTAGAAAAGGTGCTTGCAATATACAGTAACGTAGCGATTGCATGGATAGGTGCATTGACGGCAGATCTAGTCATCAATAAACCAATGGGGTGGAGTCCTCCTGGTATCGAGTTTAGAAGAGCCTATTTATATGATTTCAATCCCGTCGGCATGGGGGCAATGTTTATAGCAGCCATTTCAGGTTTTATTGCTTATTCTGGATTGTTGGGCCTACAGTTGGCAGCATTTTCCCCGATTTTTGCTTTACTGATAGCGTTCTTCATATCGCCCCTATTAGCATTTTTCACAAAAGGAAAATACTATCTCGCCAGAGCACCTGAGGATAAATGGGAATCAGGAGAGCTTGTTCGTTGCGAGATTTGTGAGAATCAGTTTGAGTCAGAAGACATGGCCACTTGTGTCGCTTATGCCGCGCCAATATGTTCACTATGCTGCTCTTTAGAGTCCCGCTGTCATGATCGCTGCAAAGTTGAATCAAGGGCGGTTGATCAGTTTAAGCGTTTGATGCTCAAAATTTTACCTACTAACTGGGTTGCGCATTTTAATTTTAGAGCTGCTCAATATATTGGGGTGACATTAGCCTTTTGTTTTGTTTTTTCATCCCTCTTAGGCATCGTTTATATTCAAGAAAGCCTTACTATCCCAGCAGAGTATCTAGCCGCACCAATGCTAAAGTCCTTTACTCTCCTCGCTTTATTTTCGGCCATTTGTGCTTGGTGGGTCGTTCTCAGCTCAGATAGTAGGAGATTGGCCCAAGATGAATCGGAGCGTCAAAATCAATTACTTGTAAAAGAAATTGAAGCACATAATAAAACAGATAGAGAGCTACAAACTGCAAAGGAGCACGCTGAAGCGGCAAATAATGCTAAGACACGCTATGTTGCTGGAATGACTCATGAATTACGCTCACCTTTAAATACCATCCTTGGATATGCACAGATATTACTAAAAAGCAACTCAGTTGATGCATGGACAAGGGAAACGCTAGAAACCATTAGACAAAGTGGACAACACATGCAGGGATTGATTGATGAGTCACTTGAACTTGCCCGAATAGAGGCTGGTCGATTGCGACTTGATAGATCTCCCGTTAAATTTCGCAACTTCATAGACCAAATCGACCAAATGATGAGACCGCAGGTAGAGGCTAAGGGATTAAGATTATCTACAAACATCTACGGAAATATGCCTGAATGGATTCGTATTGATCCCAAATGGCTAAGACAGATACTCATTAATCTACTAACGAATGCAGTTAAATTTTCAGAAAATGGCGAAATCAAATTAAACTTTGATTTTTCCCAGCACGTTACCAAGATTGAAGTCCAGGATACAGGCATGGGTATAGATGCCCACGATTTAGAGAGAATATTTTTCCCATTTGAGAGAGGCTCGGCAGGTCGAAAATCTAAAGAGACAGGAACTGGTTTGGGACTTACGATCACGTTGCTACTCACAAAATTAATGGGGGGTAATTTACAAGTTGAAAGTTCTTTAGGATCAGGAACAAGTTTTACGCTTCAACTTTATTTACCTAGCATCACGCCCGACCCGAGTTGGGATGACCAGCAATTAACCTCACTCAAACCAATAATTGGTTATATTGGCAGGAAGCGAACTCTATTGGTAGTTGATGATCAGACGCTGCAGCGACAGTTATTAGCAGGTATGCTGTTGCCATTGGGCTTTATCATCAAAGAGGCCGCGAGTGGTAGAGAATGCATTGATATTGCCAAACTCTCGAAGCCTGATCTTGTTTTACTAGATCTCACCATGGATGATCTTGACGGGTGGGAGACCTTAAAAACACTTAGAACCATTTATTCATCAAAAGAGCTTCCCGTCTTGATCGTTTCAGCCAATTTATTCGATATGAGATCTGATCAGTACGAAAAATTACACTGCCAAGGTTTCATTGGGAAACCCACTTCCGAGTCTGAGCTACTTAGCGCTATAGCTAAATCATTAGAGATTGAGTGGCTTAGAGATAATAATCCCCATCTGATGAAGACTCTACCTACTTCTTCAGATGCAAGTACCTTAGTAAATTCAGGCATTCAATCTATTACTGAGTTCCCCCTTCCTAATGGTAAAGATGATTCAACTTTATGGCTATCACACATTGAAAAATTGATAAGATTTGCGAAACAAGGACAGGGGGGGGCAATTCGAGACCTACTTCGCCAATCAAGAATTGATTTTCAATCGCAATCTCAGTTAATTAATTTACTACAAACAGATGCAGACAATTTTAATTTTGATGGTTTACTTGAAAAGCTTATAGCTTTATTGGAATCATATGAGAAAAAATTAGAAATACAAGATGACTGAAGAAGCTACTGAAATGCCCCCTAAGCGTGTAATTCTCATCATTGATGATGCGATTGATACGTTGCGCTTGCTTTGTGACGCTCTTGCTAGCGAAGAATACACAGTAATTATCGCTAAAGATGCGCTAGAAGCACTACAACGACTTGAAGTTGCCGTGCCAGACGGGATATTACTTGATGCCATCATGCCTGGAATTAATGGTTTTGAGCTATGCAGGCAGATCAAGAGAACCCCCCACTGGTCTCATATTCCTATAATTTTTATGACAGGATTATCTGAAACAGAACAGATTGTGGAAGGCTTTTCAAGTGGAGGAGTGGACTACGTCGTAAAACCTCTGCGGATTCCTGAGGTTTTAGCGCGTCTTTCCACGCACGTTAACAATGCGCGTGTGATGCGCCAAGCAAGGGAGGCTGTTGATATTGGAGACAGGGGCATTGTGGTTCTTGATAACAAGCGCAGAGTTGCTTGGCGATCTCCGCAGGCATACAAATGGTTACAAGCAGCTTTCCCAGACGATTTAAATCAATCACAGCAATTAGAGTGGTTGGTGTCTGCCGAACGCTTTGTTCACATTCAATCCTTATTGCCTAATAATCAACATTTAGTCGCCCAGTTCTTAGGGGAAAGTGGGCTTTCTGAAGTAACCATACTTTTATCTGTTGTTTCTCAGTCAGAACAATTAGAAAAGAAAAAACTTTTTGATACTGAATCAAAGTTTTTCCTCTCTTCTGTCAATCTCACTCCCCGCGAGACTGAGGTCCTCTCGTGGATTGCCAAAGGTAAAACAAATCGTGACATTGGGGATATCTTAGGCATGAGTCCACGAACAGTCAATAAGCATCTGGAACACATTTTTGTTAAGCTAGGTGTAGAGACGAGAACCGCTGCGGCATCAGTGGCAAACACATTTATTAAATAAAAATTTGAGAGGGATATATCTCCCTCAAATCTCCTAAATCATTACCAAGTTTTATTTGCGTAAATCTGAGGTAACGCGTTACTGAGCATTTTCTAACGTCCATAACGCCCAGTCTTCGATCGTGCGGTCTTGTGGATACCGAAGCAATATAGCCTCCAAATCTGGTGCTTCTTTGAGGGCCCAGCTAAGGAGCATTCTAAGGAGAAACACATTTTGAGGGGTCCACCCTTTGTGAATGTATTGAAGGGTTAGGGATTTTCGTCCTAGTTCAGATTTCTCAAACAAAGCGAACCACCCTTCTTGCTCATCCCTTGATAGCTCAAACAGGCGAGTTATAAAAACTTTTAATTGGTGCTCAGCAAACGCAATTAACTGCTTGGCCTTTCTTCGCTCGGCGCCCTCCTCTGCCTCTTTGGAGGCGACGACCTCGGAGAGTTGTTGCTCTGACATTTTGTTCTCACGCAGGGCCGTTATATTTTGCAGTATCCCTTTAAAGTAACTTTTCTTGGAGCTGATGTGCCCACCCTTGGCTTTTATTTTCGCCTCTTGCACCTGGAGTCTAGAGAGGGTCTCAACGATCTCCTCAAATGCAAAGCCTTGACTGAGGTCACTTATTTCTTGGTCTAAAAGGCCAATTTGGTCTTTAAGTATTTTGAGCGTTTCATCTCCCCAGGTCACAGGCAGATCAAGACTCTCTTGTACCTTTTGGACAAATTGGAACTGCAGTTGTGTGACTCGGTTACCGGCCTTACGCTCTTTAAGCTCAATGGTGTAATGAAGGGCTGGGCAGGAGTTTATTTCTGCCACGGCGGGGATGAGATAAGAGCGTTTGAACTCTTTGTAATCTATTTTGGTCTCTTTGGTTTTGGGATCTGTTTTAACGAACCGAGAGGGGCCAAGCATCAACTGGATCCAAGTGGCGGTTGGCAGCGAGGCGGTAACTTTTTGGTGGGTGTTAATGTATCTAAATGTGTTTTGATAAAGGGCGTAGGCTGCGGCTGATTTAAGGCTGTGCAGGACTTGAAGGCTGAGGGATGCCCAGGTCTTGGGCTCTAAGATGATGGTGAGCACCTCTGGATCGATTGAGAACTGAACGACCCCCTTCTTGGGCCCTTTTCCTATACCAAGGCTTGAGAGGAAATGACTTTTCTTCTCCCAAATCACCTCGTCATCATCTCCGATGACGTTCCACTTCATGGAGAGTTCGTACAAGGAGTCAAGATCGTCGTAGATGCGCTGGTAGTTTTTACCGGGGATGCCGGCCAAATTGGCGAGGTCTTTAATCTGTATCTCAAACTGGGGGGAGACGCGTTCTTTGGTTATTTTTTCAATCGTGATGTCGCGCCTGCTTTTAAAATCAATTTGCGCGGCCAAGATACATGCGTCAAAGAGGCGTCTGGTGTTGAGTGGGCTACCAAACTTAGTGGTGGGGATAGAGTGCACCGCACTGATTGATTTCTTGATATTGCGAACGGAAGATGGAATAATCAGATCGTCAGAGGCAAACAGGGGTGTTTGTTCGAGGTGCCTTTGTTTCACATCAAACCCACTGGGCTCCTTGTTTGGTGTGAGATCGTCTTGCTCGTTTATCATTCAGTTCTTAATTAGGTGTAATTTATTGTAGGCTTATTTACACCGATATGGCTTCACCCCGGTTTTTGTTGTCTGTATGCCAAACTACCACCTCTCGTATGCCGAGGTATCGCCTGTCGTATGCAGAGTGCGGGATATACGTACGAGGGGCACACCGCTCGTATGCTAAAGTAACACTTTAAGTCCTAAAAAGTGTTTAAAATCAATAACTTACGCACTTGGAACATGGGAATGTATTTGAAAGCTTAAAACAATACAACATGGATAAGGCCAGGGATGTTTTGTTCTTTTTATTAAAAAACGTCTAAAACGGGTCCAAAACGGGTCTAAAACGCAATCAGAAGTCCCTTTTTTATATCTATTTGAAAGGATCTAGAAATCCATTTCAAACAAAAGGAGTGGTAGTTTGGCATACGGATTAAGACAAAAGATAAGACAAATCTGGTTAGTAAAAAGAATTTGCCACTTTTGTCTTTAAAAATAGGACATTTGTGAGCTCGGAGATAAAATGCAGTTATGGATAAAACCCGAGCCGCATCAAGAATAGAAGGTATCACTGGGGATGCTTTGTCTATTCTTTTTGAGCTTGGGGCAGGCGCTGATTTAGTGGGTCAATTTGCGGTTCGGTTTCCAAATAAGGTGGCGAGCCGAATTGGGCCAATAGAGGGGGGTCGGGCGCAGCCCGAAGAGTTAAGCGCTGAAGCGCTTATTCAAAAAACAGTTGAACTGACACTCAAGAGGGTAAGCGAGGTCCGCTCTGCAGTAGTGCAGGACTCGGGCAAAGTAGTGATTAAAGTCAGAATGGAGAACAAAAATACATCCGTGTCAATTCCAAAGGTGTTGATAGAGAAAATGATTATTCAGTGCGGTGGAACCAGGGCTTGCAATAAGCTGATAAACCAGCTTTATGCGGGGTGTCCCGATACTGCCCCGAGCAAGGCGGGTTGGATCACAGAGGAGTTGATCAAATTAGCGGGCAAACAGATGCCTGCCTGACCCGCAAAACAATCTCTTATTGCCAAGGATCACGCATTGGAGCCAGTAGCGGATCATTTGATGGAGCCACTTGCGGATCGCACTTTGGAGCCATTCGTTGATCAATGACAATTGCCATTGTTTTTGCGAAATTGAAATCTCACTCTGAGCGTAATTTGTAAAATAAGCTAGGAACGCGTTTTCACTAACGCGGCGCCTTGCGTTTGGCCTTGACCCAGTTCGTGGACTAGTTAGTGGCCCAGCTCCTTGAACCCTTGGTTCTGCGAGCCTGGCTTGATCCCTTAATTAAGAGCCTCAAAGGGGGGGGGTTTAGCTGTAAAGGCAAACACAGCGCACTCTCGCACTCTAAGTCTCACGCAACGCCGCCAAGTCCTCCCACCAAGGGGGAGGTAACTTCAACTTGGCTTTGGATCCTTACTGCTAATTCAAAAGAACGGTGAGTCTCAACGCGGTTGATCGACTTGCTTGATTTTGGGGGTTAACCATAGTATGTACAACCGATGGGACAGAAGAGAATCCAACTTCCGTAAACCTCAAGTTGCATTTAATCTCGGTGTGGATGAAATTTTAATGATTTCATTCATATTGATACCCGCACCCATATGCCTAACAATGACCCTTCAGCACACGTAACACCTATTGTTGACTCACACCACCATATTTGGTTATTAAAAGATATTCCCTGGCTACAAGGGCCCACTTTACCGCGTATTTTTGGTGACTACACTGCGATGAAGTGTGATTACACGGGGGAGGACTACGTGCACGATTTACAGTCACACAGTGTGGTTAAATCGGTCTATGTTCAAGCCAACTGGGCAAATAGTAAAGCGTTAGAAGAGGTCCAGTGGGTGCAGTCCGTTGCAGACCGAATTGGCTATCCTCAGGCCATAGTTGGTTACGCTGATATTGCAGCGCCAGATTTGGGACATTTATTAGATGAGCAAATGAAGTGCAAAAACTTCAGAGGAATTCGTCAACAACTGCATTGGCATCAAAATCCTCAATATAGATTTGCAAGCACTCCTGATTTGATGAAGTCAAAACAGTGGGTCAACGGATTTAGAGAAATTGCTCAAAGAGACCTAAGCTTTGAGTTGCAAATCTTCTCAAATCAAATGGCAGACGGCTATGACTTGGTGATGCAATTTCCTAAAACGCAATTTATTCTTACCCACTCAGGCATGCTTGAGAGCACGCAGCCCGAAGACCTCGGTCGCTGGCGTGAAGGGATGAGTAAACTGGCAACTTGCCCCAATCTTTTTGTTAAATTATCGGGTTTCGGCACCTTTGAGCACAAGTGCGAGAGGCATCTATGGGAGCCCATCGTGGACGAGGTGATTGCTCTTTTTGGATCCAAGAGGTGTATGTTTGGCTCAAATTTTCCGGTCGAGAAACTTTGGACCAACTACGCTCAAATGATCGCAGTGATTCGTCAGTGTTTGCAAAAATATCCCCTCTCTGTGCAGCAAGACGTGCTAAACGCAGTGGCCGCGCAGGTTTATAAAATTTAAATTTTTTGAAAGCGTATTATGAAAATTGGAATTATTGGCGTTGGCAAGATGGGGTCCGCTATTTGCGCTCGTTTGATCTCCTTACACCACGAGGTACATGTTTGGAACAGAACGCCGGCTAATGCAAAAGGCGCCTTGGATTTAGGCGCCGTGCTGGCTGAAAGCCCTCAAGCCTTAGTGCAAACGGTTGACGTTGTGCTGAGTCTCTTGGCCAATGAGAAAGCCCTTGATGATGTTTATTTCTCGCCCCACGGACTTTTCTCAAAAGATTTAAAGGGCAAAACCATCATCGAGATGAGCACCATTAGCCCAGACAAACACGCGGTCCTGGCCCTGAAGGCGGTGGAGCTAAACGGCGAATACCTTGAGTGCCCTGTTGGGGGGAGTATTGGGCCCGCAAAGGAGGGGAAATTAATAGGCTTTGTAGGTGGTCCTGCCTCAACCTTTGATAAACAAAAGCCTCTTCTTGACCAACTGTGTAAGCGTGTGGAGCACATCGGTGCTTACGGCTCAGGCTCCACGATGAAGCTAGCCATTAACCTTCCCCTCATGGTTTATTGGCAAACACTCTCAGAGGCGCTCACCTTAATTCAACCCCTCGGTCTAGACCCGGCGCGAGTGATAGATATTTTTTCTGAAACTTCTGGTGGACCCAACGTCCTAAAGGCCCGGGGTGCGTTTGTTGCACAGACCATCAAAGACGGTCAGGCAAAGGCAGTTAATGTATCGATGAGCACGGTTTTAAAAGACGTTCAAACCATGTTAAACCATGCAAAGACGCTACAAAGAAATCTGCCTCTAACCCAGAGCGCACTCGAGACGTTTAAAGAGTCCAGCCGCGCGGGGCTAGAAAATGCCGATTGCTGTGAACATATCGTTTGGTGGTTAAAGGAGGGCTCGAAAGCGTAATGCTTTTAAGCCTTTGGGACGTTCTTTAACTAAAAGCGCAAACGCCGTTGAAGGCTTAAGCACGTAAACACTTAAGCGCTTAGGTGCTTAGGTGCTTAGGGGATCAAAATTGAGCTACCCGTTGTCCTGCGACCCTCCAGGTCTATGTGAGCTTGGGCGGCGTCTTTGAGACTGTACTTGTGATTAATTTGCAGTTGAATCTTCCCGCTGATCACCATTTGAAATAAATCATGCGCCATGGGCTCCAACAACTTACGGTTTTGAACGTAGGTTGCAACCGTTGGGCGGCAAACCCGCAGGGAGCCCTTGGTGCCCAGTACCGACAAATCCAGCGGCTCGATGGGTCCCGATGAAGCCCCGTAAGTAACCAGCATACCCCGAGGTGCGAGGCAGTCCATGGATTTCATAAAGGTATCTTTCCCAACCGAGTCATAAGCCGCGGCGACCCCGGCCCCGTTTGTGAGCTCTTTGACCCTGGTTACAAAATCCTCCTGCGTATACAAAATTGTATGCTCACAGCCCAAGGACTTTGCAAGCTTTGCTTTCTCGGGGGTACCCACCGTACCAATCATATGTGCGCCTAGAGCTTTGATCCACTGGGAGGCAATCAGACCAACGCCGCCGGCTGCTGCGTGAAAGAGCACGGTGTCACCCTTTTGAACGGGGTAGACATCTTTGATCAAGTAATGCACCGTCAAGCCTTGGAGCATCATGGCTGCTCCTTGTTCGTAACTAATCTCTTTGGGTAGATGTACCAAAACTTTGGCTGGCATGATGCGCGCAGCGCTATAGGATCCGGTCGGTCCTCCCGCGTAGGCGACACGGTCACCGACTTTAAATAAAGTGACGTCGGGCCCGGTTTTCTCGATCACGCCGGCCCCCTCCATTCCAATCGCACCGGGCATGGGCTGCTTGTAGATACCGCTTCTAAAATACACGTCAATATAGTTGACCCCGATTGCGTGTTGTCGAATAAGAACCTCTCCTGCGCCGGGCTCACCCAACTCCACCTCCTCTAGCTTCATGACGTTTGCGGGCCCGGTTTCGTGGATTCGAATTGCTTGAGTAATTGTTTTAGACATGGATGGTGCTTGTGAGTGAGTGGGTGAATGGGTTGAATATGTTGATTAGGATGATTAGTAATCAGTCGTTTAAATGGATTAAAGTGGTTTTCCGGAGCTATCCAACAGGCGAGCTTGGATTAACGCGTGTTTAATTTTATTGATTTCAGCGTCGCTTATTTTCATTAAAGGGGGTCTAACAACTGCACGCGGTAATTTCCCAAGCAGCACAAGCGCCTCTTTCATCCGGTTGTGCATATCGACCCAAGGGTCTGCGTAAAAAACCTGTGACATGGGAAAGATACGGTCGTTTAATTCTCTAGCTTTAACCAAGTCGTTGTTGTTGACTGCTGTGAAGAGTTGGGACTGTAAGTCTGCAATGACCGAGCCACTTCCAGATAAGAGTCCGTTGGGACCCAGGACCAAAGAGCTAAATAGCCAGGCACTGTGCGTGGTGAGTACATTGACAACGGGATTTAAACTCTGCAGCTCACGGATATGGCGCTCGTGGAGCACTGGATTTGAACACCAGTCTTTGATCGCTCGTATGCTTGGAACGGCTTCAATTAGTTTGTGTAAAGTGCTTAAGGGATATCCTTGTCCACCCGCAAGCGGGTACTGAAAAACGATGAGTGGCAATCCAGACGCATCAGCAATGCGTTTAAAGTGATCTATCACCATTCCAGGGTGTTGCCCCAAAGTGAACGGGCCTGGTGGGAAGACAAGCAGGGCACTTGCTCCGCCTTTGGTTGCCATTGCTGCGATTCTCGCGGCCTCCAAACTGCCCTCAGCGTAGACGCCGTGGACCAACGGAGTTTTAGCGCCAACTGCATCAACGGCGACCTCTAGCACACGACGCTGTTCATCAAATGTGCAGGAGGCCACCTCGGTGGAGTGGGCGTTAATGGTGATGGCTGAGACGCCTTTAACGCCGGTGACGTCTAGGAGGTGGCGACGAAAATTTTTCTCATCTATGGAGAGATCTTCGTTGAAAGGCAAAATCACAGCCGGAATAACACCGTGTGGAATATAGGAGTGTTTCATGATTGAATTAATTTGAAAAAATTTAGAAGGTTGTAAAAACTATAAAACTATAAAAAAATAAGAAATAAAAAACAATTCAGTGCAATGCAATGAGTATAGTCATTTTGTTAAAAATACTTAACCCGCTCGTCTCGCAAGGGTTATTCCCAACAAACTTAACGACACAACGCATCAAAAATTGTCCCCAAAGCGGTATTATGTAACACTGTTACGTATTTACATATTTTAAAAAACCTCTCCAATGAATGAAGCTTCCCTAAGAATTGCTGCCGATGTGGGTGGTACCTTCACAGATGTCGCCGTCTTTGATGAGATAACGGGCCGCATCCGCCTGGGGAAATCCCTGACTACGCCCAAAAAACTGGTCCAAGGGATGCAAGACGGAGTCACCCGTGCGGGGGAATCTTTTGATAAGGCGAATCTCTTTTTGCACGGGACAACGGTTGCAATTAATACTTTGTTAGAAAGAAATGGTGCTAAAACTGCACTCATTACTACGCAAGGTTTTCGCGATATTTACGAGATTGGACGCATTAACCGCCCTGAGGCGTACAACCTTTTTTTCAAGAAACACAAACCCCTTATTGACCGGTATTTGCGGTTCGAGGTCTCCGAGCGTTTGACAAGCGAGGGTTCTGTTTTAAGGCCGTTAAAAACCGAGGAGCTAGAGCTCATCGCGCAAGAGCTTGAGCGTCATCAAATTGAGGCCGTATGCATTCTCTTTATGCACTCCTATTCAAGTCCAGATCATGAGCTTAAGGCTAAAGAATTTTTAACCAAAAGATTACCCAACCTGTTTGTATCCGCCTCATGTGAGTTGTCCCAGGAGTACAGAGAGTTTGAGAGAACCTCTACGGTTGCGGCGAATGCCTATATAGGACCCAAAGTAAAGTCTTATCTCACGGGTGTGGTTTCGCATTTAAAAGAGCACCATTTCACGGGTCGATTTTTAATCGTGCAGTCAACGGGTGGGTTATACAGCGTGGACCAAGCGCAGCGCGAGTGCATCCGTATGATAGAGTCTGGTCCCGCCGCTGGGTTGATTGCCACCAAAGAGCTTTGTCGCTACATGGGCATACATGATGCAATCGCTTTTGATATGGGGGGCACGACCGCCAAGTCGGGTGTGATTTTAAACGGCGACGTGATGATGACTTCGAACTCGATGATTGGGGGGTACACGCAGGGGCTGCCCATTCAAATACCGATGATTGATATCCAAGAGGTCGGAACGGGGGGTGGGAGCATTGCGAGAATAGGTCCTGCAAACTCGCTTCGGGTCGGCCCTCAAAGCGCTGGCTCCGAGCCAGGCCCAGTTTGTTACGGGTTGGGCGGGGGTGAGCCAACCGTCACAGACGCCAATTTGATTCTCGGACGATTGTCTGCAGAGCGGTTTTTGGGCGGCGATATGAAGTTGGATCCGGCGTTGTGCAAATCGGTGTTTGAGGAAAAGCTTGCACGCCCGCTCGGTTTAAGTGTGGAGCAGGCGGCGGAGGGGGTCATCAAAATTGCAGCCGCCACGATGTCCAACGTTGTCAAACGTGTAACGACCGAGAGAGGTGTAGATGCGCGCGACTTTCCCATGGTCGCCTTTGGTGGAGCGGGGCCGCTGCACGCTTTGTTGGTCGCCAAAGAGTTAAAGATCAAGGAGGTCATCATCCCAAACGCACCGGGGCACTTCTCGGCGTACGGGATGTTAGTTGCCGATTTAAGACGAGACTACGTAAGAACTCTGTTCATTCAGTTAGAAGATTTTGATTTCGAGCAGGTTGAATCAATTTTAGAGGCCATGGAGTCAGAGGGCTCGCAGGAGATAAACAACGCATCTCCCTCGGTTACCACGCTCACCGTCTCCAGGGGGCTGGACATGCGTTATGTAGGACAAGAGCACGCGGTGACGGTTGAGATTGCAATGTCCGCTTACGATCAAAGAGACACGCGGGCAATTAAGGCGGCATTTGACAAAGTGCATTTGCAAAGGTATGGCTATTTTTCAGAAAAAGAGGCTGCGGAAATCGTGAGTGTGCGCACATCAGTGACTGGGCATAGCCCCAAGCCGAGCTTATCAAAATTGGAGCCCCACCAAGAGGGCACCCCGCCTAGCCTGCGACGGGCTTATATAGACGGCGCTGAAAAGCTTGTTCCCGTTTATTGGAGGCCCAGTTTGGGTGCAGGTTTTGAGGTGACGGGTCCCGCATTTATTGAAGAATACGCATCCACTACCACTCTTTTTCAAAACGACGTCCTGCGCATTGATGAGGTGGGTAATTTACGCATTGAGGTTGCAAATGACTAAACTTAACCCCTCCAACGCGCAGTCTTCATTGCCCGATCCGGTGGTCACCGAGATCATTCGAAACGCAGTTGTGGCGATTACGGAGGAGATGAAATCCAATCTCATGCGCACCGCCTACAACATGATTATCTACGAGGCCCTGGACTTTACGGTTGGGCTCTTTGATCGGGAGGGGAACACGGTCTCCATTGGCATTGGTCTTCCTATGTTTATACGGGGGATGAGCAATACGGTTAAACGCATGATCTCCAAGTTTGATCACACGGGGCTAGAGGACGGCGATGTACTGCTAACCAATGATGCCTACATTACGGGCAGTCATCTTAACCACATGACATTTGTGGTCCCCATTTTCTGGCGCAGCGAAGTGGTTGCTTTTTCTGCCTGTATGGCTCATTGGCAAGATGTGGGGGGAACGCTTGACGGCATGACGAGTGATATTTACTCAGAGGGTCTGCAGGTTCCTATTCTCAAAGCCTACATAAAAGGCAAACTCAATCAAGATTTAGTTGACATTATTGAGATGAATGTGCGGATCCCTGAGCGCGCGATGGGGGACTTTAGGGCCCAAATTGCAGCGGTCAAAACGGGAGAGCGCCGATACCTTGAGTTATTGGGGAGGTTTGAATTACTTGCGGTAGATCAATCCATTCAAGAAATTTTTAAGCAAAGCGAGGCAAGCGTTCGCGAGGTGGTTAAAACGATTCCCGACGGGGAGTACTTTGCTGAGTCTTTTATGGATGACGACGGGATTGAGTTGGGCAGGAAAATACCTATTAGGGTAAAAGTCCTTGTAGCCGGGGATCAAATGACGATTGATCTCACAGAGGTGAGCAATCAGGTTAAGGGTTTTTATAACTCGGGCGAGGCGGCAGGCATTGCCTGTGCGCAAGTCGCGTTTAAATGCCTGACTGCAGCAAATGAGTTGCCTATTAACGATGGTTGCTTTAAGGCGTTAAGCGTGATCTTACCCCCGGGCAAAGTGATCAGCGCCACCCGCCCCGCCCCCATGCGTTGGTGGATGACTTTCCCAATGACTGTGGTGGATACGGTATTTAAAGCTTTATCTACAGCGATCCCGCAAAAGGTGATCGCTGGACATCACGCTGACCTCGTGATCGCAAGTGTTCACGGCAAAACGCCGGTCGAGAACAAACTATTTCTGTACCTAGGAGGGCTCATTGGGGGGGGTTGGGGGGCAAAACACAATGAAGACGGGATGAGTGCCACGATTGCGATTAACGATGGAGACACTCACAACGGACCCTCCGAACAAGTCGAGGCGAAATATCCACTCATCGTAGAGAAATACGGATTGAGAGAGGACTCGGGCGGTGCTGGACGACAAAGGGGGGGCTTGGGTACTGAGCAAATCGTCCGCGTTAAATCCGACATTATGTTTAACTGCCAAATAGAGCGCGTTGAGTGCAAGCCTTGGGGTTTGTTTGGTGGTTTATCTGCGATGGGAAATCAAGTAGGGATTGCAAAAGACGGGAAGACACAGATCTACACCACGGGGAAGGTGTTTTCTAAGTTATTGAGCAAAGACAATGAGTGGATACTGCGCTCGGGTGGGGGGGGCGGTTTTGGGTCCCCTCTAGAGAGGAAGTTAGAGGATGTGGAGCAAGATGTAAAAAACGGTTATGTGTCGGCTGCGGCAGCGGCGCAGCTTTACGGGGTAGTGATTGACGCAGCAACGGGGCAAGCAAAGTTTGAGGAGTCTGTGGAGCTTAGGAAAAAAATGTTCGACCTAAGGCTACCCAAAGACGGGACTGCTCAAACTTCTAAACGCAGTGAGAAGATTGTTGTCCATAGGCAAGAGTCTCATAAAGTGCGCCTAGCGGCGGAGAGTTTATACCGACAAGCAAACGAAGAGGGTTTGATGCGTTGGAGATGTTGTAGTTAATTTTATGAAATCCAAATCCATCACAGAGATCACCAACCAAGCCTCAGGCGTGGTGTCGATGCGCCGTGGGCTTGAGTTAATTGAGATCATCTCCCAGGGGGAGTCGGGGTGGTCTTTGTCTGAGCTTGCGAGAACGATGGATGTGAACAAAGTGATTGTTCTTAGGCTACTAAATGAGCTCGTGGCGGCGGGATACATTTATTGTCGCTCTGACAATGGTCTTTACGAGTTGACCTTTAAGCTCAGCAATTTGGGGTTGAGAAAGTTATCGCAGTCGCGCCTTTTGGATCAATCCAGTGAGGTGCTTAAAGAGCTCGCAAGCGCCAGTGGTGAGCTTGTGCGACTGGCGGTGGTTGAAGGGGTAGATAAGATTACTTGGGTGCTTGTGCAGGCGGGTTCTAAGCGGTCTTTGCAAATTGATCCCAATTACAGGCTTGAGATTGGGCTGACCACTCACGCTGTAGGAAAAGCTTGGTTATCCACTTTGTACCCTGAAATCGCTTGGTCATTGATTCACCAACAGGGGATACAAAAATGCACCGTGCATTCTAAATCCACGAAAAAGGAGATTGAAGCGGACTGGAAATGGGTTCAAAAAAAGGGCTTTGCCATTAGTTATGAAGAAAATGAGCTTGGGGTAGGCGCTATTGCTGCGCCGCTTTTTATAACGGATACAAGAATGATTAAACGCTGTGTGGCCGTGGTGAGTGTGGGAGCCCCGGTTTACAGGACCAGTAAAAAAGAATTGGTAGCCATGGCGCCGCTGTTGATGGAGAAAACTCAGGCACTTGCAAAGATTTGGCCAATTAGAGGTGTGGAGTAAGTGAGACGCAAAAAAAAGGGTGGGTTGGAGTTAAGTCTACTCCCCGTCCTAAAGGACGTGGGACAAAGAGGGTGGTGTTCAGACTATATACAAAGGAGATACATATGAGACAGCTTTTTAAGAGTACTTTGCTGCAATCACTATTGATAGCAGCGTTTGGTTTAACGGGGTTAGGGGCTCACGCGCAGACCCCGTCGGGGGAGCCCATTAAAATTGGATTCTCCACTGAGCTTACCGGTGCGTGGACCTTTTTTGGCTCCAGTTGTGCGGCGGGTTTAAAGTTCGCCGTTGACGAGATCAACAACAGTGGGGGTGTGCTCAAACGACCCCTTGAATTTATTGTTCAAGACAATCAAACTAATCCAACGCAGGCCCTTGCGTCTGTTAGAAATTTTGATGTCAACGATAAAGTAGTCGCAATTAGTGGTACCACCAACTCTGATGTTTCACTCGCTATGTACGGCTACGCGGAACAAAATAAAGTACCGTTCTTGGTCCCCGTCGCCGCCTTTCCTCAGCTCACCAAGCCGGGCACGAAGTACACCTTTCGCATAGAGCCTGACGCGGTGGGATGGGGCTACTCAATGGCCAAATTCATAGAGCAAAGAAAGCCAGGCGCAACGGTTGCACTGATGTACTCGGACGCTGCACTGATGAGAGCTATTTTTGCTGGCTTTAAATACCAGGCTGAAAAGTCCAAACTCAAAGTGGTCACAGACATTGTTTTCCCCCAAGGCTCTAGCGACGCAACCGTGCAGTCCGCCCAGGTCAAGGCCGCAAACGCAGACTACGTCATCATCAGTGGTGCGGGCGCATTTGACGCCGTAATCAACAACCAATTATTGGACTTAGGCGTGAAGCCCGAACAGATCATTCACCCCTTTGGAATTACGACGCAGGTCTTTAACTGGGGTTCCAAAAGCGTAGGCTCAATTTACGGGACCTTCTTTGATCAAGGCATTGATAACTTACCCAAAGAGGGTAAAGACTTTATTGCAAAATATGACGCCGCAAATAACCGCCCCCCCTCCTATGTTGAAAATTACTGCTACAACACGCCTTATATTTTCAAATCCGCCATTGAAGCTGCAGGCGTGGTGGACAGGGAGAAATTAAGGGAGGCGTTCACCAAAATGAACATCAAAGAGCTCACCAGCGGTACCCCCATTCACTTTGACAGCAACGGAGCAAGAAAAGAGTACATGTACTTTATGCAAATTGTCTCCGTTGACGGCAAACGCAACTACAAATCCAAGCAGCTTTCCTACTTTGAGTGGAATCCTGAGGTCATACCCGTTTATGACTTGGTTAAGTAAGCGCATTTAAAGAAAAAATATTACCGTGGACTCATTCCTGCTTTTACTCGCCTCGACCGTCTCTACTGGCCTACTCTTGGGGGCGGTATTTGCGCTCGTAGCGGCAGGGGTGACCATCGTTTATGGTTGCATTTGGTTACCGAACGCAAGTAACGGTCAATTTTTTCTTTTATCCGCGTTGGTTGCTTGGGGACTGACCTCCTCTTACGGAATCAATAGCTTTACGGCGTGTTCACTGGTGCTCATCGCCAGTGTGGGTTTGTCCCTTCTTTTTGAGAAATTACTTTTTCGACGTCTCTACAACGTTCCTGATAGAAATATCTCTTATTTTGTGATCACACTTGGGTTGACTCAAATCATGTCTGGAATTTTCTCCATGACATTTGCAAAATGGAGTGACCAATTCTCCTTGCCCCCTTTGGTCTCGGGGGTCACGATGATTGGTCCGTTTCCAATGACCAACAACAGAATTTTGGTCCTGGTGATTGCGTACCTGAGCATTGCTCTGCTGTTTATCTTACTGCGCTACCACCCGCTTGGCCGCGCGATTAGAGCGGTGTTTCAAAACAGGGAGGCCGCTTTGTTGCGCGGGGTTGATGTTCACTCGATTTATAAAATCTCTTTCGTACTCGGATCCTCTATTATTTATTTAGGTGGTTTGTTATATGCACTCGCTTACAGTTTTGATTTATCGATTGCATGGACCATGTCAATTACGGCGTTTGCAATCATGATTGTGGGCGGCCCAGGATCCGTAATAGGTGCTTTGGTGATTGGGTTGGTATTTGGATTTACACAGGCTATAGTGAGTAATTTCACGAGTCCAACTGTAGCAACCTTCTCCTACCTCATCGCAATGCTTTTGATCTTACTCGTCAAGCCAAACGGACTTTTCCTGAAATGAAGATCAAACCCCAGCACGCGCTATTGACTCTTGCGTTATTGGTATTGCCCTTTTTGTTTAAGGACAACCGTTTTTTGGGTTTTATATTAGGCATTACGTATTTAAATATATTTTGGGCCACGGGGATGAACATCCTTTACGGATTCGTGGGCCTAATGCCGTTGATGTTTGCGGCTATATCGGGTATTGCTGCGTATGCTTTACTTTACTTTATGGCTGAGTGGCATATTAATTTTTGGGTTGCCCTGCCTATTGCAACGGTCTTTGCGTCCCTCATTGGGGTGTTGCTTGGACTGCCCTCTCTCAGGTTGAAGGGCTTTTACTTTACCCTGTGCTCTTTGATCATTCAAAGCACTTTGACTTTGGCATTTATATTTTTTCCAAAATTCACCAACGGAGACACTGGAATTAACCAAATTAATCCACCGCTTTGGTTTGGTGAGCCAATAAAGGGCTTTGCTTTTGAGTGCATGCTCGCCCTGATAGCGGTCTTTGGTATTGGATTTTCATATTTTATTTACCACTCCAAGTTAGGGCAAAGGTTTGTGGCTATCAGGGAGGATGATGTGCTGGCTGAGTCGTTGGGAATCAATGTGGTGATCAACCGAGTTATTGCTTTCTTTATTGTCTCTTTATACGCAGCCCTTGGGGGATGCTTTTACGCAACTTATATAGGATTTATATCGCCGCGCTCTTTTGACGTGCTCTCGTCTTTGAATATTTGGTTGTTCGTGGCCTTTGGAGGCAAAGCCACCATAGCGGGCCCCGTTATTGGATCTTTATTATTGGCTCCTTTGCCGTTTTTGTTGCAGAGTTTGGAGGCGTACAAGGATATTCTCTCAGGCGTTTTGATCGTAATGATCACGCTTTTGATGCCCGGCGGAGTTTACGGTACTTACCTTGCATGGAGAGATGCTAAGAAATGAATCAACCCGCTGCACCGCCCCTTTTAAGTGTTAGAGATCTAACCCTGCGCTTTGGGGGTCTATACGCGCTTAATAAAATTAACTTTGAGATGCAAGCAAATGAGTCTTTGGGGATGATTGGCCCCAACGGGTCGGGCAAATCGACCTTTGTGAATGTGTTGACCGGACATTTCACGCCCTTGTCTGGGGAGATGGAGTTTGCGGGTCAATCGATGCTTGGCAAGAGCGCGCACCAGCTTGTTGGACTGGGCCTTTGTAGAACGTACCAAGCGGTGAGAGTGTTTGGTGGCTTAACGGTCCAAAGAAATATAGATATCGCTCGTCTTTTATTTAAAGAAGAGGGTATTACGGATCATCAATATACTCAGTACTTAGAGTGGTTAAAGCTTACCCCTGTGCTCAGTAAGGCGGCGAAAGACATAACTTTGTTTGAGCAAAGAAAGTTAGAGCTGATGATGCGACTTGTTTTAAAGCCCAAGCTCATCATGTTGGATGAGCCTGTGGGGGGATTGGCAACGTCCGAGGTCAATGAGATGATCCAGTTGCTTCAGGAGCTTAAAGCGTACGCCTCTGTTTTTGTGATTGAGCACACGATGCGGGTGATCAAGGAGTTGGCTGATAGAGTGGTTGTTTTAATTGCGGGCGAGAAAATCGCGGACGGCCCGCCCTCGCAAATACTCTCCAACCAGCGGGTGATCAAAGAATACTTGGGATCTGCACATGCTTGAGATAAAAGATCTGACGATTCGGTACGGCAATTTTCTTGCAGTAAACGGTGTCTCCCTCAAAATTGGCCAAGGGCAAATCACCGCTCTCATTGGCCCTAACGGCGCGGGCAAGAGCTCTATAGTCAGGGCCATTGGGGGGCTCAATTCATTTGAGTCAGGGCAGGTATCTTTTTTGAACGAAAACCTCTCCAGCATCAAGCCCCATTTGCGTATTGTCAAAGGACTCTCGATCGTCCCAGAGGGGCGGGGTCTTTTTCCCCGAATGTCTGTGGAAGAAAATTTGATGATGGGCGCTTACTCCTTACAAAACACTACCTTATTTCAAGATCTGATGGACAGAAACTTTGCTTTATTTCCTATCCTAAAGGAGCGGCGCCATCAGTTGGTGGGTACGATGTCGGGTGGGCAACAACAGATGGTTGCTGTTGCGGTGGGTTTAATGTCGGACCCCAAACTTTGTATATTTGATGAGCCCTCTTTGGGGCTGGCGCCCATCGTGATTGAGCAAATTGGAGAGGCGTTGATATCTTTGAAGAAGCAAGACCTTACGGTTTTCCTTGTTGAACAAAACGCAAGTCTGACCACCAAAGTTGCTGACCAGATATATGTTCTCTCCGCGGGGGAGGTCAAATTTCACGATACGCCGGCTAACTTAATGAATAACAAAGAGGTTTTAGAAACGTTTTTGAGTGCTTAAATATAAATTGATATATTTCTTCACGTAAAATCTTAGTGCTCAGTGAATTCCCTATGAGTGCTGTTCTTAATGAAAGATACAGTCTCGGCTGAATAAAGAAAGAAAAGATGAAATTTACACAAACCGATATCACCAAAATAGAGAGTAAGGTTTTCATAAAAAATGAAGAACATATATCTTACTCTTTGCATAGGGGAGCCTCTACTACGCAAAGACCCCGTATTACGCTTGTTCACTCACTTGCTATGAGTCGTGAGTTTTGGCAACCTGTTGTGGATTTACTTATTCAACATGCTGATATTTTGACACTTGATGTTCGGGGCCACGGGGACTCTACGCTTAGCGGTGGCAAATACACGGCCGAATTATTTGCAGACGACATAGCTGCTTTGCTCACTCACATTGGCTGGAGTAGCAGTGCGATTGCAGGAGCTTCTATGGGGGGTTGCATTTCATTGGCATTTGCAGCGAAATATCCAGAAAAAACACAAGCCCTAGGCATGCTTGACTCAACTGCATGGTACGGTGAGGATGCGGCCCTTAAGTGGAGAGAGCGCGCAGACAAGGCTCTTACGGGGGGGATGCAAGCGCTTGTAGATTTTCAGAAAACCAGATGGTTCTCGGACTCATTTAGAGAAAATAATCCATCCGTTGTTGATCGTGCAGTCTCAATATTTAAAAAGACCGATGTAAATGCTTTTGCAAATACATGTCAAATGATGGGAGATTTTGATCTGCGTCATTCATTGGCTGGTCTGGGGGTGCCAACAAGCATCCTTGTGGGCTCCGAGGATTACGCGACCCCAATTGAGATGTCCGAGCTTCTTCATTCACACATTGCTCACTCCACAATGCAAGTCATTGATAAGGCTCGGCATTTAACTCCTATTGAATGTCCGCAAATTGTGTGTGATGCTTTGGTCAATTTACTGGCTAAGAGTTCGCCGTGAAAGTTGAGGGACAAATAGACCTAAGATTGCCTGCTGCAAAGGTTTTTAGCAAGCTCTCGGATGCGCGTTTTTTTGCTACCTGTATTGAAGGGGTCAGCAATTTAGTAGAAAAAGCACCAAACGTTTACAGCGCTACCTTGGAGACTAAGGTGGCGTATATCAAATTAAAATTCGAGATCTCTGTTGAGATTACTGAGAGCATTGAGCCCACCCGTATAGTTGCCAGATCTGAGGGCACTCCCATTGGAATGGTGGGTAGACTGGTTTCAACGTCGAGTGCGAATTTGACTGAAAAGGATGGTCATACTTTAGTGGATTATGAAATAGATGTTTCTTTAACGGGTAAATTAGGCAGTCTTGGTCAACCTGTCATTCGCTCCAAAATCAAAGAGATGGAGTCTCAATTCACAAAACATTTAAAGCAAGCGTTTAATCTTGACGAGGAATAATAAATGAAATCATTCGAATTTATTGAAGCAACCGATATTAAAGGGGCTCTTAATTGTCTGGATGTTGATGATTCACAGATTCGCACCCAGGCAGGGGGAACGGCCCTGATGTTGATGATGAAGAGTGGTGTTTATCAACCCTCAAAATTAGTTAGTCTTCGTGGAATAAGTAACTTAGATCATATTAATGTAGGTCACTCTGGTGAGCTTTTGATTGGCTCAATGACTACTTTGAGCGCTTTGGAGCACTCTGAATTAGTAAAGACTCATGCACCCGTAATTAGCCTTACGATGAAAAGACTTGCCAATGTGAGGGTACGCAACATAGCCCGTATCGGTGGTGCCTTAGCCCACGGCGACCCCCACATGGATTTGCCGCCCTTGTTGTCCGCATTAGGAGCAAGCGTAACCGCGGTTAGTAAAAAAGGAAGCCGCACTATAGATGTGATTGATTTGTATAAAGGTTACTACGAGACGGCGCTTCGGGGGGATGAAATTATCGAAGAAATCTGCATTCCTAATTTAAATGGGAGTCGGTGTGTTTATTTGAAATGTACGACCCGTTCCGCAGAGGATTGGCCGGCGCTTGGAGTTGCTGTTAAATTTCAAGTGGTTGATCAATGTCTGCAAGACGTGCAAATTGTGTTGGGCTCAATTGGTGAAGTGCCAATTAGGATGGGGGAAGTTCAAGATTTATTGGAGGGGAAGCCTGCAAGGGTAGAAAATTTTGAGCTTGCGTGTGAGTTAGCGCATTCTTTAGTTGAACCGGTTGGGGACGCTTTAGGAAGTGCTGAGTATAAAAAAGAGCTTGTAAAGGTTTATTTAAAACGGGCACTTGAACAAGCGCTCAACAACGAGGGAGGCATTTAATGAATGCTCGAATTCCAATGCAAGAGGGTGAAATCGGTCGAGACGTTAAACGTCTGGAGGCTAAAGCAAAAGTCACCGGCAGGGCAAAGTACACACACCACACTAAGTTGGCGGGGATGTTGTATGTGAAGGTCTTTCGTTCAACCGTTGCTCACGCCAGGATTATCAAAGTAGATGTATCCCAGGCCAAGAAAATAGAGGGGGTTTACGATGCATTTACCTCTGCTGACATCATTAAATTTATTCCTGAGCCTTACTACGGGCCAGCGTTCTTAGATCAACCCATCTTAGCGATTGACAAAGTTAGGTATGTGGGTGAGCCTGTTGCGGTTGTTTTGTCCTCAGACCCTCACATTGCTGAGTATGCGACGCAGTTTATCGAGGCTGAGTATGAGGAATTGCCTGCAGTTTATGACGAGGTTGAGGCGATGACTTCTAAGGCAATCGTTCACGACGAATTGCGACCCTCGGGGACTTTTCCTGATCTGAAGCATTTGCAAGGAAAGAAAAATACGAACATTGCTTTGGATTACCATTTAAAACTTGGTGATGTAGAGCAGTCTTTTAAAGATGCAGATTTCGTGTTTGAGCACACTTTCAAAACACAACAGGTGATGCACACCCCGCTGGAGCCTATGGTGTCTCTTGCGGATGTAAATTTAAGCGAACAACGGGTTACGATTTACACAGCATCTCAAAGCCCCTCGTTTGTTCGTTTGGAGATTGCTCGGTTGCTCGGCTGGAGAGAGAACCAAGTTAGAGTTGTGGTTGCGCACCTTGGGGGTGGCTTTGGTGCGAAGCTCTACATTAAGTTGGAGGCGTTGGTGACGGCGTTGTCCATGATGACGGGCAAACCCATCAAGTACTCGCAAACGATGGAGGAGCAGTTTTATACGATTACGAAACACCCGACCACTTTTAAGATAAAAAGTGCGGTAAATAAAAACGGAAAAATTATAGGTAGGAGGTGTGACGTTTGGTGGAACGGCGGGGCCTATGCAGATATTGGACCTCGGGTAACTCAAAAATCTGGTTTTACTGCATCGGGTCCTTATGAGATCGACAATGTTGAGATTGAGTCTTACGCGCTTTACACCAACCGCCCGCCCTCAGGAGCGTTAAGGGGGTTTGGAATACCTCAATTGGTTTGGGCGTACGAGAGTCAAATAGACATCATTGCTCGGGAGTTGTCCATAGATCCACTTGAGATTCGACGCATCAATCTTTTAAAAAATGGACGACCCCAGGCGACGGGTACTATTATGAAGGATGCCGGATTAGAGCTGGTTTTAGAGCGTTTAGCGACTCGCATGAACTGGTCTACCCCCAGACCTCAAGGCGGGGGCACTGTCAAGTCTGGGCGCGGTATTGCAATCGGATTTAAAGCCTCCGTTGCTCCCACGACTTCAACCGCACTGGTGACTATCAACGCGGACGGGAGCTGTATCTTGTCGATGAGCTCTGTTGACATGGGACAGGGCTCGGACACAGCGATGGCACAAATAGTGGCTGAAGTGCTGCAATTAAAGTCTGAGAACATTCGGGTGATTAATCCAGACACCGACTCCACGCCTTACGATATGGCAACCCTAGGGTCGCGTTCAGTTTTTCACATGGGTAACGCAGTTAAATTGGCTGCCGAGGACGCAAAAAACAAACTAAAACTATTGGCTAAGGAGGCGGGCTTGGGGGATGACTTCTCGGGTGCGTTTTCAGATATCTTCATCAAAAAATACGGTATGCAAGCGGGTTCACTGGTCGGTTTTGGAGCCTATGTTCCAAGCTACACACCGCCTGATAAAAAAGACGGCTCTACCACTAATGCAACACCCTTTTGGATGGTGGGAGCAACTGGTGTTGAGTTAGAGGTAGATACTCAGACTGGTCACATTACCATCTTAAGGATGATCAATATAGTTGATTGCGGTAATCCGCTGAATCCTGCAATTGTTGAAACCCAACTCTCAGGTGCGGCTATTATGCAGTTGGGCTTTAGTCTCACAGAAATCATGAAGCTAGATAACGGTCAAGTAACTAACGCCTCATTTTCGGACTATAAGATACCTGGGTTCAGCGATCTTCCAATTGCATTTGAAAACGAAATCGCAGAGGCTTATCAATCCAATGGACCTTTTGGGGCGAAGGGTGTAGGCGAGAGTGCCACCTTTGGCGTCTCCCCAGCAATTGCCAACGCCATTGATGATGCAATAGGGGTCAGAATGTTTGAGCTCCCCATGACGCCGGAGTCAGTATTTATGGCTCTGCGTGAGAAGCTTAACAAACGGGCAGGAGCTTGAAAAATATGTCACACACTATGCATGAAATAAGTTTTACATTAAACGGGCGCACTCAAAGTGCGCAGGTACAAGCGCATCAAAACGTAGTTGAGTTGTTGAACTCACTCGATCTTTGCGGGGCGAGGGAGAGTTGTGGACAAGGTCTTTGCGGTACCTGTACGGTTTTAATAGATGGACAAGCGGTTAGCGCCTGCTTAGAGTTGGCGCTTAACGTTCAAAACAAGTCGGTTCAGACAATAGAGGGGTTGAGCAGCGGCACTGAGCTACACCCCATTCAAGAGGCTTTCATACAAGCCAACGCATTTCAATGTGGATTTTGCACGCCAGGGTTTATTTTAATGACCAAGACACTCCTTGAGCAGCACCCTAACCCAACAGAAGATCAGATCAAACACTACTTATCTGGAAACCTTTGCCGGTGCGGGGCTTATCCGGAAATCATTAAAGCAGTGCAATTGGCTGCACAAAAGATGCGCACCTAAGATTATTCATCGATATTAACTCTACACCAACCCCAGTAATTTTTTAGCCGATATTTTAAGGAGATAAAAAAATGACAACAGCCGAAGCCCCCTGGTACAAAGCACTTGATAAAAAACAATGGAACTCATTGTTTGCCTCCAACCTTGGCTGGATGTTTGATGGATACGAAACGTATGCACTCATTCTCACAATTGGCGTGGTGCTTAAGCAGTTATTAGATCCGTCTTTATATCCAAAAATACCCTTTTATGCGGGCTCCATCATCGCCATCACATTACTGGGTTGGGGTATAGGGGGGCTGATTGGAGGAGTGCTTGCGGACTATATCGGTCGTAAAAAAATGATGATTTATTCGATATTGTCTTACTCCATTCTTACGGGTCTGAGTGCTACTGCACAAGACTGGACGACGTTTGCTATTTTGCGCTTTGTTGTGGGCGTCGCTATCGGATCAGAGTGGGCAACTGGGACAGCAATGATTGCAGAACTGTGGCCTGATAAACACAGGGGAAAAGGCGCAGGCCTTATGCAATGTGGACTTGGGATTGGTTTTTTTATTGCCTCCTTGACTTGGTTATATATAAGTCCGCTAGGGGCAGATTCTTGGCGAATTATGTATGTGATTGGTATTGTTCCAGCGCTTGCGACTTTGTGGATTCGCTCTAACATACCCGAATCAGCGCTGTGGGAGGAGGTCAATGAGAAACGATTGGCTGCAGTGAATCGTAAAAAAGCGGGAACTATTTCTACTGAAGATAAAGAGTTGACTCGTTTTACTTTGGTGGATTTATTTTCAAACAAAGAGTCTCGAAAATACACGCTGATCGCTCTTTTAATGTCTTTAACTACCACATTGGGATGGTGGGGTATTTCGACCTGGGTGCCTCCCTATATCGCACAAGAGGCGGCAAAGTCCGGACTAGTTGCGCAAAAGTGGGCTAGCTATGCGGGCATGGCTTATAACTTTGGGGCAGTTTTAGGCTATATCAGTTTTGGCTTCCTTGCGGATCGATTTGGGCGCAAACCCATTGCGATTTTATTTTTTGCTATGTCATTGCTTCTTACCCCCGTTTTATTTCTATGGACGCATGATTTGCAGTTATTGTTAGTCGCTGCAGCTTTCAACGCCTTTTTCAGCCTTGGTCAATATACCTGGATGCCTACATGGTTGCCAGAGCTGTATCCAACGCGGATGCGAGCAACCGCGGTTGCTTTTGGATTTAATGCGCCAAGGTTTGTGGCCTTTTTAGGTCCGCTGATTGCGGGAAATTTGATCGTCGAATTTGGTGGTTTTGGAAATTCTGCGGTTATTGTCTCTATGATATATTTTCTTGGGCTAGCAGCCGCTCCTTTCTTACCAGAGACTGTAGGCAAGGCATTGCCAAAATCTTAGAAATACAAAAAGCTTAGCAATACAAAAAGTACAGGGGGGCATGCACATGTATGCTCTCCTGCTTTCTTTGGGGGATACGGCGCTTAAACGGGGAGCGCGCAAAGACCAAGGCTATTAAGGGCGGGAGTGCCGCCGTTTGTAGAGTTTCAGAAAACCAGGTGGTTCTTTGGCTCATTTAGAGAAAATAATTCATCCCTTCTTGGCCGCGCAGCCTCAATATTTAAAGGCTTAAAAGGGGGGGGTGGTGGGAGGATTTAGCCCTTTATTGGGTGCGGGGCCGCATAGTCGTCTAATTTTCTTTGGTTCAAAGCGATAAGGCCACTCAAGAGCAACACTGCGGAGCCCAAGATAAACCCGAGTTCAAGCCCGTACATATCGGCCACGATTCCCGCGAGTAGGGGGGAGACTGCTTGGAAGGATGAAAAAAGGACGGTCATGATGGTGATGATGGGGGCCCAGGTGGTGGGCGCGAAATGTTTTCGCGTAAAGGCGGTCACGGAGGCGGGGGCCATGTAAAAAGAGCCACCAAAGAGCAATGCGGACAAAGCAACGACTGCATAACTGGGGCTTGTGAGGGGTAATACGCCTGCAACACTGGTGACTAAAGCAGATAGGGCGAGTACGTTGGAGGGATACCAGTGGGTCATGGGGTAGCGCCATATTCTTGGGGACAACATGCTGGCAACGCCCAGCACTACCCAGACAAAGGAGGACCCTAAGACGGAGACATGATTTTCCCGCATCCAGGCAAAGGCAAAGGTGAGGTAAACGATGTAGCCTCCTCCGTAGAGGGAGTAGGAGGCGAGAGTTGGCCAAGACGAGTTGAGAGAGAAAGTTTCCAGTACACCAGTGTGGTTTTTTATTCGAATGCGCAGTGCAACCGCTATGGGGGCAAGTGAGCTGGCAAGCGCGAGTGCGCCTAAGACAAACCAACTGTAGGGCCAACCTGATGCGCCGAGGTAGGAGTCAAGTAGAGGAACTGTAAGAGAGGACAAAGCGATACCAAACCCCCCTCCTCCAAAGTAAATGGCAATTGCAGTGCCAGATCGCTTGGGGTGGGACTCAAAGAGTTTGGCGACCAACGCGCCGCCTGAGGCAAAGGCGGCTGAGCCGCCCAAGCCGGCTAAAAACCGCATTAAACCAATGATCTCTATGTTGGGAGACACGCCGGTGAGCAAAAGAGAGGAGGACGTCAAAAGCAGGCCTGTGATGAAGACCCACCTGGGCTCTGTTTTTCTGAGCGCAAAGAGCGCAATGAGAGCGCCTGCAAAATTACCGACCGCATTCCATGTGTTGGGTAGACCTGCAAGCGCGTAGTTCCATCCCAGATCTAGCCTCATTTGCGGAAGAATTAAGGCGTAGGCAAAGCGACCAAAGCCAGTTGCGATTGCGATACCGAGGGCGAGAGAGGCAGCGGACCAATAGCTGACGGGTTTTACTTCATTGGGCATAACTATTTTTAGCGCACTGTGCGAAAGAACTCCGTCATCTCAAATGCAAGAGCTGCAGGTTGCTCCATTGCCGCAAAATGCCCGCCTTTGGGCATGACGCTCCAACGCTGGATGTTGCTGAACACTTGCTCTGCAATCACACGAGGGGGGCGAAGTATCTCCAAAGGAAACTGTGCATAGCCCGTGGGCACTTCAACTGTTCTCCCCGTTGGTACGAACCATGGGCTGTGAAGACGATCGTAGTAGGGCCAAAATGAGGAGCCAATACATCCGGTGAACCAATAAAAGCTGATGTCTGCAAGCATTTGGTCGCAGCTAAGGGCGGCCTCTGGGTGACCGGAGCAATCGGTCCAGGAGCGGAATTTCTCGACCAACCAGGCTGCAAGTCCAACTGGAGAGTCAGTCAACGCAAAGGCAAGGGTCTGGGGCTTGGTTCCTTGGATGAGTTGGTATCCCGTTTCTTCAGCAGTGAAGTGTTTAAGCTGAGCAACGAAGTCTTGTACCTGAGGACTAGGGTCGGTGTAGAGGGCGGGGTCTCGTCGAATAGCGGCCAAGAAGTTGAGATGAATGCCGCTGAGATGGTTTGGGTAATGTAACCCTAGGCATGTCGCAACCGTTGATCCCCAGTCTCCCCCTTGAACAGCGAAACGGGAGTAGCCCAGGGCGCTCATCAATTCGAGCACTGCGTCGGTGATTTGTCGCACGCCGAATCTTTCTTGTCCTGGTTGAAACGACAGCCCGTAGCCGGGCAATGACGGCGCGACAACAGTAAAGGCGTCTGCTGGGTCACCACCAAAAGCAGCGGGATCGGTCAAGCGTGCAATGATGTCGACAAACTCAAACACAGAGCCGGGCCAACCGTGCAACAGCAACAAGGGCATAGGATTAGGCCCTTTGCCGGGCACGTGAAGGGTGTGCATGGGGATGCCTGAGATGGGTACCATCAATTGGGGGTAGGCATTGAGTTTGGCCTCTTGGGCTCGCCAGTCAAAGCCGTTTAACCAGTAATCTGTGAGTCCGCGCAAATAGCTCACATCTGTGCCGTAGCGCCACGGGGCGTTGGGTTGTTGGTCGGGCCAACGGGTGATTGATAGTCTGGTTTTTAGATCCGCAATTAGACTATCCGCGACGTGGTAATGAAATGAGTTCATATTTTTCTAGTAGTAGAGCTCTGGAAATTCCTTTTTCAATGCCTCTAGCTTGGGTAGATCATTGAAAACAATATAGGGTTGTGTCGTATGGGTGCTCAGATAGTTTTGGTGGTAGGGTTCTGCCGGATAAAACTCTATAAGAGCAGTTACCTCAGTTACGATGGGGTTGGAGAAGGCTTTTGATTTATTGAAAGAGTCTACGGCCAATTGGGCATTCTTTTTTTGTTCTGAAGATTTGTAAAAAATTGCAGATCGGTATTGGGTCCCCGAGTCGGGTCCTTGCCTATTAAGCTGGGTTGGGTCGTGTGCAACTTTGAAAAACACCTTTAGAAGAGTGTCATAGGAAACTATCTTTGGGTCATAGGTGACCGACACACTTTCTGCGTGTCCCGAAGAGCCAGTGCTTACTTGCTCGTAGGAGGGGTTAGCCTTTTTCCCTCCAGCGTAACCGGATACGACAGCAGTGACGCCTTTGACGTGTTTAAAAACGGCATCTACCCCCCAAAAACATCCTCCTGCAAAGACGGCTGTTTCTGTGGTTATTGGCGCAGTCGAGTGAGTTTGACCGGATACTTCACTAAGAGTTAGGAGGACGATCCAGAAGAGCCCAATTTTTTTAAATAAATGCATTGAGTTGCCCAAATTTTCATTATCAGTTTGAAATGCCGTTCAGGGTGCCCTGAAATACGCATTTGGTGTCTCTTGGTAGCCCCCGGGTGGAATTGATCAGGGCTGAGGCCCTCTACATCTGCGTCTACGCAAATGCCAACTTTATTCGTAGTGAGTCCACATTCTTAAGATTCGAACCGTCTTTTCTTTGCGCAAGATTTCATAAACTAACCGATGTTGAATATTAATTCTGAGTGAGTAAGCCCCTTTTAGATCACCAACTAACTTCTCAAAGGGCGGCGGATTTTGGAGGGGGGCTACTTCTAAAATATCCAATAAAGCCTGGGCTTTATCTTTAAGGCCTGCGCCAGATAGTTTCTTTGCATCTTTAATGGCATATTTGGAATAAGCTAAATTCCACGTCACCACTTCAATGCCCTTTTACTTTTAGCAAGAGGCTCAGCCATTGCGTCTTTGATTGACTCACGCATTCCTGGGATTGCCAATAAATAAAGCGTCTCCTGAATTGCGGTCCAATCTTCTTCAGAAACTAAAACAGCATTTGCCCGCTTACCAGAAATGACTACTGGTTTGTGTGACTCGGCTGTCTGATCAATCAAACGAGAGAGGTATGCTCGAGCTTTGCTTGCGGTTACTGGGGCCATGAGTTAGCTCCTTTTCAATATAGTACGTAAAAACGTACGCTTTGTCAAGTAGACTTTAAGCTTATAAAAGAAAATGCCCCCCTTGAGCAGTGCATTATTTGATTTTGGTGGTCTGGGGCGGAATCGAACCACCGCTTTAGGAGTTCTTATCCTAATTTAGACTACTTCCAGCTAACATTCAACTTCTTATGTGAAGCAGCACAATCCCTCAAATAAAGATTGATGAGGCTTTGATAAGGAATGCCCACTTCTTCTGACAAAGATTTGAAGTAGCTCACTGAATCCTCATCCAATCTAATGGTAATGGGCTTCTTTAGCATAGAAGCATATGGATTTTTACGAGCTTTTGAGAAATCGTATTCTTTACGCATCTTCATCACCTTTAATAAGCTTTTGACTCTTTAGGGGTTGCCTTACGAGCCGAAATAATACGAACGACATTACCCTCGCTTCGATAACAATGGCAAGCCAAAATCACACGAAGAGAATGGCTTACTCCCAGCAAGATAAATCTGTCTTCATCCTCCGAATGATCGGGATCAGAAATTAATTTAGCACTTTCATCATAAAACACAGATTTCGCCTCTTCAAAAGAAATGCCGTGTTTCTTTAGATTGGCTGAAGCTTTTCTGGGTTCCCATTCAAATCGTAATAAAGTCATATGTACATTGTACATATATTAGTTAGAAGGAACAAGTACGTGCGACCAATAGAAAATGCCCTTTAGGCATTCTTTTAACTCAAATTAATTAGAAGGTTTGAGAACACTAAATGGCAACAATGAAAAATAAAAGTAGGATTATTAAAGAAATGTAAGAGACTTTAGAGGGGTTAAATAAATCAGGGATTAGTTCTGAGAAGGGTCTTAAAAAACTTAATAGTAACTTATTAACTCACAAACAAATGATTTCGGAGATGCTAAAAAATCCTGGGGTTAGAGCTGAATTAAAAAGAATTTAAAATGAGTTTTCTGAAAGGTTTAAAGTATGTGCTTGGCACAAAGTTTAAGCCATGTGTCAGGTATAGACCAATTGTATGACCGAGACATACTTTACAGTTTTGGGCATCAGGAGGGCCAACTTATGCCATGGAATGAAAGTACGAAGATGGATGAAAAGCTTAAATTTGCGCCACGTTTTTTAGATGGTGAATTAAAAAAATATTTCTTCTGCTTTGTCGGGTGAACATCGTGTTTTTGGGCGCTTTTTTATAAGGGTATTTTCATGGGCAAGTCAAGATTTTTGGTGTTTCTTTTTTTATTTTATAGCCTAGCTAGGGCTGAACCATTTACCTTTATTGCCTATGGAGATATGCCTTACACAGTTCCAACAGATTATGTTAGGTATGAGCGACTGATTAAGGCAATTAACCAAACAAAATCAAGTTTTACTATCTTTGTTGGGGATACTAAATCAGGCTCCACACCGTGCTCTGATGAATACAACGAAATCGTAAAAGATTACTTCAATCAATTTCACATGCCATTGGTCTATAGCATTGGGGACAATGAATGGACAGATTGTCATCGTCCATTAGCTGGTTCCTATGATCCAATTGAGAGACTGGCTAAACTTAGGAATAAATTCTTTAGTACTGAAAATAGTTTTGGCAAGAAAACTCTAACTTTGCATCGGCAAGCTGATCTCATGCCTGAATTTTCGCTTTACGTTGAAAATTCCTACTGGATCAAAAATGGCTTTCTATTTGTTAGCCTTCATATTCCAGGATCCAACAACAACTTTGGTCGGACCGAAGAATCCACGAAGGAATATCAACAAAGAAATACAGCTAACTTGGCTTGGATTGACTATGCATTTACTTTGGCGAAGAAACAAGGGTTGGCTGGAATCATCTTTGCCTATCAGGCTGATATGTTTTACTCCCCTTCTCAAGCCACAGAGCTAACGAGCGGTTTTCGAGAAACATTGAGCAACTTTACAACTCATGCGCAGGCATTCAAAAAGCCTGTACTTCTCATCAATGGCGATAGCCATCGGCTCAAAATAGATCAACCCTTACAGACGCTTGATAAGAAGTTTGTTCTTGAAAATGTGATTAGACTTCAAGTGATGGGCGAAGACGAAGTTCAAGCGGTTGAGATAACTGTTGAGCCCAGTAGTGAGCAGCCATTTAGCTTTAAGCCGCTTATTCTTAAGGCTAACAGTCAATATCTGCAGTAAAGCAAGCAGCCATCTGCTTTTGGCCTAATTGGGGACGACGCTCAGTTAATCTTCCCCATACCCCCATGGGGTAAATATTTTTTGATTACTGGGCAATCTTCAACTGATCTTTAAGCATATTTACAAATTGAATCCGTTTCTCGGGCTCATCAAAGATCAGTTCTAGTGCGACTTTACCTGAGTCCCACTCTTTGAGTTTGCCGATTTTTTTGCCGGACGCTTGAACCGTGTATTGTCTAGAGGTCTCTTTTCTTTTTCGCTCTTTGCCTGTTTGAAGTTTTGCGCGTGCGTCGTTGATCTCAGCACGACCCACCTCCCCTTCTAAAATCAGCTTAGCCATTTTCACGCCGCTTGCTACTCCTGCGACAGCTTCGTATTGAACTAATTCATAGAGTGAGCTTAATGCAAAATTACTGGGCTCTTGTTGAATAACATCTAGTGTTTCTTTACTCAGTTTAAGCACAGCCATTGTTTTGTTGATGTTGGGTAGACTCATCCCTGTGGCTTCAGCGATCTCGGTCTCATTTTTGTAGATGCTTTGCTGTAAAAGCGTACGCCAAGACATCGCGTTATCTAACGTAGTTTGACTCTCCCGCTCTGCGTTCTCTCTGTAAGACATTGCGTACAGGTCTCTATCAGACAGATTGTCATGAACGAGCACCAACATCTTTTGTAGGCCAAGTTGCTTAATGGCTCTCAACCTGTAATGACCTGCAACTAAGACATAGCGACCATTTTTAAGTGTCGCTATGCCAGGGATTTCCTGTCCGTTTGCTGCAATGGATTTGGCTAACTCAGCCACTCTTTCAGGCTTGTAAATTTGGCGTGCGTTGAAAGGATTTAAATCAATGAGCTCTATGGATACTTCTAATACCTTAGCGCCGCCACTGGTGACGAATTCACCAATTCCTGCAATTGATTTGTAGGGGACCGCGTTAATGGGTGTTGGTATAAATTCTTTTGCTGGTTGTGTTTGCTCAAGAACTCGAGTTTTAGTGGTTTCTTGGTTAGGATGAATAGCGCTTTCTACGATGCTGAGCCTGTCCACAAAGCTTGGTGCTTGTTGTGCTGCTTTTTCAGCTTTGGCACCCATATTTTTCTTTGAAATAGCCATTATTTAGCCCCCTTTGTTTTTTTAGGAACGAATAGTCCGACAAGGGCTGCCACTTCGAGCCCTAGTTTCTCTATTTCTTTGGCCCCTGCTGAAGTGCCGAATCCTTCTGCGAACGTCCCGAAGAGCTGGGATTCTGGAAATACGTTGCGCATACCCATGTGTGTGTTCAAGATAGGGATGAGTTTTTTATTACTGAGTTGCTCTAAGCATGTATCAAATATGTTGCCCCGCCGGACCATGTTTAAGACGTAGGCCCCTTTAAGATCGGGTCGGTGTTTAGCTTTTGCTTCAAGGATAAGTTCTTCAGCCTTTTTAGACGCCCAAATGTTGTCCATCACGGGCACAACGGGAATTAAGCCAAGGTCTGAGATGAGTAATGAGGCCCACGGGACACGACTTTCAATTGCTGGTGGGCAGTCGATTAAAACAACATCGTGTTTTTCAACGATCGGAGCCAGCTTATTTACAAATCCATCGGATAAGGCCGCCATAGATAGAACTGTTGCTGGAAATGGTGCTTCAGACTCAGCTTGTAGAGACCACAGACTTGAAGTGCCCTGTAAGTCCATATCTATTACAAAGACTTTAAGCCCCCTACTTCCGTAAAAGCCTGAGAGTTGCATGGTGCTCATTGTTTTGCCACAACCCCCCTTTTGATTAAACACCGTAATTATCTTTGCTGTCATAAATAAGTCCTTGGTGACTTTCACGCGTGAAAGCAAGAGATCTTGCCGCGAGAAATGCTACTCCTCAATATAGATTATATAGCTAATAAATACTTTTTAGAACGCATTTGCACTATGATTGTTGCAAATTAACCCCTTAACTCTTCAGTTCCCCCTCGCCAAAGAGACGGCGCATTCAATTTGACATTGATCCATGAGCGTAAGTTGGGCGAGAGGACCATCTTTCACGCGTGAAAGTAGGCCAATTGCAATAAAACTTTTTTTGTTTGCCCTGAGAGGCTTTCTTGCTTTCACGCGTGAAAGCAATTGGCTTTGCCTGAAATTGTCTAGCAAAAGCCTAAACACGGCCCACTCCCGCGCTTTATGGCCAGTTCATGCGTGGCGCTTACTTTCGCGTGTGAAACTAACCCCTCTGATCGATAATAAATATTTGCATTTACTATTATGTGTGATCTTTATATTTTGACTTTCACGCGTGAAAGTGTCAGCCAAGGCTAAGAGATAATTCAGACATGAATAAGAGTCTTGTTGCTGAAATGCCATCTCACTTAGATGAGGCAAAATTTCATACACTTATTAAATTATTTAATAATGTAAATTGCATCTTGAATATTTATTGATCTCTCCCTCAAGCGAATCAGGCGATTGTTTTGAGGCATTTTCCAAAAAACATACCATTTGATAAGAAGAGAAGTGCGAGCGTACTTTTTGCGAGCAAGCTTTTTCTCCACCTTGCAGTGGGCGGAGTCTGCGCTGGCTGAATGCGAATAATGCGGCTAATGTGGCTAGTGCGTGGAATGCGTCGAATTCAGATGTGAGCTGATTAGTTCGCCGTATTGAGTGGTTGCAGCTTACGCAGGACGCCACTAGTTATGGGGCGGTAACGTTGCAAGGGGAGGATAGGAAGACCAGGATCTTAGGCATGAAGCACTGCCTTGTATGCTCGCTTGGGCGATTTTTGTTTGATAGGCCCAACTTTCACGCGTGAAAGTTGGATACGTGGCTATAAGCACAAACCGAATAAACTCTCAATCGCAAGGTAAAGGCCTTGAGTTGTTGTCTTGTTGTGACTACTTTTGAACTTTGGAATCACTTTTGGCGATACGTCACGAGCATTACAGCCGACACATACGTTCGCGCCCGCAAGGATCGTAACACCAAGGAGCGCGCAGCTGATGCGCTTAGCCGATGATTGGCGCTTGCCCTTCGAGGTCAAAGCCCCTAACCCGATAACACGCAAATCCAATAATAGCTAGCGCTTACTTATATATGTAACTGCGCGTTGTGTAAGTTGAGTAATTTAGTGGTTTTAAAAAGGGGTAACCGGACTTAGGTGTTATCGCCAACACCAAAAATTCGGAGACCCTTTCAAAGTTAATGACATGTTGGGCGGGTAGTGTACCAACTAAAGGATTGGTCTCAAACACTAAAGATGGGCTAGGCGGGAACTTGCCCCAACTTTCACGCGTGAAAGTTGGGGTATTTGAGGGTGAAATAAAGAAATACTGCGCTGTAGCACTCCCATGACGCGAATCCTCAGCAGCACTGTTCGGCTGGCGTGGATGTCCAAGACGTCCGGTGCTGATGTTTGTTAAGTCATGGGTAGTTTTGTATAGGTCTTTAGGAGCGGTATGAGAGGATATATTTACCCACAATGGCGGGGGATAACTTTGTTCATAACAGGGTTCAATAGTCCTAAGACTGTGCGGGTATGTGGGCTACGACACATTGCTATCTTTTAAGGCAAATGCCTTTTCTGACTCGATAGCCATTCTTTTCTCTTCTGTCTGAACGTAAATGGACGTCGTGGATAAGCTCACGTGGCCGAGAATTTTTTGTAAAACGTCAGTAGGTAATCCGTTAGCCACCATGGAGGTGCCAAATGTGTGTCTTAGGTCGTGAGCTGAGGCCTCTTTCAGTTTAATGACCTCCACGGGGGTAAAGCGCTCATCCTGCGCCAGTTGTTTCAGGGAGTTCACAACTAACGTTCCAAGGGCTCCGGGGTTGTAGCCGGGGGTTGTTTTATCCTGCGCAGTTTTGGTTTTAAGTCTTTTCCTGGGATGTAAGAGGGGAGGGGAGTCGCCTGCTTCAAGGTTTTCTAAATCCTCCCAGTGAGCAAAGAGCGCTAGATATGTGGATTTAGAGACCGGGACATCTCGCCACTTAGAGCGTTTACCAAGCACTCTTAGGATGTAGAGATCTGCGTGCTGGCTTGCGCGCATGTTCCCTCGAAGGGCTCCTGCGGCCTCACTGCGCCTGAGACCTGTCTCGCCCATCAGCATGATGGCTGCTCTTGCAACGCGCCACTGTGGGCTTAGTTGGGCCTTCTCGTGAAGGATCAAAACCGTTTTCTCCCAAAGAGAGGAGGAAAGGGCTTTGTCGATTTGCATGGGCAAAATCTGTATATCGGTTTTGGGATCCTTGACGCCGACCCATGGGTTACCCCCCAAATACCGCATCTTGACCAACCACTCGAAAGCGGTGCGGATGATTTGAACGGCGAACTTTTGACTTTTTTCGGATAAAGGTTCTGCAAAGGGTTTCCATTTCGGGCTGAAGCGTTTCTCTCTTGGGCCCACAAACGAGGGTAGGGGGGTCTTAAGGAAGTCTTTGTAAGCCTCACAATCGTGGACGAGCATGCTCGAGAGGGCGGTTTTACGCACCAAAACACACCACAGCAGGAGACGCTCGAGCTCTTTGCGGTAGGTCTTAAAAGTCAAGGGCTGATCTCTAAAGCGCAGCAAGTAGTCGTGAATGGCCTGAAGATCGTCATTGGCCTGAATAAAGCAGAAGTCTTTGGCCCGGTTGCGACCTGAGGCACCGTTTAGATTGGAGGGCACACCGCTTATAAGCTCTAGTGGGAGGGGGCGGCTGAAAAGTTCTGATTTTGGGGACTGATCCAAGACCACGAGTTGTGTTTGGGGGTCAATTTGGGTGGATTCACGGCTATTGAGCCAATTCTCGACAGCGCGGGCTTTGAGTTTGCCAAGGCGGGGGAGGGTGCGGTGCCAGCTGGGACCCCTGTGTTCAATCAATTTGACCAGGCTGAGAAGCGTTGAACAGCCCTCAGACATCAATATCTTGGTGATTGTGGGTCTAAACCACTGGGACACGGGATCGCTTGCCAGCGGGTCTTTGGTGGTTTTTTGCTGAGAAATCTCGTAAATGACCTTGAGAGCGCCTTCTGTGAGGCGTCCACCAGAATGCGCCTTCCTGAGAGAGTCCGCAATATGGGGATTGGCGACCATTGCCCTAGTAACCAGGTCGTCCAGCATCTTCTTAAAGTGCTTTTCAAGGCCGTAGACGACTTGGGGGGAGTCCTCGGAGTAGTAAAGGGACTCAATTTTAGTAACGGACACCCCCATCACCCAGGCGCGAAGCCCCACAAAGTCGAGCTTTGTGTAGGTTGCTGGCTCTAAGGTGACGGTGGTGTTTTGGGGCATCCTGTTAGGAGACGTCCGCTGTTTTTAATTCGCATTGATCGGCAGCACGTAGTTGACGGTGATCTGCTGAAACAAAGAGGTCTACGCCTAGGGTTTTAGCGCAAGCGATATGGATGGCGTCCATGGCTCGGAGTTGATATCCCTCTAACAACTCAATGGAGCTAAGTACCACCTCTGGCGTTATTTGGACTATCAAAATATCTTCCATGTGAGCCAAGATTTTTGATTTAATTGTTAGGTAATCTTTGTTCTCTAAATTTCCTTCACGACACAGTCGAGAAAGGGACGATATGATCTCTGGGAGGCAAATCACACTAAGTACAAGGGTGTCTGCATGGGCTAATAGTCCCAATACTTCCTCTGTTTTGGCTTCCTGAACATAGAGCTTAACGAAGGCGGATGTATCTAGAAAGATTTTCAAACTGAGCTTTCTCTATCTTTCAAAATGGCTTGGCTCAGGGACAGACCTTTTAGTGCCAAGGGCTGTGTATTGCTTTTCCAGGATGGATTTGGTGACTCAATGGGCACAATTTGGGCGATTGCTTTTCCATTTCTGAAAACACGAACCGTGTCCCCAGCTTCGACCGCATCAAAATAAGCCTTCGCATGACTACGTAATTCGGTAAATGTTGCTTCTTGCATCGCGGTTTCCTATAAATATGTACATTATTGTGTACATCTAGAGGGTTTTGTCAAGCTTTTTTCAGAACACGACTTGGGGGGAGTCCTCGGAGTAGTAAAGGGACTCGATTTTGGTAACGGACACCCCCATCACTCAGACGCGAAGCCCCACAAAGTCGAGCTTTGTCTAGGTTGCTGGCTCTAGGGTGACGTTGGTATTTTGGGGCATTATTTATAAATTGTGTTACAGTGTAGTAACTTAATACATATCCGTAATAACAAGGGGTGATTATGAGTGATGCTACTTTTACATTTAGGGTTGATGAGTCGTTAAAAGACCAATTTTCGGCCGCTGCAAAAGAGCGAGATCGAACTGCGGCCCAGCT